>NZ_JBQNAZ010000078.1:0-3916 GCF_052170195.1 Tannerella sp. | reverse complement strand
CTTGTGTTTTTATCTGCCCGGTGTAAAATCTCGAGGATTTTATCTAAATTTGCGAATATTAATCAAAAAGAGAAAGATGAAAAAAGTAATCAACACTAATCAGGCGCCTGCAGCCATCGGACCGTATAGCCAAGCTGTTCAGGCAGGCAATCTGCTGTTTGTCTCCGGACAGTTAGGCTTAGACCCGTCGACGGGCGAATTTGTGGAAGGAGGCGTCAAGGCGCAGGCGCAGCAATTGTTCAAGAACATGAAAGCCATTCTGGCCGAGGCCGGATATACGATGGCGGACATCGTGAAAACAACCGTTTTTCTGGCCGATATGAGCGACTTTGCAGTCGTTAACGAAGTCTATGCCGCACAGTTCGAAGGCGATTATCCCGCACGCTCGGCCGTTGCCGTCAAGACCTTGCCGAAGAACGGACTGGTAGAGGTCGAAGTGATCGCTGCGAAATAATCGCATAACAGTAATAGAAAGGCTGAAATTCTGAACGACGTGATGTCTGTTCGGGCGGTCAGCCTTTTTTGTCGGTCGAAAAATGAAGGGTTCTTCGGGGGCTTTGCACAATAAAGCAAGAAGAACGGAGTTTATATAGGTACGAATTTGATTTGAAACGTATATATGAAGATTTTTAGCAGAAGCAGCCTGACGCTGCTGGTCATAGGTATGATAACCTTTCCACTACATGCGGAAAAAGACAAATACCAGACATTCAGTCCGATCCATACGGCTATTCCGTCGCTTTCGATTGCGCCCGACGCTCGGGGAGGAAGTATGGGCGATAACGGGGCGGCTACGCTTCCGGATATCAACTCGCAGTTCTGGAACGCCTCGAAGTATGCGTTTATGGAGAGCAAGGCGGGAGTGGCGATCTCTTATACGCCGTGGTTGCGCAAGTTGGTCAGAGACGTCTATATGGCACATGCCGCAGGGTATTATAAACCCGGACAAAACGATCGTTCGGCCATCGGCGCCTCGCTCCGTTACTTTTCGCTGGGTGTCATCCCGATCACCGATTACGGTGGCAAGGAGCTGATGAATATCAACCCCTACGAAATGACGTTCGACCTGAGTTACGGGATGAAACTCTCGGATGCCTACTCGATGGCTGTTGCTCTGCGTTATATCCGTTCCGATCTGGGCGCCGACGCCGAACAGGACATGCAGGCTGCCAATGCCGTAGCCGTCGACGTGTCCGGTTATATGGAAAAATACGTCTACCTCGGAGAGAGCGAGAGCCTCTGGAGCTTGGGATATAATATCTCAAACATCGGCTCCAAGGTATCGTTCAACGGCGGAGCCAAACAATACTTCCTGCCTGCTAACCTGAAGATCGGTACAGGCCTGCTTTATCCGATCGACGAATACAATCAGTTCGGCGTTTATCTCGACCTGAACAAATACCTCGTCCCCAGCCAACCGCAGAAGAAAGACGGAGAGACGGACGAGGCATACAGCCAAAGGATGAAGGATTACAATGATATGAACTCGTTGTCGGGCGTGTTCAAATCGTTCTCCGATGCTCCGGGCGGATTCAACGAAGAGCTGCAGGAGATCAATGTCTCGCTTGGAGCCGAATACAGCTATAACAACCAGTTCTTTGTGCGTGGCGGTTATTACTACGAAAACGCCATGAAAGGGAATCGCCAGTATTTTTCGATGGGAGCCGGTTTCAAAATGAACGTATTTCAACTCGATGCCGCTTATCTGATCAGTACCGTACAGAACAACCCGCTCGATCAGACATTGCGCTTCTCCCTTTCGTTCGATATGGACGGATTGAAAAGCCTTTTTGAATAATCCTCAACCTGCAACGGTTTGAAAGCTATGCGTATCGGATTCGGATATGATGTACATGCGCTGGCCGAAGGACGCGAACTGTGGCTCGGCGGCATACGTATCGAACACAGCACAGGATTGCTGGGACACAGCGATGCCGACGTGCTGATTCACGCCGTCTGTGACGCGCTGCTCGGCGCAGCCAACATGCGCGATATCGGTTATCACTTCCCCGACCATGCCGGCGAATACAAAGACATCGACAGTAAAATCCTGCTTCGTCGCACGATGGAGTTGCTGCGCGAAGCCGGTTATGAGCTGGGTAATATCGACGCGACGATCGCCGCGGAACAGCCGAAACTCAACCCGCATATCCCCGCTATGCAACAGACCATGGCCGAGGTGATGGGCGTCTCGCCCGATGCGCTCTCCATCAAAGCGACGACATCGGAGAAGTTGGGCTTCGTAGGCCGACGTGAAGGAATTGCAGCTTATGCCGTAGCCCTGATCACCCGGAAAGCGTAGACATTTTTATTCTTGTGCAGAAGAAGAATACCGCTTGCCCCAGAGGTGCTTCATACGCTCGGTCAGTTTGTCTTCGGCAGCGTTATGTTGCCCTTCCCAGATACGTGTGCGAAGCAGCTCGTCGGGCAGGAAATCCTGTTTGACGAAATTCCCTTCGTAATCGTGTGCGTACTTGTAATTTTTTCCGTAATCAAGTTCTTTCATCAGGCTCGTCGGGGCGTTGCGCAAATGGAGCGGAACCGGCAGGTTACCCGTCTCATGGACGAGCGCCAGCGCCTTATCGATGGCTAAGTAAGCCGAATTGCTTTTGGCGCTGCAAGCCAGATAGACGGTTGTCTCGGCCAGGATGATGCGTCCTTCGGGCCAGCCTATTTTTTTGAGCGCATCGAAGCAGGCATTGGCCAGCAGCAATGCGTTGGGATTGGCCAGCCCGATGTCTTCGGCCGCGGAAATCAGCAGACGGCGGGCAATAAATTCGGGATCTTCGCCCCCGGCCACCATGCGCGCCAGCCAGTAGAGAGCGGCATCCGGATCGCTGCCGCGGATCGATTTGATAAACGCCGAAATAATATCGTAATGCATCTCTCCCCCTTTGTCGTAAGCGGCAGGATTTTCCTGAAGACGCTCCACGACTTTTTGATCCGTAATCTCGATCGTATGGCCGTCTTCCTCAGCCGACACAATAAGCTCGAGGATATTCAGCAGCTTGCGCGCGTCGCCGCCGGAGTAACGAATGAGGGCAGCCGTTTCACGAAGGACGATGTTTTTTTCTTTGAGGACGATATCGTCCGTAATGGCGCGATTCAGAAGCGTCAGCAGGTCGTCTTCGTCCAATGGTTTGAGTACGTAGACCTGACATCGCGAAAGGAGCGGACGGATCACCTCGAACGACGGATTCTCCGTCGTGGCGCCGATCAGCGTAACGATACCCGTCTCGACGGCGTTCAGAAGCGAGTCTTGCTGCGACTTGCTGAAACGGTGTATCTCGTCGATAAACAGGATGGGGGAAACGGTTGTCTGAAACAGCGGATTGCTTCCCGCTTTTTCGATCACTTCCCGCACGTCTTTCACCCCCGAACTGATCGCGCTGAGCGTATAAAAAGGCGCTTCGAGACGCTTGGCAATGATCTTGGCCAACGTCGTCTTGCCGACGCCCGGCGGTCCCCAAAGAATAAACGAGGGCACGCGCCCGGCTTCGATCATCCGTCGTAACACCGCACGTTCGCCCGTCAGGTGCTTCTGACCGATGTACTCGTCGAGCGTCGTAGGACGTAACCGTTCTGCTAAAGGCTGACTCATGCCACAAAGATAGGAAAATTAATGGAAAACGGAGGAGAGAGGAGCGACCGGTCAACTCTTTTAGGACAAGACAGTTTCTTCATCGGCAAATCCTTTCTTGTGCTTGATTATCAAAACTCCGATCCCCCGGACCAGCTTGTTGCCCGCACCGACATGTTTATTGTTCACTTGGAATGACTTTGTTGCAACGGTTGACGTCTGATTATCAAAAGATATGGGTGTATATAGTCGCTCCTTAATATTTGCTTAATATTTTGTGATTCAATAAAATAATATCAAAAACAGTTGCATATATTTGCAGGGATTTGTATCTTT
>NZ_JBQNAZ010000077.1:0-5517 GCF_052170195.1 Tannerella sp. | reverse complement strand
AGTAGATACTACATTCATATTCTCCAAATATTTTTGCAGGTTTTTTTTGAAAAAATTATAAGTAGCAGAAAACTAGCAAAATAAAAACAACCAACAAACATACATTATTATATAGAAAAAGAAAATACCTTCTTTTATTTTTGACCGGACAAGGTTTGGTAAAGGAAACGCTTGATGCTTTTTTTCGGCGTTTTCTCAAATTCCGTCGGATAAAGTTCGATCCGGGAGATACGTTCATACGGGGCCAAAAGTTTATTGACTTCAATCCGATTTTGCTCCATGATAGCCGGAAGGTCGCTATGTTGCACCACGGTAGTATCGACCGAATCGTAATCCGGGTAGACGAGTGCTACAATTTTGCCGTCCTGCTCAAGTACCAGACTCTCCATCACGAAAGGCATATTATTTAGCTTCGACTCCAGCTCTTCGGGATAGATATTCTGTCCGTTTGAGCTTAATATCATCGTTTTACTTCGTCCTCTGATAAAAATACGCTTTTCCGCATCAATCGTTCCCATATCACCGGTACAAAGCCAACCATCTTCGGTAAAGGCATTGGCGGTCGCTTCATCGTTTTTGAAATAGCCTGACATGACATTCTCGCCACGCACCTGTATCTCTCCGACTTCATGATACGGATCGGGAGAATCGATACGCACATCCATAATATCCTTCAGGATATGTCCGCACGAAGTAGGCTCGAAGACCCGATGATTCGAATAGCTGATCAGCGGGCCGCACTCCGTCATTCCGTAACCGACGGTTACCGGAAATTTGATCTTGCAAAGGAAGTCGGTTACTTCCTGACTCATCGCCGCTCCTCCGACAATGACTTCACAGAATCGTCCTCCGAGCGTATCAATCAGACGTTTATTGATCTGTGAATAAATCCGGTTCGCAAGCAATGGAACACTCAACGCCATCTTCATGGAACGTTTGTTGAGTTGAGGCAGGATAACGTTCTTATATATTTTCTCGAGAATGAGCGGAACGGTAATAATAAGGTTCGGCCTTACGTCTTGAAAAGCCTTGAGAAGCACCTTCGGCGAAGGCAGCTTACCGAGTATATGTACATGCGCTCCGATGGCCATCGGGGTGAGCAGGTTAAACGCACAGCTATACGCATGAGCCAGTGGGAGGAAGCTAAGTTCATCATCTCCGCGGAACATCAGATTCAGCGTTTGGGCATACGTTACATTGCCCGCCAGATTATTCCCCGTCAGCATCACCCCTTTGCTGAAGCCCGTCGTTCCAGACGTATAGTTGATTTCGATCAGCTCCTCGTTGCCGACTTCGGCATAACGGATATCTTCTTTCGTAAAGCCAGCGGGATATTTCCTGGCCATCAATGCATCCACATCTTCGCGCCGCAATTGCGAAGGCATCCCTTCACGGCGCAAGATACAGTGGAAATCGGTCAATGAAAAAGCAACTTGCACATCCGGAATCTTTTCCTCTTCGAGCGTGTCCCAGATGCGGTCGGAGACAAACAGGACGACGGACTCGGAATGATTAATAATATGATGAATATCGTTCGGATTGAAGTCCTGCAAAATCGGGACAATTACGGCACCGCAGGTAATCGTGGCCATATAAGCAATGCACCATCGCGCACAATCCTTTCCGACAAGTGCCACTTTATCTCCTTTCTTCACTCCACACTGCTCCAGCACCAAATGCAGGCGGGCGACCTCTTCGGCCACATCGCGGAAGAAAAACACCTGATCGGTTCCATAGTCGGACACCGATGGCATATCCCAGTTCTCGCGAAAACTTGTTTCGTACAATTTGATAAAATTCTCCTTAATCATCACGTTGCCATTTTATTTTTGTTCGCGCTTGCAAAAGTAAACAAAATTATGCAGAAACGGTGTGGGGCAAAGCATCTAAAAAGAGCATCCGGGCACTTTTGCCGTTCTTGGAAATTCTTCTACCTTTGCGGATTCATACAATAAAAGGGGAAATGATTGACGAAGCGGTTTTTGAAAACAAGAAAGCGGCCTACTATACGTTAGGCTGCAAGCTCAATTTTGCGGAAACGTCGACAATCGGGAAGGAGCTGGCTGCACACGGAATTCGGAATATCCGAAACGGAGAGCAAGCCGATATATGCGTCATCAATACCTGCTCGGTGACGGAGCTGGCCGATAAGAAATGCCGCCAGTTGATTCGGCGGGTACGCAAGCAACACCCCGATGCCTTTGTAGTAGTCACCGGATGTTACGCCCAACTGAAGCCCGAAGAAGTATCGCAGATAGACCATGTGGATATGGTTCTGGGAGCCGAGCAGAAGGGCGACGTAGTCCGCTATCTGAACGAATGGTCGGAAGAGAAGAAGGTCGTCACGTCGGAGACGAAGAGCATCCGAACGTTTACGCCCTCGTGTTCGTCGGGCGATCGCACGCGTCATTTTCTGAAAGTGCAGGACGGATGCGACTATTTCTGCTCTTTCTGCACGATCCCGTTTGCGCGCGGACGCAGCCGGAACGGCAAGATCGCCGACCTCGTTGCGCAGGCCGAACAGGTAGCACGTGAAGGCGGGAAGGAGATCGTACTGACGGGTGTGAATATCGGCGATTTCGGGAAGAGTACGAACGAAACTTTTTCAGACCTGATTCGCGCGCTCGACGAGGTGGAAGGTATCGCACGTTACCGCATTTCGTCGATCGAGCCGAACCTGATTACGGACGAGATCATCGAGTTCGCCGCCACCAGCAAACGTTTTATGCCCCATTTCCATATCCCGCTGCAAAGCGGAAGCGACGAGGTGCTGAAGCTGATGCGCCGGCGTTACGACACGGCGCTGTTCCGTCAGCGAGTGGAACATATCAAATCGTTGATGCCGCACGCGTTTATCGGGGTAGACGTTATCGTGGGGACACGGGGCGAGACGGACGCCTGTTTTGAGGCGTGTCGGGAATTTCTGGAGTCGTTACCTGTTTCGCAACTGCACGTATTCAGCTACTCGGAGCGTGCCGGCACGCAGGCGCTGAAAATCACGCCGGTCGTGTCGCCCGAGGTGAAACATGCGCGCAGCAAACAGCTGCTCGATTTATCCGACCGCAAGCTCAGCGAATTTTACGAGGCACATATCGGCACGACGGCCGAAGTACTCTTCGAACACACGCGTAAAGGCAACCGCATGTATGGCTTCACGGCAAACTACATCAAAACGGAAGCGCCCTACGACGTGGCGCTGGTCAATCGCATCACTCCCGTCAGGCTGGAGAGACCAAACCCGGACGGCACGGCGTTAACGACAACCCTCATTGGCTGATCATCATGGGCAACCGAGTCTTATATACATTGCTTTACGTCTGGGTAAAAACCTGCGCACTGCTTCCGATGGGTATTTTATATGTGTTTTCCGACGCGCTGTCGTTTATCATTTACCGTGTTGCGCGGTATCGGCTGAAGGTGGTGCGGCACAACATGCGTCATGCTTTCCCCGACAAGACGGAGCAGGAGCGGCGGGAACTGGAACGACGGTTTTACCGGCATTTCGCCGACTACATCGTCGAGACGATCAAGCTGGCGGGCATCTCGCACGAGGAGCTGCTTCGTCGGTCGCGCCTGTCGAATCCCGAGATGGTTAAGCCGCTTCTGGCACAAGGTCACACAAGCCTGATCCTTATGATGGGACATTATGGCAACTGGGAATGGTTCACCGGATTTCCATCGTGCTTCGGCGGTGGCCTGAAGGTCTATCAAATCTATCGTCCGCTCAACAACAAAGCGTTCGATAAACTGTTCATTTTTCTGCGCACACGCTTCGGGGCTTTCGGCATCAGGAAGAAAGACGTGGTGCGCGAAGTAGTCCGCCTCACCCGTGAGAAACAGCCGAGCCTTTTCGTCTTTATTGCCGACCAGACCCCCAGCCCAGCCAACCTGCACTACTGGACGACGTTTCTGAATCAGGAATCGGCCATGCTGACGGGCCCGGAGCGTCTGGCCGTCAAACTGAATGCGCCGGTGATCTATGCCGACGTCAGACAGGAGAAGCGCGGACATTACACGGTCGATTTTCAGTTGATCACCGACCGCCCGAGAGAATTGCCGGAAAACCAAATCACCGAAGACTATACGCGCCGCATGGAACAGACCATCCTGCGCGACCCGGCGAACTGGCTCTGGACACACAAACGGTGGAAATATAAGAGAGTGAAAAGTGAAGAGCGAAGAGTGAAAAGTGAAAAGTGAAAAGTGAAGAGTGAAAAGTGAAGAGCGAAAAGTGAAGAGCGAAAAGTGAAGAGCGAAAAGTGAAGAGCGAAAAGTGAAGAGCGAAAAGTGAAAAACGGAGAGTGAAAAGTGAAACCCTGCGGGCGTTGAGGTGTTGAGTTGTTGAGTTGAACGCTAAACAAAAAAACAACTAAACGTCCGAAGAACTGAATGCTGACAACTGATAAAAACAAGTATTGAAATGAAAGTAGCAGTCATCATATTAAACTGGAACGGGCGAAAGCTGATGGAGAAGTTTTTGCCGTCGGTACTGAAATATACGCCGGGCGAAACGGCCGAAATCATCGTAGCGGACAACTGTTCGACCGACAGTTCCGTGGCGATGCTCCAAGAGCGGTTCCCGTCTGTACGGGTGATTGTCTTAGACCGGAACTACGGTTTTGCCGAAGGATATAACCGTGCGATCGAGCAGGTAGATTCAGACTATACGGTGCTGCTCAACAGCGATGTGGAAGTTACGCCTCACTGGTTGGACGCGCCGCTCGACGCGATGGAGAGAGACGCCCGCATCGCCGGCGTGCAACCCAAAATTCTCTCGGAACGCCACCGATCGTCCTTCGAATATGCTGGAGCAGCCGGCGGATGGATAGATCGCTACGGGTATCCGTTCTGTCGCGGGCGCGTGTTGAGCGTCGTAGAAGAAGACAACGGACAGTACGACACCGCAACCGACGTGTTTTGGGCCAGCGGCGCCTGTCTCTTCGTCCGCACCGATGTTTACAGGAAAGAAGGCGGGTTGGACAGCCGTTTTTTCGCTCATCAGGAAGAAATCGACCTGTGCTGGCGGCTGCGCGCACGCGGATACCGGCTGCTATGTACGCCTCAATCGGTTGTTTATCACGTAGGAGGCGGCACGCTGCATGTAGAGAGCCCGCACAAAACGTTCCTGAACTTCCGCAACAACCTGCTGATGATTTATAAAAACCTCCCCGACAAATCGCTGCGACGGGTCATGTGCCGGCGATTTATCCTCGACTATCTGGCGGCCACGAAGTTCGTCCTTTTCGGTCATCCGAAGAATGCGTGGGCTATCGTCCGCGCACGAAACGTATTCCGACAGTGGAAACGCGAATACGCCGCCATCCGAAAAGAGAATCTGGCAAAGACGCTTGTCGACTCCATCCCCGAAATGATGGAACAGTCGCTCCTGCTGAGTTTTTACCTGAAAGGAAAGAAAAAATTCTCCGACCTGATGCGGAACGCCCCCCGCACGTTCTAAGTTTTGGTTCATCCCCGAATTGCGTTGGTAGTTTGCTTTACTCATAAATAAAAGCTGTC
>NZ_JBQNAZ010000076.1:0-5750 GCF_052170195.1 Tannerella sp. | reverse complement strand
CCTTGTCTTTTTATCCTGCCGGTGTAAAATCTCGGAGATTTTATCTAAATTTGCCCGAAGAAAACATTTAACATGAATTTAACATGAAAAAGAAGTATTTATCAGTAGCATTAATTCCATTGATGATGGCTTGTAATTCAAATCCGAAGACGGCTACCTTGACAGACGATGCCGGTATCCGTATTGAAAACCTCGACACGACCGCCAATCCGGGTACTGATTTTTATCAGTATGCTTGTGGCGGGTGGATGAAAAATCATCCCCTCACGGGAGAATACTCGCGTTTCGGTTCATTTGACAAACTGAGTGAAGACAACCGCGAGCAACTGAAAAGTCTGATCGAAGAAATTGCAGGGAAAGAACATGAGCAAGGTACGGTGGCGCAAAAGATCGGCGACTTGTACAATATCGCCATGGACAGTACTAAGCTCAATACCGACGGAACAGCACCGTTGAAACCGTGGCTCGATAAGATTGCAGCCATCAACGATAAAGCCGAACTATCGACCTTTCTGGCCGAGATGAAACTGTCGGGCATGTCGCCGTTTTTCAGCGTGTATGTCGATGCGGATGTGATGGATAGTAAAAAGAACATCTTTTCGACTTATCAGGGCGGACTCTCGCTCGGACAACGCGATTATTACCTTGAGGAGGATGAAAGCACAATGAAAATCCGCAACGAATTCAGAAACCATGTAGTCAAGATGTTTGAATTGTTCGGGATTTCGGGCGAACAGGCACAACGACAAATGGAAGATGTGATGCGTATTGAAACACGTCTGGCCAAATCACATTTCGACAAGGTAAAAACACGCGATCCGTATGCGAACTATCATAAAATGACGGTCGACGAACTCCAGAAACTGGTTCCGAACATTGACTGGACAAAATTCCTCGCTACTCTGAATGTTCAGATCAAAGAACTTTCCGTATCGCAAGAGGAGCCGATGGTCGAAGTGAATAAATTGATTGCCGAAGAACCATTGAGTGCGATCCAATCGTATCTTTCATGGAAAGCGATCGATCATGCTGCGTCTTATTTAAATGACGAGATTTATACACAGAACTTTGAGTTTTACGGCAAAATTCTTTCGGGAAAGACTGAGATGCAACCGCGTTGGAAACGTGCGCAAGCCAGTGTCAATGACTGTTTGGGCGAAGCCGTAGGACAGTTATATGTAGCGAAATATTTCCCGCCCGAAGCCAAAGAGCGCATGGTGAACCTCGTGCATAACTTGCAGAATGCTTACGCCGAACGGATTCGTAATCTCGACTGGATGGGGGATTCGACGAAAGCCAAAGCAATCGATAAACTGAATGCGTTCTATGTGAAGATCGGTTACCCCGACAAATGGAAAGATTATACGACACTTGAAGTGAAAAAAGATTCTTACCTCGCTAATATCGAACGTGCTGCGCAGTTTGCCATGCGCGAAATGCTCGATAAGGCCGCGAAGCCTGTCGATCGCGATGAATGGTATATGACGCCGCAGACCGTGAATGCTTACTATAATCCCACTACGAACGAGATTTGTTTCCCGGCGGGGATTCTTCAGTATCCGTTCTTCGATATGAATGCCGATGACGCCTTCAACTACGGGGCAATAGGGGTCGTGATCGGTCATGAGATGACTCACGGATTCGATGATCAGGGACGTCAGTTCGATAAGGATGGCAACCTCAAAGATTGGTGGACAGCCTCGGATGCCGAGAAATTTCAGGAGCGTGCCAAAGTCATGTCCGACTTCTTCGATAACATCGAGGTAGCGCCCGGCGTGCATGCCAATGGTAAGTTTACATTGGGCGAAACACTGGCTGATTACGGCGGTTTGCAGATTTCGTACCAGGCCTTTAAAAATGCGACAGCCGGCAAAACATTGGAGAACAAGCTCGGCTTTACGCCCGACCAGCGTTTCTTCCTTGCATATGCAGGAGTTTGGGCCGGGAATATTCGGGACGAAGAAATTCTTCGTCTCACAAAGATGGATCCTCATGCCTTGGGTAAATGGCGCGTAGACGGCGAACTGCCACATATCGATGCATGGTATCAGGCATTCGGCATCACAGAGAACAGTCCGATGTATATCGCCAAAGACAAACGAGTAACGATCTGGTGATATATAATGAAACAAATCGTAATCTTATTTTCAAGTATCGTCTGTCTGTCAGGTGCTTTGCGCCTGACGGCACAGACGTATAACACGCAGGAAGTAGCAAAGCTGAAAGCGTTCTTAATCCAAAATTCGGCGGAAAAAGGGAAAAAGAATTATGAACAATTGGGCGTTGCCCCACTCGATGCGATAGATTGGAAGAACGTCCCCGGGCTGAAATGGAATGCGAACGGGCGTGTGGAAAGTATAAACTGGAAGGAGAAGAAACTGGGAGGCGATTTAGATGTCAGTGGTTTTACCGATTTATTGGTAATGCACTGTGAAAGAAATCAATTACAATCTTTGAATGTCGCCGGCAATACGAAGATGACTTATCTCGACTGTTTCAACAATGAATTCAAGTCGATCGATATCTCTACCAATATCAATCTAACGCATTTTTGTTGCCGTTATAATCAGTTGACAAAGCTGGATGTGACGCATAATCCCAAACTTACATTTCTCTGTTCAAGCGGGAATCGGTTCGAACAAATCGATCTGTCGAACAATCCGGAACTTGTAGAATTTTATGCAGCCAACGGTAAACTGAAGAGTATCGATCTTTCCCATAATCCGAAACTGAAAGATGTGGCTTTGCGAACAAATCAACTCACATCGCTCGATGTATCGAATCTGACAAAATTGGAAAGCCTGACTTGTTACGAGAATAAATTGACAACATTCAATGCGTCCGGCTGTAAATCGTTAAAATTGATTCGCGCTTACGAAAACAAAATCACGTCTCTCGATGTGTCGGGGTGTACAGCATTGAATACGTTAGCTTTCTATTCTAATAAGATCGAGGAGTTAGATGTGTCGGGATGCCCGAACATTGAGTTTATTTCGTTGATGAATAATGGGACACATACGTTAAAGCTGCCGCCTAATCCGTCGAATAAGCTGCAAATCATGTGCGAAAGAAACTGCTTTACTTTTTCCACGTTACCCCGGCCGGCGTTTTTGAGCTCTTATGCACCGCAAGCCAAAGTGAAGTTGTCGGCGCCATCCGACAAAATCGATCTGAAGAGCGAGTATAAGATGAACGGTACGACATCTGTTTTTGTTTGGACGGACAAGGGCGCTCCCGTGATTCCCGAGGCTAATCGAGACGGACTTTTCTCGTTTGCCGAATCGTATGTGGGTAAAACGTTGACTTGTACCGTGACGAATCCCACATATCCCAAGCTGACGATGACGTATGAGGTATCGTTGACGGAGCCGGTAGCCAATGTTTCGGTCGAACCGGAAGTGTCGTTCCGCACACAAAGAGAACAGCTTTGCCTGACGGCAACTCGTCCTGTGACCGTGCATATTTATACGATCATCGGCGCACTGCTGCGGAAGCAAAGCCTGAGCGAAGGGGAGACCTGCTTCACGTTGCCGCAGGGGATATATATCGTGTCGTTGAGCAACGGTACGGTACGAAAAATAGTGATATCATAAAAGAAACATTTTTTAAGTAAGTATGAATAAAAGATATACTGTAATAGGTCTGTGCCTGATTTCGATGACTCTGCAGGCGCAAACGATGAAGTGGTTTAATCCGCAACAGAGTGAAATATCGTGCATCCAGCAACGCGGCTGGGTCGATGAGATGAAGAACAGTTATGCACGCCTTCCCGACCGTGCACGTACCGAGGTACGCGAACCGGTTTGGAAATTATCACGCAACGCTGCAGGGTTAGCGATTTATTTTTATACAAATGCTTCCGAAATACACGTTCGATATACGGTGAGTAGCGGGCTGAGCATGCCGCACATGCCATCGACCGGTGTTTCGGGTGTGGATTTGTATTCCATCGACAAGCAGGGACGCTGGATGGATAACGGTGTAAAGTACATCTTTGGAGATACGATTCTCTATACGTATACCGATCTGAATACAAAGATGGAACGCGAATATCGGCTGTATCTGCCGCTATATAATTCGGTGACGTGGATGGAAATCGGAGTCCCCGAAGGATCGATCTTCAAGGTCGAACCGGTGCGCAGGGAGAAACCAATCATCGTTTACGGCACCTCGATTGCACAGGGCGCATGCGCCTCGCGGCCGGGCAATGCGTGGACAAACATCCTTGCCCGTAAGCTCGACTGGCCGGTCGTGAATTTCGGCTTTTCGGGTAACGGACAATTGGAACCTGAGGTGCTTAAGTATATCAACGAAGTAGACGGAGCAGCCTATTTGCTGGATTGCTATCCGAACCTCGGTAAGTTTACAGTCGAAGAAAAGACGCGTCGTACCATCGAAGCGGTGCGCGCCATTCGTGCGTACCATGCCGCTCCGATTGTGATCGTACAGCATACCGGATTTAATCAGGATGAGATACAAGCATCTACCCGCACTCAGGTAGCAGAAGCGAATGAAGCGGCACAGAAAGCGTACGACCAACTCAAGAATGAGATCAAAGACCTTCATCTGATGACGTTCGACGAAAGTGTCCGCACAACGGAGACAACCGCCGAAGGGATTCACCCGAACGATTATGGCACGGTCGTTTTAGCAGGGCATCATGAAACGTTCTTGCGTCGGCTTCTGCGTATGCCGAGAGGAACGAAGAGCACCACGATTCCGGTGACGCAACGCCGTGAGCCGGGTATGTACGACTGGCAGGCGAGGCATCAGGATATCCTGCGCCAGAATGCCGAACAAGCTCCGCGGCGTGTCATCATGGGTAATTCCATCACCCACTATTGGGGAGGAGCGCACAGGATTCAAGACGGCAAGGAAAGTTGGGACAGAGAGTTTGTGCCGGCGGGATACCGTAACATGGGCTACGGTTGGGACTATGTCCAGAATGTACTCTGGCGAGTGTACCATGGCGAGCTGGACGGATTTGAAGCCGAGAAGGTTGTGCTGAACATCGGCACCAATAATCTGACTTTCGATAGCGACGAAGATATCGTCGAAGGACTCCTCTTTTTGCTGGCCGCGATTCGTGAGCGTCAGCCGAAGGCGGCCATCAAAGTCGTTGCTCTTTATCCGCGCCGGGCGATGGAGGAACGCGTAGCCGGGCTGAATCGTAAGATTGAGCAGGCTGTGCTTCCGTTGGGTTACGAGTACTGCGATGTGGGTAGTTACTTTCTCAAGCCCGACGGAAAGATCGATGAAGCACTCTTCAGAGACGGTTTGCATCCCAACGCAAAAGGATATGAACGGATCGCTGCGAAGGTAGCGGAATAAATAGAGTGAGAAGGCTGTATCTATCGCTGTCTGCGGGCAATAAGACGGATATCTCGTTGTTATTAAGTCTTCCGGCAGCGATGATTAAGCCTTTGCATCGTCATTGTTAAGCTTGCTGATGCTTATGAGTTATTTAAACCACAGTCGTTGATAAAGAAAATCTCGTTTATCCAGAATGACGGAAATAGCAAAATAACGAGAATCCAACACAATTCAAAATTCTAAAAACCAGAAACATAACAAAAAAATTATGTATATCCGCAATTTTTTTAGAAAGAATTGCGGATATACATATAAAGTTCTTCTAGTCTCAAACACTGTTTTTATCGGTATTGACTGATTACGCATGTAATTTAATGAATCCCCCAGGGCAACCGCATCAAAATAAGCTTATCTTTGGGTTATGGATATACAAGATT
>NZ_JBQNAZ010000075.1:0-6203 GCF_052170195.1 Tannerella sp. | reverse complement strand
GCCTTGTGTTTTTATCTGCCCGGTGTAAAATCTCGAGGATTTTATCTAAATTTGTAATAAAGAAGCTTTTATATTCACCTTTAATTTGATAGAGGATGTAGAGAAAATCGATTCACTTCATGCTTGGACTAAGGGAGGATGAAAGCATGGTACGTTTGGTGATGTGACTGACGTGATCCGGCTGTGTCCGGTTGTAAGGCTCTTCAAGAGATAGAGAGTAGATGGATGGTTATGAGGCCATGAAGACACAAAAATATGCCAATTAATTTCGAAAAACAGGGAAACACATAAATGAGATAATATATGGCAAAGAATATCAGGACAACAGAGGTACAGGCACTGGTCAGCATCGCCGGGGAGCAGGTGAATTTCATCCGCTTGAGTCTCTCGCAGGAGATAGGTCAGCATCACGATTTCGAAGTGTTGATCGACTACCGCACGTTCGACGCGGCCTTTCACGAGTCGCCGGACGCGTTTATGCAAAAGACGAACAAACGGGTGGCCATCGACCTTCAGCATGCCGATCAGCCGGAGAAGGCGTATATGTTTGTAGGGGTCGTTACGAGCGTGAAGATGATCGCGATCGACGGGATGCACGGCGCGGTATCGTTTACGGGTCAGTCGCTGACGGTCGAACTGGAACGGGGCGAGATGATGCAGACGTACAGCAGCACGAACCTGAAAGAGATCTTCGGCACGATTACGGACGGTACGCTGAATCTGTCGACGGAGAACGACCCGGCGTGGAAGGCGGATATCGACTTCGCGCTTCAGTACCGCGAGAGCGACTGGCGCTTCCTGCAACGGCTGTGCCGGCAATACTTCGAACGTTTCTACTACTCGGGTATGGAGTTGGTGATAGGTCCTCACCGCTAGTTTCCGAAGGTAGACCTGACATACGATATGGAGCTTCGCTCGTTCGAGTTTTGCTCGCGTCTGGTTCCGAATCAATTCTCGACATATTACTACAAGCGCGAGGAGAACAAGAAGTGGGAGCAGCAGGACCCGGGTTCGATCGAGAACGCGACGAGCCTTCTGGAGACGATCAGCGGTCGTTCGGATACGCTCACGGCGATGCGCAAGCCCAATACGCCTTCGACGGCTTACGTGTCGGATATGGGTAGTCTGAAGGAGCATGCCAAGCGTCGTAAGGTCTCGGACGGTGCGAAGATGATGTACGTCCGAGGAGTCTGCAAGACATGCGACGTACGGATCGGCCGTCTGGTGCAGATCAAGATGCCGGAGAACATGGGCGGCACGGATATGGGGACATACCGTGTGTACAAGACGTTTCACGAGTTTGATCAGAACGGTCGTTACCGTTGCGAGTTCGAGGCGCTTCCCTCCGATCTGGAATACCTTCCCACGCCTGAGGTTCCTATCCCTACACCTAACCCGATCGAGGTAAAGGTTTGGGATAACGAAGACCCGAAAGGCCTGGGCCGTGTACGGGTAGAGTTCCCGTTCGACGAGCGCACGTGCGAAACGTGGATCCCGATGATGTCGCTTGATGCGGGAGGAAAAGGAAAAGGCCTGGGCCCCGTGAACCGCGGATTTGTGTTTATTCCGGAAAAAGGAGACTCGGTGCTTGTCGACTTCCTGGACGGCCAACATCTGTCTCATCCGGTAGTGATCGGGAGCATGTATCACGGCGAGAACGCGGAGAATCAGGGTGGCGGTAAGGGGAATCATATCAAGACCATCATCACCCGAAGCGAGCATCAGATCATCTTTAATGATTCGAAAGCCAAGCAATCGATCACCATTAAAGATAGCGGGGGCAATATCATTCTGATAGACACTGTGGGCGAGCAGATAAAAATTCATGCCCCCAAGAAAGTAACGATCACGTCCGAGGATATTGAAATATCGGCAAGTAGATCGTTGATGCTTTCGTCGGGCAAGGATACGCAACAAAGCGTGGGTTCGGAATTTAATCAGACCGTAGGCGAAAACCACAGCCTGTCTGTCGGGAAGTCGATGAATGTCAGGGCGGATGAGCATGCGAAGTTGCGGACTGTGACGGGAAATATCAATATTCAATCGGGCGAAGAACTTTTGGAGAATGCGAACGGCAATGTCAGGATTACTGCCCGTAAGAAGACGGATATCCTGTCCGGTTCGGATATCACGATACAGAGCGGAACGGATGTGTATATAGCCAAATAACAGGTTCCACATTGTTGTTTTTATAAGATAAAACGAATATGAATAAGTTATATTTTGCGAATTATGTTTGGTTTTAAGCGCTTGAGCGATTCATATAAGGTCTGTGTGCGTCATATCCTGCCGGACGATACGTTTTACTCTTACCGTGCCGTGATGGATATCCGTGCCGAGAAGATGGCACCGGACGCATATCGTTTTATCTTTCTGGGACGGCGCGATGTAATGATAAACGAAAACCCGCCGGAAAACATCGCGGACATGATCCGGCTGGAAATCGGGGACAGTCTTTATCCGGTATATCTTTCAGTCTCTGCAGAGAAAGAGATACGCGGGATAGAAAACATGTGTGCGATAAAAGAACGTCGTGCGGAGAAAAAGGCGGAGCTGTTGGAACGTTATCCGACCGGCGAGGTGGAGCAGTATCTGAAAGCTTCCGAAGAGAATCTGGCCGATGAACGGCGTTTTTTGAACGTTCTTCGGCGCGATGCATTTGTTTCCTTTTATTTTTTGCCCGAAAAAGACGGCGTGATGGAGTTCGCTCTTCGTGATTTCCCGGAATACGGATATGTAACGACGTGTTATGCCGTCAAGGAAGAAGAATCGGACACAAACAGTTTTATCCTGTCAGTGCCCGACAATCCCGATATCTATTCTGTTATGCCGGCTTTTTACAACAAAAGAGTGAGGAAGATGGAGGGCAAACTGAGTTGCATGAGAACGAAAGAGGGTGATTTCGAGCATTTCGAGCTTTCGGTAAACGTACTGATGAATGACGAAGCATCTTCATACATGCGCAGGCGGGTCGTCATAGAGCGCGATCCGGAAGCGGAACGTGTGGTAAACAGATGGCTGTATTGAATAAATAAACACGAAAGACAGGGGAATATGGATGAAAAATTTGCAGTAGACGGTGCGATATGCATGTGTGCTTTCGGCACGACGCCGGGACGAATGAAAGTAACCGACCAGCATTTTGCACATATAAACGGCAGGAGCCTTGCGGGCACGTCGATGAATCTGGGTAACGCGTTTTACCCTCCGGGGTTTACGCTTTGCAAGGCCTCTTGGCCTTCAAGACCGTGCAGAGCCAATGTCGTGGAATGGAGCGATACGTTCACGAAAGTCAAAGTCAACGGTGTGGCAACGCTTCTGACCTCTCGCAGCAAAGCCACGTGTGCCTTGGGAGTGCCCGGTTGCATCCGTTTTGTAAATCACGGGCAGATCCCCATGCCGGCAACGCTTTCGGCTCATCCGTTGGCAGAGCAATTGGATCCGACGGGCGAAGAGCTGATAAACGGGCAGCCGTTAAGATGTTTGGAAAAGGTGAAAACAAAACTGCAACAAAGATGAAAAAGTTGGGCATAAAATCCGTAACATTCGGGGAGAGGAATAATATCCGCATGATTAGAGCCGAAGAGCAAATCCCTGTAAGATTCACTTTCACACGTCCGTTGAAAAAAAAGGAGAAGGTGAACGTGCAGTGTTACATGGAGGAAGAAGGATACGCGTTAAGCAAAATAACGGGGATATATCCGATATCCATGCATGAGGAAGACGAGAGTCGGCAGGTAATGGCTGAAGCTATCGACAGCTGCGAATCGGCGCCGATTTACATGACATTTCCCGAAGAATTGGCCGGAGCCTTTTTGCGTATTACGTTTTCTTTACAGATGGCTCCGGAGTCTGAAAAGAAAAAGATAAAAATGGATCCGTCTCTTCTGTCGATAGAAACGGCGATAGAGATTAAGAGCGGTGAAGCGGATGCACCCAAGGTCGTATCCGTTTATTGGAGCGATGTGAAAACGGCTGAGTACGGCGAGCCATCTGTTCCCCGTACATCTTCGGTATATAAAAACGAGACGGTGTATCTGCATATCCATACTCGCGGACTGTATGGTAAGGAGGTGGAATGTATTTTCAATACCGGACGTACAAGGGTGGTCGCTTTGCGAAATAATGTGGCCTGTGAAGCCTTCACGTTTCATGACGACAGTCATAATGATATCGTTGTCAACTGTAGGCAGATAGATGGAAAAAAGATAGAAGAAACGGCGAGCATCCCGTATATTCCTGTTTCGCCTCCCTGGCTGCCACCTCCCGCTTTTTCGCAAGTCTATGCCCAACCCGGCTCTGCGAAGAAAGCCTGTTATGCCGGCGATGCCGAATGCCGTGTCGACTTCCGCCCGATGGAAGATTACGACGGCTCGTTCGGCTTCTCATGGTACAGAACGGGAGATACGGAGCTCTATAATATAGGACTGTATGTTACTTACAGCAGAACCAATCAATCGTTTTTATGCAATAAGTTCAATGACCATCCTTTCAGCGAAAGGGAGTATCCCGAAGATGGCATAATGGGCAAGCATTACGAGACGGTAAGACAGGGGGGCAGATCTGTTGACAGGGTGGTTCAAAAAGGAAATAATTCCGGTACGGGCTCCGGAGTCTGTTACGCAAGAGCCGGCGGACGGGATAATTTTATTCCGGATCAGGTGATGGCAGACGACCATAAAAGAGATTATGTGCGTATTACCCTTGATGGTTACAGCGGTCTGTTAAACGAATATCTTGTTCCGGTAATGACGATAAAAGAAGGTGAGACGGTGAATCTGAGGCTTTTGGTCTATGTCAGGCAATCGCCTAAAATCATCTTGTTTGCTTTTGACAATCCGCTCGTTGAAACACACGGTCATCTCTCTTTCCGAGTCAAAGAGCAGTCCATCATAGACCCTGAGGTATGCCAGCCGGTAGACTTTCCGCATACGGGTTATCATATCGAAATCACTTGTCACAGGCCGTTCGACCGCGCCGTGCATCTGAAAGCCTATGCTATCCCTCGGATAGCCGAAGCGCCGGACAAAATCATGGCTTATAAGGAGAACGGACGTATTCTGCCGGAGGTTATCGAAGGCTATCCGCTGGTATTGCGCGAATTGTGCGGCATGTTGCGCATCCTGCCCAATGACGAGGCTCATTGGCGCAAAATCAAGGTGGTGTTCTTTAGTGTAAGAACAGATATCAATGGTAGACCGGAAGAGAGTATTAAAGATACAACTGCTTTTTTCGAGAAACAGGGAGAGTTAAATAAATACCTGTCTCAAGCTTATGTAAAAGCCGAAGGCGTCTTTGAGGAGATAGACCTAACAAAAAAGAAAGCAGACCGGGAGGCGTATCGGAATGCTTGTTTTCGGAGAGCGACAGAGGATAAATATGTTGTAAATTACGAGATGCGTTTCAGGTCGTTGCTCCCCCTCTTACGGTCTAAAATCCCGTCAAGATACAATGACAGCAGCGGATATATCAGGATATTCTTTTTGCCTGAAGAATGTGTGCAAGCAAACTCGGTGAACAGTCCTTCAATAGCCGGTTTTTCCGTTAAAAAAGCAAACGGAGACAATTTGAAGTTGACTTTCTGTTTTGGCGGTCATGAAGAGACTACGCCGGTTCATGAATTGCTGCATGCTTTAGGACTTCCGCATACTTTCGACGGCATTTCACCCCATGCGAAATACACGTATGAAGACGGAAAAACGGACAATCTGATGGATTACAGCCATAGGGTCGGTGTCGAACGCAAAAGCCTTTTCGAGTGGCAATGGGAAGCAATCAATATAATGATCAACCAATGAGAATACTCGGATATTTATTATTATTTATCAACCTGACCGCAGGTTATGCACAAACAAAAAAACAGATGAAAACAAACGAAAAAGACAGTATCGGTTGTGTCGAAAGGTTCGATTTCGCATACGCCGAAAAGATTAAAAAAGAAACGGGATGGAATGCGGTAGAATATAACGGATGGTATATAAAATTACATTCGGGCGGCTGGCCTTCAATACAGGAATATGCTCCGGCAAATGATAATGTATATTATATATTGAAAAACTTTTATCCCAACGGGATGATTCACAATCGTGGCAAAAAGCTAAGGAATGTCAAATTCGGTTTATGGGAGCATTTCAACCGTCACGGGAAGTTGGTTAAGGTGGTAGACGAAGATGCCAAGTTCGGAGAAGTCAAATGGTATGATG
>NZ_JBQNAZ010000074.1:0-6463 GCF_052170195.1 Tannerella sp. | reverse complement strand
CACAAATATATGAAGTTTTATTTATCTAATACATAATGTTATTCTTTTATTTTTAGGGTATGTTTAAAAATAAGATGCTCTTGCTACAAACTATTTATTAAAATCATGTTTATATAAATTTGTTGAGCTCTCTTTATGGACTTGTCGGGCAAATACTCTTTCCGATATGACGGCATTATGCGGAAATTGCTTACTTTTGCGCATTCGTAATAAGTATTCAAATTCGTCTAAATATATGTCGGAACGAAAAGTAAGAGTGCGTTTTGCACCCAGTCCTACGGGGCCGCTTCATATCGGCGGTGTACGTACAGCCTTGTATAATTATTTGTTTGCCAAACAGCATGGCGGTGAGATGATTCTTCGTATCGAAGATACGGACACACAGCGCTTTGTGCCCGGTGCGGAAGAGTATATCATCGAGTCGTTTCAATGGCTTGGCCTTCCTTTCGACGAGGGTGTGGGCTATGGAGGAAAGTATGGCCCTTACCGTCAGAGCGAACGGAAGGAAATTTACAAAAAGTATGTAGACCGTTTGCTGGATGCGGGACGGGCTTATATCGCTTTCGATACGCCCGAAGAGCTGGAAGCCAAGCGAAAGGAGATTCCGAATTTTCAGTACGATGCCTCGACCCGGATGCAGATGCGTAACTCCCTGACGCTTCCGGCTGAGGAAGTGAAGTCGCTGATCGATGCGGGACACCGTTATGTGGTGCGTACGAAAATCGAACCGGGCGAAGACATCCATGTGAATGATCTGATACGTGGTGAAGTCGTTATCAATACCTCCATCCTTGACGATAAGGTGCTTTATAAATCGGCCGATCATTTGCCGACGTATCATCTGGCGAATATCGTGGACGACCATCTGATGGAGATTACTCACGTGATTCGCGGGGAGGAGTGGCTCTCGAGCGCTCCGTTGCATGTCTTGCTTTATCGTTATCTCGGCTGGGCCGATACGATGCCTTGCTTTGCACATCTACCCTTGCTCCTTAAACCCGAAGGGGGGGGGAAACTGAGCAAGCGCGACGGAGACCGTTTGGGCTTTCCCGTCTTTCCGCTCGAATGGCGTGACCCGAAGAGCGGTGAAGTGTCGTCGGGATATCGCGAGAGCGGCTATCTGCCCGAGGCCGTTATCAATTTTCTGGCGCTGCTCGGATGGAATCCCGGAGATAATCGCGAACTGATCGCGATGGACGAACTGATTTCGCTTTTCGACCTAGCTCATTGCAGCAAGAGCGGTGCGAAATTCGACTACGAGAAGGGCAAATGGTTCAATCATCAATATATCCGTAAGCGTAGCGACAAAGATATTGCCGCCATGTTCCGGCCGGTTCTCGAGCAGCATGGTGTTGTCGGCACGGATGAGGCTTATGTCGAAAAAGTCGTCGGACTGATGAAAGAGCGTGTGAGTTTCGTGCCCGAATTGTGGGAGCAGACGTATTATTTCTTTGTTGCGCCGGAGACATACGACGAGAAAACGCGCAAGAAACGCTGGAAGGAAGACAGTGCCGCGCAGTTGACGGAGCTGATCGAGGTGTTACGCCGTCGCGAGCCGTTCGATGTAGAAGGTACTGAGGAATATGTGAAAACATGGATTGCCGGGAAAGGGTATAATCTCGGGAACATTATGAATGCCGCGCGTCTGGCGCTTGTGGGGCAAGGCATCGGGCCGCAGGTGTTTCATATCACCGAAGCGATCGGTAAGGAAGAGACGATTCGGCGAATCGGCCGTGCGATAGAAGTATTAGGTTGATGCGTCACGTTTACACACTGGCATTGCATCTGTATGCGTTTGCCGTCGAACTGTCTTCGTTTTTCCACCGTAAGGCGCGGATGACCCGCGTGGGGCAGTGGCATACGAACGGTATCCTGCGGAAAAAGATCGATCGGAATGCCCGATATATCTGGTTTCATGCTGCCTCGCTCGGTGAGTTTGAGCAGGGGCGTCCTTTGATGGAGGCGATTCGCAAGCGTTATCCCGACTATAAAATTCTGTTGACGTTCTTTTCGCCATCTGGCTACGAAGTGCGTAAGAATTACGACGGGGCGGATGTGATCTGTTATTTGCCCTTCGATACGCCGTATAAGGTGAGGAAGTTCCTGCATCTGGCCAATCCGGCGGTGGCGGTCTTTATCAAATACGAGTTCTGGCTGAACTATCTGACGGAGCTGAAAAAAAGAAAGATCCCGACGTACCTCGTTTCCGGTATCTTTCGGCGTGAACAGTTGTTTTTCAAATGGTACGGAAGCTGGTACAGGAAAGCGCTTACCTGTTTTGAGCGTCTGTTTGTGCAGGACGAAGCCTCGCGAAGCCTGCTGGCGGAGTTCGGGATTACGAACGTTCAGGTGTGTGGAGATACGCGTTTCGACCGGGTGCTGGCCGTGCAGCGGCAGGCGCGTGAGCTTCCCGCGGTGAAAGAATTTGCAGGAGACGGAACTTCGCTGATTCTGGTCGCAGGCAGTTCGTGGCCCGAAGACGAGTCGATCCTTATTCCGTATTTTAATACGCATCCGGAAGTGAAACTGATCATTGCGCCGCATGAAATCCCACGGGAACATCTGCTGTATATCGAATCGCTGCTCCATCGTCCTTCTATCCGTCTGTCCGAGGCGAACGATCAGTCGGTGTCCGGTAAGGATTGTCTGATTATTGACAGCTTCGGTTTGCTCTCGTCCATCTATCGTTACGGAGATGTGGCTTATGTGGGAGGCGGGTTCGGAAAAGGGATTCACAATACGCTCGAAGCGGCTGTCTACGGTATCCCGGTGCTGTTCGGACCCAGATATCAGAAATTTCGCGAAGCGCATGAATTGATTGCCTGTGGAGGAGGATTTTCTTTGCAGGATGAAGCCGCATTTATAACCCGTATGGATGAATTTATCCGTAAGCCGGCACAACGTGCGGAAACCGGACGAATTGTCGGAGATTATGTGCAGCGGAATAGCGGGGTAACAGACTGTATCCTTCGTGAAATGAGTTTATAATGATTGCATTTCTTTGAATATCCGGTCGTTATCCAGCAGGGTGTGGGTGTCCCGAATAAATTGGAGGTAATTTTCCCGTTGTCCGGACGGTAGCGGAAGCGTATCGGCTACTGAGGGGGGAAGAATACGATAGTTCGGCATGGAAACCCATACCGGCGTATAGTACGGACAAATCTCGATTTTCTTATTGTGCTTTTCTACTTCTACGTCGAGCGTGACAATCAGCCCGCCGTTTTTGTATCGGTCTCGCTGGTTCGATACGAAGTTGCCCAGCGAATAGACCGTCACGGAGCGGATGATGCTGTCCGTATCGTACTTGGCCTCGAAAGGCTGGATCACGTGCGGATGGCTGCCCATCACGATTTCCGTCCCGTAGCGATGACATAGCTCCGCCAGCTTCCGTTGCGTATTATTGGGTTTTCGTACATACTCGTCACCCCAGTGAAAGAACACAATGATGCAATCCGTCTCAGAGCGGTCGATACTCTGTAAATCGTTTTGGATGGCTGTCGTGTCGATCAGGTTCACGATCGTTCCTTTAGGGATGGGAACACCGTTGGTGTCGTAAGTATAGTTGAGCAGGGCAAACCGGATCCCCTTGACCTCGAAACGCAACGGATGATTCATACGATATCGTATACTGTCGATAAACGCACCGGTGTGAACGATACCCAGCGAGTCGAAACGCGCCGTCATGTACTCGATTCCTGCTCGTCCGTTGTCGCAAATATGATTGTTGGCCATTACTACGGCGTCGATACCGATATCGCGAATGGCATCCGCCAGTTGTGCCGGAGAGCGAAACATCGGATAGCCGGTATAACGCGAGGCAGGCGTGAGTGTTGTTTCAAAATTCAGCATGGCGAAGTCCGCTTCTTGGAAGAACGGTTTGACGTAACGAAACGTTTCCGAATAGTCGAAAGTACCGTCTGGCCGACGGGCGGCGCGAACTTGTGGCATGTGTTGCATCAGGTCGCCGGCAAAGACGAGTCTGGCTCGTTGTGGTTCATCGATTTGCTGCACTACATTATCAGGCAACGCATGGTTTTTCTCCTGATTCAGAGTGTGCCATGTTACATAGCCTGTAACGGCAGCGGCCAAAGCAAGTGCCGGAATCAATATACTTCTGGAGAGAAAATGCATCAATCTTCCGATTTATACCAGGAGGCGTACATGTGATAATTTCGTGCGATCCTCTGATTGATTTCTTTCGATTGCTCGGGGTCTACTTTCTTGACGAACTTCGCGGGGGCTCCGGCGTAAATGCTCCCCGGCTCTACCTGAGTATGGCTTAGTACGACCGATCCTGCTGCCACGATGGCCCCCTCGCCGATCACCGCGTGATCGAGCACTACGGCTCCCATCCCGATCAGCGCACCGTCGCATATCTTGGCGCCGTGAATCGTAACGTTGTGTCCGACCGATACATTGTCGCCTATTTCGATCGTTGATTTTTCGTATAAGGTATGAAGCACCGAACCGTCTTGTATATTGACCCCGTTCCCGATACGGATCGAGTTGACGTCTCCGCGTAATATTGCACCGAACCAGATACTGCATCCTTCGCCAATCACCACATCTCCGATAATGGTTGCATTGTCTGCTAGATAAGTGTCTTTTCCGATAGAGGGTACGAAGCCCCGAACTGATTTTATAAGTGCCATTTGTTATATATTATGGATGAATTTTTCTGTATTGATAGGGCACAAAGATAGATAAAAAGAACGGAATCTGTTTATTCGGTTAAAAATATATCGGAAAGTTTTGTAAGTAATAAAACTCTCCGTACTTTTGTGCCCGATTTTTACGGATGAAATAAAAAAACAAAATAAGCATTAAAGTAATAATTTATGATTGTAGTTCCATTAAAAGAAGGCGAAAGCATTGAAAGAGCATTGAAGAAGTTCAAAAGAAAGTTTGAAAAAACAGGGGTTGTAAAAGAGCTGAGAAAGCGTCAGGCTTTTTCCAAACCCTCTGTTGAAAAAAGGAAAGAACGTATTCGTGCGATTTACGTGCAGCAATTACAGCAGGCTGAAGAGTAATCATCCGTTTTTTTTTACCACCTTTTTTGGTTTAATAAAAAAATCTTCTTATATTCGTCGCGTTAAAACAATGCGGCGTGAATGCTTTTATTAAGCCATTTTTAAGTTACCTTCGCTATGAGAGGGGCTACTCGGCTCTTACCGTGGCGGCATATGAGCGGGATCTGCTTCAATTTGAAGCATTCATCTGTGCGAATGCAGAAGGGGCGGCGATTGACGTTCGGTTAATCGATGCTGATTGTGTTCGTTTATGGATGGTTTCTCTTTTGGATAGGTCAATGGCTTCCAGCTCGGTCAACCGCAAGCTGAGTTCGCTGAAATCGTTCTTTAAGTTCTTGTTGAAGCAGGGAGTGCTGTCTGAAAGTCCCGTACGTTTGGTTGTGGGGCCTAAGATGTCGCGCCCATTACCTTCTTTTGTAAAAGAAAGAGAAATGGCTGATTTGCTTGATGGCTCTTCCTTTGAATCTGATTTTGAGGGTAGCCGTGACCGTCTGTTGCTTGAAATGTTATATCAAACGGGGCTGAGGCGCTCTGAACTTGTCGGAATCCGACATGCAGATATTGATATGGAAGCTATGCAGCTCAAGGTGAACGGTAAGCGTAATAAACAGCGTATCATTCCGTTTGCGGAGCGTTTAAAAGAGATGATCGTACATTATATCTCGGAGAAGGAAAAAGAAATTCTTGCCGATGATTCTATGTATCTCTTTGTGCGGAAAAATGGCAGGCCTTTGACGGGGGCTATCGTCTATCGTATCGTCAGAAAGCGATTGTCCGGTATCCCGATGTTGGCAAAATGCAGTCCGCATGTGCTCAGGCATTCTTTTGCAACGAGTATGTTGAATGACGGAGCGGAGTTGAATGCCGTGAAAGAATTGCTCGGACACGGCAGTCTGGCTTCGACCTCTGTCTATACGCATATTACTTTTGAAGAATTAAAAAAAATGTATCATGCTCATCCCAGAGCGAAAAAGTAAGGAGGTAAATTATGGAAATCAGAGTTCAAGCAATTCATTTTGACGCGACCGAACGTTTGGAGGCGTTTATTCAAAAAAAAGTTTCGAAACTGAGTCAGTATCATGAAGGTATTTTGGGGGCAGAGGTGACTTTGCGTGTCGTAAAGCCGGAGTCGGTTCAAAACAAGCAGGTTGGAATTCGTTTAAAGATAAAAAACAACGATCTTTTTGCCGAGAAAGTAAGTGATACATTCGAGGAGGCTGTCGATGATACAGTTGTTGCTTTAGAGAAGCAATTGATTAAAGTGAAAGAAAAAAGCAGGGCAAAGTAAAAAAAAAAGGTGGAAATTTGCTACGTAATAAAATAATGTCTAAATTTGCAGCCGTTTCGCTTACCACGAAGCGGCTCATTTTATGCTAAAGGCCTCTTTAGCTCAGTTGGCCAGAGCACGTGATTTGTAATCTCGGGGTCGTTGG
>NZ_JBQNAZ010000073.1:0-6707 GCF_052170195.1 Tannerella sp. | reverse complement strand
AGGGCTTCGAGTAAGATGATTTTGTCTTTTTGAGTTTTACCGGACAGCAATAATCTCAAAATAAATACTGAACCGACAAAATCCTGTCGGTCGGGCTTAAGTGTTTATTCTTTTGACCTCGTTCATCTTTCGTATCATCTCCAAGAGGTGATACGCATTGATACAACGGTTGGATCGGAAAGCCTCGACGTTTGACGCTATCGCGTTTGTATACTAAAAAGGGCCTTACATGGGACCTTCCGCTGCCAGAGCATTCATCACCAGATATGTTATATAGACCAGAAAGCAGAGCACCATGACGATGCCTTCCCAACGTGTAATCATCTGTTTTTTAAAGAAACGACTGAATATGAACAATATAATACACGATCCGAGCATAATAGCATAGTCGAGAAATGTAATGCCTTGTACGCGTAACGGATAAATTGATGCGCTGCATCCCAGCACGAAGAAGATATTAAACAGGTTCGAACCAACCACGTTTCCGATCGCCATCTGCGGATTCTTCTTCCATGCCGCTACAACCGAGGTGGCTAACTCCGGTAAGGAAGTTCCTCCGGCTACCAGTGTCAGCCCGATGACCGACTCGCTTACACCAAGGCTCCGGGCGATCTGCGAAGAGCCTTCTACAAAAAACTGTCCGCCATAAATTAACCCTGCTAATCCGGCCACGATAAACAACGCGGATTTCCAAATCGGCATGTCTTTTACCGTTTCCGCCTCGTCTCCTTCCGTGTGGTTGCGGGCAATCGCAAAGGTATAACCGAAAAATATCAGAAAGAATCCGAGCAAAATCACACCGTCGGAACGGCTGAGGATATTTTCGGCCGCACTATCGATTAAGATGTCATTGGCAGAAACCAGCAGTACGACCGACGCTAAAATACATAAAGGTATCTCTTTCGTAATCGTACTTTTAAGCACTCCTAACGGAACGATCGTTGCCGTAAGTCCTACAATCAGGAGTGTGTTGAAAATATTACTGCCTACTACATTGCCCATAGCCAGGTCCGGGCTGCCTTTCAAGGCGGAGACCACGCTTACGGCCAGCTCCGGCGCCGAAGTGCCGAAGGCCACAATGGTGAGACCGATCACTAAATTCGAGATGCGGAACCGCTTGGCTACGGCGGCTGCTCCGTCCGTCAAAGCATTGGCTCCGACTAAAATTAAAACTAAACCAGCAATAACCATTCCTACTGCCAAAATGTCATTGTTTATCATTTGCTTCTTGTTCGTAATTGTTTTCTTGTTCTTTTTCTGCTTTGTTCAGCGCCTCGATCATCGAAACCAAAGCGGCACGTACCCCTTGAAGCCTGTCCGATATTTCTAAGATGCGAACCGTCGTTTCTCTGTTCTCTTTCAGTTTACGGCGCGCTCCGGATAACGTCATGCCGCGCTCTTTCACCAGATGATAAATCAATCGGATCTGCTCGATATCTTCCTGACGATAGTAACGTGTCCCTTTTTTCGTTTTTCGAGGCGAAATTTCATCGAACTCTTTTTCCCAGAATCGCAGGGTCGATTCATTCAAACCGAATTGTTGTGCTACTTCTCCGATCGAGAAATATAACTTTTCGACTTTTTGCTGCTTCAGAGCCATGGAAGTGTTAATCCATTACCTGACCGTGATTCTCCGATATTTGGAGCATCTGGTCATATTCTTCGGGGGTCAGATCCTGGAAATAATATTTGGCAGGATTGTCGGGTTTGTTATTCACCAGTACCTCGTAATGCAGATGAGGGCCGGTCGATTTTCCGGTGCTTCCTACAGTACCGATCGTTTCGCCACGATTCACTTTTTGCCCTACGCGCACAAAGTATTTCTCCATGTGACCATACAGTGTTTTATAGCCGTAGCCATGATCGATGATTACACAATTACCATACCCCTGTCGCCAACCTACGAAAGAGACCTGACCATTTCCGGTAGCATAAATGTCGGTACCGGTAGGTGCGGAAAAATCCATGCCGGAATGGAAGCGGAGCGTACGGTAAATCGGATCGATGCGCATGCCGTAACCCGAAGCCGTTTTTTTAAGATCTTTATTCGATACGGGCTGGATAGCCGGAACGCAACGACTGCGTTCTTCCAGACTTTTACCCATGGCGATCAACTCCTCCAACGAATTGGACTCGATATATAGTTGTTTTTTCAGCATATCCAGCTTCTTTGTTGTTTCAATAACCAGTTCAGAGTTGGAAAGGCTGGTCAAATACTCGTACCGGTTCGTTCCGCCGAATCCCGATTGACGAACCGATTCGGGAATCGAGTGGGCTTGAAAAATGGCACGGTACAGATTTTCGTCCCGTTGTTGAATATCATCCAGCACCTTCAATGCCTCGGTGAGCTTCAGATCGAGCACCTCATACTGTGTTTGCAGAAGTTTGTTTTCTTTTTTCAACAAAGACTCCATGGGTGATGAGAATGTGTTGATGAAAATAAAGAAGACAACGGCTCCGAAGAAAAGCCCGATACTCAGATGTCTGATAACGGAAAAGAAACGTTGTTTAGCCGTGGGATATACGCGCTCATAGTTCAACGTGTCCGGATTGTATAAATAGTATATTTTCTTCGACTTAAACAGTCCCATTCTTAAAGTCTTCCTTCAAATTAGGTTGCAAATATAAGATTTTACTCTAATTTTGCAAAATATTTCAAAGGTTTTAACAAGCATCCCTATTCGATTAATATGCTAACAGCAAAGGAAATTCGTGAATCGTTTCTGTCTTTTTTTGCGTCAAAAGGACATCATATTGTACCCTCGGCTCCTATGGTTATCAAAGGCGACCCGACCCTGATGTTTACCAATGCCGGGATGAATCAATTCAAAGACATCATTCTCGGTAATGTACCGATTAAATATCCTCGTGTGGCGGATTCGCAAAAATGTTTGCGCGTCAGCGGAAAACATAACGACTTGGAAGAGGTAGGACATGATACTTATCATCATACCATGTTTGAGATGCTCGGAAACTGGTCTTTCGGCGACTATTTCAAGAAAGAAATCATCGCTTGGGCATGGGAATATCTGGTAGATTGTTTGCACCTCGATCCGGAACAGCTCTACGTGACGATTTTCGAGGGCAGTCCGTCCGAAAACATCGACCGTGACAATGAAGCGGCACAATACTGGGAACAGTTTTTGCCACAGGATCATATCTTGGAAGGAAACAAACACGACAATTTCTGGGAAATGGGCGATACCGGTCCGTGTGGCCCCTGCTCCGAAATCCATATCGACCTGCGTCCCGAGGCTGAGCGCCGGGCGATGCCCGGAGCTGCACTGGTCAACCGGAACCATCCGCTCGTCATCGAGATATGGAACCTCGTATTCATGCAATATAACCGCAAAGCCGACGGCACGCTCGAATCGCTCCCGAACCATGTGATCGACACGGGGATGGGCTTTGAGCGACTTTGCATGGCCTTGCAGGGAAAGACCTCGAACTACGACACCGACGTCTTTCAGCCCATCATCCGGGCGATTGCCGATATGACGTCGACACCTTATGGAACCGATAAGGAAAAAGACGTAGCGATGCGTGTCATCGCCGATCATATCCGCACGATCGCTTTCTCGATCACCGACGGGCAGTTGCCGTCGAATGCCAAAGCCGGCTATGTCATCCGCCGCATCCTCCGTCGTGCCGTGCGTTACGGATATACGTTCCTCGACCGGCGCGAAGCATTCATGTACAAGCTCCTTCCAGCACTGATCGACACCATGGGGACGGCATACCCCGAACTCATTGCTCAGCAGGAACTGATCGGCAAAGTGATCAGGGAAGAAGAAAACGCATTCCTGCGTACGCTTGAAACCGGTATCAGAATGCTCGACAAAAAAATAGAAGAAGCGAAAGCAGCCGGACAAAACATGCTGGACGGCGCTCATGCGTTTGTGCTTTACGATACCTACGGCTTCCCGCTTGACCTCACCGAACTGATCTTGCGCGAACATCGGATGACCGTCGATACCGCGGCTTTTGATGCGGAGATGCAGAAACAAAAAGAGCGGGCGCGCAATGCCGCAGCGATCGAAACAGGCGATTGGATCATACTCCGCGATGGTGAAACCGATTTCGTGGGGTATGATCATTTCGGGTGCGATGCGGAGATTCTGCGCTACCGGAAAGTAAAACAAAAAAATAAGGAACTGTATCAGATCGTACTCGACAAGACCCCTTTCTATGCGGAGATGGGAGGACAGGTAGGCGACTGCGGATGGCTGATCGCTCCGGACGGTGAAAAGACGGAGATTATCGACACCAAACGCGAAAACAACTTACCCGTACATCTGGCCCGGAAGTTGCCGAACGAAGTGTCCGGTACGTTCACCGCTCAAATCAACAAGGAGATGCGTATCCGTTGCGAATGCAACCATTCGGCTACGCATTTGTTGCACGAAGCGTTGCGCGAGGTGCTGGGTACGCACGTCGAACAGAAAGGATCATACGTGTCGCCCGAATCGTTGCGTTTCGATTTCTCCCACTTCCGGAAACTGACAGATGAGGAAATCCGCAAGGTCGAGAGGGCGGTCAACCGGAAGATACGTGAAGATTTGCCGCTGCAAGAATATCGCGATATCCCGATCGCGGAGGCTAAAGCGATGGGCGCGATGGCGCTCTTCGGCGAGAAATATGGCGACGAAGTGCGTGTAGTCCGTTACGGATCGTCCGTCGAATTGTGTGGCGGCACGCATATACCGAAGACCGGGATGATCGGTTCGATGTACATCGTGAACGAGAGTTCGATCGCGGCCGGAGTGCGCCGTATCGAAGCGGTGACGGCCGAGAGTGCCGAGGCGCAGTTCTATCTTGCGCAGGATGCCATCCGCGAGTTGCGCGCCATGTTCAATAATGTGCCGAACCTTGCCGTGACCATCCGCAAGTCGATCGAGGAGAACAGCGAACTGAAGAAGCAACTGGGCGAATATATGAAAGAAAAGGCGGCTTCGATCAAGCAACGAATCCTTTCGCACGCTATCGAGCGGAATGGTGTCAAACTGTTTGTCTTTAACGGCGAAGGAAACCTCGACATCTTTAAAGATATTGCATTCCAGATCAAAGGAGAAAATCCTAAGGACGAACGGGTATGTTTCATCGCGGGCATTGAAGACCATGATAAGTGCGGACTGATTGTCGCACTCAGCGATGCACTCGTGGCCGACGGATGGGATGCTTCACGACTCGTTAAAAGCGGCGCCAAACACATTCAGGGCGGTGGCGGCGGACAGCCGCATTTCGCCACGGCAGGCGGCAAAAAGAGAGACGGTTTGAACGCAGCCGTAGAAACCATCCTTGAAGAAGCCGGTTTGAAATAAACGATGGTGCTTATCACAAAAGATATTGCGGGAGAGCTGATATCGTATCTTGCGTCGCATAAACACGACCGGACATATATCCTGACCGATACGAATACGCGTAATGCTTGTCTGCCGCTTCTGCAGCCCGTGCAGGCGCTCAGGCAGGCGGAGGTTATAACGATCGCGGCCGGGGATACGCATAAAGACATCGAACAGGTTGCCCGAATTTGGACGATCCTCTCGCAAAGCGGAGCATCCCGCCATTCTCTGCTGATAAACCTCGGCGGTGGGATGGTGACCGACCTCGGCGGGTTCGCGGGGGCAACGTTCAAACGCGGACTACATACGCTCAATATCCCTACGACGCTTATGGCCGCCGTCGATGCGGCTGTGGGCGGAAAAACGGGCATTAACTTCAACGGACTGAAGAACGAGATCGGAGCATTCTACCCACCTGATGCGGTGCTGATCGATACAGTCTTCCTGCGTTCGCTCGACCGTGACAATATCCTCTCCGGCTTTGCCGAGATGCTTAAACATGGACTGATCAGCGATGAGAACCATCTGAACAGCCTTCTCGCGTTCGAGATCGAGGGGAGACAGATCGACATAGAACCGCTGCACGCGTTGGTTGAGACTTCGGTAGCCGTTAAAGAACGCATTGTCAGTGAAGACCCCAAAGAACAGGGAATCCGCAAAGCGCTTAATTTCGGCCATACCGTCGGCCATGCGTTCGAGAGTTTGTTCTTTGCAAAGCATCACCCGATCCTCCATGGTCATGCGGTGGCCGCCGGGATGGTTTGCGAATTGTATCTGTCGCATAAACAGTGCGCCATGCCTGTCGAGGTCTTGCGGCAAACGGTGAATCTGATCCGTAGCGGATACCCCTCGCTCGCTTTCGACTGCCACGATTACGAAGCCTTATACGAGCGGATGACCCACGATAAGAAGAACGAAGGAGGACGTATCCGCTTTGCGTTGCTGGAAGGGGTCGGCAATATCCGTATCGATCAGGAGGTAGATAAGAAGCGTGTCTTCGAATCGCTCGACTTCTACCGCGAAACAATGGGGAGGTAGAGAGTCGGAAACAGTAAAAAAACAATAACGTTATTTGATAAAGCAGGGTTTTCAGGAATGAGAATCGGTATCCAATAAATCCCGGTACTTTCCATACATACCTCACTCACGTAATGAGTGTGCATTACGGATGACAGCCGCTTTATTTCACGGGTCGTCACGCCAAATTTTTCTTCTCTTTTTTTGCCTTGTTCGTCCAAAATGCACATAAAAATGCTATCTTTGTGGACGTCGAGACCGCTGACTGTTCTCATAAAAGATATTTTTTAAAACACTATTAACCGACTAAAATCAAAATTCATCGGATTTTATTTTTAAATAGTTAAT
>NZ_JBQNAZ010000072.1:0-6800 GCF_052170195.1 Tannerella sp. | reverse complement strand
AAGCTGCCGTGCAACAGTGTACGGAATCTCAAAAATACCTTTTAGAGGAAAGGTATACAATTCTATCATCAACGGAACGTATATCGTCCTTTTTTTTGAGTGGTCTTGCCATATTCGATGGCTCGAACAGGACAATGATGAATACATGCCAGACACTGTGTGCAATTTCTTCCCCAACGCGGTTTTTTATCGACCAGTGTAATGTTGGCAGTAGGGCACTGCGAGGCACAAAGAGAGCATGCGATGCAATCGTCGGTAGCATAAAACGGTCGGCTGTTCAGTGCATATTTGCAAAACAACGGATAGATCACCTTTGATTTCAGAAAAGGCATTGAACCGGTGATGTAACAATCTGCCGGCTCATCGTCGGCTATTGCTCGAATCAAGCTGGGAAGTTTTTCTTTCGCCCTCCTCTTCTTCTTTTCCTCCAATGCCTTATCATCTACGTCGAATCCGGGAAAAACAATGTAACTGTTCGGCATTTGCAAAGAATAGATGTGACGGCTTTTCCATCCCCGCTCTGCAAGCAGACGCTGAAACATCCGTCCTGTATATCCGCATTCGTCGCCACACGTAAAAATAGCGTATATCAATGGAGATTCATGAGAATCAAAGCGAACTCGACGAATAAAGTCCTTCACCAACGGAGGCACACCCCACGAATGCACCGGAAAGACAAAACCCACGCTTTCCCTTTCGGATAAAGAGAAAAACGGCTGCTTCAGCGTATCTTTCAGAAGATATTCCGACATAGAGATAAGTTGTTCGGAGAGAACATCGGCTACCGAACGCGCTACCCACAAAGAATTTCCCGTACCTGAAAAATAAAAAACCATCGCCTACTCAAAACGTCCCTTTGTCCACGTAAATACTTTCGGTTCCGTTTTGAAAAATTGCTTCGCTTTATCACGCATAGCAGTGTCAAGATAGTACAAGGTCGTATACTCGGCAGTCAACGTCTGCGCATCTTCGTTTAACCGGTAAACAAATAAATCCATATCAAGTGCCGCCATCACATCAAGAAAAGCAACATCGGTCGTATCAACATCCGGCAGAAGAAAGTCATCGACCGAGACAGGGCTATACAAGCCATCGTCAGGAAGCGGCTTCCAGTCTGTCGTAAAGAAATGAATACGACTATCGGATACGGGAGCCGAGACGGTGGTAACCATACAAATAATCCAGGTATGGTTGACTAATGGAAGGCGTCTCAGTTCAACAGTGCTTCGCCCGCTCGTCTGTATTTTCAGATAGTCGGGGGTAAGTTTCATCAATTGCGATGCGCCCTGCATCATGTTCTGCAGCTTGGCTTCTTTTCCTGCCCGGTACAGATTCACCAGATCCTTCCGCCACGCATCTTCCAACCCGATCGTATATTCATCCGGCATCTTCACAAACAGCTCGGCCATATCCTGCGCTCCGACACCTACTATTGTGCATGCTGCCAACAGCATACTTATTATCAATTGTTTCATCTTCCTTCTTTTTAACGAATGGAGGTTCAAAGGTAGGCATTTTTGCAAAAGAAGACAATTTTTTTTGTCATTGCTTTTGTTTGCACTACCTTTGCTTCTGCAAAGGTTTTTCGGTTCGTCATGCACGAAGTGAAATGAAAAGGGAATCCCGTGAGAATCGGGAACTATCCCCGTAGCTGTAAGTTCTATTTATGGAGCACAACCTCCGCCACTGGTGCAAAATCCGGGAAGGCGTGCTTTACGGAACAAGTCAGAAGACCTGCCTTTTGCATACAGAACGGACCACTTTCGGGTGAAAGAGCAACAATGGATAATAATAGAAATGAAAAAAAAATGGATTGTCTGTATCATGCTGATGTTATGGGCATCATGTCAGCAGACAGGCAAACGACAGACAGAGAAGAATACGGGAGATGCTACTGATAAAGAGCGAACGGAACAGATGCGCACTCGTTATGCACAAGGCTTCCGTATCACCTCTTCCGGTAAAATATGGCTTGTGGATATTCAAGACCCGCAAAAGGAAGAAGGCGCCTCATACCACTATGCTCTCGTCCCGAAAGCGGAAAAGGGACTACCGATTCCGGACAATTACGAGCCCATACCCATTCCTATAAGCAAAGTTGTTTGTATGACTTCGTTGCAACTATCGAATTTCATCAAGCTCGGCAGGCAGTACCTTGTGACGGGTATCACAAGCACACGCCATCTCTTCGACTCGAAGATGAACGAGCAGCTGAAAACAGGTCAAACACGCAAAATAGGAATCGAAGGGAATTTCGACACGGAGATCATCATCGGGATGGATCCGGAAATTATTCTGATCTCACCGTTTAAACGCGGAGGATATGAAGCCTTGAAAGAAACAGGCGTCCCCCTGATTCCTCATCTGGGCTACAAAGAGCTGACCCCGCTCGGACAGGCCGAATGGATCAGATTGATCGGATTGCTTACCGGTTGTGAAGAAGAAGCGAACCAATGTTTCGACGAAATTGAACGAAAATACAATGAACTGAAGGCGCTGACAGCCCATGTTGAAAAGCGTCCCATGGTGTTCAGTGGCGAGATGCGGGGAGGTAATTGGTATGCTGTAGGCGGAAAAAGTTTTCTGGCACAGCAATTTCGCGATGCCGGGGCTGATTACTTTCTGAAAGACGACACGCATTCCGGAGGACTTACACTCGATTTCGAGGCCGTCTACAGTCAGGCTGAAGGTGCTCAATATTGGCGCATCGTGAACAGTTTTGACGGAGCATTTTCCTACGACGCTTTGCGTAAAGAAGACAACCGATACGCTGATTTCAACGCCTTCCGTAACAAAGGGGTTATTTACTGCAACTTACGCAAACAACCGTTTTACGAAAGCGCCCCTTCGCAACCGGAAGTCATACTGGCCGACCTGATCAGGGTCTTCCATCCCGATCTGCTGCCCGATTACGAACCGGTATATTACCAATTACTGAAATGAAGCGATACACGGTTCTCGTACTTATCTTCATCTCGGTATCGATCGTATTCTTTTTCTTCCTCAACCTCGTACTGGGTTCCGTGCACATCCCCCTACGTTCGGTTTGGAACATTGTTTGCGGATCGGCGGAAGAACCCGTCGTATGGCAAAATATTGTCTGGAAGTCACGGGTACCTCAGTCAATTACGGCATTAGTAGCGGGAGCAGGACTATCCGTAAGCGGCCTGCAGATGCAAACCGTCTTTCGCAACCCGTTGGCAGGCCCTTCGGTGCTGGGTATCAGTTCAGGGGCAAGCCTCGGGGTAGCTTCGGTGATCCTGCTTTCGGGCAGTATCGGCGGCGTAGCATTGAGCAAATTAGGATACATCGGAGAGATTGCCTTGACCATCGCGGCTACGGCAGGCGCACTCTCGGTAATGACGCTGATCGTATTTGTCTCGCAAAAAGTCAAAGGAAGTGTGACTTTGCTGATTATCGGAGTGATGATCGGTTACGTTGCGAATGCGATTATCGGCGTATTCAAATACTTCAGTGTAGAAGAAGACATCCGCGCATACGTTATCTGGGGGCTGGGCAGTTTCGCACGTGTGTCGGGCAACCAGATGACGCTCTTCATCTACATTATGATCATATTGCTGCCACTGTCATTTCTGCTGATCAAAACCCTCAACCTGTTGCTTCTCGGCGATGGCTATGCCAAGAATCTGGGTCTGAATATCAAACGGGCACGGCTGTATGTCATCTCCTGTTCGGGAGTCCTTACAGCCATTGTGACAGCTTATTGCGGCCCGGTGATTTTTCTCGGGCTCGCCGTACCCCATTTGTGCCGAGGCTTGCTGCGTACCTCCGATCATCGCGTATTGATGCCCGCAGCCGTACTTACCGGTTCTTCACTGGCTCTGCTGTGCAACCTGATCGCACGCATGCCTGGCTTTGAAGGTGCATTGCCGGTCAACTCCATCACGGCGCTTATCGGTGCTCCGATCGTCGTATATGTCCTTTTCAGCAAACGTAAAAACGAAATGAGCGAATGAAACAGATGACCATCAACATTCGGGATTTGAGTATCGGATATCCCGACAAGCACGGCACGAAACTCGTGGCCTCTCATATTCATGCACAAATCAACAGCGGTGAACTGACATGTCTCTTGGGCACGAACGGCGTCGGGAAATCGACCCTGCTCCGGACCCTCTCCGCTTTTCAGGCACCGATTGATGGGGAAATTGAAATCCTCGGCCGTCCACTTTCGCAATACGACGATAAAAGGTTAGCGACGTTGATAGGTGTCGTACTGACAGAGAAATGCGACATCCGCAACATGACAGCCGAAGAGCTGATCGGCCTCGGACGAAGTCCGTACACCGGTTTTTGGGGTACCTTGAGGCAAAAAGACAAGGAAGCGGTACAGGAAGCTATCGAGTTGGTGAATATCACAGCGCTTGCCCAACGCATGGTGCATACGCTGAGTGACGGAGAACGCCAAAAGGTGATGATCGCAAAAGCACTGGCACAGGAAACACCTGTAATCTTCCTCGACGAACCCACAGCTTTCCTCGATTTTCCAAGTAAGGTTGAAATCATGCAATTGCTGCATAATTTGACACAAACAATTGACAAGACCGTTTTCATGTCGACCCACGACCTGGAACTGGCTTTGCAAATTGCCGATAAAATATGGCTGATGGATAAAGTCAACGGTATCGTTACCGGTACGCCCGAAGATCTTTCGCTCGAAGGCAAACTAAGTAGCTTCTTTTCGCGTAAAGGTATTACGTACGACACGGAGACTGGCTTCTTTCGTATCGACAATGTATTCCGCGCACAAATTCGTATCGAAGGACATGGAAATCGATACGCTATGGTACGCAAAGCCTTGCAGCGTAACGGTATTCTCGCACACCACCATATAGATAGCGACACCTATATCAGGACAGACGGCGAATCATCCTGTGGATTTGTGATCCATCATCCCGATGGAAAAACAACAGAGGTGCAAACAATTGAAGCATTATTGGACGCAATCCACTTGATTTTCCGATAAGCGAACGACGTAAAAAAAGCAGGAGATTTCCATCGGAACAGATTATTTATTCCTCTTTCTTAAACAAGTGTAAGTTGATTTACAGCGGATTGTAATTGTGTGGTGCAAATATGGTTTCTGAAATCGATTACAAACAATCGGTTATATTGTCTTTATTGCTCTGCTTTTTCAAGTTTTATTCGAGCTGTAAGTTCTTCTTGATATGTGGTCATAAACTTGTTTAAGTCCATAAAAACATACCCAACCAAACGATAGAACAGATTCTTGTATTCTATCTTTTCTGTTGCAGTGAATAGGGTTTTACCTCCTTCCATCGGTTCAAATGTTGCCTGCCATTCTCCTGTGAACATTTTACTATCCATCTCAAAACTGTAGAAAGAATGTGGTCTCTTCTCAAGTGTCTTGAATCGGATAGTTACGCCATTGGCAGTCTCTTCCCATTCTTCAATGTCCCCTTGGGTACAGATGATCTCCAAAGTATCCAGAGAACTTCTGTAATGCCATTCTTGATTGTTGGTCACGATAGCAAAAACGGCATCAACAGGGGCATTCAAAATGCACTGTTTTGTTTCTGTTCTGGTTCTTGGCAGAAGTGTCCCTATGAGCACGACAACCAATACAGGCAATAAAAGACCGCTCAATATTATATGCAACACATTCTTCACGTTCTATTTGACTATTATCCACTTACCTGCCTTTGTCGAGCCTTCGTGCTTAATGAGTCCTTGCTTAGTCATTTTCTCAATGTAATACTTTATTTTACCCGTTGAACAGCCAAGCATCATTTCCATTTCTCTTCGCGTCATCTCTGGATTTTGTTTGATTATATCCAACAGTTCTTCTTGGATGTTTCTTGGATGTTTCTTGGACGTTTCTTGGGTCTTTCTTGGGTCTTTCTTGGGCTTTTCTTGGGTAGTTTCTCCTCCAAAGCCTTCTTCAAAGTACTTTTGAGAAACGTTCTCAACTACTCGAAAAGCTGTAAGCAAAGAAAAATCAAAAAAGGCCTGCCCATTACCGTTTTCTTCCAACTCCTTCTGAACTCGATACACTCCACGGCTGAATTGGTTTACATAGTCCAAGACTTTCATTGCTTCGGCAATAAAGGGATTCCGATAATCACTCACATTGGGGAAATTGTCGGGACTGACCTTGCCGTATAAGCCGCCAGGATTTTGGATCTCGATGCGGTCGTCGTACTCATAAAACTGAATAGGAGAAGGCATAACACATAAAGATTTATAAACCCAATATTCATCATTACAACCCTTTCGGAACTAGACCTAAATTATTGATAGACTCATTTACAAACTGCAGAGACTCGTGTATTCTTAATACTTCCTCATAATCCCAAAATCTGACCTCATCCTTTATGGGTAAAGTTGCTATTTCTCTTTTTATTCTTTCGATTTGCTTTTGGTCTGTTACAGCGACTATTCCTTGAACTGCCTTATTGTTTTTAGATTTCATCAGATTTAGGATGAGACTATCAATAGAACCTGCAGTTTGAACTTCAAAAACATAAATGACACGCCCCATATTACCAATAGTAACTTCCCAGACGGCATCGACAACTGCTCCATCTGCAACTCTCTTTTCTACTTCTGCTCTAAAACCTAGACACCTGCCAATTTCTGCTACTTTGTCCCTGATATCATTATGGACAAAAGTAGCTTCTTTCGTGGAAGTTGGTAATAATTCCTTGGCTTTCTCTTTTAATATTGCTGCCGATTCTTTTATTTCTCCTTGCAACTCTTTCCAACTGAACCACTATGGATTGAAAATCCATAGGTTCGATTTCGACTAAAAGTCGTTT
>NZ_JBQNAZ010000071.1:0-7703 GCF_052170195.1 Tannerella sp. | reverse complement strand
GATAGCTGTTTCCTGTTCCCGGGTCACCATTGATATAAAAGCCATCGGTGGTTTGTGGCACAAAGAACTCCGTTCCCAATGCTGCTTTTCCTTTCAAGGTAAAGATATCTTTTGTATATAAGGCATCGAAGACGTAATACACAATAAGTTTCTCCGTTGATTCGATATGGATACCACCCGGTACCACGTTTCCGGCATTGATCATCATGTTTTCCACATTCGCTGTGGAGAAAGTCCGGTCAATGATGCGACGTGCTGCTTCTCCCGGATTGATATTGATCGTTTCCGTATATCCCGTTTTGTAATAGGTAATCTTAACCGTTGCCTGGTTACTCTTCGAAGTATTTGTAAAAACAAATCCTCCATTGTTCTCAGTCCTAATCCCGGATTGTGGTGCTACAAACCAGAATTCGGTATCTTGTGCCCGGAGAGCAGTTATGGCGTATAAGCACATAAGTAGAATTAGAAGTTTCTTTTTCTTCATTTTTTTAATCGTTAAATATGTGTAAAAGTGTGTCAAAATCAACAGTCAAACTGCTTGATGATTTTATTTATCGTGATGCAAAGGTAGAAATTTTATCATTGTTGTCCAATAAAAAGTTATTCTCAAAACAAAGGGGGCTCTTTTGTCGGACAGTCAACATCAACCTCTTATCCATCCTCTCTCTCGGAGGAACAAAAGTGTCATATATATATATCTTCAGTAGAGATATTTTGCCTTATTTTGAGAGTCCTATGAATAAGAATAACTACTATTGTTTATCCGACAGCAATAAAAATGAAATGGCGATATCACAATAAAACATGGAGATCATGGTGGAAATATTTTGATCAATTCACATATAGAAAAGGTGTTTGATGAAAATAAAGACTATCTTTGTCCCATCCCGATAAGCGAACGTTTGTTAAATCCGAATTTAACACAAAACCCCGGTTGGAAGGATGGACTGTGATGAATGATAACAGTGTATTGATTTGATTTTCAAAATATATTAAAAATGAAACAGATGCATATTTTACAAAGTGTCTTTTGCCTTTTCTTGTTGGCATCTTTTACTTATTCTTATTCGGCTGATAAACGGATACAGTATAATGCAGGTGTTGAGAAGGTAAAAATTTTAAGTTATAACATCCGAAATGCAAGGGGAACAGATGATGTTACAGACTATGATCGAGTCGCGGGGGTGATCAATCGAGTTGCGCCTAACTGTGTTGCAGTGCAGGAGTTAGACAGTGCAACCATACGGAGTAATGGGGACATTGTCTTAGATGAAATAGCCCGAAGAACGAAAATGTATGCCGTGTTTAATGCTTCGATTGAATACGATGGAGGAAAATACGGTATCGGCATTCTCACAAAAGAGAAACCAATAAAGAAAGAAGCGATTCCTTTACCGGGAAGAGAAGAGAAACGCAGCATGTTACTTGTAGAAACGGATGATTATGTGATTTGCTGTACCCATTGGTCGCTAACCCGTGAAGACAGAATGGCCTCCGTAGAGTTAATCAATGAATTAGCTGCTAAATACACGGATAAACCTGTTTTTCTGGCAGGTGACCTGAATGCAGCACCGAATGACCGGGAGATACAAGAATTAAAATTAACCTGGGAGGTTCTTAACAATGAGAAGGAGTATACCTGTCCCTCTGTACATCCCACGAAATGTATCGATTATATTTTAATTAAGAAGGATTTTTCATATCCATATCAAGTTTTAAAGTCAAAAGTAGAAGTCGAGCCCCTTGCTTCTGATCATTCACCGGTATGGGTTGAGATAGGTTTTCATAAATAGGATGGATCGAAAGTTGGGATAAGGTGATAGGGCTGAAAAAGGAGTGATCCGTCCTTGTCGGATGAATTGGAATTTCTTTATTTTATCGTACCTTTGTCAGGTACTTCATAGATAGGGGAGGAAGTTACACATGTTTTTTGTTTTTACATGAGTAATTATTCCTCTCCTTCTCTGTAAGAATAAAACATGACGATGACCTCATTAAAAAAGAACAGGACATGGAAGGAACAAGGTTAAATAAAATCGGGAGGTTGCTTCAAAAAGAGTTAGGCGACCTGTTTCAGAAGCAGACGAAAGGTATGCCGGGCACCCTCGTTTCGGTGAGTGCGGTACGGGTGAGTGCGGATTTGAGCGTGGCTAAGGTCTTTTTGAGCATTTTCCCTTCGGAGAAGAGTTCGATGCTGATGGAAGCCATCGAGGCGAATAAGAAGACGATCCGTTACGATCTCGGTCAGCGGGTGCGTCTGCAACTGCGGAGGATTCCGGAGTTGATTTTCTTCCTTGACGATTCGCTCGATTATGTGGAGAACATCGACCATCTCTTAAAAAAATAATTATCCGTTGAATTTTCCGTTTTTTATCGCCCGCCGTTATTTGTTTGCGAAGAAATCGCATAATGCCATCAATATCATCTCGATGATTTCGGTGTGCAGTGTGGCCGTCGCTACTGTTGCGCTCGTATGTGTGCTGTCGGTCTACAACGGTTTTAACGATTTAGTTGCGTCGATGTTCGGCAATTTCGATCCGGAGTTGAAGATTACACCGGCCGTCGGTAAGGTGTTCGATCCCGACAGCCCGGCGGTGCGTCAAGTCAGGGAGTTGAAAGAGGTGGCGATGTGCACCGGGGTATTGCAGGACCATGTACTGGTACGTTACCACGACCGTCAGCAGGTTGCCGTGGCGAAAGGAGTAGACGACGCGTTTCATCACATGGTATCGATTGATACGGTGTTAGTCGACGGACGTTTCGTTTTGCAGGAAGGCGAGACATCGTACGGGGTGATGGGGATTGGTCTGGCTTCTTCGTTAGGTGTTAATGCAGCGTTTACGTCGCCGATGGAGATTTACGCTCCCAAGCGTGACGAGCGGGTGAACATGGCCAATCCGGCTACCTCGTTTCAGATCGAATATGCGTTTATCGGGGGTGTTTTTTGCCTTAATCAGCCTTCGTACGACGAGAATTACCTGATTCTCCCTATCGGACTGATGCGTTCGATGCTTCGCTACGAGAAGGAAGTATCGGCGTTAGAACTCAAACTTTCGTCGCAGGCCGATACGAAAGCCGTGCAGCAGGAGATTCGCACGATACTCGGCGATGGGTTCAGGGTGCAGAATCGCTATGAACAACAGGAAGCATCGTTTAAGATGATGCAGGTGGAGAAATGGATGACGTTCCTGATTCTGGCGTTTATCTTGACGATTGCATTATTCAACGTCGTCAGCTCGTTGTCGATGCTGATGATCGAGAAAGAAGGCGATGTGTGGATGCTGCGCAGCATGGGGGCGGACGACAGTCTGATACGCCGTATTTTTTTGACCGAGGGCTGTATGATCCCGGTGCTGGGGGCGTTGGTCGGTATCGTGATCGGCGTAGCCCTCTGTCTGATTCAACAATATTACGGCGTCATCAAGTTAGGTAGCGCGGGGGCTTTTGTCAGTGATAATTACCCGGTGCGTATTGCTCCGTGGGATATTCTGGCCATCTTCGTTACGGTTTTTGCGATAGGTGGCTTGTCGTCGTGGTATCCGGTGCGTTATCTCGGTCGCAAATGGCTGAAGAAAGGCGTGATGACCGCACTTGTTGCGCCGCTTTTCCTGCTTACGGCTTGCGGGGGAGGGCACGGGACGTCGCACGGACAGCGCCTGACGGTGACGATGGAGCCGCAGCGTTATTTCGTCGAACGCATTGCCGGCAAGCACTGGAATGTGCATACGGTTGTGCCGGCCGGTCAAAGTCCGGAGACGTATGAACCGACGCCGCGCGAGATGATGGCTGTGGCCGAGAGTCAAGCGTATCTGCGCATCGGGCGTATCGGTTTCGAGATGGCATGGATGTCGACGATTCGGGAGAACAATCCGCATCTGCGCGTTTTCGATTTGTCCGAGGGTGTTACGTGGATAGAAGGACAATGCACGCATCATCATCACGATCACGGAGCGATGGATCCGCATATCTGGAATGCTACGCGCACGGCACAGATCATTGCCCGTAATACGTTGGACGCTTTATGTGCGATCGATCCGGCGCATGCTTCGGACTACGAAACGAATTTCCGCGCGCTGACGGCCGAGATCGATTCGACCGGACGTGTCCTGCACGCCATGCTCGACACGTTGTCGCACCGTACATTCGTTATCTACCATCCGACGCTGACTTATTTTGCCGACGAGTACGGGTTGACGCAGCTCTCGATCGAGGCAGACGGCAAAGAACCGTCGGCCGCTTCGATGAGGGCGCTTGTCGACGAGGCGCGTGAAGCCGGTGTACGGGTTGTCTTCGTGCAGCAGGAGTTTGACCGTAAACATGCCGAATCACTGGCTGCCGAGATCGGAGCACGTATCGTAACGATCCATCCGCTGTCGGCCGATTGGAAGACGGAGATGCTTCGTATCGCGGAATCGCTCACAACCCCTTAACGGATACCTATACCTATGAACAAGCTACTTACCCTCGAACATATTACGGCTGCTTACGATACGAAGGTTGTCTTGCGCGATGTCGGGCTGACGGTATGGGAAAACGATTTCTTGGGAATCATCGGTCCGAACGGAGGAGGGAAAACGACGCTGCTCAAAGTCATCCTGCGACTGCTGAAACCGGTAGCAGGAACCGTTGCGTTCTATCGCGACGAGCAGCCCGTTGCGTCGTTGAATATCGGCTATCTTCCGCAGATCAATAAAATCGATAAACGTTTCCCGATCTCGGTACGTGAAGTGATTGCTTCGGGATTGATGGCGCAGACGAAAGGTGTTCGTCGCTTCTCGACACCGCAGCGGCAACGTGTAGCTGAAGTGATCACGCAGATGGGGTTAGAGGCTTTGAGCAGACGAGCCATCGGCGAGCTGTCCGGTGGTGAGTTACAACGCGTGATGCTGGGACGCGCCATCGTTTCGCGGCCGCAGATGCTTATTCTCGACGAACCGAATACATACGTCGATCAGAAATTCGAGTCGAAGCTGTACGACTTGTTGCGCGAGATCAATCAAGACACGGCCGTAGTCCTCGTCTCGCACGATGTAGGCACGGTGCTCTCGCTGGTAAAAAACGTAGCTTGCGTAAACGAATCGCTGCATTATCATCCCGGAGCCGATGTCTCGGAAGAGTGGATGGATGAAGTGTACCGTTGTCCGATCGAGTTGGTAGGGCATGGCGAATTGCCGCACCGTATTCTGAAAAGGCACGACTGAACTATCAATTCTAATAAATTTCCCTTTTCCCTTTCATTCAGAGTACTTTCGGCTCACTGGGGAAATTATGTGTTTATAAAAATGAAAAGAATTATCTTTGGGAAAAATACTTTGTAATGTGCACCTACGAACAACTTCAAGCCCTAGCCCGCGTCATCCTTCCTGAAGAGATCATTGAAAATTTTGATATTGTTGACATAGAAGAAAAAGCGGGAGTCGTACATATCCTTTTGGATGAACAGGCTATCCCCCCTGAGGGTTATTCCATGGAAAGATTATCCTCCAACGGATTCTTCCCCTCGTCCCGCGTCTATGATTTTCCGATCCGTGACCGTAAGGTTGTCCTTCACCTCCGTCGTCGTCGATGGGTTGAAAAAGCTACGGGAAAAAGTTATTCCCGGTCATGGAAACTGACAGCCGAAGGGACGCGTTACACAGTGGGGTTCGCGGCTTTTTTAAAAGAAGAGTTTGGATACGACCCCAACACCGACAAACAGTCTTGAACGCTACTACCATATTGACGGGGATCAACTTGAACGTCATTACAAGGAGCATCTGAGTCATTATCGGCAATGGGAACAGAGGGAACATGCCGATAAATGGCTCCTGTTTCCCGAGAATATGGGGACACACCTGAGTATTGACGAAACATCCTTTTCCAATGGGGAACTTTATACTATTTTGACCAACAAGGCGACCAAAGGACGTAAAGGCTCCATCATAGCCATTGTGGAGGGTGCCGACTCCGAAGAAGTAATAAAGGTGTTGGACAAACTTCCTGATTCCAAGCTTGATGCGGTGGAAGAAGTAACTCTTGATATGTCAGAGTCAATGCGGAAAATTATCCGACACTGTTTCCCAAAAGCATCGCGGGTCATCGACCGTTTTCATGTTCAGCGGCTTGCTTTAGATGCTTTGCAGGAAATGCGTATTTCACATCGCTGGGATGCCATAAATGAGGAAACCGATGCCAAAGAAAGCGCAAAGCTTGAGGGTGGGAAATACATTGGCGTTGTCTTTGAAAACGGAGATACACGCAAGCAGTTGCTTGCCCGGAGCCGGTACCTGTTGTTCAAATCTTCCGAAAAATGGTCGGAATCTCAAAAAATGCGTGCAAAAATACTTTTTCGTGAATATCCGGATCTTAAACAGGGGTATTCCCTGACCCATTCCCTAAGAATGATTTATAACAAAAACAGCATAAAAGCAGGCGCCAGGCTCTCGTTGGCTAAATGGTACAATAAAGTTACCGATAGTGAGTTCAAGTCTTTCAACACCATTGCTGCAACCGTGTATGAACATCACGAAGAGATACTCAACTTTTTTATTAACAGAAGCACAAATGCTTCAGCAGAATCTTTCAATGCAAAAATCAAGGCTTTTAGAGCGTCTTTAAGAGAGGGGGGTAGATATTAATTTCTTTCTCTTTAGATTGACTAATATTTATGCGTGAACACATGTTTTTGCAGGTGAGCCATTACAAGCAGGTATTGAAAATGAGGGGAGCTATGCCTACGGGCGATTCAGTAATCGCGTTAATGGGGGCTGTGGCCATGGAAAAAGAGAGCGGTACGTATTTCTATCCGGTCTCGGTATTCAGGGAGGTGGAAGAATTAAAAAGAAAGGAATGAAAATTACACACTTTTTAGGACAATACCTCATTTTTGAGTGATTCTCTTTTCCGGATTACTTTTCATGGCTGTCGGATAACAGATAAAAAGCGGATATCATCCCGACATCCGCTTTTTCTTGGTCTAGAATCTTAAAATTCCAATACTATGAAAAAAACTTTATTCAAGCATGCCAAAAAAACGACATGTTTTTCTTTTTACCGTATCACGACCTTCTGTTTGGTTTGTCCGTCGATGCTAACGATGTATACGCCCTGTGCTAACGGAATAGAAGTTTGTCCTTCGGCAATCCGAGCCCGATGAACCAACTGTCCGGTGAGCGAATAGATCTGTACGTCCGTTGCTTTTGTCGTACGAATCTGAAGCGTACCCTCTTCCGCACGGATAGCGTAGCCGTGATCGATCGATATGTTCGAGACGGGACTCACACCGGAAAGTTGAATGTTCAACGGCTCGGTCACTTTCGGGAAGACGAGCGTTACCGTTCCGTCTTCGTTGTGAGTGATGCGGATACCGCCTTGCTCATCGCGTATCTTCGAGTCCGTCTTCACCTGAATGTATTTCAAACTGTAACCTTCAACCGGGGTGAGCGTCATCGTAAAGTCTTTCTGACTTTCGATATAATGAATACCTGCACCCGGGACTGTCGTTACGTTCGGATACGTACCGATCACGATTTCGTGTACGATATCGGGGAATATAGTATTCGGATGATATTCGTATGCTCCCATATCTACGATATCGCCATAGATTCTGGCCAGACTGCCCAGATCGAGTCTGAGGGCTTCGGCATACGATGCCTTGGTGGGGCTGAGTAGCACGGTCGAGGTACGGTTGCGAAGGCCTGAAAGCACGAACGGGTTGTAGCCTG
>NZ_JBQNAZ010000070.1:0-7778 GCF_052170195.1 Tannerella sp. | reverse complement strand
TCGATACGTTCCGGACGTATCGAAATATCTCTCCGAACCACCCGAAATCAGGTTCCGAACCGGTCATAATTTATTTCCGAATAGTATTAAATATCCCTCCGGACGTACCCAAATACCCCTCGGAACCACCCGAAATCAGGTTCCGGACGTATGATAACCTGTTTTTGAACCACAAGACAGCCATTTTGAATTTTAATTCGTATTTTTGGGGCAAAAAACATAAACAAACCATTTGATCATGATATCGTCCTATTGGGAAGAAAAGCTGGAAGTAATGAATCGCGGCGACTTGGAGGCGCTGCAAGTAGAAAGGCTTCGCGCAACGGTTGCACAGGCCGCCCACTCACCGTATTATAAAAAAGTTTTCGCGGAGCAAAGTATCTCGGCCGACAGTATTACGTCGCTCGATGATTTAAAGAAGCTGCCGTTTATAACGAAAGAAGACCTCCGGGCCAACTATCCGTTCGGATTGGCGGCGATCCCTCTTCAGCAATGTGTACGTGTCCATTCATCGAGCGGAACAACGGGCAATCCGACGGTTGTGCTTCACTCGCAGAAAGACCTTGACGCGTGGGCGAATCAGGTAGCAAGGTGCATGTATATGGTGGGACTGCGCGATACCGACGTATTTCAAAACACTTCCGGATACGGCATGTTTACCGGCGGGCTGGGCTTTCAGTACGGAGCCGAAAGACTCGGCGCTCTGACGGTGCCGGCTGCAGCGGGCAACTCGAAACGGCAGATCAAATTCATCATGGACTTCGGTACGACGGCTTTGCACATCATCCCGAGTTATGCTACGCGTCTGGCCGAGGTCTTCGAGGAGATGGGGCTCGACCCGCGCAAGGATACGTCGCTCCGCGTGTTCTGTATCGGCGCCGAACCGCACTCGGAAGAGCAGCGCCGGCGCATCGAAGAGTTGATGGGGATAAAGGCGTATAACTGCTTCGGCATGTCGGAGATGAACGGTCCGGGCGTAGCGTTTGAGTGTCAGGAACAGAACGGGTTGCATATCTGGGAAGATTACGTGATCGCGGAGATTATCGATCCGCAAACGTTGGAACCCGTCGCCGACGGAGAAATCGGCGAACTTGTTCTGACAACCCTGCAACGCGAGGCGATGCCGCTCATCCGCTACCGGACACACGACCTGACGCGTTTTCTGCCGGGCGACTGCCCCTGCGGACGAACACATCGACGCATCGACCGCTTCAAAGGACGCAGCGACGACATGATCATCCTTAAAGGCGTGAATATCTTCCCGATTCAAATCGAAAAGATTCTGATGAGTTTCAAGGAGCTCGGAGGAAATTACCTGATCACGATCGAAAACGTAGACAACAATGACGAGATGTATATCGAAGTCGAGTTGAGCGGTCTTTTTACCGACGATTACGGAGCGCTGCAAAGACTAACGAAAGAGATCACTCGCCAGTTGAAAAACGAACTCTTGATTACGCCGCGTCTTAAATTAGTCGCCCGGGGCTCATTGCCCGTGACGGAAGGAAAAGCCGTGCGGGTCAAAGACCTGCGTAAATTCTGAACCGTAACGATACCGTCGAACGATTAAACAAAAAGCATTATGACAGTCAATCAATTATCCATCTTCGTCGAAAACAAATACGGCAAACTGTGTGAAATATTATCGTTGCTGGCCGACCAAAACATTCGCATCATCGCTTCGACCGTGGCCGACACGTCGGAGTACGGCATCCTGCGCCTCATCGTAAACTATTCCGAGAAGGCGTATCAGATTCTTAAAGACAATCATGTGAATGTTAATCTTACGGATGTGCTCGCGATTGTGACCGACCCGGCCGCGGGGAGTTTTGCGAAGACCCTCACCTGCTTCACGCAGTCGGGACTGAGCATCGAGTATATGTATTGCTTTTCGCTCAAAGACAAATCCATCCTGATTCTTCGCACGAACAATCGCGAAGCCGCACGCGAAGTAATCCGCCGGCAAAACCTCGAATACATTTGCGAGAGCGATCTGGCCAAAATGTAAGTAGCATGCGGGCAGAGACACCGAAGCCGACGCCGTTGGTTGCGATTAAGCGGAACAGCATACGGTGGTCCGGGCAGAAAGTCGTATTTTTGTCGCATGGAAAATAAAGAACTGACACTTTTAGGAACAGCGACGACTTACCGGCAGGATTACGCGCCGGAGGTGCTGGAGGCGTTCACGAACAAACATCCCGAACGCGATTACTGGGTACATTTCGAATGCCCCGAGTTTACGAGCCTGTGCCCCATCACGGGACAGCCCGATTTTGCCACGATCCGGATCGATTACCTCCCCGACGTGAAGATGGTGGAGAGCAAGAGCCTGAAGCTCTATCTCTTCAGTTTTCGCGGGCACGGCGCTTTTCATGAAGACTGCGTAAACCTGATCATGAACGACCTGATTCGCCTGATGGAACCGAAGTATATCGAGGTGACGGGACTCTTCACCCCGCGCGGCGGCATCAGCATCTATCCGTATTGTAACTACGGCCGGCCGGGCACGAAGTACGAAGCGCTGGCCGAACAGCGTCTCTTCAACATACAGGCCGGAAACTTACATGCCGGACGGTAGGCGAACGGGCGAAGGCTCCGGAACGGGTGCGGGCGGGCGGTGTTCTTCCCTCCACCCGTCGGGGTAACGGTCGATGATGACGACATGCTCCCTGAAACCGGCAAATAAAGCCGATAGGGAACGCAACGCATTCTCTCGTGCGCGTCTGACATACCCGCGCTCATAAGTTTGTGCGGTGATACGTCGGCGAAGGCGTCTTTTAAGGATGTTTTCTTCGGCGGTGCTCAACGGCGTGGGCACCGGTTCGTCAGGCATCTGCACGTTCCATACGTCGAGCACCTGATAGCCGTTTTCCGTAGCTTCACGCACTTCGATGATCTCGCGCGGGAGTTGGACGAAAAGTGTGTCGCCCCGTTCGGTCATCGGGAGGTTTTCGATGTCGAAGCCGATATATACATGCGCTCTGACACGCGAAACAACCCCCTTGATTTGTACCGTATCTTTGAAGATTTCGTCTGTCATGATTTCCAGCGTGGAGAGTTTGACCATCTGCTGAATCTCTCCGACCCGTGCGGGCAACGTACGCACCGCGGAACGTTCGCGATGCAGGCTGCGGTAGCCCCACCAACCGCCTAAGACGAGAAGAAGAGAGAAGGCGATGACAAGAAGTATCTTTTTCGGGAGATGTCGTATCATGGCTGTTCCTCCCTGAATGTTATGGTGGCCTCATATCCCCATCCGACGAGCAAAGTGCGAAAGTATGCGCGCGCGCGTTCCTCGGCCTGCTGCGTCAGTTCACGTTTCAGTTTGCCGTTCTTCGCGATCTCTTCCGAGAGCAAGCGGCTGGCCTCATCTTTGGCCTTGGCCTTCTCCTGCGGCGTTAACGGTGTACGGTAAATCGAGACTCGCTCGTGTTCGGTCCTGACTTCGAAATCGCGTCCCCGCTCTTTGATCCGCACCGGCGGAAGCCGCAAGGTGCAATGTCTCGCTTTCCGGTCGATCCGGATATCCTCTTCCGTCAATCCGTTCATATCGATAAAGGCGGAGAGATACGTCCCAAACGAGTAAATCCCGATACGCTTGCCGACGGTTGTTTTTCGCTTCACCCAATCTACCGCGTCGGGAAAGAGGCCGGCCTGCGAACCGATCTCTCTGAAACGAATATCAGGATCGTCGATGATGACCGTTTTTTCTACGCGCACCTCGGCCAAGATCCATTCGTTCATATCCCTCAGCTCGTAAAGAAGCGAAGGTTCTTCTTCCTTTCGGCAGGCCGTCAGTCCGATACCGACAATAAAGAAAAACAGATACAAAAGTTGTTTTACCATACGACAAAAATAATCATTTCCGTTCAATCGCCATGACTGCGTTGTGTCCTGCCGGTTGGAGTAGAAGAAGCGCGTTGCGTTTTTATTTGTTCCGGATACATTCAAGGGGATGTGTCTCCGTATTTGTTTGAGACGCATCCCCCTTTTATGTCTACGAGCCAATCCCGCAGTATCGTCTGTCTTTTTTTTCAAAAGGCTCAGATGCCAAGCGATGCCCTGATCTGTTCGACCTTTTTCATGGCTTCGGCCTCGGCCGTCCGCAAGTCTTCAGACGTACGGACATCGGGAATGTGTACCTCGCAATAAAACTTGATCTTCGGCTCCGTGCCCGACGGACGAATCGACACTTTCGTATTGTCTTCCGTATAATATTGCAGCACGTTCGAGGTCGTAGGCATGTGCAATGCAAACGTTTCGTTATCGGTAAAACTGTGTCCTTTCAGCGAAGCATAATCGTAGATCAGCGTCACTTTCGATCCGGCAATCTCCGTCGGCGGATGATTGCGGAAACCGTTCATCATCGCCTCGATTTCTTCGGCGCCGCTCTTGCCCTTTTTAACGACAGAGATATTCACCTCTTTCGAGTAGCCGTATTCGAGATAAATCTGTTGCAACAACTGATAGAGCGACAATCCTTTGTCTTTTGCCCAAGCCGTCATCTCGGCCAGAATGCAGCAGGCCGATACGGCATCCTTGTCACGCACAAAGTCCTGACAGAGGAATCCGTAACTTTCTTCTCCACCGCCGATATACTGTTTCTTGCCTTCGTTTCTGCGCATCACCTCGGCAATCCATTTGAAACCGGTATAAACATCGTACATCTCAACGCCCTTGCGCTCCGCGATGGCGCGAACCGTCTCGGTCGTAACAATCGTTTTGACAATGTATTCCCGGCCGCTTAACCGTCCCAGTTCTTCCCAGCGTGTCAGCAGGTAATAAACGAAAAGGACGACTGCCTGATTGCCGTTGACCAGTACCCATTCGCCGACATCGTTCTTCACGGCTGCCCCAACGCGGTCGGAGTCCGGATCGGAAGCCAGCACCAGCTCGGCGCCGGTCTCCCTGGCCTTCTCGACAGCCATCGACAAGGCCGCCGGCTCTTCGGGGTTAGGCGATACGACCGTCGGGAAATCACCGCTCACCACATCCTGCTCAGGCACGTGAATGATGTTCGTGAACCCGTATGCGCCGAGCGCTTGGGGAATTATACGTACCCCCGTACCGTGAATCGGCGTATACACGATCTTCATGTCATGATGCCGCGCAATCGAGTCGGGCGACAGCGAAACAGTCTTCAAGTCCGCGATGTACTGCTCATCGATCTCCTTACCGATCAGTTCGATCAATTCCTTCTTTCCTTCGAACCGGATATCGGCCGCGTTGCGGATTTTATTGACTTCGGCAATCGTGTTTTTGTCGTGCGGAGCAATCATCTGCGCTCCATCGTCCCAATATGCCTTGTAACCGTTATATTCCTTCGGATTATGCGAGGCTGTCAGGATAATACCGCTCTGACATCCCAGCTTACGGATGGCATACGATACCTCCGGTGTCGGTCGGAGGTCTTCAAAAAGATACACCTTGATGCCGTTGGCCGAAAAAATTTCGGCCGAAATCTCGGCAAACCGGCGGCTATTGTTACGACAGTCGTGACCGATAACGACTTTGATCTGTTCCAACTCCGCAAATTCCTTTTTCAGGTAGTTCGACAAACCCTGCGTAGCCGCTCCGACCGTATAAATGTTCATCCGGTTACTGCCCACGCCCATGATGCCGCGCAATCCTCCGGTTCCGAACTCCAAATCCTTGTAGAAGGATTCGATCAGCTCGGTCGGGTCTTCCTTATCGAGCAGGGCCTGCACTTCGTTACGCGTTTCTTCATCATACTCCGAGCCCAGCCAGACCTGAGCTTTCTTCCTCACCTGTTCTAATAATTCCGTATGTTCCATAATCAGAAATGATATTATTTTTTATTGTATCTAATTTCTTTTTTCTCCGGCCAATAAAATTGGTAGAAGGTCTGACAAAGATAGGCTCTTTTTTTCAGATAATGGTACGCATCGGTTCAGTTTTTTCATTCATCCGATATCGATTTCTTCACTTCCGGAGGCCATTTATGAAGATGGTACGTTCCGGCTATGCCAAACCTGTTATCACCATTCGAAATCGGCATGGTAGACCGTGCGGTTCTCGCAGCCGTCGGTTACGGTCATCCGGAGGGTATGCCGCCCTCGTGTGAGGCGTTGACGGTCGAAGAAGTAATGCGCGGTTGCTTTCTTGCCGTCGAGTTCAAAGAGAGCGAACCGGCCGTCTATCTCGCCGCGATATTCCTCTATCCCGCTCAGATTATCGGTCAGGCGCAGGATAATCATTTCTTTACTTCTCCAGAGAGACGAATCGACGGCGGTAATGACAGGCGGTACCGTATCGGCATCGACGGCATAACGTTTGCCCAGTTCGGTGATGTCGGCATCGATCCAGCCGTCGCGATACGATCCGCCGATCCAGTTCTTTCTACGCCCATCGACCGAGACGATGCCGTATTTTCCTTTATCGGCCAGTATATCGGAGAGCAGGTGAAGTGAGAGACGCCCGTTGCGATGCAGCGGAACGGGTGTATCATGTACCGTGTGAACATCGGAATAATACGCTGTATCGGCGTATGAGGAATGACGAAAATACAAGTCGTTATACAAGTTACCGCGCGGGATATACATCCGGATACCACTTGCCCCGAAGCGGTTTTCTCCGCTATGGTAGAAGTGTGTCGCACCGGCCGTATCGGGCGGAAGAATCGTCTGCGGGCGTCCGGTCACGGCCAGCGCAAGTCGTCCGGTATTGCCAAACGCATCCGTGAGTTCAAATTCGATATGGTATGTCCTTGCTTCGTCGACGGTCAGATAGCCGCGGTTCTTACTGGTCATAAACCGCAGGCGGTTACCCGGCTCGACAAACGTTTTCGTATAAAACGATTTTTTTTCGCGCCACTCGGCAAAGTCGACCCACGCATTGAGGTAACGCGTCTCATCGAACGAAAAACGGTCCTGATAGCTGTGAAACATTTCTTTGCCGTCAACCCGCATTGTGATTTCCTTTACACCGTACACGTTGCTCGTGCCGTTCATATAGTCGTCGATATGGATACTGAAACCGATCTTTCCCCACGCTTCCGTTTTACCCGTCACCGACTGCCGGCCGTCTTTCGCGGTGACAACCTTAATACGCTGCTTTTGTTGAGACCCGTTGACGACGCCCTGTCCTCCGACGGGGCAGATCATCACGGAACGTACCTTCGGAGGCCGCGTATCTTTGATTTTGTCCTTATAATACACGATCGGATCGACCGGATCGCCTGTGCGCAGATCGCGTATCTCGAAATGCAGATGAGGCCCGCCCGAGCTGCCCGTGTTGCCACTCAGGGCAATCAACTCGCCGGCCTTGACCGGAAACCGCGACGGTTCGGGCGACAAATCGACGGAGAAACGCTCCTGTGCGTATTGCTGTTCTTTGACATACGACGCGATGTGGCCGGCGAAGTTACGCAGATGACCGTAGACCGACATCGTACTGTCCGGATGCTTCACATAAAGCGCATGTCCGTATCCCCACGGCGACACGAGGATGCGGGAGACATACCCGTCTTTTACGGCGCGAATATTTTTTCCTTCGACGCCCTGCGTCTTGAAATCAATCCCCGAATGAAAGTGATTATTGCGCAATTCTCCGAAATTCCCGCTCAGCAGTATCGGGATGTCGACAGGGCTGCGAAACGTCTGCGCCGAAACGGTAAGCCCTGTGAGACCCAGACAGACGAGCAGCATTTTCTTCCATTTATTCATCTTCGTACACTATATTGCTCTATAAAAAAGTTATTGGGGCAAATTTAGATAAAATCCTCGAGATTTTACACCGGGCAGATAAAAACACAAGGC
>NZ_JBQNAZ010000069.1:0-8108 GCF_052170195.1 Tannerella sp. | reverse complement strand
ATAATGGGGCGTATCAGAAGTTTGGGCAGTTTTGCGAGTACGCTTGATTTTTCCATCTGCTATTAAGCGTTCTTTCTCGGCTCGGATACGCTCTAGTAACACCGATGCGGGTTCATCGTTGGGATCTTGAGGGACGAGTTTCCCCCGAATAGCAAGGTCGAGTATCTTTTGGCGTAATTTCTTTGTGTCCATTACTGATTTGTATTATGGTTATTCGTGGAGCAATCGCTATTCTTTTAATCCTGCTAGTAGCTTCTGTAGCTCCGACACAGCATTACTGATACGTTCGCTTTGTGCGGATATTGTCCCCATCAAGTCTTGCAGAGAGATATTCTCTTCCTCGCCCCCAGCTTTGATCCACGTGATGTCTAGGCTATTTTTATCTCGAGCCAAGATTTCGTCTACATTGTATTTACGCCAACGACCCACAGGGGCTGTTTCAGCGTTGTAAGTTTCGACACGATGCTTGGCAGTATAGCAAGCTACAAAATCATCAAGGTGCTGACGCTGCAGTTTGTTGGTAGCCAAGGTGTGCTTGATATCAGTGCGATAGTCATAATACCAAATCTCCTTCGTTTCTTGGCCTTTTGAAAAGAAAAGCACATTAGCCTTGACACCATTGGCATAGAAAATACCTGTGGGCAATCGGAGTATGGTGTGGAGGTTGAAGTCGCTCAGCAATCGCTTACGAAGAGTTTCTCCTGCATTGCCCTCAAAAAGCACATTATCGGGAAGCACTACGGCTGCTCGCCCACCTTGTTTGAGCATCAGCATCATGTGCTGGAGGAAATTGAGTTGGTTGTTCTTTGTCTCTACATAGAAGTCGGGACGATTGATATCTACCGAACCTGCGGGGCGTGTGCCAAAAGGAGGATTAGCAAGAATCACATCTACCAAGTTGTCAGGCTCACGCTCTAAGGAGTCTTCACACGTAATAGGGCTCCGTTCAGTACCAATGCCGTGGAGGTAGAGGTTCATGGAAGCCAAAGTTACCACCAAGGGGGTATTGTCTACGCCATGTAGTGCTTTGTTGTTCAAGAAATCGAGTTTTGCTTTGTCTTGCGACTGCTCTTTCATATAGTCATAAGCGGACAAAAGGAATCCGCCCGTACCACAAGCTGGGTCACAGACAGTCTCTCCAATCTGAGGTCTAAGGCAATCGACCATCGCTTGAATCAGTGGGCGTGGGGTAAAGTACTGGCCTGCACCACTTTTTTTATCTTGACCATTTTTTTCTAAGATACCTTCATAGATAGCACCTTTGACATCGCCATCCATAACCAACCACTTCTCCTCGCCAATCATAGAGACTACTTTTTGCAAGTAGACCGGCTTGTCGATTTTATTTTGAGCCTTAGTGAAGATAGTCCCGATCAAATTATCTTGCTCGCTGAGGAGTTTGAGCGTTTTTTCATATTGCTCCAATAGATCTAAGCCATCCAGTACTACAAGGTCTTGCCAGCGATATCCTTCTGGAATGGCAGATGAATCACCGAATAGCTCCACGTTTTCAGCATCCATTTTGAGAAACAAAAGATAGGTAAGCTGAGTAACATAATCAGTATAACCAATGCCTTGACCTGCAAGCGTGGTAGCTAGGTTCCAAACTTTCTTTGTGAGTGTCTGCTCTGTATTTATTGTTTTTGCCATTTTATGCTGATTTTCTATAAAGAATAAATTGAGAGAGTGAAGCTAATGCTTGATTTGCTTCGTCTTTAGAACCGAATGCACGGATGAATTGAGCGGCTTGTGTGATGTTGTGCTCCTTGATCTCGGCAACCGTACAACTGCCGTTTGATGCGATATAATATACTATTTGTCGCATCAAATTTGCTTGTTCATCTGAGAGTGTTCGTTGTATTTGACCTGACCAAAGGTTAAATTTTTGTCCTGCAAATGGATATAGGCTTTCAAGTCTGGTGATTTGACGAAATGCAAAACGCACCAGCTGAATGATGTTAGTCAAGGCTTCTTTCTCTTCTTTTGTAGATGAAGGCTTGACACTTTCAGGAGATAAGATGGCATAGCTGTTCCATAGTTGTGCTGGAGCAAACTTTCGATTAGCCCATCTCAGTTGGCATTCCAACTCTTTAAGCATTGTATAAGTAAGCGGAGCACCATCATTGTTGTATATCAATCGGAGGGCCTCTATTTCATCTTTGTGATCTGAACAGAAAGACTCAAATGCAGAGGTGGAAGACCTTGCTTCCTCCACAGAAAAACCTGTAGAGATAAGTTCATCTTCGCCCGGCATCAACATCTCGATAAAGCCAGCATTCAAAATGAGTAGATACTTACGTGCTTCGGGATTATTTGTCAGATTATGTACCAAATCCTTACGTTCTGCGTTTAAATCATTCACATCATTATAGAGCGGAAGCGTCCCTGACTCAAGTGCCGAATATATTTGACGTGCCATGTCTTCCATACTTTGCCCCGCCTTCGCTACAAACTCATCTCGCTGATTTTCTTCACTTTTCTTGTTAATCCGTGATAGCCGAGCAGCCAAAAGGCGGAGAAAGTCATCAAGCACATTCCCGTGGGCAATCTTCTCCAACAATTCTTTGAGAGATATCAGCATAGTGGTTGCTCCATCGGTAGGAGAAGGAATAATCTTTTCGTGCTCGGTTACCCCTACTGCATCTATAAGGAAGAAGCAATCCTTGCTAAAAGCATTTGGTGTTACGTTACGTAGTTGTTCATCATCGATGGAGCGCACTCCACGTCCCTTCATTTGGATATAGAGAGGTTCGGAGGCCACATCACGCATAAATATCAACACTTCGAGAGGCTTTATGTCTGTACCTGTCGCAACAAGCGTACAAGTGACTGCTATACGAAAGTCTTTGTCATTACGAAATTGTCGTATTAGTTCATTGCTATCGCCCGCCGAATAGGTAATCTTCTGTACAAACCTATTGTCTGTGCGTCCAAAGACCTCTTTAGCTATCTGCACAATGTTGGTGGCATGGGCTTCGTTTAGTGCGAAGATCAGGGTCTTAGGAAGGTACTCTATGTTGGGTTCTCGCTGAGGCTCTGTAAACATCTCCGTGTAAACCTTGTTTCTATAGGTCTCAAGTATGAGCTTAATTTGTGCAGGATTGATAATACTTCTATTGAGCTCCTCCTTGGAGTAGTCTTTTGTCTCTTTTCGACTGATGATTTGGATTTCACCTGTATAGCGAGTTTCAATTTGAACCTTATCACCCTCAAGTATCGCACCTCCATTTTCTGTAGCTTTTGTCTTGATACGATAAATGCGGCAGTCTACATTGACATTATCCACGATAGACTGCTCTAAACTGTAGTTGACGATAATGTTGTTATTGAAAAAGGCTATCGTTTCGGGAATTGGTGTGGCAGTCAAGCCTATCATCTTAGCTGAGGTAAAATAGTCGAGTACTTTCTTCCAATCGCCATAGATAGAACGATGGCATTCATCAATAATTATCAGGTCAAAGAAGTTTGAGGGAAGGTTAGGGTTTTCGGGTAGAACGACGCTAACATCGGTTGGCTCATCGTCCTCTTCGGTGTCTGTGATTTCTTCGCCTTTGAGTAAAGAGAAAAGTCGCTGAATGGTCGATATTACGACGTTACTCTCTGTCGGAATCTGAGCAGAACGCAAACGGTTGACTGCATAAATATCCGTAAAGCTGTCACCTGTTTCGGTTAGTCGAAATGTACCAAAGGCATTCTCTGCCTGTTTACCCAAATTATTGCGGTCCACTAAAAAGAGAACTCTCCTCATTGAGGTAAAGGCAAGTAAACGATATGCCGCCAAACAGGCGGTATAGGTTTTTCCAGAACCTGTAGCCAGCACCATCAGAGCTTTTCGCTCTCCGGTTCGGAAAGAAGTTTCTAAATTATTGATAGCTTTAAATTGGCACGACCGAAGCCCCTTGGGATTAAGCGAAGGAAGCCCCGCATAATCATCTTGAATGCCCAATAGTTTCACCACTTCTTTAGGGCTATGTATCGCTTTTCGATATGTAAAGGATGCTTCTATCTCTCGAGTATCTCTAAACATCAACTCCTTGCTATTGGATACATAAGCAAGTGGTAAAGGGATAGTTGGAAACCACGCTTGACACCAAGAGGGGCAAGCACGCGTGTAACCCATCGCCTGCTCTTGGACGCAACTTGAGCTAATGTCCACTTCAATACGCTTAGCCTCCAATACTCCGATAGCTTTCCCATTAAGAAATAGCAGATAATCGGCTTCCTTATTACCCTCCATTAGCCCCTCTCGAATAGCTACAGCAGTCATATTAGGAGCGTAGTCAACTCTATCTACGACCTTCCAGCCTGCTTCTCCAAGCATTCTGTCGATAATAACCCTTGATTTTTCTTCTGGTAGCATATTCTGATAAGTTTATATTATGAGAAGTTTAGTGCCATTTTCAGAGCATAACGTGTTTGTGATTTACTTTGAAAGTCTAAGGAGTTCTCGCTCATCCACATCCAAAGCATCGGCAACCTCAAGGAGGCTCTCCAATGAGGGCTGAAGCTTATTAGACACTCAACAAGATACGGTGTTTTCTGTACGCCCTATCTCCTCAATAAGCCATTTTCCTAAAACTTGCTTCTCTGCTAATACTGATTTAATCCTATTCATAGCCTTCATCTGTTGATTTGCTTTCTAAAATTGTGGAGTTCACCTACACATTAAGGGCATTATCAGGAGGAAATTAGCTGTTTCTTTCTCCGAGGCAACGAATTTCTCCAATCTCAATCGTTTTTCATCGAAAAATCAGCACCTTTACGAGTAAGAAACAAGGGATATTTATAATTCTGCAAAACGAAGAGGACAAGAGAGCCTCGCTCGTTTCTTATCCGTTCCCCTTAGGCGAGCAAAGTTAATACACCCTCTCAATATCAAACGCCTAAACCCTTTATCATTCGGTTTTATACGGAACCAAAGTATTTCATGAATTGTGTACGTTCATACATCGATGCGTTCGGGGCTTTCGAGAAACTCAATCGTCCCTTAAATTCATCGATCGACTGGTATTTTTGCTGCGCCATCCATTCTTCGAGGCAGGTAAGCACCTGTGTAACGATCTCCGTGCCGTTTTTGTAGACGGTGGTACATAGTTGCACGGCCGACGCTCCCGCGAGGATGCATTTGATGACGTCTTTCCACTCATGCACACCGGTCGATGCCGCCAGCGAAACATCCGGAAGAATGCCTGAGACAAGCGCCGTCCAGCGGAGCGTGTCGCTCAAGTCGGAATGACTGCTAAACACCTGTCCGGACGTGATCTGACATGAATGAATATCAATATCGGGCTGATAGTAACGGTTAAACAGTACGACTCCGTCGGCTCCGTGACCTTTCAGCAAATTCACCACCGCGGGAATGTTGCTAAAACCTTTCCCGATCTTCATAATCACCGGAATAGAGATTTGTTCCTTCACCTTCTTGAGGATGGAGGTATAAACATTAACCACTTCCTGTCCTGTGGCGTACAAGTCGGTGCAGAGGTAAAACACATTCAGCTCCAGCGCATCGGCTCCGGCTGCTTCGATCTGACGGGCAAAATCCACCCAGGTATCGGCCTTGTAACAATTCACACTGGCAATGATCGGAATGGTGCATTGCGCCTTCGTCTCACGAATCAGAGTCAAATATTCTTCACTCTGATTAGCTTTAACATAGTGACGCACATAATCCGCCGCTTCCGGATAGTCGTCCGCCCCTTGCATCAATGCATCGCTTTGCGCCTCGATCTGTTCTTCAAACATAGACTTGAGCACAATCGCTCCGGCACCTGCCTCTTCAAAGCTTTTGTTTCGTTCCACCTTACTCGTAAGTCCCGAACTTCCTATAATCAGCGGGTTTCTCAATGTCAGCCCCGCGTATTTCGTTTCTGTATGGATCATATTCATTTCTTTTTCTCGAACGACAAAATTAAATATTTTTTTGATACTTCCCGTATCCCGTCCTGTAAAATGACGGAACAGGAGTTAATATATGCGGTTACCGAATATCTTCGTTCCCACGCGCACCATCGTACTCCCCTCTTCCAAAGCAAGAGGATAATCATCGCTCATCCCCATCGACAGTTCCTTGAAATCATCTCCCGCAGAAGGCAAGGAGCGCAATTCTTCAAACAGCGAACGGAGCTTGCGAAACTCGCGACGCACCTGCGTTTCATCGTCTGTAAACGTGGCCATTCCCATAAGCCCGACCACCCGGATATGTGGGTAAGCGTTCAATGTATCTCGCGCAAACAACTCCCGGCATTCGTCCGGAGTAAATCCGTGCTTCGAGGCCTCTTCCGCGATATGCACTTCGATCAGAACCCGGATTCGGCGACCGCATTTCTTCGCTTCCTTATCCACGGCGGCCAGCAACTTCAGGGAGTCGATGCTCTGAATCACATGAATAAACGGTGCGATGTATTTGACCTTGTTCGTCTGCAACGTTCCGATAAAATGCCATTCGATGTCGGCGGGTAACACCGGCTGCTTCGTCATCAGTTCCTGTACCCTGCTCTCGCCGAACACGCGCTGTCCGCAGTCGTAAGCTTCCAGCAACGCATCGACCGGATGAAATTTGGAAACGGCTACAAGCGTAACGCCTGCCGGAATCGTCTGCCCGATACGCGCCAAACGGTCTGCAATTTTCATCCCTCAACGTCCTGTTTGAGCATCACAGCCTGTCTCTCCTTAGCATCTTCGGAGAACGGAAACACATCGATCAACGGACTTTCCGCCACCGAAGCGATCTCATAATCCGCCATCGTGCCTTTCATCCCTTCGTCGATGACCTCGATCGCCTCTCTGACCGACGAGGCCTGCGCGAGCATCTGCACCGCTGTTTTCTTCTCCGCCCCGCTCTTCTCGTCGAGCGTAATATAGCATACTTTAGCCTTATAATAACGGTCTCCCTGAGGGTTATAGAAGATCTCGCTCAACCGTGCCCGCTTAATATCGGCTACGGTAAACTCACCCGATATATACGGACGAATCTCCTCAATAATACGGGCTTCGGCCTCGGTAAACGACATGGCATCTACCAAATAAGGCTCCGTCACCTTTTTCTGCATTCCTCCTTCCATCGCCTTATCATAAGACACTTTGCACTCAAACCAGTTCATTCTTCCTTCTATTTTTCTGTTCGTAACTTACTGTAAATATCTAAATCCGTAAACCGACCGTCAGCCATGCGTTCGCCGTCGCGTTCGTTTCCTTCATACATAAAACCCAATCGCAAAGGGATGCGTTTGCTGCGTGTATTGCCTACCGCACATTTGATCTGTATACGGTTAATCTTCAACCTCCCGAAGGCTAAATCACACAGCGCCTTCACGGCAAGCGTCATCAGTCCCTGCCCCTGATATTCCTCACAGAGCCAGTAGCCGATCTCCGTCTTACAATTGTCTTTATCGGTATCTTTAAACCCGATCAGACCGGCAAACCGGCCTTCACACACGATCACGAACGTGTAATCTCCGCGATCCGCATCATTGACGGCAGCCCGCACAAACTTCAGCGTATCTTCGATGCTATGTGTCCTTTCGACAAACGGCAGCCACTTACGCATATATTCGCGCTGCGTATCGATCGCATGAAAGATATCCGAGACATCCGATTGTTGAAGTGGCCGGAGCTCCGTCGTTTTATTCAATTTTATCTTTTCCATCGTTTTTCAGGCCCTTTCCGGTCACGAACCTGCAGTTGATTTTTGTGACAAAACTATGATTTATTTTCGGGGTGACAAAGCGTTTCCGGCATAAATTATGAACCGTATCGGGAAGCCGGCTCCATACCTGACTGACAATTATCGACGCAGCTCGAGAAGAAACTTTTTTTCGGATGATTGAGTCCATGAGAATGGAATATTTCGAAGATGAATCTTTTTTCTTTTTTGGCAGAACAAAAATTTCATCTATCTTTGCAACCGCATTTCGCAGAAGTAGCAATAACGCGGAAGTAGTTCAGTTGGTAGAGCACAAACTTGCCCCAAAAGATAAAAGGTTCCAACCTTGGCAAGAAAAAAGCAACACCGGCAGACTGCGAATGCAAAAGAAAACAACGCGGAAGTAGCTCAGTTGGTAGAGCACAAACTTGCCCCAAAAGATAAAAGGTTCCAACCTTGGCAA
>NZ_JBQNAZ010000068.1:0-8138 GCF_052170195.1 Tannerella sp. | reverse complement strand
CTCGTCACGCCGATGGTACTGCTATATTGTGGGAGAGTAGGTAGCCGCCGTTTTTTAGGTATTATTTTTTTGAGAAGGAGCATTTTCTGAAAAGAAAATGTTCTTTTTTTTGTATATATACCGCCCCATGTCGTAGCCTAAAAGCCGGGCGAAAAAGCCGCAAAAACACGTGCGTCCGTATGTAATGAAATTTATATACGGGAGAAAATAAATTTACATCCGTATGTAAGTTTACTTGCATCCGTATGTAGCGAAATTTATATACGGACGAAAATTTTCGCGCATCCGTATGTACGTAAAATCCGAGCGGAACAGCCGGCGATATCCACACCTCCCAAATTTTTACCCGGATAGACGGGAAACAGAGCGAATTGCAAAGAAGAGAAAAAGTTCGTCTTTGGAGGAGATGTTCTTTTGAAGAAAGGCATTTGCTTTTCTGTTAGGGAGATTGAAAATTATCATGTACATTTGCCGGATAAAAGAAACGAAAAGAAATGATTCAATCTATGACCGGATTCGGCAAGGTTACCGCCGAAATGACCGATAAAAAGGTGACTATCGAAATCAAGTCCTTAAACAGTAAGCAACTCGATTTATTTACACGTATTCCGTCTGCTTATCGGGAAAAGGAAATGCAGATCCGCAACGAGCTATCGCAAAAGTTGGAGCGAGGGAAGATTGACTTTATTCTACATGTTGAATACATCGGAAAAGATACTTCGACGAAGATTAATGCAGCGGTGGTAGAAGGGTATTACGAGCAGATTCGAGACTTGGCCGGGAGGCTGTCGGTGAGTTTACCGGACGATTGGTTTCCCACCTTGCTGCGTCTTCCGGATGTGATCAAAAACGAGACGGTAGAAGTCGATGAAGCGGAATGGCAAAAGGTTCATCAGGCAATTGCCGACGCGCTTGCTCATCTGATTGAATTCAGACAGCAAGAAGGGAGGATGCTTCAGAAACTCTTTGAACAGAAAATTGCGACGATCGGAGAGTTGCTCAAAGAAGTAGAACCGTATGAGCAGGATCGGATTGATAAGATTAAAGGGCGTCTGCTCGAGAACTTGCAAAAGGTTCCCGAGGTGGAATATGATAAGAACCGCTTTGAGCAGGAGTTAATTTATTACCTTGAGAAGTTGGATATCAACGAAGAAAAAGACCGTTTGAGGAATCATCTGCACTATTTTATCGATACGATGAACAACGGGAGCGGGCAGGGGAAGAAGCTCGGATTTATTGTGCAGGAGATAGGTCGTGAGATTAATACGCTCGGTTCGAAAAGCAACCATGCCGAGATGCAGCAAATCGTGGTGCAGATGAAAGATGTTTTGGAGCAGATCAAAGAGCAGATTTTGAATGTATTGTAATGAAGGGTAAACTGATTATTTTTTCGGCTCCGTCGGGGTCAGGTAAATCTACGATTATTCGTTATTTATTAGAAAAAGGCTTGCCTCTTCGCTTCTCGATCTCCGCTACGAGCCGTGCTCCGCGGGGCGAAGAGCAGGACGGCAGAGAATATTATTTTTTGACACCGGACACATTCAGACAGAAAATCGCGGCAGGGGAATTTCTCGAATACGAAGAAGTCTACCGAGATCAATTCTATGGCACACTCCGGTCGGAAATAGAGCGCATTCAAGCGAGTGGTAATACTGTCGTACTCGATGTCGATGTGGTGGGAGGCTGCCGTATCAAAGAGCAATATGGAGCTGAAGCCCTGTCTGTTTTTATCCGTCCTCCGTCGATCGACGCATTGCGTACCCGGCTCGAAAAGAGAGGCACGGATGCTCCCGAAGTCATCGAACGTCGGCTGGAAAAAGCAGCGTACGAACTTTCGTTTGCTTCCCGATTCGACCGAATCATTGTGAATGATGATTTGGAGCAGGCACAGCGGGAAGCGTTGAAAACGGTGACCGATTTTATTCACCCCTGAGGAGGGGGCGGTAGGATATCGTTTTAGCTTTCTTTTTCAATGAAGACGGTCGGCATTTTTTCGGGTTCATTCAATCCCATACATATCGGACATTTGGCTTTGGCTAACTGGATTTGCGAGTATGAACCGTTAGACGAGCTATGGTTTCTTGTGACGCCACATAATCCCCTGAAAGCGGAGAATACGTTGATGAACGATCGTTTTCGACTGTCGTTGGTCGAAGCCTCTATTAAAGATTATGGAAAGTTTAGAGCCAGCGACTTTGAGTTTTCGTTGCCTCGCCCGTCTTATACGATTCACACATTACGTGCTCTACGTAAGGCTTATCCGGAGGTTTTGTTTGTACTTATCGTAGGTTCGGACAGTTGGAGTAATCTGAGTAGATGGAAAGAATCCGATGCGCTGATCCGTGAGTTCCCGATATGGGTTTATCCGCGTCAGGGTTATGAGGTCGCCATTCCTCCCGATCTCCCTGCGGTGCGTTGTCTTAATGCACCCATGATTGAAATATCTTCCACCTTTATTCGTCAGGCTATTAGAGAAGAAAAGGATGTTCGTTTTTTCCTCTCTGAAGCCGTTTGGGAATATATTCCGGAAATACGAAAAAGTCTGGAGCGTAAGGAGAAAAAATACTCTTTCGGATAGAGGCGAAACACAAAATATCATTACTTTTGTAGGCCTGTTCGAAAGAAATTCCGACAGTTACAGAATAAGATGTTGATTCAATGACAAAGAAGGAAACAAAACAATACGAGACGGATAAACGTTATTTGCAGATGGCCGCGATTTGGGCGGAAAATTCCTATTGCCAACGTCGAAAAGTAGGCGCTTTACTTGTCAAAGACCAGATGATCATCTCCGACGGATATAATGGTACACCTTCGGGCTTCGAAAATATCTGTGAAGACGAAAATAATGTAACAAAACCGTATGTGCTCCATGCTGAAGCCAATGCGATTACAAAAGTCGCCGCCTCGTCGAATAACAGTCGTGGGGCGACCATCTATATTACATCGTCACCCTGTATCGAATGCGCCAAACTCATCATACAGGCCGGTATCGTACGTGTGGTATATTCCGACGAATACCATACGGATGAAGGTTGTAAGCTGCTTAAACGTGCGGGCATTATCGTCGATTTTATTCACCTGAACCAAGAAGAAAAATGAATCATTCCCGTCGATACATCCTGTGGATGTTTGTAGCGATTATCGTGAGTTTGGGCATCGGTCTATGGCTCGGAGCTTATTTATATTCCCGTTCGCCCCGCATGCGTGAAGTGAATGCAGGGAAAAACAAAATCAACACGATTTTGAATATTATCGATACGCAATACGTTGATACGGTCAATATGAATGATCTGGTGAATAAAACGGCAGCCAGTCTTATCAGCGAGTTAGATCCTCACTCCGTGTTGATCCCCGCCGAAAACGTACAAGCCGTTAATGATGATCTGGAAGGTTCGTTTAGCGGGATAGGCGTATCGTTCAATGTGATTAACGACACAATCCTTATCATCACGGTGATGCCCGGAGGACCGGCCGAAAAAGCTGGTCTCCAACCGTTCGACCGCATCATCTCCATCAACGACTCGACGTATGCGGGACAGAAATACAGTCAGGCGGAAATCATGCGTAATTTGCGCGGTCCAAGAGACAGCAAGGTAAAATTAGGGATTCAGCGTGACCACTCGTCGGAGCTTGCTTTCTTCGAGGTGACACGTGGAGAGGTGCCCAACCATTCCATCGAAGTATCGTATAAGATCGGACGTAAGATCGGTTATATCAAGATCCGAAGCTTCGCACGTACCACATACAACGAATTTATCACGGCGATTGCCAAACTTAAAGAGGAGGGCTGTACCGACTTTATCATTGATCTGCGCGATAATGCCGGAGGAATGTTAGATGCCGCCGTGCGTATGCTGAACGAGTTCATTCCTCGCGGAAGACCGATCGTCTATATGGAAGGCAAGGCCTATCGCCGCCAAGACTTCCATGCCGACGGGTCCGGTTCATGTCAGGAGGTGCCGATCATCGTGTTGACAGACGAGCTGTCCGGCTCGGCCAGTGAAATTTTTGCCGGCGCCATTCAGGATAATGACCGCGGATTGATCATCGGACGTCGTTCGTTCGGAAAAGGGCTTGTGCAGGCACCGATTCCTTTGAGCGACGGATCGGAACTGCGCCTGACGATTGCCCGCTATTACACTCCTTCCGGCCGATGCATCCAGAAAATGTATCAATTGGGCAAATCAGACGAATACGAACAAGACTTGTATCAACGGTTTATTCACGGAGAGTTCGACTCGGCCGACAGCATCAAAATGGATCAATCGTCCGTTTATAAAACGTTGGGAGGACGAACGGTGTACGGCGGTGGAGGGATTATGCCCGATATCTTTATCCCGCGTGACACATCTCACATCACGTCTTATTATAACAGCGTGATGAATAAAGGACTGCTTTACCAGTTTACGATCGAATATGCCGCTCGGAACTATAAAAGTCTCTCGGCATTCAAGACATATCAGGATTTATATGCGTATTTGCAACAACGGCCTGTTCTAAATGAGTTTACGGATTACGCCGAACATAAGGGAGTTAAAAAGCGCCCAACGTTGATTAACATCTCCAGAAATCTGATTGAAAAGTCTATACAATCGTATATTGTTCGTCATTTCTTCGATTATGCCGGTTTTTATCCTGTTTTTCAAAAAGACGATGTTACGCTACGTCGGGCAGTTCAGGTTCTTGAAGAAGGGCGGTGGCGTCCGGAAATTCCTGCAGAAGAAAAAGGCAAGCCATGACTCTTAGGGAAGAGAAGCAAGCCTTGCGCAAAGAAATTGCCGCGTTGAAGCGCGGATATTCGGTACAGGCGCTTCAAACATATTCACAGAAAGCGTTGCGACATCTCGAGGAAGATGAACTGTTTCGCAAAGCCGGATGTGTCGCATTGTACTATGCGCTTCCCGGCGAGGTGCAAACAGCCGATTTTATTGAGAAATGGTACAAGGTAAAACAGATTCTTCTGCCTGTAGTCGTAGGTGATGATCTTTCATTGCAACGTTATACCGGTAAAGATCATCTTCGGAAAGGGGCATTCGATATTTTGGAGCCCGAAACGACTTCCATCTTACCTGAAACGTCTTATCCGGAATTACTCATCGTTCCCGGAATTGCTTTCGACCGCCAGTTAAACCGCCTAGGAAGAGGAAAAGGATATTATGACAGATTACTCTCTCAGCCTGACACTCCTGCTATCGGAGTTGCTTTCAGCTTTCAATTGCGCGATCGGATACCGACTGAGCCACACGATCGGAAAATGACACGCATCATTACCGACAGCGAAATTGTCGGGTAAGCTACGTCTTACCGGATTACGATCTCCCGAATCACTGCCGCGCCGGCACATTCATTCAGTTTTTTAACTAAATGAGCACGGTTTAGCATTAATTCGTTTCGCAGCACCGATGAATCTACCGAGACATACAAAGTGCCTTGTCGAACATATAAACTGCGCGTAGCTTTCGATACGGAGAGTCCTAATACTTCCCCCCATGCACGAACGACACGCACTTCGAGTATTTTCTGCCGAAGCTGGGGATGCTCGTTGTAAAATTCCTGTAGCAGCTCGCCAAGAGGTTGAGCATGTGTCCGTCTCATACTTCTCCCTCCATGGGCAATACTTGCCCTGCTTCTACTTTAAATACCGTATAGTGCTGTTGGATGGCTTTCAGCATTTGATCTAAGTATTTCCGGTTCGTATCCGTGATAAAGATCTGCCCGAACTGATCGCCGCCCACTAATTGAATAATCTGCTCTACCCGCTCCGCATCGAGTTTATCGAAAATGTCATCGAGCAGCAGAATCGGCATTGTGCTGCTTTGGGTGGCAAGAAATGAGAACTGCGCCAGTTTCATCGCGATTAAGTATGTCTTGTTTTGCCCCTGCGAACCGATATGCCGGATCAGTGAATCGTTCAAAGTCATTTCAAGATCATCTTTGTGAATCCCTGTGAGTGTGTATCCTACCGCGCGTTCACGTTCGCGATCCCCTGCCAGTTTTTCTTCCAGATGGACGGAGCGGAGTTGCGAAATGTATTGAAGCCCGACATGCTCGGACGATTGGCAGATGATCTGATAATATTCGTTGAAGAACGGGAGAAAGACATCGACAAGTCGTGCCCGTTTTTGAAAAATCACCTCTCCATGTTGTACCAACTGCATCTCTAACACTTCGTACAGCGACTGGTCACGGCTTTGGTCGCGAAGCAGCCGATTGCGCTGCATCAGCGCTTTGTTATAATGTATCAGGGCGTGCATATACGTTTTATCATATTGTGAGATGATCACATCTAACCACCGTCGCCGTTCGTCGCTGCCCCCGCGAATCAACTCCGAATCGAACGGTGAAACCATCACCAGAGGTAACAGGCCGATATGTTCCGACAGTTTCTGATATGCTTTCTGGTTGCGTTTAAACAGCTTTCGCTGCCCGCGGCCGATTGAGCAAAAAATAGCTTCTGTCCGATCTTCATACGCATATTCGCCTTGTAATACGCATAGTGCTTCGTCGCGATGAATCAGTTGACTTTCCGCTGTGTGCACATGACTTTTACAAAACGACAGATAATAGACCGCATCGAGCAGGTTTGTTTTTCCCATGCCGTTCCTGCCGAAAAAGCAATTCATTTTCGACGAACAGGCAATCTCTGCCTGCCGGATATTTTTATAGTTTAAAACAGACAGTTTATTAAGTATCATAATGTTAATCCTTATATGCGATAAATGTCATCAAAGATTTCAGGACAAAAATAAAAAATATAGTCTGTACATGAGGTTTATTCCCGTAAAAAAGCTAATTTTGCACCCTAAATTTCAAAAAGGAATAAAACAGAAAACAATTATTATCGTTATGGCGAAGAAGACAACAAGCGAGGAAAAAGAGATAGAAGTTGGGGCTATCGTTTCCCGGTCGGAAGAGTTTATTGAAAAAAATAAAAAGACTATTATTGCGGTCATTGCAGGTATTGCTGCGGTAGTAGGTCTTATTCTGGTTTATCATTATATGTATGCCAAACCGCAAGCCGAGAAAGCCAAACTTGCGATTTTTAGAGGGGAACAGTATCTGGCACAAGACTCTTTTGCTTTGGCGTTAAATGGAAACGGGGTTGACTATGAAGGTTTTGAAGCGATTATAGATCAATATGGACGTACTCCGTCGGGCAATTTAGCTAAAGCTTATGCCGGTATTTGTCATTATCGTTTGGGAAACCCTCAGGAAGCGATTAAACGCCTCAAATCATATAGCGGTAATGATTCGCAAATAGCCCCCACCATGATCGGTTTAATTGGCGACTGCTACGTTTCAGCCGGTCAGACAAAAGAAGGGATCGGCTATTTCGAAAAAGCAGCTTCGAAAGCCGATAACGATTTGATTAGCCCGATTTATCTGAAAAAGGCCGGTCTTGCTTACGAATCTTTACAGCAATACGACCAAGCCCTCAAGGCTTATAAGACGATCAAAGAGAAATATCATCAGTCGATGGAAGCAATGACGATCGACAAATATATTACTCGTGCCGAGATTTTGGCTCAAAAGAAGTAAAAATGGCGACGGTCTACCAGAATCTTTCCGAATACGATTTCGATAAAGTGCCGGACGCCTCGTCCATGCGTTTTGGAATTGTTGCGTCGGAGTGGAATCAGAACATTACGGAAAAATTACTTGAAGGTGCTTGTAATACCTTGGAGCGTCATGGCGTATCAGAAAAAAATGTCTGTGTAGAACGAGTACCCGGTAGTTTTGAACTGACGTACGGAGCGAGAAAAATGGCCGAAAGCAAAGATGTCGATGCCATTATTGTTATTGGATGCGTTGTGCGTGGCGATACTCCTCATTTTGATTATGTATGTTCTGCCGTTACACAAGGGGTTACCGAACTGAATCTTCAATATGGAATTCCGTTTATTTTCGGGATGTTGACAACGGAAAATATACAACAAGCCGAAGACCGTTCCGGCGGACGATACGGGAATAAAGGAGATGAAGCTGCAGTGACAGCAATAAAAATGATTGATTTTTCTCGTAGAATTTGCACAGAAAAAAAATAAAGCGTATCTTTGCATCGCTTTTTACAAGGGGGCAGTTACCAGAGTGGCCAAATGGGGCAGACTGTAAATCTGCTGGCTTACGCCTTCGGT
>NZ_JBQNAZ010000067.1:0-9002 GCF_052170195.1 Tannerella sp. | reverse complement strand
AGTGTCAGCCCTAATTTTTTACAGTCCTAAAAGTTTTACCGGACAGCAATAATATAGATTAATCGTTTGTTATTTCATGTCGCGGATAAACGTGGAGATGGCTACATGCCAATATCCGGTTGTAAATGCGGCCGAAGGATGGGTGATAGGTAACAGTCGCACGGTATGCCCGTTGCGGAGATCATACGCCCATGTCTCGATGCTGTCACAGTCGGGCAAGATCAAGTCGTCGAGCTGTCTGCCGCGTTTAGGCAGATTATCATACAGCCGTTTACCCCATACCAATACGCCATCGGGTCGATAAGTCTCCAGCACTTCGAAAAAAGCCGCTTCGGAATCCGCAAATTCCTGTCGTGTCGGTTCTTTACGCGGCCCGGAGATCGGGCTTTGCACGTAGTTATAAAAGAGAATCCGGTTCCACCATTGTTCTTTTTCGGCAAGCGAAAGCGGCTTTCCGGCCAGCGCCCGCTCGAACTTCGTATACGTATTCATAAACCCTTCGTGCTCGCGGTCAGGCTCGAACAGCAGGCGGATGATACGGTTGGTCATGCCGGAATCGGCATCACACGGATTGGCGCAGTAATGACTTTCGCCCAGCGCCATCATTCTTTTTCCTTCTATGCCCTTCGTGTATGCGCTACCTACCCACGGGGCGAATTGTACATTTTTCATCATATTGTTTGTTTTGTTCTGACATGTGCCAAAATGAAAAAGAAGTAAGAGGCATGTTCCTCGCTCTTCCCATTCACCCGGTTCGGTTCTGGAAAACCTTGGAGTCTGAATCAGTAAAAGCACAGTCCATGCCCCTTATGCAGGGTGCATCACATGCTTCGACAAATTATTCTCAGACTCCCTTGTTGAATTTTCCAGATTTAACCGGGTCTAATAATCGGTCTGCAAGTTTTGCAAAATATTTTCAGCGTCTTATTGTCTCATCTTTATCATTTTTTTACACTCGTGCAAAGTAAATGATTTTATTCTGACGCGACAAATAAATTGGCTGTTTTTTTTGCATGGACTGTTTCTCTTCACCTTAACTCCTTCTTCCCTTTTTCACTTCGGACTTTCAGTCTCTGTTCATTCATTTTCAATTCACATAAATTTGTCACTCTTTTTTAAAAACAATGCAAAGGTAGGCGTGAGGTGCGCAGAAATACCGCAGAGGTTCGTAAAAAAGTAATTTTTTGCGCGGATAGGTAAAAATTACACGCGTACTTTGAACCCAGATTCCGCAATAGAACAAATAAGAATGAATTTAATTCAGGCCTTCAGTCCTCCGAACAAGGTACGGATGTCGGTACCCCACCCTTGCGGGATAGGGCTGAAATAATTCGGGCTTTCAGCCCTTGTATGCCCTTCGGGTGTTGAGGGGTTTAGTTGTTGATTCGTTAACATGTTGATTTGCTGGCTAAAAGCCAACGAACCATTACGAATGCAAATGAACGCGAATGAAATTTTTGTTGGGTTAAAAAATATGGTACGCACCGTAGGGACGCAATTCATTGCGTCTCTACAACATGTACACGACATAACCATTGACACCTGACAATTAACAATTAAATGACCGCTGACCGCTGTAAAAGCCCTGAAAGGGCGGATCAATTCAGCCCAATGCGGAGCATTGGGGAAAAAGGCATCGCATCTCGGTGGAGGACTGAAAGCCTGACGTAATTAATGATTAATGGTCAATTGTTATGCGTGGTACACGCCGAATCATGTAGTCGGCAAATAACAATTAACCATTGACAATTAACCATTAAAAAATGGTAAACGCCGAACAGTGTATCGCGTAATTTGGGTTGAATTGCGTACGCAAAGCGGTTTGATTTAAGGCCGTTATATCCTACGAAAAAAGATGGCCTCGCATCAAAAATAAGTTGCGGACGAAATATTTTCATTAAACGGATATTTTAACTACGTTTGCGTTTGTGAAGCATTTAGAAGACATCTCCGAATTTCGCTCTTCGCCCGAGCTTGTGGAAAAGTTGTATGAACACGGTATTCTTAAGGTTTACAAGGCCGGCAGCGTCATCCTTCAGGAGAACGCCTATATTCGCTCTATTCCAATTGTGGTTAAAGGAGTTATGCGAGTGATTCATACCGAAGAAGATGGCAGAGAAATCTTACTCTACTATATCAAAGCGGGTGAAAGCTGTATCATGTCTTTTCTGGGCGGATTGCACAACGAGACAAGTAAGGTGAAGGTCGAGATTGAAGACGATGCCGAAATCCTTTTCTTGCCGGTCGACAAGGTCTACCTTTTTATCAAAGAGCATCCCGAATGGCTGAATTACATTTTCCGTTCCTACCACAAGCGGTTTGAAGAACTTCTGGAGACGGTCAACGCGCTTGCCTTCAAAAAAGTGGACGAACGTTTATTGGCGCTCATTCACAAAAAAGCCGAACTGACCGGCAGCCATACGCTACAAATCACACACGAACAGCTTGCCGGTGAGCTGGGTACAGCCAGAGCCGTGGTATCGAGATTACTCAAACAGCTCGAAGAATCGGGCGTCGTGCGTCTAGGGCGCAATAAAATCACGCTTATGTGACCAAAGTAGCTGTACGTTTTTGCAGCCATGCCGATCTTTGCCTGCTCATAAGAGTAGAAATATTATGTATATCATCGGTTATTTGGCATCTGTTTTAATCGGTCTTTCACTGGGTCTTATCGGAGGTGGAGGAAGTATCCTGACCATCCCCGTACTTGTGTACCTGCTCGGTGTAGACCCTGTTCTGGGTACCGCCTATTCGCTTTTTATCGTAGGAGCGACAAGCGCAGTCGGAAGTGTTTCATACTTTCGGCGTTCGTTGGTAGACGTGCGCACGGCGATTGTGTTCGGTCCGCCGTCCATCGTCGCGGTTTTCTTGACCAGAGCTTACCTCGTTCCGGCTATCCCTTCCGAAGTGTTCACTTTAGGAGACTTTGCAATCGATCGGAATATGTTCCTGATGGTACTGTTCGCCGTGTTGATGCTGACGGCCTCGGTCAGCATGATTCGACCAACGGGTAAACGTGCGGATGAATCGACGAACAAACAAAGAGATCGAAAATTCTCCTATCCGTTCATTCTCCTTGAGGGGATAGTAGTCGGAACACTCACCGGGCTTGTGGGTGCGGGCGGAGGTTTTTTAATTATTCCTGCTTTGGTGCTCCTCGGAGGATTACCCATGAAAAAGGCGATCGGTACTTCCCTCGTTATCATATCGGCCAAGTCGCTTCTGGGTTTTCTCGGAGAACATAATCCGGCGGCTTTCGATTGGCTGCTCCTTCTCTCGGTCACAGGTCTGGCCGTCGTCGGGATATTTATCGGAATGAGACTCTCACAATATATCGACGGGGCTAAACTTAAGCCGGCATTCGGCTGGTTCGTCTTCATCATGGGGCTATATATCATCCTTAAAGAAACAATCTTCGCATAAACAAGCCTTGTGTGACTAAAGTAACTGTACAGGGCAAAAAAATCATTCATCTTTGCATCGTGAAATAAACATTAAAACATTCGATAAACTATGAAAGTAGAACAGATTTATACGGGCTGTTTAGCTCAAGGCGCATATTATATCACCTCCCATGGTGAGGCCGCCATCATCGACCCCCTGCGTGAGATCACGCCTTACCTCGAGCGCCTCAAACGAGACGGGGTACAGCTTAAATATATTTTGGAGACTCATTTCCACGCTGATTTCGTGAGCGGACACCTCGACTTGAGCCGTGCCACAGGGGCGCCGATTGTTTACGGTCCTACAGCCCAGCCGGGATTTGATGCCATTGTCGCAGAAGACAATCAGGTTTTTGAGTTGGGAAAAGTTAAAATCCGGGTGCTTCATACACCGGGACATACCATGGAGAGTTCGTGTTTTCTCCTGATCGATGAAGATGGGCATGAAACGGCTCTTTTCAGCGGCGACACCCTTTTCTTGGGGGATGTCGGGCGTCCGGACCTGGCACAGAAAGCGGCTAATTTGACTCAGGAAGAGTTGGCCGGTTTGCTCTACGACAGCCTCTACACCAAAATACTTCCTTTATCGGACGATATGATGGTGTATCCGGCTCATGGAGCGGGATCGGCCTGCGGAAAGAACATGATGAAAGAGACGATGGACAGTCTTGGCAATCAAAAAAAGGTAAATTATGCTCTTAATCAGCCGAGCAAGGAGGCTTTCGTAGCCTCTGTACTGGAAGGATTGCTTCCTCCCCCGGCTTACTTCGGAGGCAACGTTGCCATGAACAAGCTGGGATACGACAGCATAGAACACGTCATGGAGCGAGGAATGTCAGCACTCTCGGTTGCAGATTTCGAAGCGCTGGCCGAAACATCCGATGCTTTGGTGCTCGACGCGAGAGCTCCGGGCGTATTTGCCCAAGGTTTTATTCCTCGATCGATCAATATTGGCTTAGATGGCGATTTTGCGCCTTGGGTCGGCACGATGATCGTAGATGTGAAACAGCCTCTGCTGCTCGTTACCGATCCGGGACGCGAGGAAGAGGCGATTACGAGGTTAAGCCGTGTGGGATTTGATCACGTCCTGGGATATTTGGACGGTGGTTTCGATGCGTGGAAAGCCTCCGGCAAAGAGACCGATGAAGTAAAACGCATCTCGGCCAATGAGTTTGCCCAACAATTTTCTCCCGAAGAGAGCCTTGTCGTCGATGTGCGCAAAGAGAGTGAATACGCGGCGGAACATATCGAAGAAGCTTACAGCCGTCCGCTTGCGTATATCAATGATTGGATTCAAGATCTCCCCCGCGATCGACATTTCTTCCTCCATTGCGCAGGAGGATACCGCAGTATGATTGCTTCCAGCATCCTGCTCGCGCGAGGCTATCGCAAATTCACGGATATCGAGGGCGGGTTCGCAAGTATTGCCCAAATGGATGTTCCTAAAACCGATTTCGTATGTCAAAGCAAAGTTTCAAAAAAGTAATATTATTTGTCGTATCTGTAATTATTGTATTTATCATGTTCGGATTATTTAAGAATTTTTTTTCAAAGCCTGACGATGAAGCTCTTGTAAAGGCCATTCGAGGCGGTGCCTTTCTGGTGGATGTACGTACTGCCGGTGAATTTGCTTCCGGAAGTGCTTCCGGAGCTGTGAATATCCCATTGGATGAGATAGTCTCTCGGATCCATGAGTTCAAAAATAAGGAAACCATCATCGTCTTTTGTCGAAGTGGCAACAGAAGCGGTCAAGCTAAGAGTCTTCTTGAGCGTCACGGCTTCACCAACGTCCTGAACGGAGGAACCTGGGACCATGTTGCCTCTCTGCAGTGAGTGCGATATAAAAGTTAAGTTCATACCATTTACCAACTGCTAAAACTAACAACAAAAATCCCCTGAATTTCAAGAAAATTCAGGGGATTACTTTTTTTTAAAGTGGTGCCACCAGGAATCGAACCGGGGACACAAGGATTTTCAGTCCTTTGCTCTACCAACTGAGCTATGGCACCTTTTCTGTTTTTGGTGGCGCAAAGATAGAGCAAATTTTAATTTCCACAAACTTTTTATCAAGAAAAGTCTGATAGCAAATTTAAAATTGCTACGAATATCAAGATCTCGTGAACATTATATATATTTCAAATCGAAGCATCTCTCCGCTTACAGCAGCTATCGAGTCAAACAAACGCTTCTTAGGCATAAAAGGATGAACACTCATCCCGAATCACTGGAGTAAAAATGTACGTCAAGCGCGTGCGTAAACAAAATATCATGTACATTTGCGCTTTCGGATAGAAAAAGCATGCTATGATTCTTCAGTTACTTATTGTATTGGCAGCAATTGTCATAGGAGCACGCAAAGGAGGGATCGGCCTGGGAGTTGCCGGCGGTCTCGGACTGGCGGTACTAACGTTCGGTTTTGGGCTTCGTCCGACCTCGCCCCCCATCGACGTGATGTTGATGATCGCCGCGGTCATTGCGGCGGCAAGCTGCATGCAAGCGGCGGGTGGGTTAGACCTGATGGTCAAATGGGCCGAGCGTCTGCTGAGGCGTCATCCGCAACATATCACCCTGCTGAGTCCTCTTGTTACATATCTGTTCACCTTTCTTGCCGGCACGGGGCACGTCGCTTATTCTGTACTGCCGGTGATTGCCGAAGTGGCGGCAGAGACCAAGATACGTCCGGAGCGGCCGCTCGGCATCGCTGTCATCGCCTCGCAGCAGGCCATCACAGCCAGCCCCATCTCGGCCGCAACGGTAGCACTGTTGAGCATGCTGGCGGGATACGATATTACCTTAACTGACATTATGATGATCTCCGTGCCCTGCACCCTGGCAGGTGTCTTGATCGGTGCCTTCTATTCGATGAAAGCAGGGAAAGAACTCGCGGACGATCCGGAGTATCAATACCGGCTTGCAGCAGGCGCCTTCGAAAGAAGCCATCATCATACGCGCGAGGTGGAAAATCCTCGTGGAGCCTTACTTTCGGTCGTTCTGTTCCTGCTGGCTACGGTCGGCATTGTCGTTTTCGGTTCGTCGGCGACGTTGCGTCCCGTATTTTATACCGACGAAGGGGCTGTCTCGATGCAAATGGCACATATTATTGAAATTCTAATGCTTTCGGCTGCGGCTCTGATACTTATCGGGACTCGCACCGACGGAATTCGAGCCGTGCAGGGTTCGGTCTTTTCAGCTGGTATGCAGGCTGTCATCGCCATATTCGGTATCGCATGGATGGGCGACACGTTTATTTCGGGCAACATGGCCGCTCTGAAAGGGGGCATCGAACAATATGTGACAACGATGCCATGGCTGTTCGGATTGGCGCTGTTCGTTATGTCTGTTCTGCTTTTTAGTCAAGCGGCTACCGTTCGTGCCATGCTTCCGCTCGGCATCGCACTGGGCCTGTCACCGTGGATGCTGATCGCGTTATTTCCGGCTGTCAACGGTTACTTCTTTATCCCGAATTATCCAACGGTGGTGGCAGCCATCAGCTTCGATCGCACCGGCACAACACGTATCGGGAAATATGTGCTAAATCATTCCTTTATGATTCCCGGACTGATCGCAACAGGCGTATCCGTCGGACTGGGCCTCCTGATCCTACTGTAAAAAAGCGTGTAGGACAGATATTCCGGACGTTTTTACACTCCGTTCTTCGGTCGTTTCTCTTTCGACAGGAGCACCTGATAAATTTTGCGATACATGGGGACAGGAATCCCCAATCGATCCCCCTCTCTGACAAGATATCCGCAAAGACTTTCGAGCTCCGTTTTTCCGCCTGCCATAAAATCGCGGTGCATGGAAGTCGTAGTCGTAAAATCGTTTTTCCAGAAATGATCGAGCACATGCTGACACATTTCCTCGGAGATGTCGACACCGTTAGCTTGAGCCACTGAGATAGCTTCCTTGAGCAGTGAGCGGAATGTCTCCGTTTCCGTTTCGATCACGACTCGTGTAGGCTTGTCGAAATACGAAGTCGAACTCGCCGAAGCCGAAATCAAAATGTATTTTTTCCACACCTGATAGAGGATATCCTCCCGACATTCACCGTTAATCCCTGCCGCTTGCAGGATCTCTTCCAACTCTTTCTCGCGCGGATGGCGACCGGCAGGACTTCCGAAATACAACGTTGGGTGCTCCAGCGCATTTTCAATCACACCCGCACCGGCTTTCATCGCCACAATATAGGTCAATCCGCACCAAACCTCGTTATCGGGAAGTACGGAGGTTATTCGCTCCCGTATATTCGCTCCGTTGAGCAGGGGCACAATGATCGTCCTCCTATCGATGACAGGCAGGAGGGAACGGATATTTTCCTCAAGATCGTAGTCTTTCGTGCAACAGAGAATATAGTCAGCCTTAATACCCAACTCTTCCGCTTTGTCTGATAATCCTTTGGGACGAACGGTGAAATTTTCCCACGTCGATTGGATACGCAGACCATTCCGTTCAATCGCCTCTTTATGCTCACCACGGGCGATGAAATAAATGGCCACGCTTTCACTTTTAGCATAGGCTTGCGCTAATTTCCCTCCGTAGTAACCGCCAACGCCACCCAGTCCCGAAATTAAAATATTTATCAAAATCCTTAAATTAACAGACTTACAACTTTGCAAAACAAGTAAACCGTTAAACAACAACAATTGTCCGACGCTTACATATATCAGAAATTTCTCTTATTTTAGCGATACTAAAAGAACTCTGACACATGGCAAAAGTAAACAAAAATCTGGAAAACTCACTCCTTCTGGAGGGATATATTCAGGGCAATCGCATCAAATTCTGAGTAGTTCTTTGAGGTAGTTCATGTTCAAAGTAGCCTTGAGAACTATCGGCAAAGGTGGAGATACGCTCAGAAACTGTACGAGAACACGCAGATTGAGCCACATCTTACATTCATCAGGCTCGAAAACATCCTTTATTCTTAGTTTATTGTAATACAAGCACATCCCTCTATTCGCTGATAAGCTTTATCAAAGGTGCTATAAACAAAACGTGTGTCTTTCCCGGTAAAAGCATCCCGGATATCTAAAAACAAGTGCTTGTGATTTTCTTTCAGGCACAAGACGTACTTAGGCTCTGCCGAGGTAATTTGCTCAGCAGTGCCGGTCTGTGTCCCTATCGCATCACGATAGTCAACAGCCTCTTTAATCACCAGATTATCTGACACTTTCGAAACAACGGTGATTTCGCTTTCCTTTTTATCCGAATGCTGTAACTAAAATATCCTTAGCTTATGCCTGCAACAACCCGCGGATCGGAAGCATGCAATAAGGATTCATATGCTGTCATAGCTCAAGGATAAACCCTCTTTTGATGTGGTGGCTCTGGAGCCAAGCGTTGAGGAATTCTTGGGATTAGAAAAGCGATTTCGGCCGCCGGACATAAAAACGGTTCATCCTGTTAGAAAAATATTGCTCATATTTTTTTGAAAGTATTTGTGTGTTTAAAAAAAAGTATTACCTTTGCACCGCAATTGATAGCTCAATGCAACATATTGGTGTGGTAGTTCAGTTGGTTAGAATACCTGCCTGTCACGCAGGGGGTCGCGGGTTCGAG
>NZ_JBQNAZ010000066.1:0-9068 GCF_052170195.1 Tannerella sp. | reverse complement strand
AAGATTTATCTCCCGCAAATTGTTTGTAATAAATCTGCGTGAAGATTTATCTCCCACAAATTGTTTGTAATAAATCTGTGTGAAGATTTATTTGCCGCATCGTTGTTTTTTGTTGAGATGTTTAGTTGTTGCATCGTTTTTTGTCATTCAGAGCGTGAGCGGAGAATCTCTTTCCTTTACCCCGCGAGATTCCTCACGGTGTTCGGAATGACAAAGGGGGCGTTCGTAATTCGTAATTTGTAATTCGTAATTCCTCCTACTTTTGTTATTCAGAGTGCTCTTTTGTCACTTTTGGCTTGACCCAAAAGTAACCAAAAAGTCAAGGCTTCGTGCGCTTCGCACGCCTTCGCGACGCTTGCAGGTCGGAAAATCAGGTAACTCGCTTCGCTTCGGACAGCCTGATTTTCTTTCGCCCTGCTCGCTGCTCCGTCGGCTCACCGCCCGAGGCCGAAGGACGAACGCCGAGGCGTTCGGGGCGAGATTCCTCACGGTGTTCGGAATGAAAAACGCGGTTATTTGCGTTGATTTGCGTCATTTGCGAAATTTGCGTTCGGTCTTTTGTTATTCAGAGTGCTCTTTTGTTACTTTTGGCTTGACCCAAAAGTAACCAAAAAGTCAAGGCTTCGTGCGCTTCGCACGCCTTCGCGACGCTTGCAGGTCGGAAAATCAGGTAACTCGCTTCGCTTCGGACAGCCTGATTTTCTTTCGCCCTGCTCGCTGCTCCGTCGGCTCACCGCCGGAAATCAATTGTCAATGGTTAATTGTCAATGGTTATTTTCCAAGTACATGATTCGGCGTGTACCACGCATAACAATTAACAATTAATTTGTCATTCAGAGCGTGAGCGAAGAATCTCTTTCCTTTACCCCGCGAGATTCCTCACTACGTTCGGAATGACAAAGGGGAGATGTTCGAATAGGTGAATGCCTCGACGGGTGAAGCATTTTTCAATAATAGCGAATCGTGCTTTGTCTGAGAAACAATGTCACTCGTTTCCTTACTTTCTTCCTTGGAACTTTCCTTTTCACATCCCGCAGTGCCTAACAGCAAAAGCAGGGAGATCGCAGCGAATAAAAATGTTTTGTTTTTCATTGGCTCGAGTATTTATAAAGTAAGTAATGCTGCTTATTGTCGTAGAAAAATTTTAGTTCATTTTTCTCCCATGTGTACGATTCGAGCTTTCTTATGATACGATAAAACAACGCGGCATCGCCGTTTTCTTCATCTCCAATCTTTGTTTCTATAACAATGAACGGAGGAGTTGTAAGATAAACTGTCATTTGATTAAGCACTGTTCCTCCTTTTGCTTCTGTCTCGGAAATAAATTTAAATCCGTAGCAGCCTTTGGGTGCAAGGGGGGTTATTTTCCCGGTCTTTGCATCTACTATTCCGGCCAGATCCCACCGAGTACCGGTCAGTTGCGTAGGAACCTCGTAGTCCATGTTCTTCTCACACCCCGCAGCGCCTAACAGCCAAAGCAGGAAAATCACAGCGAATAAAAATGTTTTGTTTTTCATTTCCATCGTTTTTTGCGCAAAGTTAATACATAAAAGATATCATTGAAACGTTTTTCGTATATGATGCAAAAAAGGCGGAAAACGCTGCCAAGCGAAATGTTAAAATCGCAGGATAAGGTCGAATCGTGTAGAAGCCGCCGTGTCGTTTGGGTCGCAAAGACGGAGCGCCGCAGACGAAGCCGCGTGAGGCGTTTTATGTGTCGGGGGTTGTTTTTGTTTTCTCGTAAACGATTTGTCCGTTCTGCACGGTGTAGCGTAAGGTGCCGACGGCTATCAGGTCGCTCACGATGTTTCGGGCGGTGAGGTAGCGGATACGCGCGAGCCGGCAAAACTCACGGAGGCTGACCGAAGGGTGCGTTTCGAGGTGGCGCATCAGTTTTTCGACGGGCTTCGTCAGTCGCAGCAGGTTGCCGTCGATGCTTTCGCGTTTCTTCCACGAGAGGAGCAGGGTTGGATTGGCGAGCTTGTTCTCGTCGGCCACGCGGATATAGGCCTTGTAGCGATCGTCCTTGTCGGGCGCCAGATACGGACGCGCGGCGCACGGCTCGACGTTGATTTCGAGTACCGTTTTGCCGTTTATCTCCCAGTGTCTGGCTGTGAACGGCACTTCGGGACGTGTGTACATGGTTGACGCGGCTTCGACCATGTAATACTCCTCGTCGCCCTGTATGCCGGCAATGTGTCCGTTGTCTTTGACGCCGATCAGCAGCCGTCCGCCGTCGGTATTGGCAAAGGCGCTGAGCGTGCGGGCTATTTTTTTACTGTCGCTGACTTCAAATTTAAAATCCTGCCGCTGATGTTCGCCCTGCGCTATCCACGCCTCGATGGGATGTAACCGTTTCATTGCGATGCATTGCCTTTCTCTCAGTGTTGGCGGTGTTACTTTGTCCGGCTTCTTAAAAAGGCGATGGCACGTTCCATGTCGTCGGGCGTATCGATGCCGATGGTTTCCTGCTCGGTGATGCCTACGCGGATGCGGTAGCCGTTCTCCAACCAGCGCAGCTGCTCGAGGCTCTCGGCCTGCTCGAGCGACGATTGCGGGAGGCGCGCGATTTCGCTCAACACGCCGGTACGGTACGCGTACAGCCCGATGTGTTTGTAGAAAACGTGTTGCGCCAGCCACTCGGTATGTACCTTCCCGCGGATGTAGGGGATGATGGAGCGGCTGAAATAAAGCGCGTCTCCGTTTTTGTTCATGACCACCTTCGGGGTGTTGGGGTTGAAGAGCGTGGCCTCGAAATCGCCGTCTTTCGCAAAGGCTTTCGCGAGTGTGGCGATTTGTACTTCGGGCGAAGAGAAGCATTCCTTGAGCCGCTCGATCTGTTGCGGACGGATAAACGGCTCGTCACCCTGAATATTGATGACGACGTCGAATTCTTCGCCCACCTTCGTACATGCTTCGTGGCAACGGTCGGTACCGCTACGGTGCGCCTCGGAGGTCATCACCACTTCTCCGCCAAAGGCTTTGACGGCGGCTTCGATGCGCGCGTCGTCGGTCGCGACATACAGGCGGTCGACCGTTTCTATCACTTGTTCGTAGACACGGCGGATCATCGGCCGTCCGTCCATGTCAGCCAGCGGCTTGCCCGGAAACCGTGTCGAGGCGTAGCGTGCCGGTATAATGCCCAAAAATTTCATGCCTTTGCTTCTTTATTTGTCGTAATCTTTTTTTCTTTGTCTCGTCATAAAAAGGCAGGGGCGCTGTTTATTTTTTCCTTTCCTGACGTTTATAATTCTGCGCCTGCTTCTGTTTGGCGCGTTGCTTCTGCTGACGCTCCAGTTCGGCCTGCTGCTTGCGCTGCATCTCGGCCATCCGTTCCATCCAGCCGGCACGTTTGCGCGGTTTCTTTTTGTTCTCTTCTAATTTCGCCAGCAGTTTCTCTTCGTTCACCATGAAACGGATCGAGAGGGTCTGCAGAATTGTGATCAGCGTTGAGATCAGGAAGTAGTAACTCAATCCGGCCGAGGCTTGATTGAACATGAAGAAAAACATGACCGGCATCATATACGTCATCATTGCCATTCCGGGCATCTGCTGCTGACCGGTATTGCTCATGTTCATGTTAATCTTGGAATAAACAATCTGCACGATGGTCATAAGCAAGCAGAAAAGGCTGATATGATTTCCCATAAATGACGTGATGAGCGGGATATTCGTATTCCACGAGAACACGGCATCGAACGTAGAGAGGTCTTTGGCCCACAAGAACGATTGCTGGCGTAATTCGATCGACGTGGGGAAAAGTCCGTAGAGCGCAATCAGGATCGGAAACTGCAATAGCATGGGCAGGCAGCCGCTCATGGGACTGGCGCCGGCGCGATTATACAGTTCCATCGTCGCTCTTTGCAGCTCCATTGCTTGTTCTTTCTTCGGGTATTTCGCTTTCAGTTCCTCGACTTGCGGACGCAAGACGCGCATCTTCGCCGTTGAGAGATACGATTTGTATGTCAGCGGGAACAGTACGAATTTGACGATCAGTGTCAGCAGGAAAATAATCAGTCCGTAGCTGGCGATATACCGGCTTAGGAAGTCAAAGATCGGCATGACAAAGTATTTGTTGATGGGGCGTACCCATTTGTACCCCATCGGCACCAACTCATCGAGCGACAGTTCGTGCTCTTTCGTTGCGCCGTTGTCGTATTCGCTGAGCAGATGGTATTTGTTGGGACCGATGAAATAGCGGAAGCCAATGCGTTTGTGAGAGGTCAGGTCGAAATTGACCGAAGTCGTCGTCTTGAATTCCTTCAGGTGCGCAGTGTCGGTGAGCAGACGCGATTCGAGCGTGGTAGCGGTGAACGCTTCATCGGCAATGATCACTGTCGCAAAGTATTTGTTTTTATAGCCGATCCATTTCAGTCGGTTGGCAATTTGTTTGCTGTCTTCTTTCGATTCGCTCAGCTTGTCTACGTCATCTGCCGCATATTTGTAGTACAAGCCGGTGTACTGGTCTTCGTATTTTCGTCCGTGCTCGAGCTTGCGGGCTTTCTGCCTCCACGTAAAATCGAGCGAGTGAGTGTTCGGCGTTAGAATGTCGTTCAGCCCGGCACTCTCGATCGTGTAACGGATCATGTAATTGTCGGGTTCGAGCGTATAGGTAAAATCCATGTGCCGTCCATCGTCAATGGCCAATCGCATCACGACCGATTGACCGTCGGCGCTCGGGATGGGAGTGAAGTAAAGATCGGACGTGTTGATGACGCGTTGATTAGCCGATATCATCGTGATGCCGAAGTCGGACTCATCGGCACCGTCGAAGAGGACGAGCGGCTGTTTATCCCAGGTCGTATATTCTTTCAATCGCGCGTAAGAGAGTTTGCCGCCTTTACTGCTGATTTTTACCTCGATCTTATCGTTTTCGAGCGTCACGAATTCTTCCGTTCCTTCGGCGGCTACGGCAAAATCGCTGAGATTCTGACGGAACCTTTCGGTACGCACCGAATCGGGTAAGTCTTCGGGCATTTCCGTTGCGGTCTGTTGCGTCTCCTTCGCGGATTGATTCAGTGCTTCGAGGCGCGCCTGTTCTACGCGAACCAGCGAATCTCTGTAATGTTGTTGAGCTTCTATTTGTTCCTGAGTCGGGCGGTTCAGCCACGTGAATAGGAACAAAATCACCCCGATCAGTATAAAACCGATAATCGTATTTTTATCCAATGACATTTTTTTCTTTACTTCCTTACTACTGTACTATTATTTTTACTTTCTTGCGATGGCCGCTTGGATGAAGCTTACGAACAGAGCATTCGGGCTCACAACCGTACTGTCGTATTCGGGATGGAACTGTACGCCGACGAACCATTGCAGGCCGGGCAGCTCGACGGCTTCGACAAGTCCCGTGTCGGGGTTTTCGCCTACGCACTTCATCCCTGCCGCTTCGAAGGCCTCCTTATATTCACTGTTGAACTCAAACCGGTGGCGATGGCGTTGCTGCACCAGCTCCTTGCCGAAAGCCTGATACAGTTTCGAGCCTTTCTTGAGTACACAGTCGTATGCTCCCAAACGCATCGTACCGCCCATGTTGACTACGTTCTTCTGGTTTTCCATCAGGTCGATGACCTTGAACGGGGTCTGCGGCTCCATCTCCGTCGAGTTGGCACCCTCCATGCCCAGCACATTGCGTGCAAACTCGATAACCATGCACTGCATGCCCAGACAAATGCCGAGGCAGGGTATGTCGTGCTCGCGCACGTAGCGGATAGCCGTAAGTTTGCCTTCTACGCCGCGCTGTCCGAAACCCGGAGCAATCACTATGCCATCGAGATCGGCCAGCATGCTTTCTACGTTCGATTCGTTGAGTTTTTCCGAATGTATCAGACGAAGATTCAATTTCCGGTCGTTATAGATCGAGGCAATCAGCAGCGATTCGTCGATCGATTTATAGGCATCCTGCAATTCCACGTATTTGCCTACCAGCCCGATCCGTACATCTTTCGTCGCGTTTTTCTTGCGTTCGAGGAATTTCTTCCACGGTTTCATCTCGGGCGTTTCTCCGGCTTCGAGACCGAATTTGTTGAGCACGATCGAGTCCATCTGCTGTTCCTGCAGCTTCAGCGGTACCTCGTAAATGGTCGGTACGTCGACCGACTGGATCACGGCTTCTTTCGAGACGTTGCAAAACAGCGCCACTTTGTGCAGAATCGTCGCGTTCAGCTCGTGCTCGGTGCGCAACACCAGAATGTCTGGCTGCACGCCCAGCTCCTGAAGTTGCTTGACGGAGTGTTGCGTCGGCTTCGTCTTATATTCTTTGGCGGCCGCGATAAACGGCACATACGTCAGATGTACGCAAAGGCAGTCGCGTCCGAGTTCCCATTTCAACTGACGCATACTCTCGATAAACGGCAACGACTCGATGTCACCCACCGTTCCGCCGATTTCGGTAATCACCACATCGAACTTGTTCTTCGACCCCAACAGCTTGACGTTGCGTTTAATCTCGTCCGTGATGTGCGGGATCACCTGTACTGTCTTTCCCAGATATTCGCCGCGTCGCTCCTTCTCGATTACGCTTTGATAGATACGTCCCGTGGTGATGCTGTTGGCACGCGTAGTGGGAATGTTCAGGAAACGCTCGTAATGACCAAGATCGAGGTCGGTCTCATGTCCGTCGATGGTTACGAAACATTCGCCGTGCTCGTAGGGATTGAGTGTTCCCGGATCGACGTTGATGTACGGGTCGAACTTCTGAATGGTTACTTTGTAGCCTCTCGCCTGTAGCAGTTTACCGAGCGAGGCCGAGACAATCCCCTTTCCTAATGAGGAAACGACACCGCCTGTCACGAAAATATACTTTGTATTTGCCACGATTGTTTTATTTTAGAAGTGGCAAAGATAGGGATTTTTGGCTGTTTTGCGTAATTTTTGTGAGAATTATTCGACCGGAATATTTTCAAAGCACGTAATCATCCGCACAGTCGACATTACAGAGTTTTTTCCATATAGTCTGCTTTCTCAAATGCGCTTTTGACCGTAACCCACTTTTTTCTCGTGCTGTTTCCGGTCGTCTTTTAAGGGGGATAAGCCGACTGACGACCCTTATTCGGAGAGCGTAATCCCCATTTTCTTCATCAGGAAGCTGGCGTTCATATTGCGGGCAACGCCCTCGCGCATCCGATAGGAGAACGTCAGCGTATCGTCCGTAATATCGGCTTCGAAACGATAGTTTTTAATGTCGTGCGGAAATTCGTCTTCGAGCGTGCCGAGCAGCAGGTCGTGGGTGGCAATGATACCGCAGGCTTCTTTGGAAACCAATTGCTTCATCAACGCCAGCGACCCTTTCTGTTTGTCTTTCGAATTCGTTCCTCTCAGGATTTCGTCGAGGATGATAAAAAGTTGTTCTCCCGCGTTCAATCGGTCAATAATCATTTTCAATCGTTTGAGTTCGGCAAAGAAATACGATTCGTTGGCGACGAGCGAATCGGCCGTCCGCAGGCTTGTTACCAGTCGGGCGGGATAGACGGTCAGGGAACGGGCGCATACGGGCATCCCTATGCAGGCCAGCAGGAAATTAACACCGATCGTACGCAGATAAGTGCTTTTACCTGCCATGTTTGCTCCCGTAACAACCATAAAATACGGATGTTTCGAGATGTGTACATCGTTACGTACGCACTTTTCGCGATGCAGCAGAGGATGTCCCAATGCTTCTCCTTCCATCACGAAATAGGTCTCTGCGATAGCAGGGTAAGGGTAATCGGGGTGATTGAAGGCAAATCCTCCCAGTGAGCATAAGGCATCGGTCTGCGCCAGCGCCTCGAACCAAAGACCGAAATGAGAGGAATGAGTGCGAAGCCATTGCTCCATCAGCATCACCTGACGCATATCGCGCAGATAAAGCAGGTTTAAAATGATACCGATCGTGCTGTATCGTTGATCCAGCGCACCGATGATGCGCGACATACGGCGGATGGCACGCGACGCGCTTGTTTTCTCCGAGACAAAGTGCTGTTGCAGCGATGTGAGGAGAGGCGCATCGAACGTCTCCCGCTCTATCTTTCCGATCAGTTGCGAGTAAGCCCTTAGCAACTGCTCCATCTTGTCGATCGACCGGCATAGCTGATGAATCTTGCGTCCCGGAAGGTTCGCAATCAGAAAACCGAGGGCTACCATCGCTCCGGCTGTCCAGACGGGCAGCCACCCGAAACCGATTCCGACGATTATCGCCAGCCACGCTGACGGCATCAGCCAAAGCATCGCACGCCATACAGCACCGAACGACGAGGCCTCTGCGGCCTGTCCGGTCAAGGTTTTCAACTGTGTCAGATCATCATGATGCCCTTTGCACGTAATCCCCGTGACGTAAAAATCCTGTCTGAACGCAACTTTCCCGGTCAACTCGCGTACTGCCTGCTGACGGATTAAAATTTCTCCCTTCTCTTCCAGCGGATACATAAACCATTCGGCCAGGCATGATTGGCCAATCGAAGTGACCGTGCGGTTGATGCTCTGAAAGAGTGACTGGGTACCGAACACATCCAAATCAAGCGTAAACGGATGTTGCGTGTCGATTTGTTCCGGCGCTCCTTCAAATGCGCTGAAATCATAATTTAATGCTTTTTTCTCGTCCGTATTGAGACGTATCATGCCTTCTGCATACGCCTTCTTTTCCGACAACTTCGTATGGTAAACCAATAGTGCCACAAAAGGCAATGCAAACGCGGTTGTCCATGCCGTCAGTGTCATCCAGCCTGCTTCCCGGAAAAACCATAATATGATTAAGGCCGTAACAAAAAGAAACAGCCGAAGTGTACCGACGTGATACATCCGTCGTTTCAAGCGTTGGTGTATAGCGGTATACTTTGTTATCTGCTCGTCGTAAAATCGAATCACTTCTTCCATCATCACGGGGCAAAGGTAAAAAAACGGAAGTACTATCCTTAATTTTTGGATCGATTTATTCAGCTCCGGCATATCTGTTCTTAAACCGAATGATCCGGACGATTGCAGATCTCAGATACATGATAATGCACAGTAAACACATAAAGATGCGATAGGTTTTTATCAGGGCAACCGCATCAAAATAAGCTTATCTTTGGGTTATGGATATACAAGATTAT
>NZ_JBQNAZ010000065.1:0-9550 GCF_052170195.1 Tannerella sp. | reverse complement strand
TAAAGCCTTGCACTGAAAGTGCATAGTTTTAACTAACGAACTTGAAAAATAAAAGTCCGAACGCGTTTGTGTGAAAATAAATCGTACCTTTGCGGCCGCATTTTTCCGGAAAAGGATGATGCGGAGGAGCATTAGCTTATGGGGACAGAGCATTCGGTCAGGAAACCGAAAAGGAGCGGGTTCAACTCTCGTATGCTTCACAAAAAACAGTGGTTTGTCGCGCAATTGCTGCGACCGTGTGCTTGAACACCACGTAAAAAACAAGAATATGAAGAATAAAGTATCTGTATCGTTTATGATGCTCGGCATCCTTTTCTGCGTATGCCTCGTAGCGTCAAATTTTTTGGAAACCAAACTGATTCAACTCGGGGTGATCCCTGGCTTCGGTTCGATCTCCGTCACCGCGGGGCTGCTCGTGTTTCCGATTTCGTACATCATCAATGACTGTATCGCCGAAGTATGGGGCTATCGTAAAGCGCGTCTGATTATCTGGATGGGGTTCGCGATGAACTTCCTCGTCGTCGGTATCAGCCAGTTGGCTATTCAGTTGCCCGGCGCCCCTTTCTGGGAAGGAGAAGAAGCGTTTAACTTCGTATTCGGACTTGCGCCGCGTATCGTAGCAGCCAGTCTGCTCGCTTTCCTCGTCGGTTCGTTCCTGAATGCCTACGTAATGAGTCGTATGAAAATCGCTTCGCAAGGTAAACATTTCTCTTATCGCGCCGTCTTATCGACGCTGGCAGGAGAAAGCGCGGATTCGATCCTCTTTTTCCCCATCGCATTCGGAGGATTGATGCCTGTTAACGAACTGCTGAAGATGATTATTGTACAGGCCATACTCAAAACACTCTACGAAATCATCATCCTTCCCGTTACCATCCGTGTCGTAAAATATATCAAAAAGGTAGACGGTTCCGACGTATATGATGAGAACGTTTCGTACAATGTATTGAAAGTAAATGAAATTTAATCGTCATGATGAAGGACGAGACAGCGCTGGTCGTCTTTAGCGGCGGACAAGATTCGACGACGTGCCTTTATTGGGCGAAAAAGCATTTTAAAGAAGTACGGGCGTTAACGTTTCTCTACGGTCAGAAGCATCGCGCCGAAGTCGATGTGGCACGCGAAATAACTCGTCAGGCCTCGGTAGAATGTGAGGTGATGGACGTTTCGTTCGTCGGTGGTCTGGGCAGAAACGCCTTGACCGATCCTACGCTGACGATGGATAAAGAAAAACCGACGGACAGCGTTCCGAATACGTTCGTCCCCGGCCGGAATTTGTTTTTCCTCAGTATCGCGGCCGTCTATGCGAGCGAACACGCCATCCGTCATCTGGTGACGGGCGTGTCGCAGACCGATTTCAGCGGGTATCCCGACTGTCGGGATGCATTTGTTAAATCGCTCAATGTGACGCTAAATTTGGCAATGGACAAATCGTTCGTCATCCATACCCCACTGATGTGGCTCGATAAAGCGGGCGTGTGGGAGCTTGCCGATGAACTGGGCGTCTTCGACCTGATACGGCGCGAGACACTCACTTGCTACAACGGCATCGTGGGAGACGGCTGCGGCGAATGCCCTGCCTGCCGGCTGAGACGCGAAGGACTGGAAAAATATCACAGAGAAAAAAATAAGGAATCTTTTTCCCTCCAACGACCTTGCTAAAAAGTTTTCGAAGGTTATTTCACCGGCTCAACGTGAAGCGTGATATGCGTTCCCTGTCCGTATTTTTCACGTAACCTCCGTTCGACCCGGCTCATGATTTCGTGCGCTTCATCGACCGTCATCTTCCCATCCACACGAATATGCGCCTCGATAGCGTAATCGTTCCCGATCCTCCGCGTTTGTAGATGATGAGGGTCTTGCACCTTGTCCACCGCTCCGATGGTGTCCAGAATTTCGGTCTCGACCTCTTCAGGCAGTGATTTCTCCAACAAGTCATTAACAGCCGGAACGGTCAATTTGATAGCAACCTTCACAACTAGCACGCTTACGATGACGGCAGCAAGGGGATCGAGGATCGTCCAACTGTCTCTGAGCCAAATCGCCCCGGCGATACCTGATGCTGTCGCGACAGACGAAAAAGCATCCGAGCGATGATGCCAAGCGTTAGCAAGAACCGTCTGACTTTCGTAACGCCTCCCCACCGCAGCAGTCACCTGAAACAACGATTCCTTGACCAGAATCGAAACCAGCGCCGCGATCAACGCGATTTTTCCCGGTGAAACGATCGGTTCGCCCAATACGTAAAATCCATAGATTTTACTTGCCCCACTCCAAAAAATACCCACACCTACGAACAGTAATACCACTCCGATCACCGACGTTGCCAATGTCTCATACTTTCCATGTCCGTAATCATGATCATCGTCTATCGGTTTTGAAGATAAATGGATACAGATAAAGACAACAATATCTGTGGCAAAGTCGGACAATGAATGAACGGCATCGGCCAACATCGCACTGCTACGCCCGCAGAGGCCGGCTACGAACTTAAACACCAGCAATACGAAGTTACCGATGAAACTCCATACCGTAATATTTTTCAGTTCTTTCTCCCTCGACATCTTACCGGATATGCTGATGACACAGACGAACCGTTTCGAGCGATGATTCCGCGCTACATGTCTCGGGATATGTGTCATTCAGTATACATCGTGCGAAATAGGTTCCTTCGTCACGATAACCTTCGCCGGCATCGGGCAAAGCGATCGTTTGTAGCGAGACATCATCCGCCACATACAACTCCCGCGCGTTTCCTGACGACCATGTCACGGAAGCTCTTTCGAACACAGCCCTGAAACCGGCCTCAAATGGAAGCCGGGCATGAAAGGTGTTGCCTCCTTCAACTTCCACCATCCGATCCCTTCCTTCATAATGCCAGAAAGCAGACACATAATCATGAAGACTCAAGGCTCCCGGCAGGCAGCGCGACTCGATACGATCAGGTTTTCCCAGCAGATAATACACATAATCAATATCGTGAATCAACAAATCAAACAGCGCTCCTCCCGAAGAACCGAAATCCTGACGGCGTTTCTCCCATTCACCCCAATGCGGAATACCGGAAAAACGCGTAAGAGAAAGGAACTTTAGCGCACCATACATTTCTTCATGATATAACTCCATCAGCCGGACGTAAGCCGGCATAAAGCGTACGACATGGGCTACGCCGATCTTCCGCTGCTGTCGACGTGCCTCTTCGATCAATGCTTCTCCTTCCGCGACATCAAGCACGAACGGTTTTTCAATGAAGACATGCAACCCTTTGCGAAGGGCTTTCATCGCCATCTCGCAATGCTTCGAAGTATGCACACAAATATACGCCAGATCAAGCCCCTCTTTCTCCAAACATTCTTCCCAGTCGGTATACTGCCGAACGGACGACAACGCCTTCGGATCGAACGAACCGGTATCCAGATTGCCGGCTATTGCCTGTCCTATCGCATCCGGCGAACGATCGACAATGGCAGACAACGTCATCACATCGCTCCGAAGAATATTCGCAGCATGCGTCTTACCCATAAAACCAAAGCCTACAACGGCTGTCCGTAACGGGATCATCATTTGCTTTTTACATGACATAAATAAGTATTCGATCTTAAGTATTCAAACTAATCAGAGCAGATCTGACGCCAACTCCGCCAATTCGCTTCGTTCACCCTTCACCAGATTAATATGAGCAAACAAACTCTGTCCGCGCATCTTGTCAATCATATAGGCCAATCCGTTGCTTTGCGCATCAAGATAAGGAGAGTCGATCTGCTGAATATCGCCGGTAAAAACCATCTTTGTTCCTTCGCCCGTGCGCGTCACGATAGTTTTGATTTCGTGCGGTGTCAGGTTTTGCGCCTCATCGACGATGCAGAATGTTTCGGAGAGACTGCGCCCGCGAATAAATGCCAGCGCCTCAATCACCAACCGTTCCTCTTTTTGTAATTCTTCGAGTTGACGCACTTCTTTCGCCGATGGCGAAAATTGTGATTTGATCACATTCAGGTTGTCGAACAACGGTTGCATATAAGGCGCCACCTTCTCTTTTTCGGTACCCGGAAGAAAACCGATATCTTTATTAGCCAGCGATACAATTGGACGAGCCAAAAGAATCTGCTTGTAACTCTGCATCTGATGCAGCGCCGAAGCAAGCGCCAGAAGTGTCTTACCCGTACCGGCCTTACCCGTAATCCCTACTAATTTAATGTTCGGATCGTTCAAAACTTCAAAAGCGAAGCTCTGCTCGGCGTTACGCGGTTGAATGCCATAATTTCTCGCACCTTTATCGACCTTCTTAATCCTCTCCGTAAACGGATTGTACCGTGCCAACACCGAGCTGCGGGAGCTTTTCATGATAAAACAAGCGTTCGGCTGTAACGTATCGGTAAAATCGAACTGCGAAACATCGACCCCGTCGAACGATGAATATAGCTGATCGATCAGGTCGGGATTCACATTTTCATACGTATCCTGAGTATCTTTAAACAGATCCGTGTTCTTTACCTTATCCGTGATATAATCTTCAACAGCAATGCCGAGCGCACGCGCTTTCATGCGCATATTGATATCTTTAGTCACCAGAATCGTTTTCATGTCGGGATGTCCCGAAGCGACCGTGTAGGCACAGGAGAGAATACGGTGATCGGGGATACGATCCGGAAACGAGGCGGCAATCTTATCCTGATACTTATCGCCCGTCACGACATAAAGCATACCTTTTTCCTCACCCAGCGACGCGCCTTTCAGAAACAGATCGTTGGAAGTCAACCGGTCCAACTCACGCACAAATTCCCGCGCATTGTAATTCAACTGACTGCTCCCCTTTTTGAATTTGTCCAATTCTTCGAGCACGACGATCGGAAGATAAATGTCGTTTTCCTGAAAATGTTCGATACATTTATAATCGTGAAGAATCACATTCGTATCTAATACAAAATTTTTCTTTACTCCCATAGCTTTGATGTTTTAATCATGATGTTATTAATTCGGTCGCTAATTAACGACTTTTTCAGGAAACAAGCATGATAAAAAAGAAAAAAATAAGTCTAAAATGCACTAAAACGCATCTTTAGAACTTCTTTTGTAGAGAAAAACAAAACAAAATCAAGCAATTTATCATTTTTTTAGCCTTTATTTTTGTTCCAATCGTAAATAAGTCTTTATATTTACGCGCTAATTGAAACTATGAAATACGAAGAAATACTTCAATATCTTTACGAGCGGACCCCTTCCTTTCAGGATATCGGGGGAGCGGCTTACAAGCCCGGTCTCGATCGTGCCATTGCGCTGGACGATGCGTTGAGATGTCCGCACCGCAACTATCGGATCATCCATGTGGCAGGAACAAACGGAAAAGGTTCTGTATCCCATTTGCTGGCGGCGATTTTGAGGACGTCGAAATACAAAGTGGGATTATATACCTCACCTCATCTGACTGATTTTTGTGAACGGATAAGGGTGAACGGGAAAAAAATCCCACGGCAGTACGTGGTTGATTTTGTCGAAAGCCACCGCGGGCTGATCGAATCGATTAATCCATCGTTCTTCGAATTGACTTCGGCTATGGCCTTCGACTATTTCAAACATAAAAAAGTAGACTTTGCCATCATCGAAGCAGGCTTGGGCGGACGGCTGGACAGCACCAATATCGTGACACCTATCATGAGCATCATTACCAACATCAGCATGGATCACATGCAGTTTCTGGGTGATACTCCGGAGAGGATTGCCGAAGAGAAGGCAGGCATTATCAAGCCCTACATACCGGTTGTGGTTGGCAATACCTCCAGCACAGGCGTCCGACAAGTATTCATCAATAAGGCGAAGTTATCGAGAGCGCAAATCTACTTTGCCTCCGACGAAGCCCCTTTGCGATCCGCACAATTGATGCCCGATGGCAAATGGCAGTTCGAATCGTTCGATTTCGGTAAAATCAATGGTGAACTAAGCGGATCGTTCCAAAAAGAAAACGCTCAAACTGTTCTGACGGCTATTCGTGTACTCAAAGAACAGAGAGTAAAGCTACACCCGAACTCGATTGCTATTGGCTTCGCCAAAGTCGTGGAAGAAACAGGCTTGATGGGACGTTGGCAAACGGTCCAAAATGAGCCGAAAGTCATTTGTGATACGGGACACAATATCGGTGCATGGGAGAACCTCGGCCAACTGCTTAGCGAGGCCTTTGAACATCATCCGCGCCTGCATCTCGTCATCGGCATGGCAAGCGATAAAGACGTGGACGGTGTCTTGAGCATGATGCCCAAGCAAGCATCGTATTACTTTACCCAAGCCTCTGTCAAGAGAGCGCTTCCGGAAGAAGAGCTTGCTCAAAAGGCCCTCAAATACGGGTTGTACGGAACAACTTACCCGACTGTGCACGAGGCTGTACGCGCCGCAACCGAAGAGGCTCGTAAAGAAGACCTCATTTTTATCGGAGGCAGCACGTTCGTCGTAGCCGATGCACTGCTTCTGTTTCCTAATATTCAACGAAAATAAATCAAACAAACTAATAAATTCTTATGACTGAAAAAAATCAACCCCTTTTAAGGGATAAAGAATGGGTACGTTGGACTGCCCTGATGTTTTTAGCTTTTGCGATGTTCTGTTCATACATTTTCATGGACATCCTTTCCCCCATTAAAGACTTATTAGAATCGACACGCGGCTGGGATTCCGATGCTTTCGGTACTTATGCGGGTTCAGAAACGTTCCTCAATGTCTTTATCTTCTTCCTCATTATAGCAGGAATTATTCTGGATAAAATGGGGGTTCGTTTCACGGCACTCTTATCGGGTCTGGTAATGCTTATCGGCGCAACGATCAACTGGTATGCCATTACCGAAATGTTCAGAGGCTCGGAATTGGAAACGTGGTTTACTGAGCATCTGAATTATATTCCTTTATTCGACGAGTTAGGGGTTTCACCCTTTTATAAAGGAATGCCGGCGTCAGCCAAGTTTGCAGCCATCGGATTCATGGTTTTCGGCTGCGGGGTGGAGATGGCCGGTATCACGGTTTCAAGGGGGATCGTGAAATGGTTCAAGGGGCGTGAGATGGCCATGGCCATGGGTTCTGAAATGGCTTTAGCCCGTTTGGGGGTTGCCACTTGTATGATTTTTTCGCCTGTGTTTGCGAAAATGCACGGTATCACTGATGTTTCACGGTCTGCCGCATTCGGAGTCATCTTGTTGTTAATTGCTTTGATGATGTTTATCGTCTACTTCTTTATGGACAAAAAACTGGATGCACAAACCGGCGAAGAAGAAGAGAAAGACGATCCGTTCAGAATACGTGATCTCGGTAAAATTCTGTCGAGCGGCGTCTTCTGGCTCGTGGCATTACTTTGTGTGCTATATTATTCGGCCATCTTCCCATTTCAGAAGTATGCCGTGAATATGCTTCAATGCAACATCGATTTTGTGGCCCCTCACCCGTCTTCATTCTGGGCATCGGACCAAGTGGCCTTTATTCAATATTTCGTGATGCTGGTTGTTGCGGCGACATCATTCATCAGCAACTTCAAAAAAGGACTTATGAAAGGAGCTTTGCTTGCTACCTCAATCATCTTCCTGATTATCTTCTGTTACATGTCCTACGAACGTCAATCGGCCGAGTCGATCTTTGCCGTATTCCCGCTGCTGGCAGTAGGAATCACGCCTATCTTGGGTAAATATGTAGATAACAAAGGAAAAGCAGCCACGATGTTAATGCTTGGCTCCATCCTTCTGATCATTTGTCACCTGACTTTTGCATTCGTTTTACCCCAGTTCAAAGGGAACAACATCGGTGGTATCGCACTGGCATTCGTAACGATTCTTGTACTCGGTTCCTCTTTCTCTCTGGTTCCTGCCGCCTTGTGGCCCAGTGTGCCCAAGTTGGTCGACAGCAAAGTAATCGGATCGGCATACGCCCTGATTTTCTGGATTCAGAACATTGGATTATGGCTTTTCCCGCTACTGATCGGTAAAGTACTGAATGCCTCGAATCCCGAAATCGTGCAGCAGCTGGCGGACGGGACTATAGCTCCCGAAGTAGCCTCCGTCTCTTATAACTATACGAATCCGCTCATGATGTTGGCTTCGCTGGGCATTTTGGCACTCGTTATGGGTTTCTGGCTTAAGATCGAAGACAAACGGAAAGGATACGGATTGGAAAAGCCGAATATTACCGGCTGATTTGAATGGATTATTTGCATACAAAAGAGTGAGCGATGAACAGAATAACAGAACTTTTCGGAATCCGATATCCGATTATTTCGGGCGGTATGGTATGGTGCAGCGGCTGGCGTTTGGCCTCGGCCGTGAGCAACAACGGAGGACTCGGGCTGCTGGGTGCCGGTTCGATGCATCCGGAAACGCTCGAAGAGCATATTCGGAAGATGCATCAGGCCACGGATAAACCATGGGGAATCAATGTCCCCCTTCTCTATCCCGAAATGGATCGTATCATCGAAATCATTTTGCGTGAGAAGGTAAAGATCGTGTTTACCTCGGCTGGAAGTCCGAAGAAATGGACGCCTTTGTTGCAGAAAAACGGAATCAAAGTCGTACACGTAGTCAGCAGTACTGCTTTTGCACGTAAATGTGAAGAAGCCGGGTGCGATGCTGTAGTAGCCGAAGGCTTTGAAGCAGGAGGACATAATGGACGTGAAGAAACGACAACCCTCACGCTCATCCCGCAAGTACGTCGCGCTATCTCACTGCCGCTGATCGCTGCCGGAGGTATCGCTTCGGGACGGGGGATGCTTGCTGCGATGGCATTAGGCGCAGAAGGCGTACAGGTAGGAACACGCTTTGCCCTTTCGGAAGAAAGTTCTGCGCATGAGCAATTCAAGCAGAAATGTATTACACTCGACGAGGGAGATACCATACTCTCGCTCAAGAAACTTTCTCCCACACGCCTGATCAAGAACGAATTTTACCGTCAGGTGGAACAGGCCGAAAATGCCGGCGCCTCAGCCGAAGAAATGGCCCAACTTCTCGGACGGGGACGTGCCAAACGAGGTATCTTCGAAGGTGAACTGGACGAAGGTGAACTGGAAATCGGGCAAGCAGCATCCATGATACGGACGGTCGAACCGGCCGGACAAATCATTGCCCAAATGATTGCCGAATATAATACTGCAATCGAAGGACTCACGGAAATAAGATTCTGATTTCCCCTCTGCAACTTGTAACTATCAACGCTCCGCCGCAAATCATTTTTTTGATTTGCGGCGGAGCGTTATTTGTGTGGATATCACCGGCTGTTCCGCTCGGATTTTACGTACATACGGATGCGCGAAAATTTTTGTCCGTATATAAATTTCATTACATACGGATGCACGTAAACTTACATACGGATGTAAATTTATTTTCTCCCGTATATAAATTTTGCTGCATACGGACGCAAGTGTTTTTGCGGCTTTTTCGCCCGGCTTTTAGGCTACGGCATGAGTCGGTATATATACAAAAAAAAGAGCATTCTCTTTTCAGAAAATGCTCCTTCTCAAAAAAATAATACCTGAAAAACGGCGGCTACCTACTCTCCCACAATATAGCAGTACCATCGGCGTGACGAG
>NZ_JBQNAZ010000064.1:0-10454 GCF_052170195.1 Tannerella sp. | reverse complement strand
TAAAAATAAAAGAATAACATTATGTATTAGATAAATAAAACTTCATATATTTGTGGCATTATAAGTAAGCACAAAAAAATAAATAGTAGAAAATGAAAAAAACAACGTTTTTTCTAATGGTATATTTAAGTTCACACTCTTTTGCTTATGGACAAGATACCCCTAAGATGAGATACGAAGATAAAATCAGAATTAGAGAAGCCATCAATATTTCCAAACAAATGGGAGAAAAAATTTGGAATGGAATAAATAAAGTTCCTTTTGTGATATTACTTGTAACAGACAGCCTTGAATTTTTGGTTAATCACCCTTATCCATCGGATGATTTTAAACTATCAGAAGATGATAAAATATTGAACACAAAAATTCTATACAGAAAAAGACTATTTCCCGATTTCTATTTAGCTACCTTTCCAGCGGTAAATGGGGTGAATTGCATCGTTGTTGGAACACCTGAAAAAACAAACAAAAACTCATCTGATTGGACAATTACCTTATTACACGAACATTTCCATCAGTATCAATTTACTTCACAGCACTATTATGACGAAGTAAATGCATTGAATTTATCTGGTGATGACGAAACCGGAATGTGGCAATTAAATTACGCATTCCCTTATGACAATTCAAATGTTATTGAACAATTCAAAAAATACACTTCCGCATTACTCAAGGTGATTTCTAGTATAGAAAAGAAGTCTTTTAAGAAAGATTTTAGAAACTACTTAACACAAAGGAAAAGACTTAAAAACGCACTAAGTCCTTCTGATTATCGCTATTTTTCGTTTCAAATATGGCAAGAAGGTATTGCAAGATATACTGAATATAAATTCATAAAAGCGTTAGATAATTATACCCCGACGCCCGAGATGGCACAGCTAGAAGACTTTACACCTTTTAACAGCTTGAAGGACAAGTTTTATTTATCTGAGTTAAACTCTATAGCGACTTCAAAATTGGAAAAAGATAAACGCGTTAGTTTTTATGCTATCGGATTTGCAGAGGGTATTCTACTCGACAAGCAAAATCCAATGTGGCAGGAAAAATATTTGACTGATAAATTCTATATAGAAAATTACTTCAACAATGAATAGACAGCCTTCTGCCATCACAGGATAATCGTATCAAAATCTCAAAACAAACATAGCTTCCTAAAAACAAGCGATTTAAACTAACAGACATCCACATCTGTTTTTTTACTATTTTTGCATCGGGATGCTGCATAAAACAAAGGGAATTGTATTACACACCCTTCCGTACAACGACAAGTACATTATAATAAATATGTACACGGAAGAATTCGGGCGCATTTCTTACATGGTGACGAACTCACGCCGTAAGAAGGCGAAGATTCCGCATGCTTTCCTGATGCCTCTCTCCGTACTCGATATGGAGGTGGAACATCTGAACAACAGAGAAATCCAGCGCATCCGTGAAGCCCGACCGGCCTTTCCGGCGATGCAGCTCCATCAGCATCCTGTAAAAAACGCCGAAGTCTTATTTCTGTCCGAAGTACTCTACCGGGTCATCCAGGAAAAAGAAGCGAATAAGCCTCTGTTCAACTATCTTTATCATGCCATCCGTTGGCTCGAAATCGCCGACGAAGGCATCGCCAACTTTCATCTCGCATTTCTATTCCGGCTATCGAGCTATCTCGGTATCCATCCCAATAAAGAATTGTATGCGAAAGGACAATATTTCGATATGTTGAATGGTACGTTTTCGGACACCCTTCCCGAACATAATCACTATTTAGATAAAGAGGAAAGCCTCGTCTTCGCCCGCTTGTTAAAAATGAATTTCCAAAACATGTCGATATTCAGTTTTTCCCGAACAGAGCGCACGCGTATCATTCGACATATTCTTGATTATTACCGTCTTCATTTATCCGATTTCCCAGAGATAAAATCATTCGAAGTGATGCAAACCCTTTTTAATCAATAAAAAACATTAAACCCTTTCAAGATATCCAAGCGAGCATTTGCATTTTTACCCGAAAGCAAGTATCTTTGTAACGATTTATAAAATTCACTTGTATGAAAGCGATTTTATCAACATTAATTTTTACATTTTTAAGCATTACACTTATGAGTTTTGAAACACCAAAGCTTCCCTATGCACAGAATGCATTGGAACCTGTAATCAGCCAGCAGACAATTGAATATCACTACGGTAAACATTTACAGAACTATGTAAATACATTGAACAAACTTATAGTAGGTACGGAATACGATGGAAAAAGCATTGTGGAGATTGTTAAAACAGCTCCCGACGGTGCTATTTTCAACAATGCCGGTCAAGCGCTGAATCATGAACTTTACTTCCTGCAATTCAAGCCTCAGACAGAGCATAACGCTCCTAAGGGCAAACTTGCCGAAGCCATCAATCGCGATTTCGGTAGCTTCGAAGACTTCCGAAAGAAGTTTACGGAAGCATCCTTAACCTTGTTCGGATCGGGATGGGCTTTCTTATCCGTCGACAAAGAAGGTAAATTAGTGATCACACAGGAAGCCAACGGCTCCAATCCGGTACGGAGAGGATACACTCCGATCTTCGGTATCGACGTGTGGGAACACGCTTACTATCTGGATTACCAGAACAGACGCGCCGACCATATCGAAGCGGTATGGAGCATCATCGACTGGGAAGTGGTAGAGAGCAGAATGAAATAAAGACAGATCGCATCAGTAGGGACTACCGGCCGACGGTTAAAGCGGTTGGCCGGTCTTTTAAGAACCGGTTCTGTAGTTCAATGGATAGAACGGAAGTTTCCTAAACTTTAAATCCGGGTTCGATTCCCGGCGGGACTACTTTCAGAAGTTGCAGAGCAACAAAACAAAATCATAAAACGTCTTGGCTTTTTCTAGCCGAGACGTTTTTTATACACACCGTATCGAAACGGTTTTTCCAACATACATGCCAACCGACGCATCGTTTGCAAAGACTCAACCATACCTACAAATATCCCCTTTCTACCTCTTCTATGGCATGGACAAAATAAAAGAGACCAGACCTTCCTCACGGTTCATTTATGAGTGCGTCATTCAGGTCGTATATGTAACGTATGCGAAATAACTTTTTAACAGAGAATCCCCCGCAATCATTAGGTATATTCATAAAAAAAACAATACCTTTACACCCGCAAAACAAATGTGAAAAACAAGTGGTTATAACAACAAATAAAAACAGATTAAGTAGAAACAATTATACGAATCATTAACCAACATATTTCTATGAAACGAGACAATGTAATTTTTGAAATTATCGAACGTGAACATCAACGCCAGTTGAAAGGTATCGAGTTGATTGCTTCGGAAAACTTCGTAAGTGAACAGGTGATGCAGGCCATGGGCAGTTACCTCACCAACAAGTATGCCGAAGGATATCCCGGGAAACGTTATTACGGAGGCTGTGAAGTGGTAGACGAAAGTGAAAATCTGGCCATTGAACGGCTGAAAAAGCTCTTCGGGGCCGAATGGGCTAACGTGCAGCCACATTCTGGAGCACAGGCGAACGCGGCCGTCTTTCTGGCAGTCCTGAATCCGGGCGATACGTTCTTAGGCTTAAACCTCTCGCACGGAGGGCATCTTTCTCATGGTTCGCCGGTAAATAGCTCAGGTATCTTGTATCGCGCCGTCGAATATAATGTAAAAGAAGATACGGGACGCGTGGATTACGAACAGATGGAAGAAGTGGCATTGCGCGAGAAACCGAAATTGATTGTCGGAGGAGCTTCCGCTTATTCTCGGGACTGGGATTATGCCAGAATGCGTGCGATTGCCGACAAAGTCGGCGCATTGCTGATGATCGATATGGCACACCCGGCCGGCCTGATTGCTGCCGGTTTACTGAACAACCCCCTGCCACACGCCCATATCGTCACTTCAACGACGCATAAGACCCTGCGCGGCCCGCGCGGTGGTGTGATTTTGCTGGGCAAGGATTTTGAAAATCCATGGGGCAAGAAAACACCGAAAGGCGAAATCAAAACCATGTCTCAGCTGCTCGATTCAGCCGTATTCCCCGGTATTCAGGGCGGTCCGCTCGAACATGTGATTGCCGCCAAAGCCGTGTCATTCGGTGAGGCGCTTGAACCCGAGTACAAGACTTATCAAACACAGGTAAAGAAAAATGCAGCCGTGATGGCACAGGCTTTTATCGACAAGGGCTACAAAATCATTTCGGGAGGAACGGACAACCACAGCATGCTTATCGACCTGCGTACCAAATTCCCCGAGTTGACGGGTAAGGTAGCTGAAAAAGCGTTAGTTGCCGCCGATATTACGGTAAACAAGAATATGGTACCGTTCGACAGCCGTTCGCCGTTCCAAACGTCGGGCATCCGTATCGGTACGCCGGCCATCACTACACGCGGAGTAAAAGAGCCGTTGATGGGTGAGATTGTCGAGATGATCGACACCGTACTCTCCAATCCCGAATCGGAAACAACGATCGCTTCCGTACGCAGCAAAGTGAATCAGAAGATGAAAGACTATCCGTTGTTTGCATGGTAATCCTCCGGAACACAAATTCAATTATTATATTATTGTATGAAGAAATTATTTTTATCCGTAGTGATCGGCGCATGCTGCCTGACGGCGTGCGACAATAAGCAACCGGTCACGAATCAGCAAAGTTACAATCAGGGAATCAACATCATTCCTCAACCGCAAAGTCTGGAGCAGGGCGAAGGTTCTTTTCAGCTGAAAAAGAACACCGTTTTTTATGCACAGGACGCCGGTGCCCGGACGGTTGCCGAGTTTATCGCCGGCAAGCTCAACCTCTCGACCGGCTTTACACTGCAAGTGACCGACCAGGAAACGGCATCGAACGCGATCGCGTTACTGATCGACGAATCGGTAGAGCATGAAGAAGGTTATACACTGGAGGTGACGAAAGACAAGGTCACGGCTAAGGCGCGCACCCCACAAGGGTTGTTCTACGCCATGCAGAGCTTCCTGCAACTGCTGCCCGCCGAGGTGGAAAGCAGCACAACCGTCGATGGTATGGCATGGGTGGCTCCGTGCGTAAACATTCAGGACGCCCCCCGATTCGGCTACCGCGGAGTCATGCTCGATCCGTGCCGTCACTTTATCCCGGTTGAGAATGTGAAGAAGCATATCGATGTTTTAGCCCTCTTCAAAATCAACCGCTTGCACTGGCATCTGACCGAAGATCAGGGCTGGCGTATTGAGATCAAGAAGTATCCGAAGCTGGCGGAGATCGGGTCGAAGCGTATCGACGGAGAGGGTACAGAATACGGCGGTTTCTACACTCAAGAAGAGATCAAAGAAATCGTAGCCTATGCTGCCGAGCGCTTTATCACCGTCGTTCCCGAACTGGAAATTCCGGGACATGAACTAGCAGCCATCGCAGCCTATCCGGAACTTTCGTGCAAGGGCGATTCCATCACGCCGCGTATCATTTGGGGCGTCGAAGACATTGTCATGTGCCCCGGAAAAGAAGAGACTTTCCGGTTTCTTGAAGACGTAATCGCCGAAATGATCCCGCTGTTCCCAGGCACCTATTTCCACATCGGCGGAGACGAGTGTCCCAAGAGCAGCTGGAAGCAATGTCCGCTTTGCCAAAAGCGTATCCGCGAAGAAGGTCTGAAGAACGAAGAAGAGCTGCAGAGCTACGTAATCCGTCGTATCGAGAAAGTGCTGAACGGACACGGCAAGCGTCTGATTGGCTGGGACGAAATTCTGGAAGGCGGTCTGGCACCATCGGCCACGGTGATGTCGTGGCGTGGCGAGGCCGGCGGCATTGCCGCGGCTAATATGGATCACGACGTGATCATGACGCCCGGGTCGGGAGGGATGTATATCGACCACTATCAAGGAGATCCGAAAATCGAGCCAGTAGCCATCGGCGGCAACGCGAAGTTAGAGAAGACGTACAGTTACAACCCGACACCCGACACCCTGATCAAGCTCGGCAAAGACCACTTCGTCAAAGGCGTTCAATGTAACTTGTGGTCGGAATACCTGTACACGACCGACATCTTGGAATATCGCGCTTATCCGCGTGTGCTGGCGCTAAGCGAGATTGCATGGACACAGCCCGAGAAGAAAAACTATAACGACTTCTTGCGCCGGTTGGACAACGCCTGCGTACGTCTCGACGAACATAAGGTTAACTATTACATTCCTCAGCCCGAACAGCCGAACGGATCATGCAATTTTGTGGCGTTCACCGATAAGGCATCGCTCGAGTTTACGACGAACCGCCCTGTCAAGGTCGTTTACACGACAGACGGCAACGATCCCACACCCGAATCGGCCATATACGAATCGCCGCTGGAATTTACGGAATCAGCCACGTTGAAAATCCGTTCCGTACTGCCTTCGGGAAAGATGAGCCCCGTGCGCACCATCACCGTAGAGAAGCAGGCACTGGCACCGGCCAAAGAAGCAGCTGCGGCCAAGCCGGGTTTGAAGATGCAGGTAACGGACGGCATGTTCCTCGAACCGTCGAGGTTGGCGGATGTTACCGACTGGAAAGCATCGACGATCAAGAGCCTCGGCGAAATCACGAAAGTAGTTAAGAGCAGCGAATCGATGCGCGGAGTGAAGCAATATGCCGCCATGGCCGAAGGCTATGTGGACATTCCCGAAGACGGCGTCTACTACTTCTCGTCCGACCTCGAAGAGGTATGGGTCGACGGTCGGAGGCTGATCAGCAACACCGGCGAAACGAAACGCTTCTCGCGTCGCGACTGTTCGGTAGCGCTGGCCAAAGGACTGCACGAGTTCAAGGTAGTCTTTCTCGGACACATCATCGGCGGATGGCCTTCAAACTGGGGCGACGGTAGCGTAAAAATCCGCAAAGCCGATGCCGAAAAATTTGAAACGATTACTGAAAATCAGCTGTTCCACGAGTAAATAAATAGTGAGTTACTTTGCCGGAATCGCATTACACGTTTCGGCAGAGCAACCGCATTAAGTTTCCTGAAAAGAGAGCCGACTCAAAATGAGTCGGCTCTCTTTTTATCAGTATGGACTTTCAGTGTTTCAAGGTTCAGCCAACAAATCCGGAATTACTCCGCTTCTCTTCGCCTGTATTGCGAAGGAGAGATGCCGAACATTTTCTTAAAAGCGTGATAAAAGCCGGAATAGTGATCGAATCCGCAATGTTCGGCCACCTCATCGATGCTCCATTCGGGCTTGGAATCGAGTAATTGCTTTGCCCGTTTCATCCTTATTTGCATGACAAAAGCCACGGGTGTCTCTCCCGTCAATCCGGTTATTTTGCGATGAAACTGGCGCGGACTCAGACAAAGTTTGTCGGCCAGCGCATTCACGTCCAACTGTTGCTTGTCCATCAGCAGATAGACGGCATCAACCGTTTTGGAGAGGAAACGGTTGTCGGCATCGGTGTGCTGCACTTCGGCCTCCTTGCCTTCGGCCAGCGCTTTCGAAAACTTTTCGCGCAAGAAGCGACGCTGTTCAAGCAATTTCCGGATGCGCACACGCAGTTCGTCGCCATTGAACGGTTTTCCGAGATAGGCATCCGCCCCGGCCTCTAACCCTTTCACACGGTCGGCATCCGTCACTTTGGCCGTAATCACAATGATGGGCACGTGACTGATCAGTTCATCGGCACGTACACTCCGGCACACTTCAAGTCCGTCCATTTCGGGCATCATCAGGTCGGTGATCATCAGGTCAGGCACAATTTCGCGCGCTTTTTCCAGCCCGTGCTTACCGTCGGGTGCAAAGAAAATATCGTATTCGTCGGAGATTTGACTGCCGATATAGCGCGCCACGTCGTTATTATCTTCAATAATAAGCAAACGTGTACGATTCTCTTCGCCGGTCACACGATCTTCTATACTGCTTTCCTCCGTCGTTAAGGCAAAAATCGGTTTAGGTTCTCTGGTCTCCAATGGTTTCCATTTACCATCGCCATGCCGCCTCGGCATCCGCACGGTAAAGGTGCTACCCTTGTCCGGTTCACTCTTCACACTCACTTCTCCGTCGACCGACCGAACAATCTGCCACACCAATGCCAGTCCCACGCCGGTACCGATATTACCTCCTTCGTATTCCCCCTGATAGAACGGATCGAACACATGGGCGAGGTTCTCCTTGGGGATCCCCTTTCCGGTGTCAGCCACGGTGATGGTTACGTCATCGCCATCAGAGGTGACATTCACACGCACCCTCCCGTTGGCCGGAGTAAATTTGAACGCATTCGAAAGCAAGTTATTGAGTATCTTGTTCACATAATCAGGCACAAAGTCGGCCTCCACCGGTCTGTCGGTTACGTATTGAAGATCGATCTCTTTCTCGCGAGCATATTCGCGGTATCCGTCGATGATTATCCCGATAAATGCCGTCATGTCACCATGCCGCCAGTCCGGTTCGCCAAGTGCCGATTTCACTTTCGAGATGTCGAGCAGCTGGTTAATGAGCGCCAGCAGTTGATTGCCCTGCCGTTCGACGGCGCTTCCTTCAAGCCGTGTCTTTTCCGGCAGGCTCTCGTCTTCACTGATGTTTCGGCTCAAGCCGAGGATCACCGTGAGCGGTGTACGCAATTCGTGGGTGATGTTCGTAAAGAAACCGGTACGCAATTTTTCCACCTGCCGCATCATTCGCGAGCGCAGCCGTTGAAGGTGTACAAGATATATCAGGAACAGCACGATAGCGAGCAGCACGACGGCTACAATTGCCCCCACGAAGATGGAGACCCGCAGGCTTTCCCTGTGTTTCTCACTCTCCTTACTGATCTCTTCCGTTTTGTAAAGAGCGTAGTACTGTTCGATCATCTGCTCCGATTCGTGCCGGTACATCGAGTCGTTCAGTTCCGTATAGCGTTCCAGTTGCAGCAGCGCGCCGGGATCGTTCATATCACGCATCACCTTATAGGCCGCGTATCGAGCGTTTTTCTCCACATAACGGGCATGTACCTGCACGGCGTCGGAAATGGCTTGCCGGTATGCTTCGAGGGCCTGCTTGCGGTTACCGAGCGCTTCGTACACTCCGCCGAGCTGTAACGATGCAATAGCCAGCGACAGACGGTTACCGCTTTCCGTGAGTACGGGGATGGCTTCGTCGAGCAGCTGTCGTGCGCGGTCATATTCCTTCAACTGATAGTAAGCGCTTGCCATCTGACATTGGCGGACGGCAGCCTTGTGCGGACGGTTGCCCCCTATGTCGAGGCGGTATGCTTCTTCCGAAAATTCCAACGACTTACGAGGATCGTCGAGCTTCAGATACACTTCCGAAGCGATGCCTAACCGGATGGCGAGCACGCGGTCGCGGTTCAGTTCACGTTCTATGCCGATCGCTTTAAGGATCATATCCTTGGCCAGCTTCGGCTGTTTCATGGCAAGATAGAGAGTAGCCATATTGTTGAGCGAGCTGCTAATGCGTTCTTTGTCGCCCGACACCTCATCAAGGGTGTAGCTCTCTTTGACGGCTTCCAGCGCCCGGTGAAATTCGCCCTTGCGTTGAAGACATACGCTCAGCGACGATAGCAAGTCCGACAAAGCCTCCTCCCCTACGTATTTTTCGGAGTAAAAACTCCGTGCCCATTCGAAGCTGCGGATGCTCTCATCAAAACGGTTGAACAGAATAAAATATTCGCCCATATAGTAATGAGCATAAAATTCGATCCTTTCAGGATTTTCACCGGGAGCAAAAACGATCAGCGAATCGATCGAACCGTCTTGATACAACGTCTCGAGCAACCGGTTGGCAGCCATGATTTTCTTCTCCGTATCCCTTGTTTTCAGGAAGACATCGTATGCCTTTTCGATCTCCGAGGTGTTTATCCGCAATGATACGGCTAAGGAGTCGCCTGTGTAAGCCTGTAGCATAAGGGAATCTGTCGCTGCATGTCCTTCCCGATCCGATCGTTTGTAAATCTTATCGCACGAAAGAAACATAAAAAGAAACACCGATAAAGCGGTGAATAAAAAAGTGACGTTACTGTTGAACGGCATATCGACAATATCTATAAAATCAGGATAAAATTGTTTGTCCGCATCAAAAGTCGTAAATCCTCTCCTAAAAAACAAATTTTATTGAAGAATATTTTTTTCTTCTAAATAGCATCATGAAGTACTATCCCCATCACCCCTATATAAAAAGCTATTATACTGCCATTTGACAACCATCGATGTCCGATTTGAGCAAGTCGAGAATGATAAAAAATGTCCGATTTGAGCAGGTTTTTGTCCGATTTGAGCAAGTCCGATCACTCGAACAGAGGCTAAATTTGCAACAGAAAAAAAGATTCCGGCATAATGAAAAGGAAAAAAGAAAAACATGAAAAGAAGATCGACAAGGCGCTGCATCTTGCAGAAGAACGCATGGAGTTACTTGATACCATCAAGGAGATGGTGGAGACAGAAGTAGACAAGCAAATGAAGAAAGTATGCCGAAGAGTGAAGAGTGAAAAGTGAAGAGTGAAAAGTGAAGAGTGAAAAGTGAAGAGTGAAAAGTGAA
>NZ_JBQNAZ010000063.1:0-10980 GCF_052170195.1 Tannerella sp. | reverse complement strand
CAAAAATATACCAATAACCCCTACTTTTCAATAACGTTGCAACAAAGTCATTGACCATTAACAATTGAATTATGTTGTGCCGGGTACACGGTATCCGAACGCAGAGGGACATCCCCCCCTCCCCCCCCTTCAAAAGGGGGGAAGAGCGCAGCGAAAAGGGGTGTTATCCCTTCAAAAAGGGAAATTTGCAGGGCTGACCGCTGATTACTGACCACTGTCAAACACCCTTCGGAGCTTGTGCAGAAACTCGTCTGCCTCGGAAAACGAGAGTGAGAGGGGAGGAAGCAGGCGCAGGACATGCGTACCTGAGCAGCCGGTAAATACATGCTGTTCGTAGATGAGGCGCTTGCGCAGCTCTTGAATCGGGAAATCAAATTCGAGACCGATCATCAGCCCTTTGCCGCGCACTTCTTTGATTTGCGGGAGTCGGCCGAGTTCGTCAAGCAGGTATTGCCCGACGGCGGCCGCATTTTCGATGAGCTTCTCCCGTTCGATGACGTCGAGCACGGCCAGAGCGCCGGCGCACGCGAGGTGATTCCCTCCGAAGGTGGTGCCTAACTGCCCGTGCACAGCCTCGAAGCGTGGAGAGATAAGCAGAGCGCCCATCGGGAAGCCGTTGGCGATTCCTTTGCCGACGGTAATCAGATCGGGCTTGACGCCGAGATGCTGATGCGCGAAGAACCGTCCTGAACGCCCGTAGCCGCATTGTATCTCGTCACAGATAAGCAGGGTGCCGTATGCGTCGCACGCTTCGCGCAGTCCCTGCATAAATTCGCGTGTGGCCGGACGAATGCCTCCCACGCCCTGAATACATTCGACGATGCACGCGCACACATCGCCCTTGGCCAGTTCGGCATGCCACGCGTCGAGATCGTTCAGCGGCACGAAGGTAGCGTGTCCGTTCACATTGACGGGCGCTGTGATTTTTGCGTTATCCGTTACTTCGACAGCCAGCGAGGTTCGCCCGTGAAACGACTTTGTTGCGCTGAGCACCCGTCTTCGCCCGTTGTGAAACGAAGCGAGCTTGAGGGCGTTTTCGTTCGCTTCGGCGCCACTGTTGATCAGGAAGAGCGCGTAATCATCGTATCCCGATACGAGTCCCAACCGTGCGGCAAGGGATTGTTGCAACCTGTTCACGACGGAATTTGAATAAAACCCCAACGTTTGCACTTGCCGGGCAATGGCAGCGGTATAAACCGGGTGACTGTGCCCGATGCTGATCACGGCATGCCCGCCGTACAGATCTAAATAGTCGTTGCCCTGTTCGTCCCGGATACGGCAGCCTTCACCTTTCGTTATGGCGATGTCGAAAAGCGGATATACGTCGAAAAGATTCATGCTTTTGTCTTTGTTTTTAGAATGTTTGATGGTTAAAATGCCACGGGTTTCAACCGCAAGCCTGCTGTTTCGTCCAGACCGAACATCAGGTTCATGTTTTGAACGGCCTGTCCGGATGCGCCTTTGAGGAGGTTGTCGATAACCGCCGTGATGAGCCATTTGTCGTCGAACGCGTCGGCATGAACCAGTGCCTTGTTCGTGTTAACCGCCTGCTTCAGATCGGGTGCATGCGGAACATAGTGCGTAAAGGCGGCATCGGCATAAAAATCGGCAAACAGCTTGTCCGTTTCTTCCTGCGTGAACGGTTTTTCCGTTCTGACGACGGCGGTACAGAAAATACCTCGTGTAAAATCGCCCCGATAGGGGATGAACTCGATATCGCCGGCAAAAGCGGGTTGCAGTTGCCGCAGCGACTGTTTGATTTCGGGTACATGGCGATGCCGGAACGCCTGATAGATGCTGATGTTGCCGTTTCGCCAGCTGAAATGCGTCGTATCGGAAGGTTTGACGCCTGCTCCCGTCGAGCCGGTGATGGCATTCACTGCCACATAACCGGAAAGCAGGCCGCGGGCTGCCAAAGGAAGCAGCGCGAGCTGGATACACGTGGCGAAGCAGCCGGGATTGGCTACATGGTGCGCATGACGGAGTGCGTCGCGGTTTATTTCCGGCAGGCCGTATACAAAATCGTGATCCGGCGAGGCCAGACGGAAATCCTGTGCCAAATCGATGATCTTGACCCGCGCGGGAATATCGTGCGATTGCAGAAAACGCGTGCTTTCGCCGTGTCCGGAGCAAAGAAACAGCACGTCGACGGTATCGAACGGCATTTGATCGGTAAAGCGCAGGTCTGTTTCGCCATAGAGTCCGGCATGTACGTCGGTCAGCGCATTGCCGGCGTTGCTCGACGAGTGCGCGAAGGCAATCGTTGCCTGCGGATGGTGTAGCAGCAGGCGTATCAGCTCTCCGGCGGTATAGCCTGCTCCGCCGATGATTCCCACACAGATCATATCAGCTCCCGTTCTTCCTGATGGTTCGTATAATAGACCCGCAACGGCGTGGAAAGGACTTTGATGAACCCTTTAGCCTCGTCGGCCGTCCAGCCTTTCTGTGTCTCTCCGTATTCTCCGAACTTCGTCTTCACCAAATCGTCTTTCGACTCGACGCCGACGGTCGAGAAGGAGTAAGGACGCAGTTCGAGCGTAACGGTTCCGTTCACGTTCCGCTGACTTTCGGTCAGCATCGCTTCGATATCGCGCATCACGGGTTCGAGATACTGGCTCTCGTGCAGAAACATCCCGTACCAGTTCGCCACTTGATCTTTCCAGTATTGCTGCCACTTGGAGAGCGTATATTTTTCGAGGAAGCGGTGTGCGCCGATAATCAGCATCGGGGCGGCAGCCTCGAAGCCCACGCGTCCTTTGATCCCGATGATGGTATCGCCCACGTGCATGTCGCGCCCGATCCCGTAGGCGGCGCCGATTTTCTCGATCGCCAGAATGGCTTTGATCTTGTCGGTATATTTTTTACCGTTCACTGCAATGATTTCACCTTTCTTAAATTCGATCTTCAGCAGCTCGCTTCCGGTTTTCTCCACTTGCTTGAGATAAGCCGTTTCGGGCAGTCCCTGAGCCGGGTCGAGGATTTCGCCTCCGCAGATCGAGGTGCCCCAGATGCCTGTGTTATATGAATATTTGAGTTTTTTGAAGTCGGCTTTGAAACCGTTTTTGTTCAGATAATCGATTTCAAACTGCCGGCTCAGATTCATGTCGCGCGTAAGCGTAATGATTTCAACGTCGGGGCAGATGACGAGGAACGTCATGTCGAAGCGCACCTGATCATTGCCTGCGCCGGTCGATCCGTGAGCAATGGCTTGCGCCCCGATCTCGTTGGCGTAGCGCGCAATGGCCATGCCTTGAAAGATTCGCTCGGACGAGACGGACACGGGATAGGTGCCGTTACGGAGAACATTGCCGAAGATCATATATTTTAAACTCTTCTCGTAATATTCTTTCGTAACGTCGAGCGTAACGTATGCCTTGGCGCCGAGTTGATAGGCGTTGGCTTCGTTTTTGCGGAGCTGCTCCTTGCTGAAGCCTCCCGTGTCGGCACATGCCGCATAGACTTCGTAGCCTTTCTCACGTGCCAGGTACATAACGGTAAACGACGTGTCGAGTCCGCCACTGAAGGCGACTACAACTTTCTTCTTCGCACTCTCTGTCGTTGAGGCGGCATTTTTAATTTCCTTTTTCATCTGTTTTGAATGATTGCGTTGTTTATGATTTTGTTTCTTTAGGCTTGGAACGTGAGCTGTTGCGCCGTTTCGCCCATGTCTTGTTCAGTTTTTCGAGCATGAGGCATCGCGGGTCTTCGGGATCGAAGAGCATGGCGGTGCAGATGCAGTATTGACGCTGCGTGCGCGTAAGTACATCGTGGTTGACACAGCCGTTACAGCCGCGCCAGAACGCTTCATCGTCCGTCAGGTCGCTGAATGTGACGGGCACGTAGCCCAATTCGGTATTCATCTTCATGACGGCGCTGCCCGACGTCAGACTGAAGAGTTTCGCCTTCGGCCACCGTAGCCGCGCCAGCTGAAACGCCGCGTGTTTGATGCGTTTGGCCAGCCCGTGGTTCCGGAACTTGTCGGCCACGATCAATCCCGATGTAGCCACATACTGTTTGTTTCCCCACGACTCGATGTAGCTGAATCCTGCAAATTCATCGCCTGCCAGTGCGATGATAACCTTTCCTTCGCGCATTTTTTGAGCTACGTACTCATGTGTACGCCTTGCGATGCCCGAGCCGCGTTTGCGAGCAGCGATTTCGATCGTATCGAGGATGGTATCAACGTATTTTTCATGACTTTCGTCCGCTACCATCACGTCAAATTCCACTTCGTCCGTTTGTTTTTTTGTTGTTTTCGTCATTTTTTTCCTGTTTCATTGGCCTGACGGCCGGTTAAAAACGGTTCTAATGCTTTTGCCACCTGCTTATTCGAGTATCCATCGCGTGGAATAACGAGGATGGTGTCATCGCCGGCAATCGTGGCAAGGATTTCGCCCGGCGCGATGCGGTCGATATCCGACGCAATGGCCATAGCATAGCCCGGTGGCGTTTTGAGCACAGCCAGATGCCCCGAAAATTCAACGGCAGGCTTGCCGGCCGGTATCGCGTCGGGCAAAACGTAGATATACCGGTTGTCGCCGTCGTGTCTTTTCACGATTTTCAACTTCCGGATATCGCGCGAGAGGGTGCCCTGCGTCACCTCGAAACCTTTGTTGCTCAAGGCTCTCTGCAACTCGTCCTGACTCCGTATCATCTCCGAACGAATGATGTTCTCAATTGCGTTCAAGCGTTTTTGTTTGATGTTCATAATGAATAAATATCCAAAATTCGATGCAAATATACGCATATTATCGAATAAATATTCCGAAATCGTATTTTTTTTGAATTTTTATTCTGCCCAAGACACTTGATTTTTCAGCGATAAGGGAGAAAATAATGACTATGTTGATTGAGACAAAAAACTTTTCTTATTCGTTCTCAGCAGATTGTATATTGTTAACGATACCTTTGTGTATTTTTATGCAATTTACGTAATAGCTTTGTATAAAAAATAGTTTCCCCCTCTTCCGAACATTCTAATTAACATGAGTTCAACGTAGGGCAACCGCATCAAAAATTTTGAAAAAAAATACAAGTTGCTAATTTTTAAATGATTGCATTTTGGGAATTATACTCAAAGATAAAGAATGTACTCAAAATAATGATTGACAATCAGATGATTACATTTTAATGTGGTTTCCCGGTTGTTTTGGCCTCATAGAATTAGTTTATTCAAATATACCCCTTTTATCTATGTTACATATCCGTTTGACGGATGAACCAATATAAAGGATAAGTAAGAACGGACTTAGGGAAAATAAAATGCTAACATTTCGTATTATAAAAAAATAGAAGTCGAATTATTCGGTCGGTTTACGGCAAATACTTCAATCTGATGATTCAACTTCTACCCTTTCCGGTACAGCGCGTGCATTTCTTCGACCATGTAACGGAGTTCGCCTCGTACCCATTCGGGCGAGAGAAGCTCGACTTGGGCGCCATGCGAGAGAACTTCCTGAAAGAAATCGTACGTCGGATAGAGCCGGTACTCGAAGACGGAATACTCCGGATAGTGTTCCACCTCATTCTGCGAAGTGTGCAACGGCAACGAACGGAAATACTTGCGTTTGTTTCCCGCCTCGGAGACTTTCAGACGGATCGTTTCCACATCTAACTCGGGATCAACTATTATCCCAAAAGAATCAGCAAAATACGTTTTCGCATCAAACGTGTCGGGGAAGACGAACGAATCGTTCGTCGGCTCTATCCGTTTTATCCGGTCTAAGGCGTATGTCCGTATCTTCCGGCACTCCGGCTCACATACCACCACGTACCAGCGTTGCCGGCTCACTTTCACGCAGTACGGATCGGCCAGAAAGGTTCTGGGATGATCACAATGATAGCTTTGATACGTCACCTGCAGGCGTCTATCGGTCTGCATCGCCTCAATGATTTTCATCAGCGATTCATTGCCCGAAGGGATGCGCTCAAACAGGATACGCGCTTTGAGCTTGCGACTCTCCTGAATGATGTTGTTGACCGCAAACGAACTCAACAGCCAGCTTTTGATGTGATCTTTGCTGATGTCGTCCGTATTTTCAATGCGATAGGTATAACCGTTACTCGCGTTGCAGATGATATTGAGGTCGAACGTCTCTTCGATAGCCCGCTTGTAATCGTCGAACGTACGCTTGGGCAACGGCCGGCCGTCGTCGTTCAGCGAAGAGTTTTCCCACGCTTCCGCCAGCTCTTTGTACGTGATACCTCCCGTGCGGTAGAGCCGGTCGATGATCCAGATGTATTTCCGGAATTGATGCTTTGCCATAGAACGATCGTTATATTGATAAATTACTTGTTATTCATTGTTTGCATTGATCAGGCAGACCGTCAGCCGCACCATCAGGTCTTTCTCCTCGGCAGGACTGCATGCAATCATCAGCGTAAGCGCCACTAATGTGTTGTCCGCGATGCGCTTGCTGCCATCCGTTCGGTAGAGCAGGCCGTTGTGATACATAAACCACAGAAACAGCATCGCGGCAATACGCTTGTTGCCATCGCTGAACGAATGGTTCTTTACCACTAAATAGAGCAGCATGGCCGCCTTCTCTTCGGCCGAAGGGTAAAGCTCCCGGCCATCGAACGTTTGATAAATCTGCCCGATAGAGCTTCGGAACGACCCGTCTTTCTCGTTACCGAACAGCGGGCTACCCCCAAACCGTTCCTTCAGGCTATGGATGGCTTCCATCGCCCCCTTGTATGTGGCGCGAAACCGAGGAGGACCGCTCACGGCCTCCACCTCGATCTCGTGGTAGTCGTACTGATCCAACAGATCCAGTGCATAACTGTAATCCGCCACGACCTTATGCAGCGAACGGCTCTCCGCAGTAACTATTTGTTCTTTTTCAGTCATCTATATCCGTTTATCTATTATATTTTGTCCTTATCGACACCGCAAAATTACGTATAAGCTACGCAGAAAACCCGCAGAAGAGCAGAATGAAATTATTTATCATCTTTTACCCTACGGAGATATTCATAATCTTCCCAAACGATATGATAAATTTTCTTTTGGATACATGCCATAACAAAAGGAATAGCAATAAGTAAAATCAAAAGAAATATTGAAATCAGACACACGGAAACACCAGGGAATAAACCACCCATAAGACTGTTGAAATTTTCAATAAATTTAAAAACATCAGATGGGACACATTCGAATCTATCTTTCAATAAATCAAACAATAAAGAGAGTAAGCATATAACCTCATAGAGCAGTACCACCCCAAACATACTCCTTAAAAATGCAAACTGACTCTCTAATATATGAACATCATTGCGATAAGTATTTTTAGCCACAAAAGCATAGGCTTCATAATAGTGATCAAGACATCCTTTTTTCCCTTGATACCCCTCTTCCTGAAAGTTTCTTTTAAAAAAAGTCCGAATTTTCAAACAACAATTCTTCTTCTCATCAGAAAAGTCATTATATTTGTTTTGAAATATCTTTCTTTTCACTTCGCCATATATTTCTCTTATCATCTTCCTATTGTTTCTTTCTATTAGCTTAAACAGATTACAAATTCTCTTCCTAAACAGGTATTCCTGAATCTTTTTAGGGCAATGCTTCATGTAATCACAGAAGTCTTTATTATAGTTTGAAGCTATCTTCTGACATCTTTGACTTTTCTTCTTTATCTCTATTGGTTCAGACAGACTACACTGCTTATTTTTAAAATAAAACAAAAAACACAAAACAATCACAAACAAAGCAACAACCACCAATAAGACCCAACATTTTTTAACTATTACAGAAAATAACATAACAATTATCAGACTAATAAGTAACGCCGAAATTATAAGACACTTCCTCCATAACAATTCCATAAACTTACAATAAATAATCCCCACTAAATAGCTTGTGGCAGTAAAGAATACACCAACAATCCAAGGGTTTATTCTATTTTCATCTATCGTTAAATTATTTCCAAAAATTACATTACTTGCCCAAAAGATAATTAATGCCCGGGGTATCAACATCGCTAAAATATCATATAGCGATAGCTTAGAAGAAATTTCTGTGTTCATAATGGTTGTTTTTTCTTTGTTTAAAATACAATATTTCTATTCTTATTGTTTCGTTCCTGCATTTTTGAAATAATGGCATTTTGTTGTAATTCGTATTCTTGATATATTTCAGCATAGTAGTCGTTGTATCTACTTTCAATTTCTGCCACTCTTTGGGCTTGTTGCTGATGGTGTTGTTCAACCTCTTCCTCAAATGCTTGCATGGAGATATGATAGTCATTCATCCGGTCGTTATAATTACTTTGAGTAATTTGGTTTTTGATTTTATCATAAATAAATCCAAAGATAGAAAGACCTGATCCTATATAAAATACATTTTTCACCCATTCCCACGTGTCCCAAGAGATTGTCATAAATAATCCCAGCAATAATCTGATTAAATGCAATATAAATAGAAGAATCAATATAAGTATTGCCGGAATAATAATCTTCAAGAATAAAGAAGATTTATTGGGTTTCACCGGTTCTTTTACGGTAAATACAGGAACAGGATATTGTCTTTCGATATCAAACAATTCTCTTTCCTTCTGAGATTCTATCTCCTCAAATTGAGGCTTGAACATTCTTTCCAAATTGCGTAAATCCCTTTGAGCCGACGGTGATAAAGTATTTAAATCCATATTATTTCAGTTTTTAATTAGTGATTCTATTTCCAATGCTCTTTGTTCAGAAATACCCAATGTATTTCTTATCTTTTTTAACAGCCTCCGCTCGCTGTCTGTAATCTCTCCCTCAGCCATACACTGCTTATATTCTTCTAAATATTCAAGTTCATCTTCTGTAAGCATAGTATCTGAACAAACCATTTTCTCTAATTCCGCTGCTCGATCATCAGATATCCCGAAACTCTTTCGGATTCTTTCCAAAAGTCTCACTTCCTTTGCGGAAAAATCTCCGTTATTGCTTACATAGCACTCTTTATATTCCTCTATATATTCTTTCTCTTTCTCCGTTAGATGATCCGGCAGTTGTGCAGGTTCGCTATGGTTCGTACCGTTCAATTGATTAATCGGAGCAAATGTCACATGGATTTGAAGAGAAATATTTTCTTTTTTCTTGAAAGAGCTTTCTACTTCTTTCTTATATTGACCTTCTATCTGTGTCAATTTCATAAACTCCGCTTTCAGACTGACTAGATCGGAAGCTTTTACCATCGCACTTTCGTGATTGTTCGAGGCCATCCTTTCCACATGTTCAAGCAGGCCGCCCTGTAAACGCTGCGTAGCTAATCGTTTCCATGAGGCTTCATGTTCGTACCAAACTAATCCGTCCGGCACAAACGGTTTTTGGCTCGGACTAAATTTCTGGTTAAGAGAAAGCTTATTTCTAAGCTGTTCAAATCTTGAATCTTCTCTATTCTTTTCATAAGAGCCTTCTACAGATACTTTAATATGGCTGGCTTTTCCGGAATGAGACGAGTTGGTGTTTACTTTGTTATCAAAAGATTTGTCTTTTTCGCTTTCAATAGTAACCTCTGTTGCTCCTAAACATTGGGCAAGCCAACAAAACTCCCTTAATCGGTCTTCGAGAAAAGTCAGGTCATAATCTTCAAAAGGGATATAGCGACCTGAAATATACGGATGGGCGACATACAATTGATCCGCAATGGGATGTCCTATAGGAAACTGTAACGCTCCTAACAAATCCATCCTCATAACAGCAATTTGTTTAGAATCCAAGCTGTTGATTTTGCTAACCGGTAGTAAGAGTTTTCTCTGATTAAAATCTAATTCTGCAAAATGTTCACTATACTTTTTGTCTATATCCTGAAATTTCTGATGCCTAAAATTTTTACTTTCTTCATAAGGAGAAAACTGAATGGAGTTAAAATAGTATCTCCTTGCTTCAGCATAATTTTCCTGCTGTAGATAGATATAGCCGATGGCATTTAAGGCGCCACTTTTCTCTTCATTAAACGCTTCTGGATTATCAGCTTCTTCAATCGCTTGTAATAAGCGTTCTGACTCATATTGCGCTTTGGAAAAATCTTCTTGTTTGATAGCCATTTGCACCTTCTCCCATCCCAGAGCCCTCTGATAACCATACAATTTGTGATATTCATTTATAGCAGCGTTCGCTTCCAAAAATTTTTCTTCTTCTATAAGCATCAAAATATTGGAGAGCATATCATCACTTGGATCTTGTGGTTCACACAAACATGCAATTTCAGTCAGAACATCTGCAAAATATTGTGCATATTTGGGATCTACATTGTTTTTCTTGAAAAAAAAGTTTATCTCCAACGGTAAAAGATCACCGTTATAATAAGAGATATAGATATTCAAATCTTTATATTCAACCTTTAGTATATCACTCCAACCGATAGCATAAATTTCTTCCGGCGAATTATTTTCAGGGAGCAAGTGTATACCCGATGTTGTGATCACCATTCCTTGACTAGATGAAGACCAAAAAGAAGTGTCTCTAAAGAAAAGAATATCTTCGTCAAAAGATAATTGAAAGTTCTTTCGGATAGCTCCTTTTGTTTCTTCAGGGATATCGAAATAAAATATATCAAAGCCATTGTGATATGCGTTTTTTAAATCTCTTGCTTTACTGACAAACGTTTGTCTGATTTGTTTTTTTATGTCCATCACATTAAAATTAAATTTATTTTTCTTTCTCCTTTCTCACAACGCCGGGGCGTGTTTGCCGTGATTGCTTCCTTTAGGATAGCGGGGGCAGGGACCGATTACCATCGCAGCGATGGTGGGATACTCCTTTCCGCAATGCTTGCAGGTGTATTTTTTCTTTTCTCCTCCTTCGTAAAGTTTGTGCTTCCCCCGGTTAGACCCGTCCGGATGACGCGGACAAAGTCCGTTCGTCAGTTGTTGTACACTCGGATACGGCTTTCCGCAGTATTCGCAATAAAAATTCTGTGTTCCCATACATTATATAGATTTATTGCTGTCCGGTAAAACTCAAAAAGACAAAATCATCTTACTCGAAGCCCTT
>NZ_JBQNAZ010000062.1:0-11478 GCF_052170195.1 Tannerella sp. | reverse complement strand
AATCTTGTATATCCATAACCCAAAGATAAGCTTATTTTGATGCGGTTGCCCTGGGAAAAAACCCTTCACCCGCTTAAAATATTCACCCCTGAGTATTGTAATGGAATTTCAAGATTCTTCCGGAGTATGCGGGCAAGGCAATCTCGTAAGGGCAGGCAGCCGTCAACGTGCCGACAGTCTTCATTCCTGAAAGCAGGTCCGTCAGTTCGGCCACTTGGTTATCCGGAATCGACAAACTTCGGAAGGCTTCATCGGGGATGTTAACACGTACCGTGTGTTCTTGCCGGTCGAAATTCACTACCACAAACAAAACTTCACCGCCCGACTTGCGTAAGAATGCGTACTGCCGGTGCGGATCAAAATACGGATTGTTCCGATTCACGTACATCAGGTCGAAAAATCCCCCTCGATAAATCGCCTTCTCTGTGGCAGCGATGTGAAGAATGGCTGCATATTGCCGGCGCAACGTTTTCTGTTCGTCGGTTAGCTGTCCTTCATCGAATCGTCCCTCGTTGTTCCATTTACGCAGGCACTCAAGGCTCCAGTAATCGAATATCGTTGTGCGTCCGTCACGTCCGCTGAAGCCTTCTTCGTCCATACCTCGTTCGCCCAGTTCCTGTCCGCAATAGATCATCACCGGATTGGTGCCCATCATGGCTATTGTAAGGAAAGCGGGTATTCCGACTTGTGCTTCTCCGGCGAAGAAGTCGGAGGCGATCCGCTGTTCGTCGTGATTTTCGAGAAAAGCCAACATGTGAGGGCGGATATCGTCGACAGCCTGCCAGCATTCGGTCAGCCGGCCGGCCGGAGCTCGTCCGCACATCACCTCCCGAAGCGTATCATACAGACCGACCTTGTCATACAGATAATCGAATTGACCACGTTTCAGAAAATCACGGTAAAGCGACGGATGATATACTTCAGCAATGAAAATCACATTCTTCCAGCTACGTACACGCGGAATAACCCATTCCCAAAAGTCGATCGGCACCATCTCCGCCATATCACAACGGAAGCCGTCTACCCCTTTTCCAAGCCAGAACCTCAGGATATCGAGCATCTTCTTCCATGTGTCAGGCACCGGATAGAAATGTCCGAGTTTCCCGTTTTGGAAATCAACGCCATAATTCAGCTTAACCGTTTCATACCAGTCATTTTGGCCCGGATGCGCAGAAAAGCAATCGTTACCGGTCACTTTGGCCGGAAATTCACTGTATTCAAAATCTTCCTGCTGTGCACCGAAATGCAGTTCGAGGGCCTGTCCCGGCAGATAGTAAAAGTTATTGTTCGGATCGAAAGCAAGATGAGTCTGATCATTTTGTCCCAGATCCTGCATAAGCGGATTTTTGGCATCGGAATGGTACTGCCGGGCGACGTGGTTAGGCACAAAGTCAATGATAACTTTCAAGCCGGCCTGGTGCGTACGATCGACAAGCGCCTCAAATTCGGCCATACGGTTAGGAATGTCTCGGGCAAGATCGGGTGTCACATCGTAATAGTCTTTGATGGCGTACGGTGATCCGGCCTTCCCTTTTACTACGGCATCATGGTCTTTAGAAATACCGAATATGGTATAGTCGGTTTTCGTAGCATGCTCGATAACACCGGTATACCACACATGTGTGATGCCGAAATCTTTGATCTCCTTTAAAGCGGTCGATGTGAAGTCGTCAAATTTACCTGACCCGTTTTGCTGCAAACTTCCATGCTTCACACAAGGGTGCGTCTTGTTTCCGAAAATCCTCGGAAACACCTGATAGATAAATACTTTTTCATCTCTTTCCATAACATTTATTAAGTAATAATCGCATTTCTGTCCAAAAAAGCATGAATGAGTAATTTTTTCTTGTCCGATGCCTTCACGAACTTGTGGAATGCCTTAAGGGCTGTACGATAGCCTACATCCACGATAAGGTCGACATTCTTCAGGTCGAACATTCTATATTTTCCAAACTCTGCCGTCTCAATCAACAGATCACAATTGGCACGGTCTTTTTCCGTATTCGCTTCAAAGAGATAGCAAAACGACCGTTCGGCTATACTGTAAATATTCTGGTTGTATTTGGATGGCGTGTATGGATTCACATTTACTCCGATCACCACATCGCAGAGATCACGAATCACCGACACGGGAAAATTATGAAAAAGTCCACCGTCCACATAATGGATTCCATCAATTATCACCGGATTGAAGATGATGGGAATACTGCATGATGCACGAATCGGTTCAGCAATGAGGCCGGACGAGAAAGTGTGGCTGCACCCGTGATCGAGATCCGTGGCGACAACCATCATCGGAGTTTGAAGTTCCTCGAATGTCTTCACCCGCAGATGCTGTTCAACAAACCGGCTAAACCGGCTACTGTCAAATAAACCTGCTTTCGGAATTTGCAGTTGTGCGAACTCCGAAAATTCCCGTCCCGTAAACATCTGTTTGATTTCATCTGCCGCATGACCGGCAGCAAATAATGTACCCATCAGTGATCCGGCACTCGTTCCGACGATCACATCCGGACGAATACCACACTCTTCCAATAACTTGAACACGCCAATATGTGCAAAGCCTCTTGCTCCGCCTCCACTTAGTGCCAATCCCAATCGATATCGTTTTCTTGTGCCTTTTTTCATCACCCTCAAACTTCGTTTGGCAAAGGTATAGCTTTTTTTCGAATGAATAACCTGAGCAGAATCTGTTTTTATCATGAATCTTTGATCTATCCCTGTTTGCTCATTGCTCCTTGTGGAAAATCCTCCTCTCAATATCCCCCAAAATAGGGATTGATTTGTAAAATATGTTTTTTTATCTTTGCACCTCAAAAAAACAGACAAAAGATGGTTGGGTTCAAAAAAGAAAATGAATGTCTGACCAATATATGCACTAAGAACTATGATGACAATAAAACGAAAAATCCTGCTCATCCTCTTCGGAATAGCAGGTCTGTCTTTTAACGCGGTTCCTCTGTTGAGCCAAAAGAAGTTTTCTCTGCGGGGAACCGTATATGAAATGTCAGCAAGGCATCAAAAGCAGCCTCTTCCCGGAGCTTCACTTGTCATTGAAGCTTCCGGCATCGGCACAACAAGCGATGTAAACGGAGATTACACTCTTACTCCCATTTTCGAAGGTGAAATCAGGTTAAAAGTATCTTTCATTGGGAAAGTCACCGTAGACACGCTCTTGAAAATACATGCCGATACGAGCGTTGACTTTATCTTAAAAGAAGACAATTTCCGGTTAAAAGAGGTCGTTGTAACCGTAGAACCCGGACAGAGCGTACAATCGACTTCCTCGACGATCTCTCATAAAGCGATCGAACACCTTCAATCGGTCAGTTTAAATAATGTATTAGCCTTACTGCCGGGAGGAATCACCGCTAATCCCAATCTGAACCATGCTTCTCAGATCAATATCCGCACCGTCGGCAATCCAAACGGTTGGGGCGGATCGGCGATGAATGCGCTTGGCGCCACCATCATACAAGACGGATCACCGCTCTCGAACAATGCAAACCTGCAAGCTATGCACCCTGCCGTGTTAGGAAATTTAGGTGCGTTGGGAGGAACGGCTTCGCCGGGAGGAGGGCTTGACACGAGAAACATCTCGCTCGAGAATATCGAATCGGTCGAAGTGATACGGGGAATCCCCTCGGCAGAATATGGCGATTTAACGTCGGGGGCTGTCTTGGTCAAATCGAAAGCCGGTAAGACCCCATTAACCGTTAAGGCACGGACGAACCCGAATATCTACCATTTCTTTGCACAGAAGGGGACCAGCCTCGGGAAAAACCGCGGTGATTTAAACCTGAGCGCCGACTATACTTATAATGTAAATACGCCGGTTCAGTCATATCGATATTATCGGCGCTTCTCATCCAAGGCCATCTACTCCAATGTATATTTAGACAATCGATGGAAGAGTAATACCATCGTCGATTTCATGTACGGACAGGCTAAACGAGACCGTAATCCGGACGATAAAATCACGGAAACAGTATCCAGCGGTAAAGATGCCAAGTTGTCTTTAAACACGAACGGGACCATCTATTTTAAAGATAAAAGCTGGCTGAAGAATATCAAATACGCATTATCCGGAAGCTATACGGACAAAAAAAGTCATTACGAAGAATTGTATACAGCGGCGAATGCTCCCTATTCCATGACAACGGTCGACGGAGCAGTCATCACCAACAAGCCCGGCCTTGATTTATATGACGTGGACGGGAAAAAGATTACCGACTATACGCACGTAAATCCTTCGGATCAGGCCGTATTCCTGCCTTCCACCTATAAAGGGAAATATGATATTTACGGAAAAGAGATCAACGCCTTTGCCAAATTATCGGCCACGTTGTTTAAACGATGGGGTAAAACGGATCATCGGATACTGCTCGGAGGAGAATACCGCTTGGAGGGTAATGTCGGGAAGGGGAAAGTCTTTGACCGGATGGCTCCGCCTTACCGTAATTTACAAGCGCTCAACGCCACGTTCAGACCGCGTGCTTACAAAGACATACCCTTTATCCGGCACGGTTCGTTCTTTGTGGAAGAGAACTTGACCGCACATCTTACCCCTAACAACCAATTACGTGTTCAGGCGGGATTACGATACGATATGATGAAAGACGTAGAGAACGTCTTATCCCCTCGTATTAACGCCTCATTCGAAATGATTCCTCAAAAGGTTTTCCTGAAAGCGGGATACGGCGTGACAGCGAAGATGCCAACCTTAGTTTACTTGTATCCGGAGAAAGCGTACTTCGAATACATCAACATCAACGAGATACCGAACGATAAGATTCCCAAAGACCAGCGTATCTTTATGACAACGACACGGGTCTTTGACACCCGAAATCATGACTTGAAAGCGGCGACCAACACGAAAGCGGAGCTCGGAGCAGATTTCTTATTCGATGACTTCCAACTGTATGTCACCGCATTTAAAGAACACTTGAAGAATGGCTATTCCATGTCGCCCAGGTTCAATCCGGTTACTTTTAACGAATATAAACGTGCAGAAGGCAAGAATCAGCCGGTTTACAAATTATCGGCCGCTCACCCCGTGTTGGCAGAATATTATGTTCCTTCCAACCATCTGGTCATGAACAGCAAGGGTATTGAGTTTGATTTACGCATCAACCGGATTAATGCCATTCGTACCGCCTTCTCTTTTTCGGGTGCCTACATAGAGAACGAGAATTATCAGGACACCTATACCTATTATGACAACAGTGGTGAAGGAGGCGCTTCGCGCACCCACGTCGGACTGTACGGCCCTGCGATGTCCAAACATAAAATCGACCGGTTCTCGACAGCTCTACGGGCAACACATAACATCCCCGAAATAGGATTTGTGGTTACCCTCACGATGGAAACCGTTTGGAGCCAGCGAGACCGTTATACTTTCGGCAATGATACCGTCCCGGTAGCTTATATCTCCAAGAACGACGGAAAACAATACGACTTCGACCCTTCGAAGAAGGATGAACCAGAGTTTAAATCCATCCTTCGTCGACGCAACGATGCCTTGTACATTGTCGAATCCATCCCGCCGTTATTCAATTTCAATATCAATATAACGAAAGAAATACGTAATTTTATGCGTGTCTCCTTCTTTGCGAACAATATGTTCAGATATTATCCGGTTGTGGAATCCAAACGCAGCCCCGGATCGTTTTATCAAGGAAGTGGAGGATTTCTCCCTGTAAAAGACTTCTTCTTCGGATTAGAAGTAAATTTATTAATACATTAACATACGTTGGACTATGCACAAAAAAATATATCTTGCACTCATCGGGGCAGCGTCTTTCTTGGTTTCATGCGACTCGTTTTCCGATGCTCTCGGAACAAAAGAAATAACGCCGATATCCGTCACTATTCGGTCCGAAATCACATTGCCCGGTTTTGATGGCACAAGCGGACTGAAACTTATCTTGAACAACTATACCGAAGGAATCCGCGTGGAAAAAGAACTCACTTCCTCGACCGTAGAGATTGGCGATCTGATTCCCGGAATGTACAGCATCGTCGTCTCGGGAAAATTAAAAAACAAGGAAGGCGTATGGTATTATTTAAACGGCAGTTTAGTGAACCATCCCGTATTGAATCATCGTGCGACGATTGATTTGCCTATTTCCGGTCAGAAAATAAGCCCACTCGTATTCAAAGAGATCTTTTACGCGGGCACGGCCAACTTCTATTTCCGAAATCAGTTTTACGAGATTTATAACAATTCGGAAGACCTTCACTATTTGGACGGTATTTATTTTGCCGTTCTACACCCAACCAAATCGACGTCAACACTTCCCGTATGGCCTCAGGAGGACGGCGACAAATATGTCTACACCGAGCGGATATGGAAGTTCCCCGGCAATGGGACAACTTACCCTCTGAAACCCGGCGAAAGCTGTGTGATTTCACAGTTCGCAGCGAATCATAAGCTCGAGATTTATAATCCGAATTCACCGGTCGACTGTTCCGGCTCGGAGTTCGAATTTAATATGAACAATCCGAAATTCCCGGATCAACCGGCTTTCGATATGGAACATGTCTACTTTGATGGGAAGGCCGACAAGGGAAAGTCACCCCAATATTTAACATCTGTTTTCGGTGGTGCCTACGTTATTTTCAAAGTACCCGAAGGGGAGGTCTACGATCCGGTCAATAATCCGGCATTACAAGCAAAGGATCAGAGCAGTTCATCCAAGAAGCTCTATGCAAAGATTCCGATTGAGTACGTGTTGGATGGTGTAGAAGCCGTAGACGATGAAACGAAGGTCAATGCCAAGCGCATGCCGGGCGTATTGGATGCCGGAATCACCACGGTCGGTGCGACCTATAATTCACTCGGGGTCGCCCGTAAAAAGATCGGTGAGAACCCGGATGGGACTCCTTTTTTGCAAGATACCAACAATAGCACGGAAGATTTTGAAAGAGGGGTCGTTCCCATGTTCAGACGCTACAATGCCAAAATGCCGAGCTGGAATCACACCCTAAAATAAGTATCATTTTTAAGTAAAAAGAAACGCTATGCAACGAACAACATATAAGAAGCAATTTTTCTTCTGGCTTTTCCTTTCGTCGGTCGCCATCACGTCAGCACAGGAAGCCGGCCTCTCGCCGGCAGCAACCGAAAAAATGAAAATGACTTGGGTTTGGAATCAATCGTCGAACGCAGCCGGTCTGAAGCTCGATCCATCGAAAAACTACGCGACACTCTCCGGAGGATATACGCTGGAGAACGGCAATTATCATCGGGTGATGGAAGGAGACAAGAATAAGAGCCTTACGCTAAATACCGAAGGCGGGGTAAACATTCGTGACTTCTATTTCTGGGGACGATTCGATTATGCACGAAATGTGGTCAAGGACGCGCGATTTAACGCTTCACTGATTAATCCCTACCGCGGCATGCCTTACTTCGTGGCCGATACGCTCTCGAGCGACTGGAACAACCAGTATTACGAACTGGAATATAAGATCAATTTTCCGGCTATCGGAGAGAAATGGTTATTCGGTGTCGGAGGGGAATATTACGCTTATCTGGCAGCCAAGCAACGCGATATCCGCACGGAGAATTATGCGATGAAACTTTCCGTCCGTCCCGGAGTGATTTATTCCGTCAATCGTGGCAATCACATCGGCTTAAATCTCGAATACGGGGTATTCAAGGAAGAGTCGAATATGTCTAATGTAAACGTCTATATCGATCAGCCGTTCTACGAACTGCGCGGTTTGGGCAATGCCATCATCGGTATCGGTAGCGGAAGAACGACGAATTACATCCGTAAAAGCCTTGGAGCAGGCTTGCAGTATCACTACTCGGGAAGCTTCGATCTGATGCTGACGGGTAACTGTCTCACGAGTGTAGAAGACGCCGAAGTTTCGTTTACGAACCCGCGGAAAGAAGGTACGGTCATCGATCGTGTGTGGCACCAAAAAGCATCGTTCAAAACGAAAGGGCAGGATCATACGCATTACCTTGATCTCGAATATATGCAACGTATGGTGAAGGGCATCGAATATATTACGAAATTCGACGATACCGAGACATTCAAAGGATACGTCACACTGTATAAGAGCATCCGTTCGACCTATGCGAGCAAATTCCTGAGCGTCGGATATTCGTGGACAAAGAACCAGGGCGATGAGTACACCTATCTGCTTGGCGGTAAAGTAAACTATACTGATCTGGATGACAATTATCTTTTGCCCAAAAGCAGAAAACACGCAAGAAATATCACATTCGAAGGTTTCGGGAAGCGTAATTTTACCTTGTCGGACAAGTTGTCGAAAAAGCTGCTGGTAGGTACCCGGCTGATATACGGAAAAAACATCGACGGAGGCTATCTGTACGGTGGGGCTTATAAAGAATACCCGATTCATTCGCAGTTAGAGAAGAGAGATAACGAGTATGATACATCGGGATTTTTTGCCGTGCATCTTTCGGGCGTTTATTCGCAGAAAATAAACCGCTCCGCCGACGTGAACGTATATGTACGTGCGGATGCCTCTTACGCCAAAGCGCAAAACAAAAGTCTCGGCAACAGAAATATACTATCATTCAGCGTAGGATGCAATTTTTAACGACAAAATCGAAACATAAAAAATAAGAAACAGTATGGTAATGAAATATTGCTGGGGTATGTTTTTGGTCATTTTTTTACTGCTCGGTTGCAGAAGCAGCCAGCATACCCTTCCGAGAACGGTGGCGGAACAATCTCCCCCCGATGAAAGCGCTTTATTAATCGATTCCATCTTACAGACAGGGTTGGACCGCGAAGCAGTCTACACCCTTCTGGGACACATCAAGCCGATGAGTTCGTTAAAGCTGTACAGAATGCCTTTGGCCAATACCGATTCTGCAAGGCGGATCAGTCCCAATATTGTGGACAGAGCCCAAAAAGGCCGGTACTTAGACCGCCTGTCGCGTGTACAGAAAGCCGTCAACGAAATCCGTCTACCCGATCTGGCTTTTGTCCTTATTCCTTACCGGACACATCAGGACAGCATCCGCACGATACAGTTAAGCGTTGTGCGTGTCAGTCTTTTAGACAGTCTACTCAAGGCAAAAGAGAGTTTCTTCGGACAATATGGTCTTGTGCCCGGTACGGACCCGGCCACCGTCGTCTCGACCATTGAGAACGCAGGAATCTACGAACGATACCGGGGTTATGGGTATCTGTTCGGTTATCCGGATTATGCCGTCGACTTTTTCGTTGAGGCCAGTCATACGCATCGTGACATACAGCAACCGACGCCTCGTAATTTTTTCAATATTCCCACACATCAATCCAAAGAAGGTTATTTCGTCTATGCGTATCCCAAAGACTACGAACCTTCGCGCGAAGTAGATTCCTTGCTCTATCACCGCTCGACGAAGGTGTTGGAGACGTATGAAAAACTAAGAGACCGTTACCTGAATGCCGACAGCACGGTACGGGCATATCGGTTGTTGCTCGATGCTGCGACAGCAGAAGGACGTTTAAAATAGACCGGCTCCGGTGTCGAAAAACAAGATTAACACACTTACCGGCACATCGATCGTGGTAGCCAACATGATCGGTGCCGGAGTGTTTACCAGCTTAGGCTTTCAACTTGTCTCGCTGCATAACACCGCTACGATTCTGACGCTATGGTTATGCGGAGGCGTTATCGCGTTAAGCGGTGCCTTCAGTTATGCCGAAATCGGCACACTCATTAAGAAATCGGGAGGAGAATTTACATTTCTCTCCCGCATCTATCACCCCGTCGTCGGATATTTATCCGGCTGGATTTCGCTGACCGTCGGATTCGCTGCCCCAATCGCACTCTCGGCTTTCGCTTTCGCCGATTATCTACCCGTAAGACTGATATCCCCTGTATGGACAGCCATTGCCGTCATCTTGCTGATTACATCAATCCATACATTCAACCTGCGTTACAGCGCACGTTTCCAGAATATAAGCACCGTCTTTAAAGTACTCTTAATACTGGCCATCATCATTGTCGGCCTGTATCTCCCTGCGAATAAAGATAATGCTCTCCTCTTCAACACCGACTACCTGTGGGAATGCGGTTCATCGGCCTTTGCCGTCAGCCTGATCTACGTCAGCTATTCCTATTCGGGATGGAATGCGGCGACATACATTACAGAAGAGTTTAAGCATCCGAGAAAGGCTATTCCCCGATCGCTGATTTACGGGACATGTATCGTAACAACGCTGTATACACTGCTGCAATTCGTCTTTCTGAAACATACCCCTTTGCACGAATTGGTCGGGCAATTGGACATTGCCACTCCCGGTATTCGTTTGATGCTCGGCGAACAAGCAGCAACATGTTTTGGATGGGGATTCTCGGTGCTGCTCATCTCAGGCATCAGCGCCATGATCTGGATCGGTCCGAGAGTAACGGCAAGCATCGCCCGTGAATATCCGCTTTGGCGCTTCTTCAAGGCGCGCGACAATGATGTACCGCGGAGAGCCTTATGGCTACAGTTTGCCATCAGCACGACCCTGCTGCTGAGCGGTACCTTCGAACAAATCATGATCTATTGCGGGGTGTTGTTGAGCATCTCAACCCTGCTCGTCGTACTCGGTGTCATTCTCGTCCGATACAAGAAGAAAGAACATCCTGACAACACGAAGAATTTCAAAAGTCCGGTCTTTCCTCTTTTTCAGGTAGTTTTTATCGCAGCTTCGTTATGGATGATTGCCTTCGCTTTTCTCAATCATACAAAAGAATGCATGCTCGGACTGATTAACTTGCTGATCGGCTACCTGACATACCGAATGAAACGTTAAGTAATTAACGCGAGTTCAATGCAAGAAAAAGCCCTTAAAATCAGGAATATGAAAGAGACAACCATCAATACTAAAAAATTAAAAAAACAGGCATTTACCAATAATTCCGCGATGATTCCGGGACATAAACTTTCAGAATTAAGCGAAACGTATCAAGAACATCTTTAAAATGGTAAAACTCGAATGAGTAAATTTATTTCATCATTGACGAGTTTTTCAAAGAATTTGATAAAACCATCAAAACACATTCATTCCAAGATAACAAGACAAAGAAAAGAGACTGTAAGTTTACGATGTACAAGAAAGTAAGGTAATGCCCCTCTTAGTTTTGTTCCACACCGTATCTTTCAAGAACTTAAAATTTCTACATCTTCTACGTTTTCTACGTTCAAAAGCATATGCGGAAAATTTTCCTTGTACTGTATCTTATAACCGCTTTGTAGAACTTGAGCGAAAAGTATGTGTGCCATTGGCCGTTTTCGTTAAAATGATGTGTATAAATGAAGGGATCGGTATCTCTTTTATTGACTCCAGCCCTCTTCGAAAAATTGCCACATCAAAAGGGAGAAACAGCACAAGACACGTTTAAGGAAATTACACAATAGAGGCAATGTTCTTTAGACCAGTTGGTATATCAACAAAGATTTTTTTTTATTGCTGTCCGGTAAAACTCAAAAAGACAAAATCATCTTACTCGAAG
>NZ_JBQNAZ010000061.1:0-11600 GCF_052170195.1 Tannerella sp. | reverse complement strand
ACTGCGTAACGGCAGAAAAGAAAAATACCCTCTTGACTACCGTTGCAACAAAGTCTAAATAAAATAGGAATTCCCACTTTAATAGTGACAGACATAGATGCTACAGAAGCTGTTGAAGAAGAAGGAAAAGCAAAGTATAAGGCTGTAATTACGACCCAAGGGAAAGGATATAAGACAGGCAATCCGTCGATACGGAATTGGTTGCCAGATAAGGAACTGATTGATGACCTTATTACACTTGATGGGAATAGTAAGACTGTAGATAATGTCAGAATCGCCTTTCAGACTCCAATCAAAATAAATTGGACTAAAGAAAAGGACGAATACACAGAGATATGTCCTTATACGTTTGAAGACGCTTTGATCTTTTCCAACTTAGAACTGTTCAGGCAAGATGGACTAAAGAAGATGGGTACTATTACTATGATCGCCAACTTGTTACAGAAAAATCATTCTGCTGAGGATTTACAGAAATCAATTTTTGAGAAACTGGAAAGTAAAGGAGGCTTCCAAAAAGCAGATTTTGCAAACTCTCTCTTGTATAAGGAGGATTTCTGTGAAATGAATGCTCCAGCCTATATTCAAGAAGGTTTGGAATGGTTGAAAAAATGTTTGGATTCAAATGAATAGATTATGCCAAATAATAATATTGATTCACAGGTTGACGAGACTCTAGAGAAATGTATTCTAGCAACACCTCGCAAGAGTTTTTTTCTCTTTGCTGGTGCTGGTTCTGGAAAGACATATTCTTTGGTACTTCTATTAAAGAAAATACGCGACAGTATTGGTGCAAATTTGTTGTTGCAAGGTAAGAACGTGGCTGTAATTACGTTTACGAATGTAGCTACAGATGAGATTATCAATTGTTTAGATTATAGCCCAGTTTTTCATATATCTACTATTCATAGCTTTGTCTGGGATGTTATCAAATATTACCAAGCCGACATAAAGCAGCTTTATTGCCAATATATTCGAGAAGAGATACGGATAATAAATGAAAAGTTGGATGCTGCTAAGAATAAGACGACCAAAACATATCGTACTAATTTTGATAAAATGAAGTACCAGAATGAACGGTTGAAAAAAGTAGAGACAATAGAAAAATTTGTGTATAATCCCAATGGAAATAATCCTGAATATAATGCGCTTAATCATGCAGAGGTAATTAAGATTTCTGCTCAAATGATTGAGAACAATTTGATGCTCCAGCAAATCATAGCACAGCGATACCCAATTCTTTTGATAGATGAAAGTCAGGATACAAAAAAGGAACTTGTGGATGCTTTCTTAAAAATCCAAGAGAATTTTGGGGATGTGTTTACGCTCGGACTTCTTGGCGATCAAAAACAGCGAATCTACACTGATGGGAAGGAGAATATGGTTAGCATTATCCCTCAAGGATGGGAACAGCCTGTTAAACAGATGAACTATCGCTGCGCCAAACGAATTGTTGCATTGGCTAATACGATTGCCAAGGATATAGATATTCATGGAGAACAGGTCTCACGTGAAGATGCTATTGAGGGATTTGCTCGGTTGTTTGTTGTTCGACAACGCGGTGAAGTAAACAAAGATGAGATTGAAAGAACAGTTATGAAGGCGATGTATGACCTCACTAACGATGCAAAATGGTTAGAGGTAAATGCCGAGGTTAAAATTTTGACACTGGAGCACAAGATGGCCGCAAGGCGATTGGGATTTGATGGTTTTTTTGAGCCGTTATCCAATGTGACCAAGTACAAGATGACTCTTTTGCAAGGTACTGTGCCTGAATTAGAGTTTCTCACAAAAGAGGTTTTGCCTATAGCAGATTCGATGAAAGAGGATGGGGGGATTGCTCTTGAGATATTAAAGTCATACTCCCCATTGCTGAGCAAACAAAGTTCCGAAAAACCATACGAACTCTACTTGCGTTGCAGAGAAGAAGCAGGAACTCTCTCCAATAAAGTCCATAACAATTGTTCTATCCGTGAGGTTGTTAAAGCTGTGTGGGATTCTCAACTATTGACAGTTCCTGAAATTATAAGACAAGCCTGTGAGCTTACATCAGCAGACAGCACGGATGAGCAGGAGGAAGATTTACAGGCATGGATTAAAGTGATGGATATGCCAATCAATGTGGTCAGAAACTATGATGATTATGTGAACCAGCGTACACGCTTTGATACGCATCAAGGTGTGAAAGGTTTGGAGTTTGATAGGGTTATGGTAATTATTGACGACTCTGAAGCAAAAGGCTTTATGTTTAGTTATGATAAGTTATTTGGTGTAAAAGAGCCAACGGCCACAGATATTAAGCATAGCGAAGCTGGAGAAGAGTCGTCAATTGATAGGACACAAAGGCTGTTTTATGTAACTTGTACACGTGCAAAAGAATCTCTTGCGGTTGTAATGTATACAAGCGACCCTGATAAAGTTAAAAATCAAGCAATGAACAAAGGTTGGTTCACGGAACAGGAGATAGAGTTGCTTTAGTGAAAGTCATGCTGGGGGCGACTCGATATCCGTCTTTTAGACATTGCAGTGTTTTATTTGAATTTCGTACCGAGATTTGCCATTGCAACAAGTATAGTACTCCCACTTAATTGAACTGTTTTTTCTTTAAGTTAAGATAGTTTTTTCTCATTTTTCAAGCCGCGTTGGCATAATAGCAATTAGCAGGAGTTTTGTATGATAAGGATTGGTGTGGACGCTCTTGGTTATAAAACCGAAAATATCTGTTCAATCCTTTCCACAGAGATACACCATCTTCGTAAACATTCAAATAGATGTGCTCATATTTTACGCTGCGCCAGAGACGTTCTATGAAAACATTGTCCAGAGCGCGCTCTTTGCCGTCCATTGAAATCTTTATTTCGTTGTCGGTTAGCACTTTGATGAATGCATCGCTCGTAAATTGGCAGCCTTGGTCGGTGTTGAAAATTTCAGGCTTACCATGTTTGCTTATTGCTTCTTTCAAAACTTCTGCACACCATTCTGCACTCATTGAGTTGGAAAGCGACCAATGAAGCACGTAGCGACTGTGCAAGTCTATTACCGCCATCAGATACATAAAACCCGTTTTCATCGGGATGAAGGTGATGTCGGTTGCCCAAACTTGATTGCATCGCTCTATCTTCAGGTTTCGAAGCAAGTAAGGATACTTTTTGTGTGCTTTGTTTCCTATTGTTGTTTTGGGTTCCCTGTAGATGGTTTTCCAATCGAGTATTTGCATCAATCGGCGCACGCGTTTGTGGCTGACTTTATAGCCCAAGCCGACGAGTAGCGCCGTGAGCCGTAAAACTCCATAAAAGGGTGTCTTGAAATACTGCTCGTCGAGTAAACGAAGAATTGCCAAGTTTTCTTCGCTTTCGCCTTTGGGGACGTAGTAAAAACTGCTGCTGGCAATGGAAACCAAGTTTAGCTGCCTGCTAACAGACAGTGTCTCGTGATTGGTATCGACCATCTTTTTTCTTTCGTCAGCACTTCTCATTGCAACTTTTTTTTAGAAAGTCGTTCTCAACTTTCAATTGACCGATTTGCGAATAAAGCTTTTCAATATCAATCGGTTTTTCTTTTGGCGGCTGTTTGTCGGAACTGAATACTTGACCGAAATTTTGAAGTGCCTGAGCTTTCCATGCCGAAATCTGCGTTGGCAACAGTTCATACTTCTTGGCTAAACTTTCTAATGTTTCGCGCTCTTTTAAAGATTCTAAAACGACTTTCGCTTTGAACTCTTTGCTGAATTTTCTTCTTGTTGTGGACATAAGTTTTTTTGTTAAAGATAATGTTTTTTCTTTCATCGTCATATCTTAACTTGTTGTCCAGTTTTTGGGGAGTATTATAGTCGGTTGGATTTTCCCAAACGACACCCTTTGAAATTATTTTGCGGATAAATGAACTTTTTCGTAACTTGCGGCGTATTTAAATTGTTATATAGACACAAAGGCAAAAAGAAACGAACATTACAAACATTTAATTTATTTGCAAAGAAGATGAAAAGAGTGAATCTATGGATTATGATGCTGCTTAGCGCAGCGATATTGCTTTCCGGTTGCGGGGCAAGCAACACGACGAAAGGAACGGCCATCGGTGTAGGCGGTGGTGCGGCAGTCGGTGCGGGAGTCGGTAAGATTGCCGGAAATACGGCGTTGGGCGCCGTGATCGGTGCGGCGGTAGGAGGTGCGGCAGGCGCCATCATCGGCAAAAAGATGGACAAGCAGAAGAAGGAGCTGGAGGAAGTTCTTCCCGAAGAAACGAAAGTGGAAGTGGTTGAGGAAGAAGGACAAGCTCCCGCTTTGAAGGTGACATTCGACTCAGGCATCCTGTTTGCCACGAACTCAAGCACTGTTAGCGAAGCTTCGAAGTCCGCACTACGTAACTTAGCCACTAATCTGGAGAGAAATCTTGATACTAACCTCCGCATCGTAGGTCATACGGATAACACGGGAAAGGTGGACTATAATCAGACGCTTTCCGAACGGCGTGCAAAAAGCGTATACGAATATCTGGTAGAGCAGGGAGTCAGCACGAAACGAATGGTGTACGAAGGCAAAGGTATTCATCAGCCGGTGGCCGATAATACGACTGTCGGAGGACGTGCACAGAACCGCCGCGTTGAAATCATGATCAGTGCGAATGAGAAAATGGTAAAGGAAGCAAAGCGAGAAGCCGGAGAATAATTCTTTGAAAGGATAACGAAACAGAAAGAGGCGACCTCCCGCAACCGATCAAACGGTTAAGAGGTTGCCTCTGTTGTGTTATTCTGTAGAGGTGTCTCCATCACGTTTCTGAACGAGAAGGCCGAAATGATACGGTGGCAACAGCTTCTCGGCAACTGTATCGAAGCCGGCCTGTTCGGCATACTGCCTGCATTGGTGAGGTGTCGGACGAATATCGAGTTGCGGGCCTCGTGGCGTTTCGATGTCGCTTCGCCAATGAATGATGCCGACCAAGCCGCAGGGGCGTAATATGCGGCGAGCTTCTTTCAACAGATCTAAGGGGCGGATATGATGCATCACATTAAACATCATCACATAATTGATACTCTCGTCAGGCAACCCGGTTCCTTCGGCAATAAAATCGCGGCAATGCAAGACAATGTTATCCAGCCTTAACTGTTCTATCCGTGCTTTCAAGTGCGCCATCATTGCAGGTTCCATGTCGAAAGCATGTACGATTCCGCCGGTCAAATTCGCTGCGGACAGCGTAAACGTCCCGTAGCCACTCCCCAGATCAACAACCGTCCGAACGGAACCTGTAACCCCCATCTCTTTCAGTATCCGTTCCGGGTCAAAGAAGGAAGCCCACATCTTCTCGTCGGGCATCCCGCTGTCACGTATTTTCATCTTTATCTTTTACAATTCAGAAGACAAAGATAAAGGAATTCTTTCGTTTGTAAACCATTATTCTTGCTAAACGAAAAGCCTGAAAAATTCTATTTACATGGGAAATCATCAAAACAAGAAATGTTTTACTAATTTTACGTCGAATTTACGTTAATCCATTTAAATAAACAGAGTATATGAAGAAGTATATTGTGAGTATTATGTTAGCGGGGTGTTGGTTCGTATCGGCGGCGGTTGCAGGCCAGGAAGCCTCGAAGATGGACCGGTTTGTCGATGAACTGATGAACCGAATGACGCTGCAGGAGAAGATCGGTCAGTTGAATCTGCCTGTCTCGGGAAATATCGTCACGGGTGAAGCTAAGAGCAGCGATATTGCGGCGAAGATTGCGCGGGGCGAGGTCGGTGGGCTCTTCAATCTGAAAGGCGTTGCGAATATCCGTGCCCTGCAGGAGATAGCCGTAGAAAAAAGCCGTTTAAAGATACCGCTCCTCTTTGGGATGGACGTGATTCACGGCTATGAAACCGTTTTCCCGATCCCTCTTGCGTTAGCATGCAGCTGGGACATGGACGCCGTGAAACAGTCGGCGCGTATCGCGGCCGTGGAGGCCTCGGCCGACGGCATCTGCTGGACGTTCAGCCCGATGGTCGATATCTGTCGTGACGGTCGTTGGGGACGGATGGCCGAAGGAGCCGGCGAAGACCCGTATCTGGGCGCACAGATCGCCCGGGCAATGGTCGAAGGGTATCAGGGGCATGATTTATCTGCCGGAAACACCCTCATGGCATGCGTGAAGCACTTCGCTCTTTACGGAGCCTCGGAAGCCGGACGCGATTATAATACGGTCGACATGAGCCGGCGCACCATGTTCAACGATTACTTCCCGCCGTATAAGGCAGCCATCGACGCCGGAGCTGGATCGGTGATGACTTCGTTCAACGTCGTCGACGGTATCCCCGCAACAGGCAACAAGTGGCTGCTGACCGATGTGCTGCGCGACATGTGGGGCTTCAAAGGCTTTGTCGTGACGGATTATACGGCCATAGCGGAGATGACCGAGCACGGCATGGGCGATCTGAAACAAGCCTCCGCACTCGCACTTCGTGCCGGCACAGACATGGATATGGTCTCCGACGGATTTGTCGGTACGCTCGAAGCATCGCTCAACGAAGGGAAAGTGACACTCGAAGCAATCGATCATGCCTGCCGGCGGATATTGGAGGCCAAGTACAGACTGGGACTGTTCGACGATCCTTACCGTTATCTGGATGCCCGTCGGGCCGAAAAGGAAATCTTTACCTCCGCGCATCGGGCCGAAGCCTGTCGCATAGCAGCGCAAACGTTTGTACTGCTCAAAAACGACGGCGGAATATTACCGCTTCGACGCAGCGGACGTATCGCGCTGGTAGGCCCGATGGCCGACAGTCGCTTCGATATGCCCGGAACGTGGAGCGTCGCCGCCCGCCCCGAAGGATACAAGTCACTCTACGAGGCAATGAAAGATGCCGCAGGCACGAAGGCGGAGGTCGTATACGCCAAAGGGTCGAACCTGATGCACGATGCCGGACTGGAGAAAAATGCGAAAGCCTTCGGAGGCCCGGAAAGAGATGGGCGTCCGGCGGAAGAAATTCTGCATGAGGCGCTCGAAGCAGCTGCCGGCGCCGATGTGATCGTGGCCGCCGTAGGCGAATCGTCGGGGATGAGCGGCGAATGCAGCAGCCGCAGCGACCTCACCTTGCCCGACGCCCAGCGCGATCTGCTGGCCGCCTTAGAAAAGACCGGGAAACCGATCGTACTTGTGTATTTCTCGGGTCGCAGCACGGTGATGACGTGGGAGAACGAACATATCCCGGCCATTCTTAACGTATGGTTCGGAGGAAGCGAAGCAGGCGACGCCATCTGCGACGTGCTGTTCGGCGACCGGGTGCCGGGCGGACGGTTAGTCACCTCCATGCCTAAAAGCACCGGACAGCTCCCCCTCTACTACAATCATTTGAACACCGGACGTCCCGAACGCCAATGGTTCTCCAAATTCCGCAGTAATTTCCTCGATGTAGACAACGATCCGCTTTTCCCGTTCGGCTACGGACTCTCGTACACGACTTTCTCATACGGTGAAGTGCGTCTCGACCGTCATACGCTGCACGAAGGCGGCAAAATCACGGCTGAGGTCGATGTAACGAACACGGGGACATACGACGCCGACGAGGTAGTACAACTCTATATCCGCGATGTGGCAGGCAGTGTCTCGCGGCCGGTCAAAGAACTGAAAGGATTCCGGCGAATCAGTCTGAAACGCGGCGAAACGAAGACCGTATCGTTCGATGTCACAACAGACGATCTCCGCTTTTATAACGCCGACCTCGACTATGTGTGCGAACCGGGCGAGTTTGAACTGATGATCGGACGCAACAGCGCCGACGTCCAAACGGTTCGGTTTAGTCTTGAATAAAACAGAGAACTTTTTAGCAATCTGTGTAACGGATTTCATGAGTTTGAGACATCCATTTGTCATACGATACATTCCCGTCATCATGCTGCTCCTCCTTTTTTCATGCGGAGACGCATATCATGACCAACAACTGCTGCATGAGGCGGGAATGTTATCGGACTCGTTGCCCGCAGATGCCTTGAGAAAGCTGCAAGCCGTCAGCAACAGCAGAAATTTCACGAGACCCGATCAGGCGAAATACGGGTTGCTGCTTACCCGTACCATGCTGATGACAGGCAACCGGCCTCCTTCCGACTCGCTCGTCAGTCTTGCGATCGCCCATTATCGAGAGGCCAACGACTCTATCGCACTGTTCGATGCCCTGTATACCAAAGCGATGTTTTTCTTCTCTACCTCAGCGTATGACTCGGCGCTGCATTACTTTGCCGCTGCCGAGAACGTCATTCCTCCGGAAGTGAGCCACAACAAACGCATCCGCGTTCAACGTATGTCCGGTTATGCGAACTTATATCTTGGTCGTACAAAAGCAGCTGTAAAGAATTACCGGACGGTACTCGGCCTTCTTGACGGAGAAACGAATGCCAAGGCAAAAGTTTATGTATTATTGGATCTGGCACAGGCTTATAAATACGATCATGCAATTGAAGAAGCCCTTAATCTGTGTCGGGAAGCGTTGGCTCTGGCCGGGAAAAACCATGCTCCCGATCAGCAAAGCCTCGTTCTCAGCAGGCTAAGCGATCTGTGTGCCGGCTGGAACGATTTTAAAGAAGCCCTGCAATACAAGAAGCAGGAACATGCCTTGCGGGTGAATCGCGAAGAGATTCCGACACGCAACCTGTCACAAGCCATGCTGTTTGACAAGCAAAACCAGCCCGACTCGGCCCGATACTATCTCGAACTGGCCCTTCAGGGAAAGGATCATGTCGTGGCCGATATCGCCTATGGCTTTTTGTGCGACTGGTATGAAAAGCAGGGACTGCATGACAAAGCCTTCGGTTCCCTGCGGAAGAAACAGGAAACTACGCGTCATCTGGAATCGAACATCCGTATGACAGCCCTTGAGCGCCGGTATGAAAGCGAACGGCTGAAGAATGAGAACAACCGGCTCAAAATAGAACAGAAAGAAAAAGATATTCTACTGTTAGTCGTCCTTCTGATTGTATTTTCGGTTTCCGTTAGCTTGTTTTTCGTTTTCTGGCGACAGAAGAAAAACCGGCAAGCGCTTCGCCTGCAAACCAAAACCAGAGAGTTAGAACATCAAAACGTGTTGCTTAAACAGCAACAGGAAATCAGTGCGCTACGAGAAAAAGAAGCACTGCTGCGAGAATCGCTGTTCCGACGCATCCACTTCTTCCACCGCATACCGTCGTTACATATCGATGAAGAAAACGCAGGCGAACAACACGAAACACTACCCGATACCGGTAGTAACAAAATTAGGATGAAAGAAACCGATTGGGCCGAGCTTACGCGAAGTGTCAACGAAGTCTATCCCGGATTTATCGAGCAGCTTAAAACGCAATACCCGTCGTTAACCGACGACGATCTTTATTTCTGCTGTTTCGTGAAGATGAGGGTCAATCTGCAAGATTTGTCCGACATTTATTGCATAACAAAATCAGCTGTCACCAAACGAAAATATCGCCTGAAAACCGACAAGTTCAAAATCACCGAAAAACATATCGATCTCGATACATTCCTGCAAGATCAGTAAAGGTCACAACATAATTGTCCGCCTTATTTCAGACGCCATATTTTATAAACAACAACTATTCAACAAAATAGTATCAAATAAGCATCACGTATTGTCCGCCTGAAAATTTCGCCGCACCGCCTGTTCAAGCTATTTTTGTCGTACCGATTGAAACTATAACATTAAAAACAATGAAAGTATGGACAAGAAACATTTTCTTATGACTTTTCTGCTATGTGGCGGAATGATGTTACCGGGATGCAAAAACGAAAAAGCAACCGGATTGAATGACATGGATGTGGTCGCTGAAAAAGTGAAAGTAGGCGATTCCGAAGTGATTTCGTGCGATCTGACGAAGCTCAAAGATACGGTCGATCTGCCGCTGAGCCTCTTTGCGGAAGAGTTACAGCTGGTCAAGCTTGATAACCGTGACGAAGCGTTGGTAGGCGGTGGAGCAACATTCGTGAGCGAACGTTATATTTTGGTGCGTAACAACCGTAACAATCCGTTCAAACTGTTCGACAAAAGCGGCAAGTTTATCACCGCGATCGGAGCATTCGGACAGGGGCCGAACGAGTATCAGAATGTGTATGACGAATGGCTGGACGAGCAGAGCGGGCAGATATTCCTCCTCCCGTGGCAAAGCGACAAGGTATTACGTTTTAACTTGCAGGGTGAACCGCTCGACCCTATCCCGTTGAGATACCGTGTGCCGAAAGGCAAAATCTTTGTTGATGCCGGCGCGTCTAAAATCTCGGTTTTCATGTTGCCCTTCGCCGGCGCTCCTGCCGTGGCATGGACGCAGGATTTTGCCGGCAACATGATCGACAGTATTCCTGCCGGTCATTTGGCCGTACAGCCCGATTACAGCAACGAAGTGCTGTCAGACCGAAATGCCGGAGCTTACGATTGTTCGTTATTTACATTTTTTGAGCAACGTCCGGACACTGTGTATTATTACAACACGGCCGCGAATCGCCTCGACCCGAAGTTTACGCTCGACTTCAAAGGGAGACCCTGGAAGATTCACAGCTATGGGGAACTTCTCAATCATTTTATCGGAGATATCACCATTGAGAAGAAACTGACCGAAACGACATCGACGACCGAGTATCCTGCCAAATTTATCGTCGATAAGCATACGCTGAAAGGCGCATTCTACAAAATACACAACGACTATTTAGGCGATATACATCTGGAATGGCCTGTATTTTATAACGGATATTATGTGTGGAATGTGGATCCGGGCGATTTAATCGACAAGCTGGATGCGCAGCTTAAAAACAACACATCGTTAAGTGAAAAAGAACGTAAACGTTTACAGGAACTTCGCAACAATATTCGTGAGAACGATAACAACTATATCTTTTATGCGAAACTAAAGAAGTAGCCTCCTACCTCCTCACATTTGAAAGATGGATTGAAGAGAATTTCTTCAAAAAAAACAGACCAGTCTATCTATCGAAAAAGGGGCTGTCCAAAAAGTAAGATAGCCCCTTTAGCTATTGTTTATCATTGCTTTTTGATAAAATTTCTTCCTTGCGATTGATGTAAGAAAAACGACTTTAAAACGCTGCTTTGTTGAATTGCTCAGTCTTTAAGTGATTGTTTATGATTAGCTTATGCAATAATAATGGGTGAAAATCGGTTTGGCTATCAATGCTGTCCGATAAAAGAGACAGTCTTTCTTTCGAAAATAACTTTTATCGGACAGCAATGTTACATTATGAACGCTCCCGGTAGGACGCATCAAGGTTGCGTTTAGTGTTTGCAGGAAACAAGAGGTAATGGGTGTTTGATGCCTTGCTTCTTCTTTAGCCCGTTCGTAGGCATTCTTCAAATCCTCATTCATTAAATGATACACGAATGGTTTGCCACTAGTCACCACACTTTCATCAAACAGCAACTGAGCTTCTACTCCTGTTAGTGTAGAGCCCTCAATGGCGGTAGAGTGGATAATAAGGGAATAGAGGTAGTAATTTTCATAGTCCACCGCTTCACTGATACCAAGTTTCGTGAACTTTTAGTGCATTGCTTCTATCTCTTGCCATATGCCTTGTTCCATTAATTGTTATTTAGTCGCTCCTTAATATTTGCTTAACATATTGTGATTCAATAAAAATAACATCA
>NZ_JBQNAZ010000060.1:0-11841 GCF_052170195.1 Tannerella sp. | reverse complement strand
AGGGCTTCGAGTAAGATGATTTTGTCTTTTTGAGTTTTACCGGACAGCAATAATCCAAAATCAAGTCTGCCGTGGGCAACACCGACTGGCGCAGTGGCAACATCTCGGCATATCTGTCTATGATTGTAGAGAGCTACCGCGACTTTGCCCGCAGCCGCAACATCAACCTGCAATTCTTCTCGAAAGGCGAGGTGGAGATGGACTTCGTGCCCGACTATGCGGTTAAGGTAATGAATAATCTGCTCTCCAACGCCTTCAAGTTCACGTCCGCCTATGGCAAGGTGAGCGTCCTCGTATGGCGCGAAAGTGACCGGTTGCGTATCGATGTCTCGGATACGGGCGATGGAATCGATCAGGAGCAGCTCAAGCATCTCTTCGAGCCCTTCTATCAAGGTAAAAGTCATGCGCAGCATGTGGGCACGGGCGTGGGGTTGGCGCTTGTCAAACAGATCATGGACGCCGTGGAGGGCTGGATTACGGTGGAGAGCGCGCCCGGCCAAGGAACCACCTTCCATATCAGCGTGCCTATCCGCCATCATGGCATGCCATCGATCACCACGGCTACAGAACCGATCCTGCCGCTGCTACCTGAAGTCATGCCCGATCCGCAAGACAGCGACAGCGAAGACAATGCATGCCGCCTGCTTATCATCGAGGATAATGCCGACGTAGCCGCCTACATCGGCGCGCAGTTTGCCGACCGCTACGCCCTCTCCTACGCCACCGACGGCGCCGCAGGGTTGGAGAAAGCTTTCACGCTTGTTCCCGACCTGATCATCACCGACCTGATGATGCCGGGCATGGACGGCTTGGATGTATGCCGACAGATTCGCGGCAATGAGATTGTGAACCATATCCCCATTATCGTAGTCACGGCCAAGATTACAGAAGAGGAACGCATCAAGGGCATAGAAGCCGGAGCGGACGCCTACCTTGCCAAGCCGTTCAACAGCGACGAGTTGCGCACGAGGGTAGAGAAGCTGTTAGAAAGCCGCCGACTCCTGCAGGAGAAGTTTGCAAAAATATCGATGGAAATCAAAGAACATGAGAAGCAGGACCTCGATATGCCTCAAGAAGCGGATTTACGCTTCCTCGCCAAAGTGTCGGATTTCATTTACAGGCAACTCAGCCGGAACCAAGCCACCGATGTATTAACCGTCGCCTCAACCATGTGCATGAGTCCCCGGCAGTTCTACCGCAAGATCAACACCTTGACAGGCTATGCGCCATCAGTCTATATCCAGCGACTCAAAATCAGAAAAGCTCGCAACCTGTTAGACAAGGATCCTACGATCCGTTTTATGGAAGTGGCAGACTTATGCGGCTTTGATGCCTATCCCAATTTCGTGCGGGCATTTAAGAATGTGTGTGGCGTAACCCCCACAGAGTACAGACGACGGGATAACTGAGTATCAAAAGTGGAGCTGGAGAGATTCGAACTCTCGTCCAAACGAGGAACTAATTTGCTTTCTACATGCTTATCTTCGCCTTCATTTTCGTGCTGCGGCAAGACCGAAGCCACCCACCGCAACCTTATTCCCTGAATTTTCACTTGTCGTACGGGACCTCCGTCAAGCTATCTCCGACATTTCTGCACCACCGGTTCGGATTGCCTCGAAGCCACGGCTTCCGGGTGATGTCTCGTCCAAACACCTTGTGTAAGGATGAAGCTTCAATCTACTGTGCTTCGATTAAGCAGCGAGAGCGTAGTTATTTTCGCCAGTTAAAATTGGATCAACCGAGATTATAGTGCCGGCCAACGACGCACTGCATGCTTACAAACCACTTCTGCCCGCTGTCAAAACCGGTCAGCCCCTTGTATAAAGGGAGATGATTTGAAAATCATTTCCATTGTTTATCGTTTATCAACATCCGACACTTCGGATGTGCTTAGCGACCGCAAAGATACTTCATTTTCTCCGAAAAAGAAAAGTCGTCTGAGATTTATCGTCTTTTCCATTCATAATCATCGATTTTTTACCTATGTTTGCATAAGATTTAAAGAATGTATTAGAACTTAAATGTATTAAACATGAAAAAGATCTTATTATCGGTTTGGATTATGCTGTTGTGCAGTATGGCAATGGCACAGGAACATGGCGTACAGATTCAGGACGTTGAACGTATACCTATGGGTGACGGTACGTATGTTTTTCGCCATTCGAAAGGAGAGAAAAAACATCTTGAAGGCAGGCAGCGTCTTATCCTCGGTCGCAGCGAGTATCTTGTCGCGGACTTCTCCAACGGACGGATGACGGGCGATTATGAACAATATTATGATGAAACACTTGTTGAGAAGAAGCATTATAACAGCCATGGACGTTTGGATGGCAAACAGATAACGTATTACAAAGACGGCAGCATCGAACGTGAACTTTATTTTAAAGACGGTAAAATAGACGGACGCATGGTGCGTTATAGTGCTAAAGGAGAATTGGAAGAAGAACAGGAATTTAAGGACGGCGTCGAAGACGGAATGCATAAAAAATATGACCGTTCCGGTAATCTTACGTACGACTGTTATTATAAAAATGGCAAACCTCACGGTAAGCAGACAATAAAATATATTGATGGAGAAGGGTTTGAGACGGTCGAATCGGAATATGACAATGGAAAACCGGTTGGACGGTTCGTTCGAACGCTGGCCTCCGGTGTCGTAACGAGCGAAGGACAGTACGATGGAAACAACGAAAAGACCGGATTGTGGATCAATCGCACGAAGGAGGGATTACCTAAATCGGAAACACCGTATAAGAACGGGAAAGAAGACGGTTTCGTGAAGACATACTATACCGACGGAAAGCTCAAAGAAGAAAAAGAATACAAAGACGGCAAACCAACCGGACAGGTGAAAAAGTATGACTTCCAGACCGGCAATCTGATTTCGCAGGAGAAACGGACGAAAGGCGATGTGCTTGAAGGGGAACAGACGCTTACTTTTACAAGTAACCTGCATGGACGATACACCGAGCATGGGACGTATGTAAAAGGTGTGAAAAACGGTCGATTTACTGAGACGTATGAGAATGGAAACAAGAAATCAGAAGGCGTTTATGTAAACGGGAAAAAAGACGGAAAGTGGAATACGTATTACAGCAGTGGAAAACCCGAATCGGAAATCATGTACAAAAACGATGAATACCACGGTGAAGTGCGCAAATACACCCAACGAGGCCTCTCGTCTATCACGATGTACAAAAACGGAAAAAAACACGGTGTTCATCAGACATATGATTATGAAACGGGCAAGCTGATGGAAGAAGAATATTATGTAGATGGTATCATGAACGGTGTTTGTCGGCGTTATTATCGAAATGGCACCCTGGAAGAAGAATATACTGCGGTTAACGGACAGCCGGAAGGACCATATAAAAGATACGACCGCAATGGTAAGTTAATACAAGAAGGCGTATTCAAAAACGGACGGATACAAAAATGATAAAATTATAAATAATGCGTACTGGATTGAAAATTTGCTGATTGGTCGTTTCTCTATGTCCGCAATCCGAGCGAAAAACGACACGATACAACCGACTTGATTTTTCATTGTTCTCCATGACAATCTCAGATTTTTTATCTATGTTTGCACACAAAAACAAACTTATTCAAAAATACAATTACAGATGAAGAATTTTCTCATGTTTCCACTTGCTTTGACCATGACAGTGGCCGCTCAAGCTCAAGTAGAGTTTCGCCCCCCGGCGACATCCCCCAAACCGGTAAAAGACACGCTGCATAACGTGGTTATCACCGATCCGTTCCGCTGGCTCGAAGATAAGGAAGATCCCGAAGTCGTTGCATGGACTAAAGCGCAGCACGATTACGGTATCGAATACCTCAAACAGACTCAGCAGGAGCATCCCGGACTGCGCGAAGCCATCGCCTCGTATATCGACATGGATTATGAAGGGCCCTTGAACAAGATTGGCAACCGCGTCTTCCAGAACGTTAAGAGAAAGGGAGACAAGCAATCTAAAATCTATACCCTGATCAACGGGAAGAAAGTATTGATCTGGGATCCGGTCAAGTTAGACCCGTCCGGAAAGACCTCTACCTCGGGCATGAGTTACACGTATGACGGCAATCGTGCGGCCATCAGTGTACAGAAGAGCGGGGCGGAGATTTCGACTACCTATATTATCGATACGCGTACAGGCAAGATTCTGCACAAACCGGTCGAAAATGTCTTCGGATTCCGCTGGACAAAAGATCAGAAACATGCTTATTTCACTCTTCGTTCAAAAGAAGATATCGATGCGCAGCGTCCGCTTAAAACGTACCGATGGAAAGCAGGCGACCCGATAACAAAAGCACAGTTTATCGGCACAACCTCCGATGCACAGAACAATTACTTTATCTATGACAACCGTTACGGCGATGTAACATTCTTCGGCGAAGGCGATTTCTACTCCAACAAAGTGTATATGCGCAAGACGGGGACGAACGAGCCCGGACAGCTGATCTACGAAAGCAAAGAGTTCAACGCATATCCCGAAGCAATTGGCGATAAACTCTATATCCTGACGAACGACAAAGCGCCGAATTTCCGTCTGATGACGGCCGATGTTTCAAATCCCGAATACAAAGACTGGAAAGTGCTGGTTCCCGAATCGGAAACGGTGATGCAAAGCTATGCCGTTACGAAAAACCATCTCATCATACAGGATAAAAAGGACATTATGAGTCGTCTTACGCTCTACGATCTCGACGGAAAACGGTTGCGCGAAATCGAACTCCCCGAAGTGGGAAATGTCGGTGGGATGAGTTATAACCGGGAAGAAGACTCTCTTTACATCAGCCTGAATACGTTTACATCGACTCCGAAGACTTTCGTGGCTTCACCCTCCGACTTCAAATGGAGACTCTACTATCAGCGTGAACTGCCGATCGATATGAGCGGCATCGAAGGGAAAATCGTATTCTATCCCTCGAAAGACGGTACGAAGATTCCGGCTTTTGTAATCCACAAAAAGGGTCTCGAACTGAATGGTAACAATCCGGTGCTGATTAACGGATACGGCGGCTTCAATTCGGGTATTGAGCCGGGATATCAAGGCTTCTATGCTCCGTTGCTGGAAAAAGGCATTGTGGTGGTAAGTGCCGGTATCCGCGGAGGCGACGAATACGGCGAAGCATGGCATCGAAACGGGATGCTGGGCAAAAAGCAAAATACGTTCGACGACTTCAACAGTTGCGTAGAGTGGCTGATCAAGGAGAAATATACCAATCCGCAGAAGGTCGTTGCTATGGGCGGCAGTAACGGCGGGCTGTTGATGGGTGCCATCGCCACGCAACGCCCCGATCTCTACAAGGCGATTGTTTGCCAAGTGCCGTTATTGGATATGCTTCGTTATCATAAGTTCTTGATCGCACGATACTGGATTCCGGAGTACGGATCGTCTGACGATCCCGAACAATTCGGATGGATTCTCCCCTACTCTCCTTATCATAACATCAAAGCGGGGGTAAGCCTCCCGACAATGCTTGTTACCACCGGTGCGAACGACAGTCGCGTTGATCCGCTGCATGCCAAAAAGTTCGTTGCGGCTGTGCAAAACAATCCCGGACAAGTCAACCCGGTTATCCTCCATATCGACTACGAAAGTGGACACGGAAGCGGTCAAAGTACGGAGCAGAGCATTAAGAACTGGACATTTACATTCGAGTTTATCATGAATCAGTTGGGACTTTAAGCCAACAAAATTGATTCATGGTCTATAAGGGCCGCAGGCAAAACGGATCAAAAACGATTTTGCTTGCGGCTCTTCTTTTTCTTGTGCAAAGAGCGTTCGTCTTCCGCAACGAAAGTAGTACAAAAATCGTATCTTTGCCGCCGGTTTATCCGTAACGTATGAATATTGCGATCGTATCTATTGTCACCTTAGTAGTCAATCTTCTATTAGGCCGGTATCGCATCAGATACCGCAAGATGAGTTTGATGTGGTGGGTAATTATACACGCCTCTCTTCCGTTAGTCATACCTTTGCGTATCTGGCTCGATACGCCGAATATGACGATTCCGATCTTCATCGCTCTGGCCGTTATCGGTCAAATTATCGGCTCGCGAATCCGGTGGAAAACGGGTAAGAGGTAGTTGATTTCACTGCTTGGCGTTGAATTTTCTGAGCTGTATGTAGATCATCGCCATCGATACGAGAACGGAGACCGTATCCGAGACAGGCATACTCATCCATATTCCCGCTATGCCGAAAAATTTCGGCATGATCAGCAGGCAGGGAATTAAAACGATCACTTGTCGTGTCAAGGATAAGAAGATGGATTTCTTCGCCATACCGATACTCTGGAAAAAGTTGGTTATCACCATCTGCGCCCCGATCAGCGGAAAAACCATGACGGAGATACGCATCCCGTAGACCGACAAGCGGATCAATTCTTCATCGGTCGTAAAGACGCGGGCAATCCATTCGGGTTTGAGTTGCGCCAGCAAAAACGCAAACGTTGTGACGAAGGTTGCAAAAAAGACCGTCAACCGAAAAGCTTTCTGCACTCGGTTAATCTGGCGCGCTCCGTAATTATATCCCACAATAGGCTGCATCCCCTGATTCAGTCCCATCACAATCATGAGAAACATAAACGCAAAACGATTGACGATGCCGTAGGCTCCGATAGCTAGATCGCCGCCGTATCGCTTCAGACCGTTATTGATCAGAATCACAATCATACACGAAGCCAGATGCATCAGAAAAGGAGCCATACCGATAGCCAGTATGTCTTTGACTATGCCGATGCGTGGCTTGAGCATATCTTTCCGAAAATGTAACAGACGTTTTTTGTCACTGAAAAGAATCAACAACCACATCAGTGTTACACATTGTGAAAGTACGGTTGCGATAGCTGCTCCCTGAATGCCCCATCCGAAAACAAAGATAAAAAGCGGATCCAATACCGTGTTCAGCACCACAGTCGTTACCGTCATCGTCATAGCCTGTATCGGGTGTCCTGACGAGCGCAGTACGCTGTTCAGTCCCAGATAAAGATGCGTAACGATATTTCCAAAGAGAATAATCCTGATGTAATCGCGAGCATATCCGATCGTTTGCTCGCCGGCGCCGAAAAAATACAGAATCGGATCGATAAAAATGAGTGATACAACGGTGAACACTCCCCCGATGACGATATTCATGAACGCTACGTTCCCCAACACCTGTTGTGCCGCGCCGTAATTTTTTTGTCCCAGCCTGACGGAAACGATCGTGCTGGCGCCTACCCCCACCAAGGCTCCAAAAGCCGCTGCAATGTTCATGAACGGAAATGTGATGGCCAGTCCCGAAATAGCCATGGCTCCTACCCCTCGGCCGATAAAAATGCTGTCGACCATATTGTATAGCGACACAGCTGTCATGGCAATAATCGCCGGAAGGGCATATTTTGTCAGTAACGAACCGACGGGTTCTGTTTCTAATGCAGAAAGAGGTTTTTGTACAGACATCTATTTACCGTTTTCACATCAGGTCACAAAAGTAATGAATTCAGTGTGCAAAACCATGCCGTCTCTGGTAAACATTTCTTTATGATTTATTTTTCAATCACTTGCAGATCTTGATACACAATCATAAACGGGGCTTCGGTAAAATTTGCGTCTTGTGATTTTTTGTTCAAAAAATTCGAAAAAAATCAGGGAGAAGACAGTCGAAAGATAAATAAGTTATGTATATTTGTCGGCAATTTGAAATAAAAAAAGAAAAAAATGAAACAATTTTTCAAAATGATGTTTGCTTCCACATTGGGCTTCTTCGTGGGGCTGATGTTGGTAGGAGTGATCGCCGTTGTTTTTATGATCGGCATGGTGGCCGGTCTGAGTTCAAACTCTCAGGCGGTTTATACACCCAAAGCGGAAGACAGTGTCTTTAAAATTGCATTTGAAGGAGATATCCGCGAGTCGGCGGAAGAAAATTCGTTTACTAATTTGTTAACAGGCAGGGAACCGGATTTGTCGTTGAGAGATTTATTGAAATCGATTCGTCACGCCAAGGAACAGGAATCGGTCAAAGGGATTTATCTGGATATGGGAGTGTTTTCCGGAGGGACTGCCAGCCTTGACGCCATTCGCCGCGCACTGATGGATTTTAAGGAAAGCGGGAAATTTATCGTCGCCTATGCTGATAGCTATACCCAGGGAGGGTATTATCTGGCTTCGGTAGCAGATAAGATTTACCTTAACCCGCAGGGAATTTTGGGGCTGACCGGTCTATCTTCTCAGACGATGTTCTATAAAGGGCTGTTACAAAAGATTGGAGTTGAGATGATGGTCTTTAAGGTGGGTACGTACAAAGGCGCCGTCGAACCGTTTATAGCAGATAAACTGAGCGATGCGAATCGTGAACAGATTACCTCGTATCAAAATTCCATTTGGGGTAACATCACCAAAGGGATTGCGAAGAGCCGGAATATCACGGTGGAGGATGTAAACCGTTTTGCAGATGAGGGGGCGTTTTTTGCTTCTCCGGAGAAAGCGGTCGAGTATAAATTAATCGATGAGCTCAAGTACCGCAGCGAAGTGGAGAAATATTTGATCGAACAATCCGGTCAAACGGGCGACAAACTGAAAACCGTCGGATTATCGAACATGAAAAATATAAAGAAGACCGAGCGAAAATATCGTAATAAGATTGCGATCGTATATGCTGAAGGGGAGATCATGCAGCAGATTATTTCATCGCCTTACAGCGGTAATTATCCCTGTATTTCGGAAAAAATCAATGACGACCTGAAGAAACTGGCCGATAATGAAGATGTGAAAGCGGTGGTGCTGCGCATCAATTCTCCGGGCGGCAGCGCTTATACGTCCGAACAGATCTGGAAGCAGGTGTATGAATTGAAAAAGAAAAAACCGGTGGTCGTCTCTATGGGAAGCGTGGCGGCTTCGGGAGGATACTATATTGCGAGCGGTGCGAGTAAGATCATCGCCGAGCCGAATACGCTGACAGGCTCGATCGGAATTTTCGGGATGTTCCCCAATACAGCCGGACTGTTTAATAAGCTGGCGTTAACGACCGATATGGTCAAGACCAACAGATACGCAGACTTTGGCGACCCTTCCCGCCCGATGACGGACGATGAGAAAGCGTTGATACAGGGTTATATCGAGCGTGGATATGATACGTTCTTGACGCGATGTGCCGAAGGACGGGGCGTGAGCAAAGCCGATATCGACAGCATTGGACAAGGGCGTGTGTGGACCGGAGAGCAGGCGCTTAAGATCGGTTTGGTCGACGAGTTGGGCGGTATTGAACGTGCTGTCGAGCTGGCCGGTGAATTAGCCGAGATATACAATTATAATATAATGGAAGTATCGACCGATCATGACTTTTTGAAGGAGCTTTTGGAGAAACAGATCGAAGTTGTGAAGCAATCCGTCGTCAAAGACATGCTGGGCGACGAATACGAGCATTTCAGAACATTACAGAAAGTCAAAGCAACATACGGTATTCAGGCACGTATACCTTATGATCTGAAACCGTTGTAGGAAAAGAGCGACGCGAAAATGGCAAAATCAAATCGCCTGCATTATATCGGGTTTCCTGTTGCATTGGTCTACAGGATAGCTGTGTGGATACGTAACCTCTTCTTCCATATCAATTTGTTGCCTTCGCAGCAATATGCGATTCCGGTCATTTGTATCGGTAACTTATCGATGGGAGGAGCGGGAAAGACACCGATGGTCGAGTACCTGATACGTCTGTTGTCGAAAAAATACCGGGTGGCTGTGCTCAGTCGCGGGTATAAGCGCCGGACATCGGGCTATGTCTTGGCCGGCGACCACTGTACCGATCAGGAGGTAGGAGACGAAGCCTGCCAGATAAAGCATAAATATCCATCCGTGATTGTAGCAGTCGATAAAAGTCGTCGCCGAGGGATGAAGCATTTGCTGGCCATGCCCGAAAGCGAACGGCCGCAGGTCGTTCTGCTCGATGACGCCTTTCAGCATCGATATGTGCAACCATCGTTGTCGATTTTGGTCACGGATTATAATCGCTTATTCTACAAAGACAAACTGTTTCCAGTGGGCATGCTGCGCGAGCCGGCAGGCAGCGTCCGCCGGGCTGATTGGGTTGTAGTCAGTAAATGTGATCCGGCATTAAAACCTATCGATTGCCGGATCGTGGAAGACGATATGCATCTGCAATCCCATCAGCAGGTGTTTTTTTCCGGCATCTCGTATTTGCGGATGGAAGGAATCTGGCCCGAGAAGTGTTGTCCGCGAGCCTTAAACAGTCTTCGGAAAGATGATGAAGTGCTTCTGCTCACAGGGATTGCCAATCCGGCGCCACTCATCGAAGAGGTGAAGAAATATTCGCAGAAAGTAAAGGTGATGTCGTTCGGTGATCACCACGACTTCAAGAAAAACGATGTCAAAAAAATAAGCGCCTCATTCGCTAAGATGAATTCCGAAGCGCTTATCGTATGTACGGAGAAAGACGCCATGCGCATTCGGAACAACCCGTATTTCCCGCCCGAATGGCATTTGCGCATGTATTATGTGCCGATTATGGTCTCTTTCCTGTTCGACAAGGGTAATTTATTTGACGAATCGATCTTGAAACACATCTCCACGATGGAAAACAGCCGTATTTTAAGACAATAAAAAAGCGCGTAATCATGCAACGAACAGAAATCGCAACATGGGGAGAATTCGGTCTGATCCGCCATCTGACGAAGGCTGTCACACTGAAAAATAAGAGTACGCTGAAAGGTGTGGGCGACGATGCCGCCGTGCTGGACTACCGAGACAGGCAAACGCTCATCACCACCGACTTGTTGCTCGAAGGCATACATTTTGACCTTACTTATACTCCTTTAAAGCATTTAGGTTATAAAGCGGCCGTGGTCAACTTTTCCGATATCTATGCAATGAACGGGCAACCGAAACAAATCACCGTATCGGTCGGGATATCCAAGCGCTTTGCAGTAGAAGACTTGGAAGAGTTATATGCCGGTATTATGCTTGCCTGCGACGTGTATGGCGTTGATCTGGTGGGAGGAGACACCTCCTCGTCATTAACCGGACTGACACTGAGTCTTACCTGTATCGGCGAAGGAGAAGCGGGAAAAATCGTATATCGCGACGGAGCGAAAGAGACCGATCTGATATGCGTCTCGGGCGATTTGGGAGCAGCTTATATGGGATTGCAATTGCTCGAACGCGAAAAGAATGTATTTCAAGGCGAGAAAGATTTTCAGCCCGATTTCAGCGGAAAAGAATACATCCTCGAGCGGCAGCTCAAACCCGAAGCCCGCAAAGACGTGATCGCGATGTTGGCCGAAGCAGGCATCGTCCCCACCGCCATGATGGATATTTCCGACGGGCTATCGTCCGAGCTGCTTCACATCGCATCGCAAAGCGGCGTAGGATGCCGCATTTACGAAGACCGTATTCCGATCGATTATCAAACGGCCGTCATGGCCGAAGAGTTCAACATGAACCTTGTTACGGCGGCACTGAATGGCGGCGAAGATTACGAACTGGTCTTCACCGTGCCATTGTCTTACCATGATCAGGTACAGGCTCTGAAAGGAATTAAAATCATCGGACATATCACGAAGGCCGAGTTCGGCAATTGTCTTGTCGGGCGCGACGGCGGTGAGGTCGTGTTAAAAGCTCAGGGATGGCAGTCGTTTACCGAAGACTGTCCGTGATTCTTTTTGTATGCTTTAGAACCTCGCCGCATACCCCCTCCAAATTGTCTTATAGGACTCTTAAAATTGTCTTATAGGACAATTTAAATTCTCTTATAAGACAATTTTCACCTTTTTCTATTTATTGAATATTATTGCTGTCCGGTAAAACTTTTAGGACTGTAAAAAATTAGGGCTGACACT
>NZ_JBQNAZ010000059.1:0-12631 GCF_052170195.1 Tannerella sp. | reverse complement strand
CGTTTTCAGGGGGTAGCAAAAACAAACGAAAACCATGATATGTTTGCAGAAAAACGTACGCTATATGGGTATGTATTTGACCCGAGTAGTTGGGTAGATGTATTTGGTTTAAAATGTTTAAGGGCAGAATATGATTCAGAGCTTAAACATCTAAAAGAAATAGGAGAGAAATTGTTTTATGATGTCGATATCGCCACACGTTGGACACTTTTTTATTCATCTTTTGACCTTTTCAAATACTCAAAGGTGCGATTCTATTACGAAGGTGAGATAAAAACAAGTCAAAATGGCAGGAATCGTTCGGCCTTTCCTGATGTAATTTACCCTTACTGTCTATCGTTTATCTCCGATCCTTCGGCGGCAGGCGCGATACGGTCTACCACCACGGCGATGGCTCCGTCGCCGGTCACGTTACACGCCGTGCCGAAGCTGTCCATGGCGATATACAGCGCGATCATCAGCGCCTGCAACGTCTCGTTGAACCCGAGCATGGTCTGGAGTGGGCCGAGCGCGGCCATGATAGCTCCACCGGGCACGCCGGGAGCAGCCACCATCGTGATGCCGAGCATCAGAATAAACCCTCCGAACTGAGCGAGCGTGACCGGCTCACCGGACATCATCAAGATGGCCATGGCGCAGGCGACGATCTTCATCGTACTGCCCGACAGGTGAATCGTTGCACAGAGCGGCACGGTAAAGACAGCCACATTTTCGCGCACGCCGTTTTTGATCACCTGCCTCAGCGTAACGGGGATCGTTGCGGCTGACGACTGCGTGCCGAGCGCCGTAGCATACGCAGGCAACATATTCATCAGCAGCCTCAGCGGATTACGACGACCGATCAGTCCCGCGATCGCGAACTGCACCAGGAGCAAAAGGATATGGAGCACAAAGATGACAAGAATCACTTTCAGAAACATGGTCATGATACCGGCCACCTGCCCGCTCACCGTAATATTCAGAAAGATCCCGAAGATATGGAGCGGTAACAGCGGTACAATGACCGATTCGATAAGCCGTGTAATGATATCGCGGAAATTAACGAAGGCGCGATGCAGCGCATCGCCCAGCATCACAGTCAACCCCAACCCGATGACAAACGAGAGAAGCAGCGCCGTCATAATGTCCATGAGCGGAGGCATGGCAACGGTGAAATAAGGAGTGAGCATCAGGGTCTCGGGATTCTCCATAGCCGTCAGTTGGGTATTCGGAGTCAGGAGTGTCGGAAAAACAGCCGATGCGCTGAAATAAGTGAAGAAGCCCGAAAAAATCGTCGATCCGTAAGCGATAAGCGCAGTAACGAGCAGCAACCGCCCCGCTCCTTTTCCGATCTCGCCGATAGCCGGCGCTACAAGCCCGAGAATAATCAGCGGAATAGAAAACGACAGGAAATTGCCGAAAAGGCCATTAAACGTGACAAAGAGACGAACTATACCGGCGGGCATCACCTGCCCCAACACGATACCGTTCACAATGGCAATAGCCACCCAGCCTAACAGGGATATGCGAAATTTCTTTTTCATGATTCAAATCGGTCGTTATAAGTGAGGCAAACGTAATAAAAAAAAGTGAATGATACGTGGTTGGCCCATTAATTTTTCCGATCTCGAAACGTTCTGCCGTAGACCGCCACACCGAGCATCACGGCAAAAAACAGCAAAGACGCCAAAGCATACGGAAAAACATCCGCCATGCCCGCATCACGGACAAAGAGTTCGTTAAAACCGTTCAATCCCCAGTTCAGAGGTGAGATACGGCTGGAAAGACGCATGAAGTAAGGCATCACGAAAGTGGGAATCCATACTCCTCCAAGAGCAGCCAACATCACAACGGATACGGCGCCGAAGATGCTTGCCTGCTGGTTCGTACGTGCGATGCTTCCGATAGCTATCCCGTAACCGATCGCCGATAGCGACGTCGAGACCGACATCAGCAGCAACGCGCCGAGATGGTGTCCGAGTTTAAGCGCGGGCAGCCCGAGCAGAGGTATCAGGTACATGCCGGTCACCATCATCAGAGCAAGTTGCGACAGACAAACACACAGGTAGACAAGTATTTTACTGAACAAATACGCCGCATACGGGCAGGGCATCGTCATCAGCCGGTTGAGACAGCCCGTTTCACGCTCACGGATCATGTTTCCCGCAAGTGAAACGACGATAAAAAAGATGGCGAACATACTCCATGCCGGCACGTTGTGTTGCGTAGCGTTCGGAACGATTCGCCCTTGTTCGCTTCGGGCGTATGCTTCGTCGACCGTGATCCATTCGTCCGTCTCGATATTCAGATCGACAGGTATGGGGAGTAAACGGCTCGTCTGTGCCGATATTTCCTGAAGAAGCAGCCGGTTCTGAATCGTCAGCATCTCCTCACGCACAGCAGACATCACTGAAGAACGAAATGACGGTTTGGCTGTTGGGTCGACCAACACCCTGATCGTTAAGGAAACCTGCGTCGTATCGGCAACTGCCGAAGGCGTGCCGTCGAAAGCACGCTCGACACCGTGACGCACCTGCTCACGCAGATGCTCCGTCACACCTTCGGGAATAATGATACCGATCAGGTAATCACCACGGGCAATGGCCTCTTCCACCTCGTCGGCCGTGAGAGACCGGCCGTCCGCTTCGGTCGAGACGTTGAAAATACGGCTTGCCGCGAGTTGACGACTCACGCGCCGGCCTAACGAGTCACAGTCGGCATCGAGCAGGTAAAGCGAGATCCGGTTTTCGTTGATCGAGCGGAAGGTGCCGTCCTGCAGGTCTGTCATCAGCAGCACAAGCGCCCATGGCATAAGAAACAGCAGTACGATGCCCCACACATCGCGCACAAGCAGCAACAGATCTTTATATATCAATGCCCGAAGTTTCATACATTGCTACCCGTCCGGGTCATAAAAAGTTCTTCGAGCGACGCCGTCCCCGTCCGATTCAGCAGTTCGACGGGAGAGCCTTCACATACAATCCGACCGTGATCCATCAATGCCACATGCGTGCAGAGTTTTTCTGCCTCCGCCATGTCGTGCGAAGTATAAACGATGGTCATCCCTTCCCGATAAAGCGCCTGCAGATGCGTAACGATCTCTTGCTTCGACAGCACATCGACACCGACGGTCGGCTCGTCGAGAAAAAGGACTCGGGGACGGTGAAGCATGGCTACAATCAAGTTAACCTTACGTTTCATACCCCCCGAGAGGTACGCCGTTTTTTTAGAAAGATGGGGCGTGAGGTCGAACAGTTCGATATAGTTGTCAATGCGCTCGCGCAACGTGTTCGAAGGTATGCCTTGTATACAACCGAAGAAATGCAGGTTCTCGTGTGCCGTCAACTCGGGATAGAGCGCGATTTCCTGCGGTACGACGCCGATCATCCGCCTGATTCGCCCCATCTCGCGACGTACATCCAGTCCGCCCACCTTCACCTCGCCGATGTCGTACGGGCACAGGCCGCAAAGCACGGAGAGCGTTGTCGTTTTACCTGCGCCGTTGGGACCAAGCAGTCCGAAGAAAGCCCCTTTAGACACTTGCAACGTCAACCCGTCGACCGACGGATGAGCAGCTCCACGATACGTCTTACGTAACTTCCGGATATCGATCATCGGGGTCATCGGCTCTTTTTGATGAGTTTTTCCAGATCCGTAAAAAAATGTTTTTCGAGGTCGCCGATAGTTTTCAGACGGTCGCCAATGGTCTGATAATCGACGTTAGCCGCCGAACGGTTCTTGCAGATGCGTGCTGCCTCCGCCGCAAACATGCGCCACTCGTCGCCGATAGCGGTAAGGCATTCGGAAAAATCGTTAAGTGCAGCGATACCCGTAATCGAGGCTGCCTCCTGAAGGAACGCGGCATAGAGAAAGCGGAAGCCGGCACCGCCCGTCCCGATCTCTTCCATCATCCGCACAAGTTGCGCCAGATGCAATACCGCCCGACGCGCGCCGTATTTTTGCGGGAACTTCGGGATCTTGTTACCGAGATGCTTAAACGCGTTGATGCCAACCCAGGGCACAGGCCCCGGCTGATAGAGCAGGCGGTAACAGTTTTTGAGGATGGCCTTACGTATGAGTTTGGGCAAGTCGGGCTCTTTCTTCGGTAACGACCGTATCCAGTAGAGCTTACCCATCGGCGGATAGGTGCCTTTCGAGAAACGTGCGCGCATCATATCGCGTGCCGACAGTTTCACCTTTTCAACGGCTACCGGGTCACTGACAAGGTAATCGTCTCCTTCTTTTCCGATCACGCAGATGTTGTGCGCGTTAAAATGAAACCGGTATTCGTTCGGTACATAAGGGAGAAAATACATGCCTACCACCGCGCCTGTCGGGATACCTTGAGTAAGCAGACGGTCTAATTTCTTCTCCGCACGTTTCGGACGCAGGAAAATCGTCCGGCTGACTTTGAAGCCCAGCAAACGCGTAGCACGTGCGAAGATGCTTCCCGGCAACGGACGGAACGAAGTCACCGGAAAGCCCGCAAGATGCACAAACGGCAGATGAACGAAATAAAGCGATGCCGACAAGCCGAAGATAAGCGGCTCGGAATAGTCGTAACCATAGAAGCGCAGCAGATTGCCGGTGACACCATTTTCGCAATGGGCCGCACTGCGATGTTCAAAAGAGATTTCCATCATTCTACCCGTTTTAACTCATCGACCGTTATACGCAATGCGTCGGCATATTGTGCGAGGGTCTGATTGTCCAGCTCGGCAAAGGCTTCGTACTCGAGATGCTTCTTGACCTTGCGTTTCGGAATACCGGCATACGCGGCCAGCATCGCGACATCCTGCAAGTTCTTTTTCATATGATAAGCCAACGGACTGACTTCTTTTCTCAACACCTGCCGACGAATCGGCTCGCAGTCTTCCAGAATATCTTCCCAAACGACTGCCAAGACATCGTTTTTGACCGACCAGCCGTCACTGACTACCTTTGTATAGCGCCCGTCTTCATCCACAGCGTACATCACATCGCGGATCACTTTGTCTTTAAAATATTTCAAATCCTGAGGGACATCTTTTGTCTTCATCACACCATCTGTTTTCCGGTTTAAACAACAGTTAGTAACGCATACGCATACGAGAACCGTGCGCTCTCGGGCACCATGAGGAGGATTGTGTCTCCTTTCTTCAAACGTCCCGAATGCTCTAACCCGTCGAGCATGGCCAATGCCGAAGCAGACGCAATATTACCGACTTCCGGCAGATTGACATACCATTTCTCCTCGGGAATATGATAGCCGACCTGTCGGAGTTCGGATTCGATTTTTTCCTTAAAATACATCGACGAAAGATGCGGCAGAAACCAGTCCGCACTTTCAGGGTCGAAGTGCCGCTTCTTCACGATACGCTGCAAAAACTGCCCGCCAAGAGCAATGATATGCTGCTCCAGCAGGCGGGTGTCCTGCTTCAACGAGAAGAGTGAACGAGTCAACCACTCTTCTTCGGGAAATTGCGCCCATCCCATCAGACTTCCGGCCTCATCTTTTTCTCCTCCTGCATACATGCACGTCTCCACCCGGTCGGCATACGACATCGTTTCGATCCACTCGATACGGAACGACAACTTTTCTCCTGCCGGCACATGGCTAAGCAGAGCCGCCACGCTGCCGTCCGAAAGCATCCAGCGTAAAAATTCCTTTTCGAAGGCAAGGATGGGTTTTTCGTGTAAACGGCTGATCAGCTCGGCCTCTTTCTCGAAATAGGACGCCCTCATCCATGCCGACAACCGCTCCGAAGCCACGCATACCGCATGCTTCGATTCGCCCGCAAGCATCGACAGGTACGCATATTTCAAAGCATGCATCCCCGTACAGCACGACCCGGCGAACGAGACAACCTCCGTCTCCGCAGCACCTTTCGACGCGCCGTGTACCATCACGCCATGTGACGGTATAAGCTGTTCGGGCGAAGCCGTACCGCAGGCCAGCAAGTCGATATCCGCCAATGTCACCTGCTCGTCAAGCAATCCGCGCACCGCAAGTGCAGCCATTTCGACATTCGTGTGCGTCACCCGCCCCGACTTGTCGAGCGCGTAGTAACGCTGTTTGATACCGTTCTTTTCCAGAATAAGCCGCTTGGCAATAGACGATTTCGAATTGACAAGGCCGATGTAATCTTCCATCTCATCATTCCCAACCGGACGGTTCGGGAAGAATGCGGACAGACGGGTAATATAAACGGGATTCATTCGTCTCTTCATTAATTATGTATGTTCGTAACACATCTTCCGCTTCGCTTCTACGAACGCCCTCTTGCGAAACGGGTAAGTAATATAGTGAAATAAAAGGCCGAAAGGAGAAACGACATAGAGCACAAAGAACAGATAGACGCGGAACAGATCCAGCCGTAGCTGGCGCGCAGGGCTTAGATAGCCTCCTTTCTTCCGTACGAAATGCGCCCATTTTCCCCAGATACGATAGCCATTGCGCTCGATAAAGTAGAGATGGGGAATAAACGTAATCGCCTCTTTTTCCATAAACCGTTCCTGCAGACGGTCAAATGCTCCGTCGCACAGAGTGGTTAGAAGTACGTCGCCGAAGCGTGTAGCCCCGTCGATTTCTATCTGCGATACCCCGGCAGCCGGCAACCATCGCGTGGCCTCTTTTTGGCCGCGAATCAGCCAGCGAACCGTACTCAGTACGCCGATCAAGTTAGATGACCGGTCCTGCAATACGATCCAACCGACGTAATCGCCCCCTGCCTCACGGATATATTCACGTACTTTCTGCTGCGTCATCATCCACATGTTCCGGCAACCATTGACAAATACGACACGACGTCCTTTCAGGAACGCTTTGATATCATCCGACTGAAAGAAACCATGCAAAGGAACAGAGAGCGAAAGATACCAGCTCTGCCCGGCGATCATCACCAGATCGGCGTCATGTACATCATTCAGATCGAATGGTTTTAACGGACAGGCAATGCCCAGACGCGATTCGGGAAAAACCTGAAAAAAGTCATTCGCCGACCAGGGAAAAAGATACGGTCTTTCGGGCACGATCTCCTTATAAAGGATAGTGCAACCGGCCTTCGTCAGCGGCTCGCACATTTTCTTGGCGATAGCCAGCGCCTGCCCGGTCTGCGTATAATAAAAAACAGCGATCTTAAACGCCTGTTTCATCGTGCGAACGTTCAACTCACCTTGATATTTCTTACCACATCTTTGCCGAACGATTTATTGGCCAGCTCACGGTTTCTCGGACGGAACGTTCCGTCTTCCATCTCGCGCATCACGACCTGCGTAAACAGACGGAACATTTTCTGTTCCTGGCTTTCGTCCTGATAGAACGTATCCCACGCATATTCGTACAACTCCTGTAATCGCTCGGCCGACATCTGCTTCGGATGAAAAACGACCTGACCCGCGTTGTAATGATCCCAGTCGAAATCGAAGATGCGTCCCTGACGCAGGTAATCGTCATATCCTTTCGTATGCGGGAAAGGCGTCATGACGGTAAATTCGGCCAGATCAAGGTCGATTTCAAGCAGAAAATCGATAAGCCGTTTGATATCGTCTTCGGACTGGTTATCAATACCGAGCAGGATTGTCCCTTCTACCCCGATGCCATGATCGTGGTAACGTTTCACACGCTCTTTGATATAGTCGGATGTGTCGTAGACGGCCTGATACACGTACCAGGCGCCGGCTTGTGCCGCCAGATCGAGCACTTTCGGATCATCCTCGATCGTATGACTGATCCATTTCTTCTTGAACGGAATCATTTCGCGGAAGAGTTCCATCTCCCATTCTTTATTTTGAGCCAACGAGTTGTCGACGATAAAGAGGCGGTTGTTCTCGATCGAGGCAAGGTCTTCGATCACCTTGTCGATCGGGCGCGGGCGAAAAATACGTCCGCCGAGGTACGAAACGGCACACGGATAACAACTGAAACGACAGCCGCGCGAAGCATGAAAGAGATCGACCATCTGTACACCTTTGTGATTATACAGTTCGCGTTTATAGAGGTCGCGCCGCGCAGGCCCGACATCGCCGATGGGCGGTTGCTGCGTCATGTAGTTGTAGACTTTCTTCAACCGGCCGTTGCGCCAGTCGTTCAGCACTTCTTCCATCCGTCCCTCCGACTCGCCGAGGAATACGGCATCGGCATGTTCGATCGTTTCTTCGGCATGCAGCATGGTCGAGATACCTCCGAAGATCACCTGTTTGCCACGCCGCCGATATTCGTCGGCAATAGCCCATCCGCGCTTCACCTGCGTGCTGAGCATCATCGAGATGGCTACCAGATCGCACTCTTCGTTGAAGTCGAGGGCTTCTACGTTCTCGTCCGTAAATGATATGTCGACATAAGGCGGAAGGGTTGCAGCAAAGACGACCGGCCCGTGAGGAGGGAGGTTAAATGTTGTCTGCCCTTTGAGCTTCTTCCACTTAGGATATATCAATTTTAATTTCATACAATCAGTCTGTTAATGCTCGGAGGTCACGCAGTCTGCCATGCTGTCGAAGGAACCTCTTGAATACTTTATTCTTATAAATAATCGCAAAGGTAAGGCAAAAAAATAACTCCTCAAAAAACAGTTATTGCGGTACTGAGAAAGTTTTTTAACTTTGCCCCGAGTGAAAAACAAACAAAGTCAAATAAAAAACATCAATTCGATATGAATTTAAAGATTCGGCTGATCGTTATGAACTTCTTGGAGTTCGCTGTATGGGGAGCGTACCTCACTTCGATGGGGCGTTACTTGAGTCAGGTCGGTATGGGAAGCCACATCGGCTGGTTTTATTCGGTACAGGGATTTGTCTCGCTGTGTATGCCGGCCCTCATGGGGATTGTGGCCGACCGATGGATGGAAGCGCAACGCGTGTACGGGCTTTGTCATTTTCTGGCCGGGTCGTTTATGCTCGCCGTTTCGATATATGGCCTTTCCGCCGGGGCCGATGTTTCCTTCCCGCTGCTTTTTACGCTTTACACCCTCAGCATCGCCTTTTATATGCCGACGGTGGCCTTGGCCAACTCGGTCGCTTACTCGGCATTAGACAAAGCCCGGCTGGATGCGGTGAAAGTGTTCCCGTCGATTCGCGTATTCGGCACGATCGGATTCATCTGCACCATGATTTTGATTGATCTGATCGGATTTCAGGCCGGACCGAAGCAGTTCGCCGTTTCCGGTGTACTGGGACTTCTGCTCGCGGCCTATTCGTTCACGCTTCCGCGTTGCGCGGTCAACCGTAAAGCCAACACGAACTCGATCGTCGACGCGCTCGGTCTGCGTGCTTTCAGCCTCTTCAAGGAAAAGAAGATGGCCGTCTTCTTTATTTTCTCCATGTTGCTCGGTGTATCGTTGCAGATCACGAACGGCTACGCCAATCCTTTCATTGCGACCTTCGCCGAAATACCCCTCTATAAAGAGACCTTCGGAGTACAGCACGCCAATATCCTGATCTCGATCTCGCAGATGTCCGAAACATGTTTTATCCTGCTGATACCTTTCTGCCTGAACCGTTTCGGCATCAAACGGGTGATGTTGATGGCCATGCTCGCGTGGGTGCTTCGCTTCGGTCTGTTTGGGGCCGGCAATCCCGGCGACGGCGTGTGGATGTTTATCCTTTCGATGATCGTGTACGGCATCGCGTTCGACTTCTTCAACATTTCCGGCTCACTGTTTGTCGATCGGGAAACGAATCCGGAGATTCGCAGCAGCGCGCAAGGCGTTTTTATGATGATGACAAACGGTTTGGGTGCATCGATTGGGATGTTGGCCGCGCAAACGGTCGTTAATCGCACGGTTTATTCGCAAATCGCCGACCCGGCCGCGCAATTGGCCGGCTGGCAGACGGCATGGTACATCTTCGCGGGTTATGCGCTCGTAGTCACGATTCTTTTCGCCATCTTCTTCCGGTATAAACACGAACCGGTAAAGAGCTCAGAATATGGCAAGTTTAATCCGACTGCTGAACGCTGAACGCTGAATTAATTCAGGCTTTCAGCCCTGCAAGTGTTGAGATGTTTAGATGTTGAGTTGTTGATCTGTTTGCTGATGGCTGACCGATGTAACAGCCCTGAAAGGGCGTATTAATTCAGCCCAATGTGCAGCGAAGCGAAGCGTTGGGAAACAGGGCAACCCCCTCGGCAGAGGGCTGAAAGCCTGACGTAATTCAATTGTTAATTGTTATGCCGGGTTATCCGAACGCAAATTTCGCAAATGGGCGCAAATGGGCGCAAATAACCCCCTTTGTCATTCCGAACGTAGTGAGGAATCTCACGGGGAAAAGGGAAAAGAGATTCTTCGCTTCGCTCTGAATGACAAAAGACCGAACGCAGAGGAACATCCCCCCCTCCCCCCCTTCAAAGGGGGGAAGAGCAAAGCGAAGGGGGATGTTATCCCTTCAAAGGGGAAATGCGGAGGGCTGAACGCTGAATAACAATTAACACCTGACAATTAACCATTAAAAACAATGCTCTTTCATCAACTTGTCGATGACGGGATCGCCCAGTTCTTTCGCTTTCTGAAAAGCCCGGCAACCTTCCTCTTTCTTATGCTGACGAATAAGGCAAAGCCCTAACAAACGATGCCCCGCCGCGAAGTCGGGTTGCAGGCTGATGGATTTCTCAAGGCTGGCCTGCGCCTTTTCCAGCTCCTGCTTGCGCAGATAAATCGACCCTTCTTCGGCATAATACAGCGCGTTCTCCGGTTCCTTGGCCAATGCCGACTGAATATCGGCCAGCGCTCCGTCCATATCGCCCGCGCGGAATTTAGCCTGTTCGCGATAATAGTAAAACGACGTGTTTACATTGCCTCCTGCCAGTTCGTAATACCGGTCGTAGTCTTTCGCTGCCGCTTCATATTGCCCCATCCGCATTTTCAGGTCGACGGCTTCGAGGAGGTAAGCTCCCGCATCGGATGGGTTCGTCGTCATGGCGCGTGCGCAGGCGCTGTCCATCAATGCGATCACCTTGCCGAGGTTTGCTCCTTCGATCTGCTCTTCTGCTTTCGCCGCCATATAGAATGAGGTGGCCGAAGCCATCGGACTTTGATTCACCAACGCGTACGCCGCCGCCGCTTTACGGTAATCTTCCTGAAAGAAAGCGATATCGCCCTCCAATTGACGGAATAGCGGCATATCCGTTTCGGCAAGTGCTTTGCCGATCAGTTCGGCAGCTCGCTCCATGCTCCATTCCGGCAACTTCAACGTCGTATCGCCGGCCGCCACGCCGTAAATCAGCTTGGCCTGATTGTAATATCCTTCGCCCCGATTGTCTCCGAAATACTTCAGCGACGTTTCCATATCGGCGCGGGCGCGTTCGAGCAACTCCGCTTCGGTTCCCACGTCGGTCAACTGCTTTCGCTGATAGATATAATGCGATGCGCGGCTCAGATACCCGTCCGGCTCGTTCGGAAACTTGGCAATAAACTCGTTGAGTGTCTCTAAATACGTCGGCGCGTCCTGTTGCGACGAGTAGAGAATCAAAGCCACCTGCGCGTCTTCCACTTTGTCGCTCCACGCTTTCCGTATCCCGATCGACGAATAGGCTTTGTTCAGGATATCCATCTGTCCGATCCGGATATCTTGAATATAAGGCACCGAGATACCGTATGTTTTCCCTTTCCCCGACGCATCGGCCTGCGCCATCGCGAAAACCTCGCCGTTCTCGGTCAACAAAGGCGCGCTCACTTGCTCCCGGCTCAGCGGCATCTCGACTTTGTAATATCCGTAACGATCTTTTACTTTCGACACCTCCGAAAGCGCGGCATGCGGAAGAAGAGCGCCTTTCGACAATCCCGCCGGAAGCAGATAAACCTCCGATCCGACTGCCGGCAGACCGCTTGCCACCGTCAGATAAGCCGTTTTCTTGGGCACGGCTACCATGAAACGTACTACGTCATACATTTCGTCGGCGCCGAGAATATGCGTCACGCGCAGACGCTTCCCTTCCGCATCGGTCACAGTCGCTTTTTCCGCGCCGATAAACAGCGAATAATCCGACACCGCCTCTCCCGTTTCACTGATAAAGAATCCCGTACCCTTCGTCCGGTTTCCGCTCTTATCTACCGCCTCTATCGTAAAAACGGCTTTCTTAGCTTTCTCCGCCCACTTGAGCGATTGCTTCTGCGCCATCAAAGACACACTCTGAAAAGCGATCCAAATCCATAGTAATAATCGTTTCATACCTCGTCGATTTAAAAAAACATGCAAAAGTAGCAGTTTCATCCGGATTTTAAAATAAGACTCGCCTCTTTTCCCTCTTTGCTCGAGACGGAAACGAACAATCTCCCGCGATGAACGATTTTAACCGTTCGCGATCGTCTCCGATACATCACGCTTTATATTCTTTACGCCTTCATTATCCGTTTCGACGTCTCGACATTCAATTATGACGCCTTCACAATGAATTATGATGGCTCTCCTGTTAAATATGATGCGTGCATTATGAAATATTGTCAGTTCATAACGAATTATGACGTCTCGACATTCAATTATGACGCCTTCACAATGAATTATGATGGCTCTCCTGTTAAATATGATGCGTGCATTATGAAATATTGTCAGTTCATAACGGATTATGATACCTTCATAACGGATTATGACACCTTCAAAACGAATTATGATAGCTCTCCTGTTAAATAGTCACTCCTTAACAATTGATTTTTTTGAATAAAAAGGAATAAAAGTATATTTT
>NZ_JBQNAZ010000058.1:0-12791 GCF_052170195.1 Tannerella sp. | reverse complement strand
TTCACAGCACAAAGATAGAAATAAAAAGTGAAAAACGAAAAGTGAAAAGTGAAAAAAAACGAAAAAGTGAAAAGTGAAAAACGAAGAGTGAAAAATGAAAAGTGAAGAGTGAAAAGTGAAGAGTGAAAAGTAGTCAGCAGTAATTAATGTTGTCAATGTAGGGGCGAACCTTGTGTTCGCCCTTTTTTTGTGTGATGTCCGAACGCAAATTTCGCAAATGGCGCGAATGGACGCAATTCAATTGTCAATTGTCAATGGTTAATTGTTATGCGTGGTACACGGAATCCGAACGCCACCCTTTGTCATTCCGAAACGCAGTGAGGAATCCCGCGGGGGAAAGGAAAAGAGAGATTCTTCGCTTCGCTCTGAATGACAGGGAACGATGTCCCGAACGCGAATGTTGTAACTCGTCTTTCGTAATTTTATTAAGTCATTCAGTACCGCCTGCTCCACGAGTACGGAGCGCAATGCCGCTGGGAACCGATCAACCTTTACAAGGCATGCTGGATAGAAAGCGACGATAAAGCAATGCTCGACAGTTTCAAGAAGCGTAAGGCGCAGTATATGGCTGTCGACCATGAAGGGAGGGATGTGTATCTGGCCGACTCGGCGTATGTGCTGACGATGGCGCAGCAAGATTTTCCGGAGATACAATTCCACTTTACATCCGAATTTTAACAGACTTGTCACAGGAATCCGCAGGGCGGGAAGTGTAACATTTCTGCGTTTTTTACGTCTTATCATTGAATTATGAAAATAAATATCATGATGAGGACAATTTTATTATCGGTCATTGCGCTTGTGGCGACAATGAGTTGTGTTGCGCAAGGGCGCATTAAAGGAGACGGGCAGACAGTCGAACGTCAACGAAGTGTAGGGCGCTACAAGGCGCTTAGCGTAGGAAGCGGACTGGATGTTGAAATTTCCGGCGATCTGACGAGTGGTATTGTCGTGGTTGCCGATGAAAACCTTCAGGAATACGTGGAAACAAAAGTGGAAGACGGTACGTTAAAGATTAAAATGAAGCAAGGGTATGGGTATCGCTTCAATGGGAAAAGCCCGAAAGTTATCGTGCCGAATACGGGACAACTCACTGCGATTTCGGCCAGTGGCGGCAGCGATGTGTATACGAAAAATACGACCTTACAGGGAGATGCACTTTCAGTAACCTGTTCGGGAGGAAGTGATTTCAAAGGGGACATCAATGTGAAGACGCTGGACGTGGCATGTAGCGGCGGCAGCGATTTCAACGCTTCGGTAGAGACTGAACGGTGTGATTTAGCGATCTCGGGCGGTAGTGACGGAGATCTGTCAGGTCATGCCAACGTTTGCAGCGTGTCCATTTCGGGCGGTAGCGATTTCAATGCCCACCGATTCGTGATAAAAGACTGTGACCTATCCGTTTCGGGTGGAAGCGATGCCGATATCCACTGCACGGAACGGCTATCGGCCAAAGTAGGAGGCGGATCGGATGTCATGTACACAGGCGATTGTACCGTAACCATGTCGGTCGACAAATCATCGAGCTTAAAGCAGAAGTAATCCGTTTATTTCTCTGTTGACTAACATTATAGAAAGTAAATTCACAATGAAAAGAATTTTTTTATTGCTCTTCTCTGTATCAATATCAAGTGCTGTTAATTTGAAAGCGCAGGATGCTTCGAAAGACTTTACTGATGGACAAAAAGCATATGTCTTGTCAAAATTTTGCACGGAGGTGAAATATAATTATGTATTTTACAATAATTTGACATTCGATTGGGACAGTCTCTGTTTAGCGACTCTCCCCAAACTTTTGGCAACAAAATCAAAAGAAGAGTATGTACGGGAATTACAACGTTTATCGATCGAATTACAAGATGGGCACACTTACGTATATGAAGCCAATTCGGACAATAGCTTGGATTGGATAAAACCTTTTCCATTCAAAACAAAACGGATAGACGACCGAGTTTTTGTAACAAACGTGTTAAGTAGCGATTTTCAAAAACAAGGTGTTGAAATAGGAAGTGAAATCGTAAAAATTGATGGATTGGATGTGATAGAGTATGTAAATCTTTATAAACGTCCATTGGTGTCATATTCAACATCACAATGGTTGGATTATTCCCCTTATGCAGGTTTTGAATTGACAAAGGAGAAAGGTTCAAGAGTATCAAAAATTTTATTTAAAAATCGGGATGGTAAAACCTTTACAATTGAAAGTCATCGAAACATAAACTGGGATATAGCCAATAATACATTTGATTACAAAATATTAAACGGCAATGTGGGGTTATTGAAAATAAATACCTTTATGGGCAATGACTTTAAAAAGGAATTTGATGTTCTGTATCAAAACATCAAAAAGACAGATGCTCTGATTATAGATTTGAGGGACAATATGGGGGGAAACTCTGGAAATGCCGACTATATTATTCGTCATTTGTCCGGCAAGCCTGTAAAGATGGGTAATTGGAGCAGTCGTATGTACATTGCCGCACATGGTTCATGGGGATATCCGCAAGAGTGGTATATGGAAACCCCGGATGATTTAATTCCTGTGAATGAAGAGAATGTATATACCAAACCGGTAATGTTATTGGTAAATGCGGTGACCTTTTCATCTGCCGAAAATTTTTGTGTGGCTTTTCGTAGTGCTAAAAAAGGGAAAATCATTGGTATGCCCACAGGAGGGAGCACAGGCAATCCTATACATATAGAACTTGGCTACGGGATTAATGCTCAAATTTGTACTAAAAATGAATGGGATGCTGACGGGAACAAATTTATTGGAATCGGAATAAAACCAGATGTAGAAGTAAAGGAGAATGTTGATATGTTTATGAAAGAAAAAGATATGGTAATAGAGGAAGCCTTGAAACAGATTAGAAGAGATAAAAAATAACGCCGGCTAATATTGTGCTGGCAATAGGCGAGCTGAATGGTTTCGTATCAACGGATGTACAAAATTCAATTTTCATTCCTTGATTAAAGTTCAGTACTAAAAAACGCCCATCGCCAATACGCAGCCTGCTTAAAGGCTCTGTTCGGAATAGAAAGCCACTGGAAATATCCAAAATGAACATTTTCGATGACTTTTTCATCAATAAATAACATTTTAATATTCATATCTTTGTGCCTAATTTATGAATGAGGATTAAAAAATATGGAGAAAAAGATAACAGGATATATTTCTCAGATCATCGGTCCGGTAATCGATATCAGTTTCGAGAAAGATGATTCCGATACCATCATTCAGCTACCGTCTATTCATGATGCCGTTTCGATCAAACGGCCCGATGGGCGGGTGCTCATAGCTGAGATACAGCAGCATATTGGCGAGAACAGTGTACGCTCGGTGGCGATGGACTCGACCGATGGTCTGCGACGGGGTATGGAAGCTGTGTCGGACTATGCACCGATCCGTGTGCCTGTCGGTGAACAGACGAAGGGACGTGTACTCAATGTTATCGGTGAGGCTATTGATGGTATGACCGCTTTGGACGAAGCCGGAGCTATGCCGATACATCGTGAGCCTCCTAAGTTCGAAGACCTTTCGACATCGCAAGAGGTCTTGTTTACCGGGATCAAGGTGATCGATTTGCTGGAGCCTTATCTGAAGGGTGGAAAAATCGGTCTGTTCGGCGGAGCCGGTGTGGGTAAGACAGTGTTGATTAAGGAACTGATTAATAATATAGCCAAGCGGCATAACGGATTCTCTGTTTTTGCCGGAGTAGGTGAACGTACGCGTGAAGGGAACGATCTTTTGCGTGAAATGATCGAGTCTGGTGTCATTCGTTACGGGAAAGCGTTTGAGGAAGCGATGGAACGAGGAGAATGGGACTTATCGAAGATTGATTACGAAGAGTTGAAAAAATCTCAGGCTACGCTGATCTTCGGTCAGATGAATGAGCCGCCCGGAGCACGTGCATCAGTGGCCTTATCGGGTCTGACTGTTGCTGAGTCGTTTCGTGATACGGGGGGAGGTTCGAGAGATATTTTGTTCTTTATCGACAATATCTTTCGCTTTACTCAGGCAGGCAGTGAGGTGTCGGCTTTGCTCGGGCGTATGCCTTCAGCGGTCGGGTATCAGCCTACCTTGGCTACTGAGATGGGAAATATGCAAGAGCGTATCGCTTCGACTAAAAGCGGCTCCATCACATCGGTACAAGCGGTGTATGTTCCCGCTGATGACCTAACGGACCCTGCGCCGGCAACAACATTCTCGTATCTTGATGCGACGACGGTATTAAGTCGTAAAATTACAGAATTAGGTATTTATCCGGCCGTTGACCCGCTCGAGTCTACCTCTCGCATCCTCGATCCGAATATCGTCGGAGAAGAACATTATCGTACGGCGCAACGCGTGAAACAGATTCTGCAACGCAACAAAGAGTTGCAGGATATTATTTCGATTCTCGGCATGGAAGAATTGTCGGACGAAGATCGGCTGACCGTCAATCGTGCTCGCCGCGTGCAGCGCTTTTTGTCGCAACCGTTTTCTGTGGCAGAACAGTTTACCGGGGTTCCCGGTGTGATGGTTTCAATCGAAGATAATATAAAAGGCTTCAAAATGATTCTTGACGGAGAAGTAGACGATTTGCCCGAGCAAGCTTTCCTGAATGTCGGAACGATTGAAAATGCAAAAGAAAAGGCTGCGAAAATCAAAGATCAGGTAGATAAAAAATAAGGAGATGTTGAAAATAAGGATGATTTCTCCTTCCGGAACCGTATATCAAGGAGAATGCTCACGTATTGTATTTCCAGGTGAAGTAGGGCGATTCGAAGTCTTGCCGAAGCATGCACCGATCATCTCGTCATTAGTCGAAGGAGAAATCGAATGTTATGTTGCTTCGGGTGGAGAAGCCCGTCGCATAGCTATACGAAGCGGATTTGTAGAAGTGAAAGCGGACCAGATAACGGCCTGTGTAGAGATATAAAACATGTATTGTGATCAGAATAAGAAAAATGAGTAGTGCATATTCACATAAAACGGTCAATACATTTGTGCTTGGAAGTATTTTGATGTTTGGAGTCATTGAATTGGCGGTTGTCTACCGGTTTTTTCCGAAAAGCTATACGTCGTATATGCTCCTGAATCCCTTGTATTTCTTTTTGTTAGGTCTGACGGTACTGTTGGCGGTGTCTCGTATCGAGAGCAAACGTTTGCATCCCGGACGTGCTGTTGCGCGGCTGATGTTGTTAAACACTTCGCAGTTTATTCTCTCGGCCTGCCTTTTGTTTTATTACGTTTACCGGATCCATGTACAATGTAGAGCGTTTTTACTTACCTTCGGGCTGTTTTATATTTGGTTTATGTGCGTCAAATTGTTTGTGTTGTACAATATCGATTCTCAACACAAGCATCATAAAAGAACGAGGACCCCAAAAGATGAGAAGAAAGTATAGTGGTATAAAAATCAGAGTGCTGATGGGTATGATCGGTCTCCTGACCGTCATGTCGTCTTCTTCTGTGTATGCCCAAGACCATAAGCCTGAAATCAATGCGGTAGAGATTATCTTTGATCATGTACAAGACCGTTATTGGTGGCATATTACAACGATCAACGATCGGCACCTGTCAATCTACCTGCCGGTGATTGTTTATTCTTCGACGACGGGATGGCACGTGTTTTCATCTTCTCGTCTTACACATGACGCCTCATATAAAGGTTTTTACATCGCGTCCGAAGGGAATTATGCCGGAAAGATTGTCGAACGTGATGTCGGTGGTGCGGAAGTACGTCCATTGGATATTTCTTTGACAAAAAATGCGCTGGCGTTGATCATCAATTCGATTATCATGCTGGTCATCTTTCTGTCTGTTGCGAGATGGTATAAATGCCATCCCAAGTATGCCGTTCCGGGTGGATTCGTGGGAGCTGTTGAAATGTTTGTAATGAATATTGAAGATGAGGTGATACGAAAAAGTATCGGAAAAGATTATGCGCGATATTCTCCGTATCTCCTGACGGCATTTTTCTTTATCTTTATTAACAACCTGATGGGGTTAATTCCGATTTTTCCGGGAGGAGCCAATACGACCGGAAACATTGCAATTACATTCACACTTGCTATTTGCACGATGGTTGCCGTTAATGTGTTTGGGAATAAGGCATATTGGAAAGATATCTTTTGGCCGGATGTACCGATGTGGATGAAAGTGCCAATTCCTCTGATGCCTATCATCGAGCTGTTTGGGCTGATCTCGAAACCGTTTGCTTTGATGATTCGTCTTTTCGCGAATATAATGGCAGGGCATTCTATTGTCATCGCACTTACTTGTCTTGTATTTATCACGGCTAAGATGGGGGCTGCAATGCATGCCGGTATGACAGTCTTTTCCGTTTTATTGTCGGTGTTTATGAACTGTCTCGAGCTGCTTGTCGCTTATATTCAGGCGTATGTGTTTACGATGCTTTCGGCCGTGTTTATCGGGCTTTCGAGACCGGAGCATCAACGTGAAAAAGTAAAGAAATAAAATAAAAATAATAATTTTAAATTAAAGGATTATGACACTGTTAAACATGATGTTGCAAGCAACAACAAACTTGGGTGCATTTGCCGCACCGTTGGGAGCCGCTATTGCTGTTATTGGAGCCGGTCTCGGTATTGGAAAAATCGGTTCAAGCGCGATGGAAGCGATCGGACGTCAGCCCGAAGCAGCCAGTGATGTACGCATGTCGATGATTATTGTCGCGGCATTAATTGAAGGTGCGGCGTTATTTGCAATCGTTGTTTGTCTGATGGCTGTGAACAGTTAACAAAAAAGATTTAGAGCATGTCATTGTTAACACCCGATTTTGGACTGTTATTCTGGATGTTGCTGTCTTTTCTGATTGTTTTCGGACTATTGACAAAGTTCGGCTTCCCCGTCATCACCCGAATGGTCAATGAACGCCGGGAATATATTCAGCAATCGCTTGCGGCAGCCGATGAGGCAAATCGCAGGTTGGCAGAGATCAGGATGGAGTCGGAGGGCATTCTGGACGAAGCCCGTGTGCGTCAAAGTGAGCTGATCCGGCAGGCTACTGCTGAGAGTGACAAGATGATACTGGATGCTAAGGAGAAAGCCGCTGCAGAGGCACAGAAGCAACTGGATGAAGCGAGGCGTCAGATAGATGCTCAGAAACAGCAGGCTGTGAGCGATATTCGTGGGCAGGTTGCACGCTTATCCGTTGATATTGCAGAGAAAGTGCTTCGTCGGCAGTTGGATGATCCTGCGCGGCAGGAGATTTTCATTGCCCACTTGCTGGACGAGATAGAAAAGAATTAGATCGTAAGGGAGATTCAACCTGTTCTCAGTCTCTCTCTGGCGGGGTTGTGAACGGATGATAATGAAGAATGATGAATGCAGGATTGATTTCTATACGATATGCGAAAGCATTGTATGAGTATGCTTTGGGACGAAACGAGGAGCAGGCGCTTTATCAACGCATGCAAACACTCTCGTCGATGCTCCGCGGCATTCCGAAACTGCGTGATACGCTTTCCAGCCCCGTAGTTCCCGTCAAATACAAAAAGGAAATACTGAGAGAAGCTGCCGGTCCCGAACCCGAACAGTCCTATCTTGATTTTGTCAGGTTGATCCTGAAGAATAACCGGGAGGGTATGTTGTATGATATTGTGCTAAGTTACCAGACATATTATCGCAGGAGAAAGAATATCAGCATCGTTCACCTCACATCGGCTCGGCCGATGAGTGAAGAAATGCTCACGCGTATCCGTCGGCAGGTGGAAAAACGGACTCGGGGAGATGTTGAATTTTCGGCACATACCGATCCGACAGTGGGGGGAGGTTTTATCTTTCAACTGAACGATATGCGATTAGATGCTTCTGTCAGAGGACAACTTGCGCGACTGAGGCGGCTGTTGCTTGCTTCAGCCGGTATAGGTATGCGTGAAACCGAACATGTGCGATAAAACATATTTAATCATATTTATTCATGGATAAAATGTCTGACAATATAAAATTAAGTGAAGTCTCCGAAGTGCTCAAGATGCAACTTGAGGGGATAGACATGAAACTCGAATTCGATGAGGTCGGTACGGTCTTACAAGTCAGCGATGGCGTGGCCCGTATATACGGACTGCATCATGCCGAGGCCAATGAACTGCTGGAGTTTGAAAACGGCGTGATGGGTGTGGTGATGAATCTTGAAGAAGATAATGTGGGAGCCGTTCTACTCGGTGCGACCGACAAGATTAAAGAAGGGTTTTCTGTCAAGCGTACGAAAGAAATCGCGTCGGTCGATGTGGGCGAAGGGATGCTCGGACGAGTCATCGATCCGTTGGGTACACCGCTTGACGGTAAGGGCGAGATTCAGGGGGTACGTTGCCGGATGCCATTGGAGCGTAAGGCTCCGGGAGTCATCTTCCGCCAACCAGTCAGTCAGCCGTTACAAACGGGATTGAAGGCAATTGACGCGATGATCCCTATCGGTCGCGGGCAGCGCGAACTGATCATTGGCGACCGGCAGACGGGAAAGACCGCCATCGCCATCGATACCATTCTCAATCAACGTGCGAATTTTAAGGAGGGCCAGCCTGTTTATTGTATCTACGTGGCTATCGGGCAAAAAGGATCGACGGTGGCTTCAGTGGTTCAGACGTTGCGAGAAAAGGGGGCGTTGGACTATACGATTGTCGTGGCGGCCAATGCGTCGGATTCTGCGGCTATGCAATACTTCGCACCTTTTGCGGGAGCAGCGATCGGTGAATATTTCCGTGATACGGGACGGCACGTTCTTGTTGTGTACGACGATCTTTCCAAACAAGCCGTCGCTTATCGTGAAATTTCGTTGATTTTACGTCGTCCGTCGGGGCGTGAGGCTTATCCCGGAGATATCTTTTATCTGCATTCGAGACTGTTGGAACGTGCAGCTAAGATCATCAGTCAGCAGGATGTGGCGGAACAAATGAACGATTTGCCGGAGAGCCTCGTAGGGAAAGTGAAGGGCGGTGGATCACTAACGGCTCTGCCGATTATTGAGACACAGGCGGGTGATGTTTCCGCATATATTCCGACGAATGTCATTTCTATTACGGACGGACAGATTTTTCTTGAAAACGATCTGTTCAATCAGGGTATCCGTCCGGCAGTCAATGTGGGAATCTCCGTGTCGCGTGTCGGAGGAAGTGCACAGATAAAAGCAATGAAGAAAGTGGCTGGTACGCTGAAGATTGATCAGGCGCAATTTCGCGAGTTGGAATCGTTCACCAAGTTCGGAGGCGATCTGGATTCCGTAACGGCTTTTGCCATTGATAAAGGGAAGAAGAACACGGAGTTGCTTGTTCAGCCACAGTATGCTCCGATGCCAGTCGAAGAACAGATCGCGATTCTTTATTGTGGAACAAACGGTTTGCTTAAAGATATTCCTGTAGAGCAAGTGCGTGAATTCGAGCGGACCTTTTTGCAGATACTTCGAAATAATCATCAGGACGATGTGTTGAAACCGTTCCGTAATGGACAATTCGATATGGAGGTGGCGACGATTATCGAAAAAGTGGCCGGCAGTATCCGTTTGGAATCGTCGTCTAGAACGTAGATAAATGTATAGGGTTGTGTATTAAACAATGGCACTGAAAGAAATAAAAGAACGCATCCGGTCAATCAGAAGTACCCGAAAGATCACTTCGGCAATGAAGATGGTTTCGTCTGCAAAGCTTCACAAGGCACAGCATGCGATCGAAAACATGCTTCCCTATTCTGCATCGTTGCATCATGTGATGAACTCATTACTGTCGGGCGAATATGCGAATTCGCTTTGTGATGATCGCGAAGTGAAGCGGGTTGCGATTGTTGCCTTTTCTTCCGATGGATCGTTGTGCGGAGCGTTCAACACCAACATTATACGCGCAACGCTGAAAACGATCGAAGAATATGATCGGTTGTCTGCTGAAGACATTCGTCTGTATACCGTCGGAAAAAAAGTTTTCGACGCGATTCGCGAGAGTGGGTACATCGTGGAAAAAAACTTCGAAGGACTTGCGGAGAAACCCGATTATACAACGATTGCAGAATTTGCAGGCTCTTTAATCCGGGAGTTCGAAGCGAAGAGACTCGATAGGGTGGAATTGATTTATTATCATTTTGAAAGTGCTGGTAAGCAGATGTTAAAGCGTGAAACAATATTGCCACTCGTGCTTCCCAAACCGCAAGAAGAGAAAACGTGGTCTGTGGCAGAGTATATTGTTGAACCTTCGCGCGAAGCCTTGCTTCGTGTATTGATTCCGAAGAGTGTCAAGTTGAAACTGTATACCGCTTTGCTTGATTCAAGTGCATCGGAACATGCCGTGCGTATGATTTCCATGCAGGCGGCTACAGAGAATGCTGATAATCTAATCAGCACTCTTACCGTCGAATACAACAAGTCTCGTCAGCAAGCTATTACGAATGAACTGCTCGATATCATTGGTGGAGCTTTCGGACGGTAGATCATTAAGGAATAGGCGATTGTTGTATGTATATATCGGTGATAGGTAATTTAATAGTTAATTGCTGTTCCGTGTATCCGGAAAATAACCATTTACCATTGATACTTAACAATTAAATTATATCAGGCTTTCAGCCCTCCGCCGAAGGGGGCGCCTTTTTTCCCAACGCTTCGCTCTTCCCCCCTTTGAAGGGGGGCTGGGGGGATGCTTCTCTGCGTTCGGATAACCCGGCATAACATAATTCAATTGTTAATGGTTAATTGTCAATTGTTATACCAGGCACATGATTCGGCGTGTACCACGCATAACAATTAACCATTGACCATTGACAATTAATTTGTCATTCAGAGCGTAAGCGAAGAATCTCTTTCCTTTTCCCCGCGGGATTCCTCACTACGTTCGGAATGACAAAGGGGAGAGGCGGAATGACAAACGCGGTTATTTGCGCCCATTTGTGTCATTTGCGAAATTTGCGTTCTGATAACCCAACATCACACAAAAAAAGGGCGAACACAAGGTTCGCCCCTACATTGACAACATTAATTACTGTTGACTACTTTTCACTCTTCACTTTTCACTTTTCGTTTTTCACTTTATAAGAATTTTGGTTACCCGTTCTCCTACGCGCACCACATACACGCCGGAGGACAGCGGAAGAACATGGTCGCCGGAGGGGAGCGCGAGCGTTTTTACCATTGCACCGTTTACATTATATATATGTACCGTCTCGGCCTTGGGCAGGGTGAGGCGCAGTGCGCCGCCGGCGGCAAAGATGCGCAGGCCGTCGATCGTTTGATTGGCTGTAGTCTCATTGATCTTAAAGTCTTTCCAGACAGGCGCAGTCTGATACTTCGCCTTGGTGCCTTTGGGTACTTTCAGCGTTACGCCCGAGAGCGTAACACTAGCATAAACATCTGGGTCGATGGCAAGCGGTGTATTCCACGCTACGGTTACATCCGTCAACGCCGTGCAACCCGCAAAGGCACGCTGTTGGACGGAAGTAACGGAACCCGGGATTTTGATGCTTTTCAAGGCAGAGCAATACAAAAAAGCATTCACTCCGATGGTAGTAAGTCCCTCGGGCAGCGTGATACTTTGCAGTGTGCAATCGGAAAAAGCAACGATTCCGATTTCCTTTACCCCCACGGGTACGGTAAAGGCGGTGCCCGGTTTCTTTATTGGATAGCAGACCAGCTCGGTCTTCGCTTTGTTGTAAAGCACACCGTCGGCCGAAGTGAAATGGGTATTACCGGCTGCCACCCCGATGGCCGGCAGAGCCGTGCATCGCAAGAAGGCTGAACGTCCGATGGCGGTAACCGTGCTCGGGATCGTAATCCCGTCGAGCTTATCGCACTCCTGAAAAGCACGCTCTCCGATGGTGGTAACCCCTTCGGGCAGCGTGATATTTTGCAGCTGCCCGTAACCCCAAAAGGCAGACTCTCCTACGTTGGTTACGCCACTGCCGATCGTGACGGTTTCGATTTCGTCTCGGAAAGCCTTCCAAGGTTGATCGCTTCCAGACGCGTAGTCCGGCATGGCGCCCGTTCCGGTGATGGAAAGGGTTTTGGTGCCGGCGTCATAGCTCCAGTTCAGCGGTCCGGTGGTTCCGCTGTTTTGCGCCGCAGCGCCAAGGGTCGTCAACAATAAGAAGAGACCCGTCATCCATAAAGTAAACATTTTCTTTTTCATCGTTTTGTACAATTTAATGTTAATAATCATTTTTCGTTATTCACTATTTGTTATTCGTTTCTTTTATTGTTCAGAGCGTTCTTTCCGTTACTTTTGGCTTGACCCAAAAGTAACCCAAAGGTCAAGGCTTCGTGCGCTTCGCTTCGCTCTTTCCCCCCTTTGAAGGGATAACATCCCCCCTTCGCTTCGCTCTTTCCCCCCTTTGAAGGGGGGGAGGGGGGATGTCCCTCTGCGTTCGGGCACATAACCATTGACAATTAACTATTAACAACTGAATTACGTCAGGCTTTCAGCCCTCCGCCGAGGGGGTCGCCCTTTTTTCCCAACGCTTCGCTTCGCTGCACATTGGGCTGAATTAATACGCCCTTTCAGGGCTGTTTTTCAATGGTTAATTGTCAATTGTTATGCGTGGTACACGCCAAATCATGTATCCGGCATAACCATTAACCATTGACAATTAACCATTAATTTGTCATTCAGAGCGTAAGCGAAGAATCTCTTTCCTCTTCCTCGCGAGATTCCTCACTGCGTTCGGAATGACAAAGGGGGCATTCGGAATGACAAACACAGTTATTCGCGTTAATTTGCGCCCATTTGCGAAATTTGCGTTCGGTTTGTTTTCCCAACGCTTCGCTTCGCTGCGCATTGGGCTGAATTAACGCGCCCTTTCAGGGCTGTTTTTC
>NZ_JBQNAZ010000057.1:0-13566 GCF_052170195.1 Tannerella sp. | reverse complement strand
CTGCGTAACGGCAGAAAAGAAAAATAACCTCTTGACTACCGTTGCAACAAAGTCATTAACCATTGACAATTAAAATCAGGCTGTCCCAAGCGAAGCGAGTTACCTGATTTTCCGCCCTGCAAGCGTCGCGACGGCGTGCGAAGCGCACGAAGCCTTGACTTTTTGGTTACTTTTGGGTCAAGCCAAAAATAATGGAAAAAGATTCTTCGCTTCGCTCTGAATGACAAGGAAAGGGAGAATTACGAATGACAAATTACGAATGATAAATTACGAATTACGAACGCTGATTAATTCAGGCTTTCAGCCCTCCGAACAAGGTATGAGAATCGATACCCCACCCTTGCGGGATGAGGCTGAAATATATCGGGCTTTCAGCCCTGCCGGACAATTGTTAATTGTTATGTCGGGGAATCCGAACGCACATAGGCGCAAATGATGCGAATCAACACAGTACGCCCCGTAGAGACGCAATTCATTGCGTCTCTACTACAACATCATATTTTCAAAAAAAACGCAGGATCAGAACACTTGTTTCAACAATTCCTATATCTCTTGTATAGAGCAAAAGCAACGAAGCCGAAAGTGCTTGTTGCTGAAAAGTGTCAGGCATTAATCACATTATAGCACTTTTTGAGAAGTCGGATTCTTCAGTCAAAAGAAGAAATCTGCCAGGTGATAAACGGCAAAAGCAGCGATCCATGCGATACAGGTGTTGTAAATTATGGAGAATGCCGCCCATTTTCGACTTCCCGTTTCTTTGGCAATCGCTGCAATCGAAGCGATACACGGGAAATAGAGCAGGACGAAAACAAGGAACGCGAGTGCCGAACGTGGCGTGAAATCTCCGGAGGCGAGCAACGTATTGGAGAGTGTTGTTTCGTCTTCATTACTATACAGTACGCCGAGGGTGCTGACGATTACTTCTTTGGCCGGAGAACCGGAGATCAGGGCAATGGCTGCCTTCCAGTTCAGACCGAGCGGGTGTACGACCGGTTCGCAGAATTTTCCTAACCGTCCGAGGTACGAGTTTTCGTATTGTTGTGAGGCCGCGACTTCGGTCTCTGCTACGGCCGGCATATCGGCCGACGGACGCGGATAATAGCTCAAAAACCAGATGATCACCGAAGCAACAAGCACAACGCCTCCGATCTTTCGCAGGTATTGTTCGCCTTTATCCCACATGTGTCTGAGCGTGGCACGCAGGGTGGGCATGCGATACGGAGGAAGCTCCATCACGAAAGGTGTTTCGTCGGCCTTGAATACGCCCCAACGAAGCAACCGCGCGGTGATTACCGCTACTCCGATACCGAAAAAATAAAGCAAGACGAGTACGGTGCCTGCACTGTTCGGGAAGAACGTTCCCGCCAGCAGAAGATAAACGGGCAGACGTGCGCTGCACGACATGAACGGGTTAATCAGAATCGTGATCAACCGACTGCTGTGGCTTTCGATTGTCCGTGTAGCCATAATGGCGGGCACATTACATCCGAATCCCATCAGCAAAGGGATAAATGATTTGCCGTGTAGTCCCATCCGGTGCATGATGCGATCCATGATAAATGCCGCGCGTGCCATATAGCCCGAATCTTCCATCAGTGAAATGAAAAGATACAGGACCAGGATGTTCGGTAGAAAAACGGCCACGCTGCCTACTCCGCCGATGATGCCGTTCACGAGCAAATCCTTCAATGCGCCGTCTGCCATCGATGAGGTGATCCACTCGCCGAGACGGGCGAATCCCGTTTCAATCCACTCCTGCGGAAAAGCACCGAGCCAGAACGTCGTCATGAAAGTGAGCCACATCAGGAAAATAAAGATGGGGAAACCGAGCCATCGGTTGGCCACCAGACGGTCGATAAAGCCCGTCTTTCGCTGTATGTCCTGATTGCCGGGTATATAAACCTCCTGCAAGGCGCCGGCAATAAAGCCGTATTTGAAATCGATGACGGTCGTCTCAATGTCGTCGTTCAGCTGACGTTTGAGCCGTGTATCTGCGTGGTCCGCCGAATCTTTCCATGCGGCATAATTCCCACAGTGACTGAGCATACGTTCGGCTTCACTGTCGTTTTCCAGCATCTTTAGCGCCCAATAACGAGGAGGAAACTGATAGGGCAGTTCGTCGGCTGCTTGCATTTTTTTCGAGAGTTTGTCGACCTCCGGCTCAATCGCTATGCCGTAATTGATCCGTATATGACGCTGGATCGCACTGCGATTTTCGAAGATATCGATCACCTTGTTCAACAGTTCATTGAGCCCTTTTCCGTTCTTGGCCACCGTGGGGGTCATCGGGATGCCGATCATCGCACCAAGGTGATGGTAGTCGAGTGTGGCGCCGCTGGCCGTAAGCTCGTCGTACATATTGAGTGCAACGACGGTGGGCTGGCTCAAGTCGATCAGCTCGGTCGTCAGGTATAGATTGCGTTCAAGGTTCGATGCCGATACGACATTGATAATCACATCGGGCTGATTGTCGAAAATATGCTGTCGGACGTAACGCTCTTCGGGCGAGTAGGGGGAGAGTGAATAAGTGCCGGGTAAGTCGGTGATGCTAAATTTATAGCCATTGTATGTAAAGTGTCCGCTCTTGGCAGCTACGGTGACGCCGCTGTAATTACCTACGTGTTCACGTCCTCCGGACAAAACATTGAAGAGCGAAGTTTTACCGCTGTTCGGATTGCCCACGAGCGCAATACGGATCTCGTTCCTGTGCCGGGCTACAGATGGCGATCCGTTGTGTGTCACAGTCGTTTCATTGTCGGCCGTACCATTCGTACGATGGGCCTCTTTCGTTTCTTCGACGGCTTTCTCTGCTTCTTTTTCCGAAAGCACCTCAATCATTGCTGCCTCGCTGCGCCGAAGTGATACTTCGTATCCCATCACGGAATACTTCACCGGGTCGTTCAGCGGTGAGTTGAGCACGGATGTCACGTGCTGACCGCGTACAAAGCCCATTTCGATGATGCGTCGCCGGAAAGCGCCATGCCCCGTAACCCGTACGATCACTCCCGATTCGCCATTATGCAAGTCCGATAATTTCATTTTCTCCTTTATTTTTGCGTGGCAAAAATAAGTTGTTTTTTCAACTCTGTCAATCCCCATTATTGGGGGTATGCGAAGGAGATATCGGGTAGGATGTTGGCACTCTGAGATTGGAAGAAGAGAAATGCCGGTTATTCTACTTTTTTTCGAGTGCCGGCTGATGATCAAGCCGTTTCAGTCCGCCCACGTAAATCAGCAGGATCACATTCATCAGTAAGGCATAGATGATAGACGGTACCGCGATCAGGTCGTTATTGAAGATAATCGGGCTGGTGGCAACGGCAATACCTTGCGCTGCATTTTGCATGCCTACTTCGATGATGATGGTGCGTCGTTCGCGTTTTTGCAGCTGCATGGCTCGTGCCAGTCCTGCTCCGGCGAAGGTGGCGAGCAAGATCATCGCCGTGATGCACACCCCGAGCAGACCGATATGTTCGCGAATCGTCTGACGGTGTTGCACAAAGAAAAGGGTAGCCAAGAGAATCAGCGCAGGGAATGCAATCCGTGACAGCGCCCGGTCGATCGCGATGGCGGCTGACGGAGAGCGTCGTCTGACGAATACCCCCGCAGCGATCGGAAGCAGCATCAATAAAAGGTTCTGTATAATCAGTCCTCCTACAGGCAGATGCACGTCGATGCTTTCGCCACCGGCCATGTGTACGGCCAATCCCATGATGAACGGAAGAGTGAACAGGGTAATGACGCTGCTCAGAGCCGTCAATGTGACGGATAGTGCTACATCTCCTTTGGCAAGCATGGAAAAAATATTGGACGAACTGCCTCCCGGCGAGCAGGCGATAAGTACCAGTCCGATGAAGAACAGCGGAGGCAGACTAAATGTCCATCCCAACATCATGGCAAGTGCCGGAAGAACGATAATCTGTCCGACTAATCCGGTAAAAACGGCTCGTGGACGGCGACGGAACAGCAGAAAATCTTTCCATTCGAGTGTGAGACCTAAATCGAACATTAACAAGGAAAGAATCGGCAGTACGATCCAAATTGCATTCATCTTTTTATTTTTTTGCGACAAAGATAATGCAAGCTGCGAGGGGAATAAAATTTTCCGGATACAAAAAAAGCCCGAACTTTCACAAGCCCCGGCTTCTCACAATCTTTAATTTAATTCGGTCAATTGGTTTGATTGACCCAATACGTATCCTGCAAGCTGTCCGCACGAAGCATCTTGCTGCGGTTATTGTACGTCAGATTCAATAATCCGAGGTAGCTTCTGTACTGATCTTCGGTCAGTGTCTCCTTCATCAGTTTCAGATTACCGTAAATGGCCTGTTCCATCTTCTTTTCCCTCGCATCTTTATTGGAATAGGCCAAGCTTTTCTGTTGCATCTCCATAAAATAATCGTTTATTTCGACCACTTCTCTTACTTGCTGTGCATCCAACTGCAAATAGCGACTCAACTGCGTCATATCAATAACCAAAGGAAGTTGATCTGAATGCTTGTTTCCTGCAAAACTCATGGTTACACTTACTAACAAGGCTGTAACAACCAAACTCAAACGTTTCATAATTCTATTCATTTTACTGTTTATATTCTTTTTTATTATTCTTCAAAGACTATCGGGACGAGCCCGGTTGTCGTTTGTCTGCGATGCAAAGATGGGGTGAAAAGGATGCGTTTGTTTCCAATTTCCCAGCATCGCGAAAAAAAGGGAGGTGATTACGAAAAAAGAGAGGTCTGAGGATTGCTTCGTAAGGCTTAGATTGAATTGTAACGGTTTGAACCATAAAAGATAGAGAAATAAGCATAACCTGGCGGATTTTTCAGGCAAAGACGAAAAAAGTATCGGTAAAGACGAAAAAGAGGCTGTTCATCGTCCCTTCCATTTTGGAAAAACGGGCGAAATATTTTCATACCTTTGCAAACAAAGAAATACCATTATGTTTACAATAAAAAAATTTACATCGGTACAAGCGTTGCTCCTGTTCGGACTGTTAATGGGTGTCTTTATCATTTATCCGAATATCGCTCAGATACCGTGGGATATTCCGAGGCTTGTACAAAGTGCCGGGACAGATGGGGCAGCGATGCAGATTTTCGTAAATGGTGTGAAAATCAATTGTGTATGTTTTGGAAGTTTGACAGGTTTCTGGCTTTTTTTCATTTTCCGCTATCTGTTTTTTAGCGTTACTATCTGGGTGCTGCTGATCATCAACATCAAAAAAATCAAACAGCCTGCTTATACCCGACGTATCTTCCTGACGGCCGCTGTCACGGCACTGGCCTATGGTCTCTATATTCAGATTTCGTTATCAATCAATAAGCATATCGATTGCTTCACCGTTCACTTGTTGTTTCAGTTTGTCGTGGCTTGTGTACTGTGTGTGCTTATCGGTTACGCGAGGGCTTTGTATTCGGTACAGCGTGAGAAGGAGCTGGAGATTGAGCGGTTGAAGAGGGAAATGCTGCAAAGTCGTTGCGACGCGCTGGCGAACCAGATCAATCCGCATTTTTTCTTTAATTCGCTCAACTGTTTGACGTATCTTATCCGAAGCGACGACAAAGAGCGGACATTGGAATTTGTGAACAAGCTCTCGAACGTATTCCGCTTCATTTTGCAGAGCGACAAGAAAGGGCTCGTAACGCTGAACGAAGAACTGAATTTTCTTGATTCGTTCCGCTATCTGCTCGAAGTCCGTTTTGCCGATAAATTGACGTTCGACATCCGGGTGGAGGCGTCTGCCACGGCCATGAAACTGCCGGTGCTGTCGCTTCTCCCGCTCGTTGATAATGCCGTAGTGCATAACGCGATCGACAGCGAGCATAAGATACACATGGTTATCGCCACCCGTAGCGACAGCGATTCGGGCGAGACGGTACTGACCGTATCCAATCCCATCTATCCGAAGCTGGAGAAGCCTTTCACGAACGGCACCGGACTGACAAACCTGAGCGCACGTTTCCGGTTGATGGTACACAAAGATATCCGTATCGAGCAGACGGACGATACATTTACCGTTATTTTACCCTTGACCTAAACAAGCATTGTATAAGCCATGAATGTGTTAATTGTTGAAGATGAAACAGCAGCCAGTGAAAATCTGAGGAGGATGCTGAGCGAGATGGATGATAGCCTTGATGTGAAAGGAGTGACGGAAAGTGTCAGCCAGACGGTTAAATGGCTGCAAACGCACGACGCGCCTGATCTGATATTCATGGATATCCATCTGTCGGACGGGTCGGCGTTCCATATTTTTCAGATGATTACCGTCGAGACACCCATTATTTTTACGACGGCATACGACGAGTATGCGCTCGATGCCTTTCGGGTTAACAGTATCGATTATATCCTGAAACCTGTCGATACGGAAGCCTTGAGGCGCGCGATAGAGAAATTTCGTAAACTGACGAAGCGCGGTATGCAAGAGTACGTCACTCAGCAGGCGCAACTGACCCCGACGGGGAAATACATCCAGAAAATCCTGATCCCTGTGAAGGATAAGCTCGTTCCGGTCACACTCTCGGACGTCTCATTTTTTTATACTACCGAGAGCAATACGACGGTGCATCTGAGAGACGGCAAGGTTTATCCTTATGCCAAAACGCTCGACAGCATGATGCAACATCTCAATCCCGACGTGTTTTTTCGTGCTAACAAGCAATTCATCATTGCGCGTGAGAGCGTGACGAATATCACCGTCTGGTTCGACAGTCGCTTGTTGGTCACTTTGGACGCGCAGATGCCGGAACGCCTTTACGTGAGCAAAAACCGTGCGTCGGACTTTAAAAAGTGGATGGTCGGGTAGTTTCTTCCACTCTTCATTGATTGCCTCAGGAGGTTTTGCCGTAAAACCTCTCCGGATTCTTTCGTGATAAAATCATCTTTTTCGTTTTTATAGAAAAAAGAAACGATTCGACCGTTTATTTTTTACCTTTGTAATGGAAATTTATTTGTACGAACATTCAAATCATTAGGCTATGCTACGAAAAACCAGAGTCGCGCTTGCCTTCGTCTGTATCGTTTTGGTAACGTTACTCTTTCTTGACTTTACGGGAACAGCCCGTTATGCATTTGGTTGGCTGGCAAAAATTCAATTCTGGCCGGCTGTGCTTGCGTTAAACATCGGCGTGATTCTTGCGCTGCTTGTGTTGACACTCCTTTTCGGACGTGTCTATTGTTCGATTATCTGTCCCCTTGGCATCTTTCAAGACGTGATTTCACGAATCTCCGGGCGATTCAACAAACGCCGATTCCGTTATTCACCGGCGCTTTCATGGTTGCGTTACACGGTGTTGGCGATTTTTGTCGGAGTTTTTTCCGTCAGTTCATTCGTTGTCGGTGCGGGGGTTGCGAGGGCCTTCGTTTCGTTGCTCTCACCTTACAGCGCTTACGGACGTATCGCAAACGGGTTGTTTGCTCCTGTTTACCGAGCGGGCAATAATCTGCTGGCCCATTTTGCCGAACGGATAGACAGTTATGCCTTCTATTCCGTTGATGTAATAGGCTATAAAGGGGTTATGATATTGGTCGTTCCGCTTGTGACATTGGTTGTGTTGGCTGTTCTCGCATGGCGTAACGGGCGGACGTATTGCAATACGATTTGTCCTGTCGGCACGGTGCTGGGCTTCGTGTCGAACTATTCGCTGTTCAAGATACGGATTGATGCGGACCAATGTAACCAGTGTGGTTTGTGTGAACGTAATTGCAAAGCATCGTGTATTGATTCGAAAGCACATACGGTCGATTACAGTCGATGCGTAGCGTGTATGAACTGTATGGACGGATGCCGTAAAAAAGCGATCTCTTTCGTTCCGGCGCGTAAGAAGCAGGAGTTTGTATCGGCGGATCATCGGGTGGCCTGCATGGAAGCTGCTCCGTCGAAGTCACTATCGAGACAGAGCAGTTCAGGGCGTACCGTACATTCACGTCGTCATTTTTTTACGGCTACGGCTTCTGTCGTACTCGCTTCGGCAGTGAAGGCGCAAGACAAGAAGGTAGACGGTGGTCTTGCGGAGATAAAAGACAAGGTTCTTCCCGATCGTGTGACAAAACTTACTCCTCCGGGAGCAATCAGCGCACGTCATTTTGCACGGCAGTGTACTGCATGCCAACTTTGTGTTTCGGCTTGCCCGAACCACGTGCTTCGTCCTTCCGATCATTGGATGACACTTATGCAACCCGAAATGGAATATGACCGCGGCTACTGTCGGCCGGAGTGTACGAAATGCTCCGAGGTATGTCCCACAGGCGCTATCCGTCCCATCACGCAGGAAGTGAAGACTTCGTTACAGATCGGACATGCGGTGTGGGTGATGGAAGATTGTATCGTGAAGCGTAAAGGAGTGAAGTGTGGGAACTGCGAGCGTCATTGTCCGAACGGAGCAATCACCATGATCGCTTCCGATCCGGACGACGAAGATTCACTCCGCTTTCCTTCTGTCGATACCGAGCGATGCATCGGTTGCGGCGCGTGCGAATATGTTTGTCCTTCGCGTCCCTTCAGCGCGATTTACGTAGTCGGTCACGAAGTACATCGTTCCGTTTAATCATATAAACAGTAATCAAAATGAAAAAGAATCATATTAATCGAAGAGATTTTATCAAGGTACTTGGCGGAACGGCTACCTCGACCGCGGTGCTTTACGGATGTACGAATCAAAAACAACCGCGTAGAGCGGTCGGTGAAGTACCGACCGACCGGATGACGTACCGTACAAATCCCAACACCGGCGACAGGGTGTCGCTTCTCGGATATGGATGTATGCGTCTGCCGACCCTGAGCAGCGAGAACGTAGGAGAGTCGGAAAATGATATTGATCAGGAGATGGTCAATCGTTTGACGGACTATGCCATTGAACACGGTGTAAATTATTTCGATACGTCGCCCGCTTACTGTAAAGGGAGGTCGGAACAAGCGATGGGTATTGCTCTTAGTCGTCACGCACGCGACAAATATTTCATCGCCACGAAACTCTCGAACTTCTCGCCGGATACGTGGAGCCGTGAGGCATCGCTCGAAATTTATCACCATTCGTTCAGGTATTTGCAGGTAGAGTATATCGACTACCTCCTTCTGCACGCCGTCGGACTGGGAGGAATGGAGGCGCTCAAAGGTCGCTACCTCGATAACGGAATGCTTGATTTTCTGCTGAAAGAACGTGAAGCCGGACATATCCGTAATCTGGGATTTTCGTATCACGGCGATATCGAAGTGTTCGATTATTTGCTGTCACGACATGATGAGTACAAGTGGGATTTTGTGCAGATTCAGTTGAATTATGTTGATTGGAAACACGCGAAAGAAGTGAATCCGTCGAACACGAATGCCGAATACCTTTGCGGCGAGCTGAAGAAACGCAACATCCCGTCCATCATCATGGAGCCCCTTCTGGGCGGAAGGTTAGCCAGTCTCAACGGTCTTTCTACGGAGCTGCTGCGCTCCATGGACCCTGAAGCGAGTACGGCATCATGGGCGTTTCGCTTCGCCGGCTCGGAACCGAATGTGTTGACCGTTCTCAGCGGTATGACGTATATGGAACATTTGCAGGAAAACATACGTACCTATTCGCCGATCCGGACATTGAACGATAGGGAACGCGCGATGTTGGAAGAAGTGGCGTTGACCATGCTTAAATACCCGCTTATTCAGTGCAACGCGTGCCAATACTGTATGCCGTGTCCTTACGGGTTGGATATTCCCGGAATCTTCACGTATTATAATAAGTGCTTGAACGAAGGTAATTTTTCGGATAATATACACGACGAACATTATCGTAGAGCGAGACATGCGTTTTTAGTCGGCTACGATCGCAGGGTGGAAAGGAAACGTCAGGCTGATCATTGTACGACTTGCGGCCAATGCAATCCACACTGTCCGCAGCGTCTCGATATACCTGCGGAGATGTTGAAGGTCGACAGGTATGTGGAACAACTGAGACGCAACGCGTAGTACCGTATCGGTCGAACGGAGTGGCAGGAGGCTGATGAACAGGGATAGAAGCACACAAAAAAAGCGCCTTTTCACAAAGGCGCTCTTTCCATAAAGTATGATTTATTTGTAAAAGAAATTTATTTCACTCTTTTATATCCGTAGACGGCTAATGCGCCCAATTCCTCTTCGATGCGAAGTAACTGGTTGTATTTAGCCATGCGGTCGCTGCGGCTCAGCGATCCGGTTTTGATTTGTCCGCTGTTCGTGGCAACGGCGATATCGGCGATCGTGGCATCTTCCGTTTCACCCGAGCGATGGCTCGTAACGGTCGTGTATCCGTGGCGGTGTGCCATTTCGATCGTGTCAAGCGTTTCACTCAGCGAACCGATCTGGTTTACTTTGATCAGGATCGAGTTTCCACAAGTCGTCTCGATACCTTTCGAGAGGAACTCGACGTTCGTTACGAAGAGGTCGTCACCTACCAGCTGACAGCGGTCACCGATGCGTGCGGTGAGTTTCTTCCATCCGTCCCAGTCGTTTTCGCTCATACCGTCTTCGATCGAGTCGATCGGATATTTGTTGATCAGCTCTTCGAGATAAGCGATTTGTTCGTCGGCCGTACGTTTTTTGCCGTTTTCTCCTTCAAAGAGGCTGTAGTCGTAGACGCCGTTTTTATAGAATTCCGACGCGGCGCAGTCCATGGCGATCTTCACGTCCTTTCCGGGTTCGTATCCGGCTGCTTTAATGGCCTGAATAATCGAGTCGAGAGCATCTTCCGTTCCGTTGAGGGCGGGAGCGAATCCGCCTTCGTCACCTACGGCCGTGCTAAGTCCGCGGTCGTGCAATACTTTCTTGAGTGCGTGGAACACTTCGGCGCCCATGCGCAGACCTTCGCGGAACGAGGGAGCGCCCACGGGGCGGATCATAAATTCCTGAAAGGCGATGGGGGCATCGCTGTGCGATCCTCCGTTGATGATGTTCATCATCGGGACGGGCATCACATACGTATTCGTGCCGCCGATATAGCGGTAGAGCGGCATGTCAAGATAGTTGGCTGCTGCTTTGGCTACGGCGAGCGATACGCCGAGGATGGCGTTGGCTCCGAGTTTTGACTTCGTTTTTGTGCCATCGAGCTCAAGCATTTTCCGGTCGATAGCACGCTGTTCGAGCGAAGACATACCGATAAGCGCCGGGGCGATGATGTTGTTCACATTATCAACGGCTTTGAGTGTTCCTTTGCCGGAGTAGCGTTGTTTGTCGCCATCGCGCAATTCGAGAGCTTCGTGTTCGCCGGTCGATGCACCGGAGGGCACGCTGGCACGTCCGATAATACCCGACTCAAGTCTGATGTCTACTTCTACCGTAGGATTTCCGCGCGAATCCAAGATTTCGCGGGCTGTAATCTGTTCTATTCTCATGTTACTTTTACATTAATTGTTTTCAGCCGACAAAGATAGGGCAAAAAATGCACTTCCGCAACCTTACCGGTCGGCATGTTTGGGGGGAACGCCTGCGGCGGTATCCGCACCCGGGCTTGTTTTATGCCCGTTCTGCCTCACAGGTATCTTTTTTCTTTGAGCAGAAGCGTTTACATTGCTCGCAGATGTTATAGCCCAAAAGCGCTCCGAGGATAAAATCTTCTTCGGGGGTAAGCCGGTTCAGGGGACGCCCGACAAACGTGCTGATCGTCTCCAGACATTCCGGCTGCCCGAAGTAAAGATTGATGTTGTTTCTCCCTGCGCGTTGAACGAGGTAAGGAATGTTTTGTCGTTCGAGCCGTTCGCGTGCGAGGGTCAGATAGCGCTCGTTCATGGTGAAGAGCACGAGGTTTCGCACGCCTTTCTTGTATTCGTAGATATGATTATGCAAGACTCTGATCTCGCCCGGCAACACTCCCGTCTGTTCCATCGCGGTATGTCTTATTTCAGAGAGGCAACCCAACGGCTGATGCGGTCGTCCGTTTTGTTCGGCTCGTTCTCCTCGTCGATCGGCAGACCGATGAACTGTCCGTCTACCACGGCTTCGGAACTGTCGAACGTATATTCGGACGGATCGACTTGTCCGACGAAGATCGCCCCCGACGATTTCAGTCCTTCGTAGATCACACCCAACGCACTGCAGAACGTATCCGAGTAGGAAGACGAATCGCCCGTACCGAAGAGGCCGATTTTCTTACCCGCCAGATCGGATTGTTTGAGCGTTTCCAGCCCGTCGTACCAGTCGTCCTGCAAATCGCCGGCTCCCCATGTGGAGGAACCTAACAGCAGCATGTCATATTGAGCAACATCGGCCGGTGTGATTTTGGCTACTTCGTACACGTCTTCGCTTGCAACGTTCATCTGTGAGGCTATGCGGCCTGCAATGTCTTCGGTCGTACCTGTCGTAGAACCGTAAATAATGGCTGTTTTTCCCATGTCTTTTTTATCGTTTAAATTTCGGACGCAAAGTTAGAAGTGCCGATATTACGGCACAATCCCTAATTATAGGGTTTTTTGGGGAGGGGCATCCCCAATAATCGGGATGTCTTTCCCGAAGAAGGAGAACAGCAGGCGGTAGGATTACGATGCTTTGCAGGCATTGAGATGTTTATTTGTTTAGGTGATAAAAAGAGACTATTCAAGGCTGCTTGAACATGAACTACCTCAAAGAAATACTCGGAATTTGATGCGATTGCCCTGATATTACAGGTGAAACCTTACAAAACCAATACATAGATCAGCAGAAAGGCATACAGCAGGACGTTGCGGGCTGTGATTGCGAGCGTACGGTTGAGGGCGGTGCCATGCTGACGGGACAGCTCCTGCCATGTAAGCCATGCGATCATCAGGAAGAAAATAAACAGGAACCAGATGTTCCGGCTACGATAAAGATAAACCGGCCAGGAACAAGCCACGGCCAGCAGCGTGTTGATCAGATAAAGTGTGGTTCCGAAACGTCGTCCGAACATGACGACTGTCGTGCGTTTACCGGCCTGCGCGTCTTGCTCTCTGTCGCGCACATTATTTACCAGCAGGATATTTACGGAAAGCAGTCCCATGGCCACTGAAAGCCAGCCGGCTGTCCATGCAAACTCTTGTGCCTGTATGTAATAAGTAAAACATACGGGAATAACACCGTAGAACAACAGCACGGCCAGATCGCCCAGCCCGTGATAAGCCAGCGGATAAGGTCCGGCCGTATAAGCCGGCACACAGAGGGCAATAGCGAGTCCGACAAAAATCAGCCACCAGTCGCTGTAGATTAGCAAAGCAAAGCCGCAAAGAGAGGCGGCGGATAATGTGACGAAAGCTCCGGTCAGCATCGTCTTGGGAGTAATCCATCCCGAAGCGACTGCCCGCTGCTGTCCCAGACGTTCTTCGGTATCGGCTCCTTTTTTAAAGTCGAAATAATCGTTGAAGAAGTTGGCTGCTATTTGTGCCAGCACGGCAACGGCCATGCACAGTACTGCGGGCATCCACTGAAAGACATTGTTTCTGTAGGCCAATGCACAGGCCACCAATACCGGGCTGACCGATGCCGCCAGCGTTTGCGGTCGTGCCGCCCGTATCCATGCTTTACATTTGTTCGGTTTCATTCGAGTAGCAAATTTAGATAAAATCCTCGAGATTTTACACCGGGCAGATAAAAACACAAGG
>NZ_JBQNAZ010000056.1:0-14024 GCF_052170195.1 Tannerella sp. | reverse complement strand
TAGCAGTAAGTTGCTATTTTACTGCTATTTACTATTTGTTTGATGATTGTTTGTGAGCGGAATTATTTCACCTCCTCGAATAGAACAGCGATCAAGTCATTTATATTGCTTCTTCAACTTGTTAACGGCATTCTCAAGCGACTCGGTAGGCTCGATAATATTGTATCCTCCCCAGAAGTCTTCATCATAGAAGTTTCCCACTTTATCCGACAAAGAATGGCCGGATTTGAAGGATTCCTTGTATGAAATTCGGGAAAAATCATCCTCTTTCCTATCGGTAACGACCATCTCGGAAAAGACTGTATAAGATGTTGAAAAAAGGCGACGCTTCCAGTCGCATTTAAAACGCACTTCGTTACGCACATAATTCAGATAGCTACGTCCGTCATACTGTTTGTAGGCAACGAGAAAAGTCATTTGCTCCGGCTTAAAACGTAAGCCGAAAGGCTTCTTGCGCAACATGGCCTGAGTCGCTTTGGAACGATCGTCCATGCTAAGATTAAACTCGGCGCGGGTGATTGCCATCGTTTCCTTATCGATATACAAAGAGCCATAATAAAGAGCATACGGCAACAACAAACGGGGCTGGAAATTCACTTGATGATGAGGCCTGTTATCTATCATAACCGGCTCTCCGAAACGGAACGAATAATTTTCCATCTCTGCCTTGTCCAGCAACAATTCCTGATTTTTTATCAGGTCAATATAAAGAGACAGATTAGGGCCGCCTTCCAGCTTAACAACCAACGTGTCGCCTGCTTTCTGGCTAAGCAGCTTCCGTCCTTTGAAGACCTGTACCCGATCATGTTCGAAACCACGGGTGTAAGGTGTTTTGAAAATATGGACGACCGCTTCCGAAATATTGATATACCGTTTCTTTTTCTGAATCACTTCGCGATAAAAACCGGTCAGTAAATTCTCTTTTGCCGGATAGTTCATTGCAATCTTATCTATTGCCTCCTCCACAATTCCGCGGGCATCACCGCCCATCACCGTAACTTCAGCTAAAACGTTTGTATTCGGTATCAGGAAAATTTCAGCCTTTTCAATATCCTTCTTCGTAAGAGGATACAACATGTTAGCATATCCGATATGCGAAAATTCCAGATTTTTCGCCTGTAACGAATCTTTCACTTTAATCGAAAAATAGCCATCAGCATTAGTGACTGTTCCGATAGTCGTTTGTGGAATCGACACATTGACCGACACCAGTTTTTTATTTGTCTGCTTATCCCTAACCACCCCACTTACTGTGATATAATTATTCCCAAGTTCCTGTGCGAACAAAGAAAATCCGCCACCCATAAGGAAGGCGACCCATAAAATAAATCGAATAAAAGCGTTTGTTTTCATAATCCCCATATTGAATGATGCTCCTAAGATAGAAAAATCCGTCAAACAGACCATAAGTAAAAATGTTAATTTCATTTAACTGTCGACTAAAACGAAAAATCCCCGAGAAAAGAGAATAATCGAAGATATCGGCTATCCTGTCCGATACATTGATATATATGACTGAAGATACGAATAACCGCCGGAGTCCGTCGTATTTTGCGGAAATGCTTATCTTTGTCCGTTCAAAGAGAACAAACAGAAGAAGATCAAAAAATCAATATAGACATTTAGAAAAAAATATACGGATGGATACATACGGAAAACTGGCACAGTTGAAGAAATTGCTGGACGAAGGTGCGATTACACACGAAGAATATGAACGGGAAAAGGCGAAACTTCTTACTCCACCCGTTTCCTCGCCGGGACAGGCTGCATGGGATTTGGGAATAGACGAACAGACATTCGTCGGACTGATGCATGCCTCGCAGTTTCTGTCGAGTTTTATCGTGCCCCTGATTGTCTGGCTACTGTATAAAGATAAAAGTACAAAAGTAGATGAGGCCGGCAAAGAAATTCTCAATTTCGAAATCAGCTATACATTATATATTATCGTGCTATGTATAACGATTGTGGGTCTTTTCATCGTTCCCGTAGTGGGCATTGCTATTTTTGTGATGATCATTATCGCCATTATCAAGTCTCTGAATGGCGAACCATGGAAATATCCGCTGACAATCCGTTTCCTGAAATAAACCGCACACCTGCACCTGTGGAGTAAAATGGAGAAGATGAAGAAATACTTGTTGGATATGACGGTGACATCGAATGAGCCGTTACACCATGATTATTGTTTGTTGAAATTGACGACCGAGCAACCATTACCCGAAATGGTTCCCGGACAATTCGTCGAGGTACGTGTCGACGACTCGCCATCAACTTTTCTACGTCGTCCGATTTCGATCAACTATGTCGACCGGATACAAAATGAACTGTGGCTGCTGATACGCCTGATCGGTGAAGGTACGCGGCGTATGGCACGGTATAAAGCAGGCGAAACGGTGAATGTGCTGTTGCCTTTGGGGAACGGCTTCTCGGTACCGCAGAAACCGTCGTCACCCGAGCTGTTGCTGGCCGGCGGAGGAGTTGGGACAGCACCGATGCTTTACTTGGGTGAGTCGTTGAAGAAGGTTGGTTTTACTCCGGTATTCCTCCTTGGCGCCCGTTCGGGAAGCGACATCCTGCAACGTGAAAATTTTGAGAAGCACGGATCGGTATACGTTACGACCGAAGACGGATCGATGGGAGAAAAAGGATTGGTAACACAACATTCCATATTGAAAGAGAAAGCGTTCGGACAAATTTATACTTGTGGACCCAAGCCAATGATGATGGCTGTGGCGAAGTATGCGAAGACCTCCGGTATTCCTTGTGAAGTATCGCTCGAAAACAAGATGGCATGCGGTTTCGGCGTATGTCTTTGTTGCGTCGAGCACACCACCGAAGGTAACGTATGTACTTGCACCGAAGGTCCGGTATTTAACATCAATCAATTGACATGGTAGATTTGACAACAACCATAGGAGGTTTGACATTGAAAAACCCGGTGATGACTGCTTCGGGTACATTCGGTTATGGGATCGAATACGCCGATCTGTTCGATATTGCGAGGCTCGGCGGAATAGTTGTGAAAGGTACGACACTGGAACTGCGCGAAGGAAATCCCTATCCGCGTATGGCTGAGACGCCGTCGGGGATGCTCAATGCCGTTGGGTTACAAAACAAAGGCGCCGATTATTTTGCGCGTGAGATTTATCCGCAACTTAGCGAGTTCGATACGAATATGATTGTCAACGTCAGCGGCTCGTCTATCGAGACGTATGTCGAATGTGCTCAAAAAATGGCAGCCCTTGAGCGGATTCCTGCCATCGAACTGAATATCTCCTGTCCTAATGTGAAGCAGGGAGGCATGTCGTTCGGGGTTTGCGCGTCGTCGGCTGCCGAAGTGGTGCGCGCGGTGCGCAAGGTTTATCCTAAGACGCTGATCGTAAAACTCTCGCCCAATGTGACGGATATTACCGAGATCGCTCGTGCGGTGGAGGCCGAAGGGGCAGATGCAGTGTCGCTGATCAACACGTTGCTCGGCATGGCGATTGATGTAGAGCGTCGTCGCCCCTTGCTCTCGACCGTGACGGGGGGATTGTCCGGCCCGTGTGTCAAACCTGTCGCTCTTCGGATGGTATGGCAAACAGTTTCAGCTGTGAGGATTCCGGTGATTGGTATGGGTGGAATTGCTTCGTGGCAGGACGCAGTCGAGTTTATGCTTGCCGGCGCAACAGCCATTCAGATTGGAACGTACAATTTCATCGATCCGATGGTTTCTGTTAATATCATCGAAGGAATCGAGGCTTATTGCGACCGTCACGGGTTTGCCTCGGCTGCCGAGCTGGTCGGTGCATTGACCGTAGATTAAGACTTTATTCAAATGAGAAAAAATATTATTCTTCTTTTTGCGGCCACGTCATTATACGCCGGTGCGCAACATATTAGCATTCCCGATACAACCTTCAAAGCGTATCTGCTGGAAAACTTCGATACGAACAACGACGGTGAAATATCCGTCGAAGAGGCACGTACCGTGCGGAAAATTGAATGTACGGATAAACCGCTTACTTCATTGCAGGGAATCGAATATTTTACGGCCTTGGAAGAACTCGACTGTTCGTATGCCAACTATTTCCAACATGGCGGCCTTACTTCACTCGATCTCAGCCGGAATCAGGCATTGAAAAAGCTGCATTGCGATAATAACCGGCTCGATTCGCTCGACGTCAGCCAGAATGTGGAACTGACCGAACTGCATTGTCGGAATAATATGTTACGATCGCTGGATGTCAGTCGTCATAGAGTATTGGAAGAACTGCTCTGCGACAATAACCGTCTGACACAATTGCGACTTGACGATTGTCGTGCACTCGCTCTATTGCACTGCGGTACGAACCGCTTAGAATCGCTGGATGTAAGTTCGTGCCCGTCGCTGCGATGGCTGAACGGCGCGGAAAACCGGCTGACTTCGTTCGATGTGACACAGAATACCAATCTGGAGCATCTGTTTTGCAATAATAATATGCTGACAACTTTGGAATTGAAAAGCAATATCCATTTGTCGCAACTCTATTGCGGTCACAACAAACTGGATTCGCTCATTGTCTCCCACAATACGGCGCTGACCGATCTCGATTGCGGTAGCAACCGTTTAACGGTTCTCGATCTCTCCCGAAATACGGCGCTGACTGATCTGGAATGTAGCATCAACCGTCTGACAATATTAGACGTATCGCATAATGCAGCACTCAAAAATCTGTATTGCAATGCGATGCCATCACTTACCTCTGTCTACCTGATTAAAGACGCAGAGTATCAAAACTTGAGTTATCTGGTTGCTTCGGTGATGACCTATCGCGTAGATACGGAGACAGCAACGGCGGAGATTGAAACGTATATCGCTGCAACGGAAAAGACGAAGGAGGAAGAGACGACGAATGCAGCTGAAACTGCTGTAAAGAGCGGAGAAGAAGCATCCGCGGATCGTCCGCTTACCGCCCGTGAGAGGTATTACGATGAAGCCCGGCAGCAGGCCGAGTTGCGGAAACTGGAAGAAGAGAAGCGTATAGCGGAAGAACAACGCCGCACCGCCATACGGACATACAAGGGGAACATCACCGTACCCGATGCCGTATTAGCCGCTTTCCTGTTCGGACGGTATGATACGAATGGCGATGGCGAGTTATCGGGGGCAGAAGCGCGTGCTGTCAAAACGATGGATTGCTCGCGACTGGGAGTGACGTCGGTCGAAGGACTCGAATATTTCTCATCGCTCGAAGAACTGAAATGTAGCGATAACCGTATCACGGTATTAGACATGAGTTACTTCCCGGCTTTGAAATCGCTGGATTGCTCCCGCAATAAACTTCACCGATTAGATGTACGTAGAAACCCGATGCTGACCGATTTGGAATGCTCCGAGAACAACCTTATCACACTCGATGTAAGCCATAATCCGTCGTTGAAGAGCTTGCACTGCAACAGTATCCGCCTTATCAAGCTGGAGATTGCTAAGAACCCTGCTCTCCGTGTGTTGAGTTGCCATAACAACCATCTCACGGCACTTGATATTACAAAGAACCAACAACTCGATACCCTGAACTGTGGGAAAAACAAATTGAAGATGCTTGTCGTATCGCAGAACAGCGGATTGAATTATTTGGATTGCAGCGCGAACCAACTGACGGTGATTGATGTGGTACGCAATCAGGCTCTGACCGGTCTGGTATGCAGTGAGAACCAGCTCACCTCGGTCGATGTTAGCCGTAATTCCGCACTCCGGATTCTCGATTGCGGACGCAACTCACTGGATCGTGTCGATGTTTCGCATAACGGAGCACTCATAGAATTGGCCTGCAACGGAAATGCGATCGATGAGTTGAACCTTGCGAAGAATCCCGCATTAGAGTCGCTCAATTGTTCGCATAACCGATTGAGTGATTTGGATGTCAGCAAGAATCCGATGCTCAAGCGACTGAAATGCATGGGCAATGGGTTAAAAGTGATCGACGTCCGCCAAAACCTTAAGCTCAAGTTTCTGGAATCTGCCCCGATGCCTGCGTTAGAAACGCTCTACTGTCCTCGTGAGGTGGTCTATTCAAAACTGGCTTACCCGATTAAAGCGCAGGTAAATTACCGGTAAATTTGCCGGTATGGGCGGAAATGCCTATTTTTACCGTGCTAAAAAACGGAGAACATGAAAAAAGAGAGGCTAATAAAATATCTGCTGGGATGGCTCATCGCATCGCTGTATCTGTTTACGGCCTGCGACGAAAATAATCCTTCGGTCATTACCGACCGACCGGATAACCCGCTCAAACCGGAAGAAGTCTCAGGAGTAAAATGGAAGCTCTTAAAGGAATTCACGTTTGCCGAACTGAAAGCTGCGGAAAAAGGACTCGGACTTTCTTCGTTTAGTTTGATTGGTAATACGCCCGTCTTCGATGGAGACATTCAGTTGCGTGCATTCAAGGTCATCTGCTCCTCTGCGAATCCGAACGGATCCGACGAAAAAATCACCCTCTCCGGCGTGTTGCTGGTACCGCCGGCCATCGACTCGGCTACGCTCCATCGGCAAATACTTGCTCCTCCTTACACCTATGTGCTCGACAAACAGGCGCCTACCCGCCAATTGACGAACTACGATGCTTCCGCCTTAGAGGCATACTTGATCTTCTGGATGTGGCAGGCGTCGAAGGGCTATATCGTCATGATTCCCGATTATCCGGGGTTTGGCGACTCGTACGGGAAATGTTTTATTCCTTATATCGAGAAAAAAACGATGGTGCGCACAACGATCGATTTCGTGCGAGCCTCACAGAAAGTGCTGCAGGAGAATCATTATGCCAAAAAGAAAAATGTGCTTGTCACCGGCTATTCGCTGGGCGGTTTCGTCGCAACGCAGGTGGCACGGGAACTGGAAGTTCATCCGACAGACGGCCTAACGGTCGATCTGCTGCTGGCCGGCGGTACGCCCTGTATGCTGAAGAATATCGCCGACGAGGTAAGGACTTCGGAAACGATGCCGGAATCGTATCTGTTACCTCTTGCTATTTACGGGTATAAAAAGAACAGTTACCCCGATCTGGATGTCGGACGCCTGCTGAAAGAGCCATACGCGTCGAAGTTGGCCGTTTATTTCGACGGAAAGAGTAATACGTATAAGGATTTCCCTGACAAGACGCACGACTTGTTTACGGATGCGTTTATACACCATACGAATCATGCGAACGCGCAGATTGATGCAATACTCGAAGCGAACAGTTTGGAACCTTGGGATAACCGGTGCGAATTTGTGCTGATTCACGGAAAAGACGACCGGACGGTTCATTTCGAAAATGCCCGGACATATACGGCTAAGCATCATGCTTCCGGAGGCAAAGTGAAGCTCATCGATGTACCCGGCGATCATACCCGTGCGGGAGTCTCTTATTTTATTTATCTGATGTCGTACCTTCCCAGATACAAGTAGAATGATGGAGTGGTTGAATGAAGTGATAAACAGTACGAAGATCGATATATGGACTACCATCGTTCGGTTGATCATTAGTTTTCTGTTAGGTGCAATCGTGGGTACGGAGCGTCAGATGCGTCGTCGGGAAGCCGGTTTGCGCACGTTCACGCTTATCTGCCTCGGCTCTACCATGGCTATGCTGATCTCGATCTGGATTCCGCAGATTTATCCGAATTTTCTGAATGGCGATCCGGGACGTATTGCCGCGCAGGTGTTGACCGGTATCGGTTTTCTGGGTGCCGGTGCGATTATTCAGAGCCGCGGCAGCGTGTACGGACTGACGACGGCAGCCTGTATTTGGGTGGTAGCCGTCATCGGGCTCGCCGTGGGGGCGGGTATGTTCACCGCCGCTATCATCGTGACGTCTCTTACCGTAACAATTCTGATATCATTGGAACGCTTCGAAAAACGGATTTTGCTCGATGGGGTGAATAAGATTCTGGTGATTGTCTGTTCGACGGCAGAGCCTGACTTGAAGTTGATGCGTAAGACATTGGAAGAGCAAAACGTCTACGTCATGAGTAATTCTTATGAATTGAATTATGAAACCAACACGGCTATACTCACGTATAAAGTGAATGTCAAACCGCGTTCTTCTTATATGAGTTTATTCACGGCCATTCGCAAGAACGGTTACATAACACAAATTAAGATTTTAGCCTGACAAACATTGCCTTCTTTTTATATGTATATCAATCGAAAACGGAATATTATTACCTCTATTCGTCATTATCTGCATATAAATCGGCCGTTTGAAAAGCAGGAATGGCTCAAAAAGCCGATAAAATAAGAAAAGTCGTTGCTTGCAAAGAATTTCAAGCCTGACTTTCAGGCGTTAAGTAATATTAAATCGATTTCTGCTCAGGAATTTTGCATTATCTTTGCGTGCGAATTGAGGTAAAAGACCGGCCTTAGCGAAGGCAGTCTTTTTTCTCACTCCTGAAACTCAGGGGGTCGAAAAATATAGAAGAAATAAGCGTTTCTTGGGGTCTGAATAGACAAACGGGGCGAGTATTCCCGATATGTTTTTCGATGTTTTTTTCACTATAAATATAAAGTATGAAGATTGGAACTTGTGTACTCTCCGTCGCGGTAGTTTGGTTATTCTTATCGGCCGGGACGGATAAAGCAGGGATGACCGAAGGATATCGTTTGGGAGACCTTGCTCCGAGGATAGAGTCTTTGGAAAACAATCGAGGTATTGATTTCCGAAATCGTTCCGAAGGCTACACGTTAGTAAATTTCTGGGCGGCTTATGATGCCGATTCCCGTGTTCGTAACATAGCGCTTTGGAACAAAGTGAAAGATTGGGATTCGACACGTATTAAAGTCTATTCCGTTTCGATGGATGAAAAATTCTCCGTATTTACGGAGACCTTGAAAACAGATGGACTGGAATCGGCGAATCAGTGGTACGATGAAAAGGGAAAATCGTCGTCGCTGTACAAAGCGTACGGTTTGAAGAAAGGACTGAGAAACTTTCTGATAGACGGTAAGGGAGTGATTGTGGGTGTAGACCTGACTCCCGAAGCAATATCCCGAATCGTACACCAAAGTGTGTAACTACATTTATTTTAATCGCATTAGAAAGGGTAATCCTGAAAAGGGTTACCCTTTTTTATTCTTGCAGACCGAAAATATATTCAATGATTAAAAAACATTGATCGCAAGGTTGCGAAAGCATGCCGAAGTACACGGAGAAGGTGTCGCAAGGTTGCGACAAGCGGGAAACGTATAAAAAAGAAAAGATGCCCTCAATCGTTAAGGACATCTTTTCTTCTCATTTTACTTTCCGTAAGGGGCGGTTCTTCTTACTCCGATACGGTAAAGCCCTCGGGAACGGTAAATTTTTCAGCCGGAATCTCGACATTTTCCTGTACTTCAACAGCCTCTTCGACCACAGTAGCCCCGCCAACCTGCGTTTCCGTCTTCAATGGAATGCCTTTCCAAAGCCACAACGTACCTTGGAACGTCTGTCCCATCTCTGTCAATTCCAATGAAATTTTTTTGCACGGACGATCCAAAAAGGTTTCTTCGCCCAGCTCCTGATATTTATACTTTTCTTTCTGCTCATCCGTTAATGTCAAAAAGTTATTCAGTTTATCAGGCTTTTCCATCCGCTGAACGGTCTTTGCATCCAAATCGATACTGGCAATCGAATTACCCTCATCGAGCGTGCGCATATTCTTTTCGGTACCGGCAACGTTAACGGTGGTTTCTACCGCCTCCATCTTTCCATAGTCATCGAAGTACAATGTACTTTCGACTTTTTGTCCCATTACATTCGACACTTTTTTAATAATGCCCGATTTGATTTCATACTTGGCCTCCTGTGCCGTTATCATCCCTGCTGCTGCCATCAACAGCATCGTTACAAACCATGTTTTCTTCATCTTCTTTCGGTTTTTAGTGTTAATAACTCATTTTGTTTTTCACCTCCTCCGCTGCACGTGCCCAACGGATTCCGTGTTTTCTATGAAACAATCCGAAAAGAAAAATGGTTCATTTCTTCTTTTTTTCTTCTTGATAGACGTATTCGTAAGCGCCTATCGACGGGCCGGTAGTGTTATTCAGACGGCCTACGCCATGGCGGTCGGTCGGATACCGGGCCGTTATGGCACGGTCGGCTCCGCTGATTCCAACGGATTTATTCGCCAACCGGAAATCAAACGCATAAGCATCTTCTTCATCGCCTGTCCGGATATAAGTTGGCTTCCGGTTGAAGATGCACTGAACGAAACGCGAGTTATCCGTTATTTTTTTCGTCTGGATAAGGCATGCGTTGAAACGGTAGTTGAATCCATCTCCGCCTTCGGGACGGTTTTCTTTCGTGAAAAATGCGATTTCTCCCCGGTAAAGCTTCGTCGTATCGTCATGCAGACTTCCGTCGATGATGCAGTTGTCGAAAGCGGCCTGCCGTATCGGCAGATGCACCGATCGATTATTAATTTTCGCCGTATCGGAAAGTACCAGTGCTGCCACCCGTTTACGTGGCGCCAACTTCATGTAGTTCGCTATCGTGCAATGCGTGAATTGGTAGAAACCGCCAATGAGACAGACCGTGTTCTCGGCCGCGTTCGTAAATTCACTGTTCGACGCTTCGATGCGACAGTTAACAGCTGTCAGCAAGCTGCCTTGACTGTTCGTGATCTGTGAGTCGTGGATGCGGATTTTCAGGTTATCCGGAGTCGATTCGTGGAAAAACACCCCGGAGGTCGTGTTTTTTACGATCACCTGTTCAAACTCGTTATCAAAGCTCGATGCCCCGAAATAAATGCCGTCCCATTGTCCGGGCGTGCGGTCGTAAGCCAGTGTGGTTTGCGCATAGATACTGTCTAAGCGGTCGCCACGAAAAACGATCGGTTTCTCAAGCGTCCCTTTGGCTTTAATATTACCCGAGACGATCAGGCTGGCATGCTTGTGGAAATACAATATGGCACCCGGCTGCAACGTGGCCGTCACCCCTTCGGCAATAACCAGACTATCATAGATAAGGTAAGGACGATCGGCTGTCAATGTCGTATTCTCGGTGTACGTCACCCCGCCTTTGAGCAGATGTACATCCTGTCCGCAAGCCTGTAACAGTACGGATTGTCTGACGCCATTCGTATAGAACAGTATGGAATCTTCGACAATCATCGGTTGGTCGGAGTTGTTCGGATCAACCGTCACCTCGACAAGTATGTAGAGGCTATCTCGTTTCCAGATGTCAATGTCGCGAAACGAGCTGCCTTTTCGTCCGTCTACATTGATACGGAATCCGCTCTTTCCAGGATTAGCAAGAGTCACCGACTCAATACGCAGATTCTCGTTGTGCGGGTTATAGACCTTGAAGTGTTTCGTGGCCGAACCGATCGTGGTAAATACGGTATCGAACGAAAGCGTATCGGTCGAAAAATCAAGTCGGAGATCGGGGTTGGTCGAATAATCGTCCACCCCTTCACAGCCGACTGTCAGGTTGATAAACAACCCGATAAACAAACAAAAAATGATAATTTTTTTCTCCACTGTTTCTTAGCATTCTACCGTAATAGAACGCCTTTTTGCGCGGAATATTTTATGCCGGAATGTTTTTCAACACCTCAAGTAAATGTTTCCACCACAAATCGACTGTGGCAATCTCGATCCGCTCGGTAGGCGAGTGTACATCGCGCAGTGTCGGGCCGAAAGAGATCATATCCAGATAGGGATACTTTTCGAGGAACAATCCGCACTCCAGCCCGGCATGAATGGCCATAATCTGAGCTTCCTTGCCGAACAGTTTGTGATACGTTTCCTGCGCCACCTTCAGAATCTCCGAATTCGGGTTCGGTGCCCATCCCGGATACCCTTCTCCATGCTGTACTTCGGCACCGGCCAGCAAGAATACGGCAGCCACCTGATCAGCTACGGCATCCTTCGCCGACTCAAGCGAACTGCGTTGGCTTGTGACTATGATGACCTTGCCGTTCTCCGGCATTTTTACCGACGCCAAGTTGGTCGATGTTTCCACCAGTCCTTCAACATCCTGACTCATCCCCATCACTCCGTGCGGGCAAGCCAGCAACGAACAAATCAATCGTGTAGCCATTTCTTTCGGCATGCATGTTTTCGGGGCTTCGACCGTCTCCATCGTCATACGCACCTTCGGGTCGACGTGTTTGAGTTCGTTCTCCACATCAGCCTGAAAACGGTTCAGTAACACGCGTACCTGCTCGCGGTCTTCATCTTTCAGACCGATAACGGCATAAGCCTCGCGGGCAATCGCATTGTGCAGATTTCCCCCTTCGACAGCGGTAAGTGCCATGTCAAACTTCCTATCCAATGTATAAAGGAAACGCGCCATGAGTTTGTTGGCATTTCCGAGTTGTTTGTGAATATCACCTCCCGAATGCCCGCCGTTCAGACCCGTAACAACAATCTTAAAATACTGTAACGAAGCCGGTGCAGATGCCGGTTCGTACGTAAATGTCGCTACCGTTCCTTTACCGCCGGCACATCCCATAAAGAGCTGTCCTTCGTCTTCACTGTCGAGGTTGAGCAGGATTTTTCCGGTCATAAAACCTTCGGCTAACGCCTCAGCTCCGGTCATACCGGTCTCTTCGTCAACCGTGAACAGACACTCGATGGGACCGTGCTCGATATCGTCCGAAACCAGCAGCGCCAGTTCGGCTGCCATGCCGATTCCGTTGTCGGCACCCAGCGTCGTCCCTTTCGCACGTAACCATTCTCCGTCGACCACCGTTTCTATCGGGTCATTATCGAAATCATGCGTAACGTCGTTGTTTTTTTCACAAACCATATCCATGTGCGACTGTAACACAACCGTCGGCAACTGTTCGTATCCGGACGTAGCAGCCTTCGAAATAAGGATATTTCCAACAGAGTCTTTCTTGATCGGGAGATTGTGTTGAGCAGCGAAGTTCTCTAAATACTGAATGATTTTTCCCTCTTTCTTCGATGGGCGAGGCACTTGAGTGATTTCGTGAAAATACTTCCACACAATGGCGGGTTGTAAATCTAAAATAGTCTTCATGTTTTTAATTATTTATACATTGTATTAAACCGTTAATATTATCGAAGATACGAGTATCAAACGGAAAAAAAACAGAATTATTCGCAAAAAGGAACGTTCTATTTGGCGAAACTTGTATCTTTGCGTCCACAAAGATAAAGAAAAATGTTTATCACGCTAACAATAGGAACAGCAATTATTATTTTGACTATTTGTGTCGTTCTGCTCTGCGTAAGGGTCATTTTTAAAAAGGACGGACATTTTCCGAATACACACATCGACAGCAGCCCTGCTTTGCGCAAACAGGGAATTTGTTGTGCGAGAACACAAGACAGGCAAGCTCTACACCATAAAAACCTTGCGGAGCGCATGAAAGAAATGAATATAAATTAAATTTTGGCTGATATATGAAGAATAATGTAAACTATGTGATTCAAGGGATTCTCGCGATTGCCGTGATTATCCTGTTTGTAATGTATTTCTCCGGAAAAAAGAGCGGTACTCCCGCCATGAGTAAGACAACCGAGTCGGGCGAACAGATTGCCGGCTTTCCGGTGGCGTATATTAATGTAGATTCATTATTGCTAAAGTACAATTTCTCTATCGACCTGAACGAGCAGATTCTGAAAAAGCAGGAGAATGCGCGTGCCAACTACACACAGAAAGCACGCAGTCTGCAATCGGAAGCCGAAGAATTCCAGTACAAGTTGCAGAACGGCGCTTTCGCTACCCGCGAACGGGCAGAGCAGGAACAACAGCGCCTGATGAAAAAACAACAGGAATTGCAGGAGTTTGACGGCCGACTGACACAGGAATTGATGGAGCAGACACAAGCCATGAACGAGCAACTGCGCGACACGGTGATACACTATCTGAAACAATACAATCAAGACAAAGGTTATCAGATTATTTTCAGTAATACGGCCGGTAGTCCGATCTTCCTGGCAGACGATGCCTATAATATCACAAACGAAATTGTGGAATACCTGAACAAACGGTATTCGGGCGCGAAGTAAACAAAAAAGTCGAAAACAAAACCAAATAAAAAAACAGGATGTGTCATAACGATACATCCTGTTT
>NZ_JBQNAZ010000055.1:0-14152 GCF_052170195.1 Tannerella sp. | reverse complement strand
CACCCATCCACTTGGCACTTCGAACGGCACATTCTCATAATGGGGCGTATCAGAAAGTATTAAGATTCTTGAAGATGTTTCTGATAAGCTATCATTAGCTGTATCGCCTGTATCTGTAACTTGAGGAGAGCCTCGGAGTAGATTTCGAGTTTGCGAAGCATCCGTTGAGCGGTGGAGGTTCTTCTCTCCCTCCGCAGGACTCGAGCTTGCATGGCAAACAGGTGCTTACCTGCCTCGAAGAATGGATGGCGCAGCAAAAATACCAGTCGATCGATGAATTTAAGGGACGATTGAGTTTCTCGAAAGCCCCGAACGCATCGATGTATGAACGTACACAGTTTATGAAATACTTTGGTCCCGTATAAAACCGGACCGGAAAAGGGGAGTGGTATTAGACTACCGGATGAACCGATAGGGTAGACATGCCGTTCCCTTACTTCTTATAATAAAGGGCAAGGGGTTTTATTCCAGATCGATAACGGTAATCCCGGCGCCTCCGAACTGCACGTGCTCGTCCTGAAAACGTTGGATGCCGGATACGGTCGAGAGGTATTGGCGGATGAGTTGGCGAAGAATGCCGTTGCCTGTTCCGTGCAGGATGCGGACGCGTGAGACACCGATCTGAATAGCATCGTCGACAAAATACGTAACGGCCTGCAAGGCTTCGTCGCCGCGCATGCCCCGTACATCGATTTCCTGCTTGAAATACAGCTTTTTCTCGTGCATCGCGTCGGCCGTTTGCGCACTGACGAACGTGTGGCTGCGTACTTCTTTTTTCAGTTGGTTGCGGCTGACTTGTTCGAGCTGATCGGTTTTTACCGTGCTCTTAATCATTCCGAAGGCTACGACGGCCTGCTTCCCTTGCAACTCGATGACGGTGCCTGTGGTTGTCTGCCCTTTCAGGCGGACGGCATCGCCTACCGCCAGTTTCTTCTCTTCCGCTACCGGCATCGCTTTCGGTTCGGGGACGACTTTCGATTGTTTGCGACGTGCCTGCCGTTCGCGCAATTTCTCCATCTTCAGGGCAATGCGTGCATCGTCTTCCTGTGTTTGATGCACCGTTTCCTTAAATTCGCTCAGTGCCTGACGGGCGATGCGTGTGCGTTCTTTCTCGGCCTGCGCTTCTTTGATTTCGCGGATCGTCTGTTCGATCTTCGCGTTGGCTTCGCGGATAATTTGCTGCGCCTCGTTTTTAGCCGTCTGTACGATTTCCTTGCGCTGGCGATTCACGGCATCGAGGTCTTTCTCGTAATGTGCCGTCAATTCTTCAAGGCGTTTCTCCTGCTGGCGGATATGCTGGCGTTTATTCTCCCAGTATCGTTTGTCGCGCACGATGTCCTGCAGATACTTATCCATATCGATGTAGTCGCTGCCCACCTTTTCCGACGCTTCGGCAATCACCTCTTCGGGCAATCCGATTTTACGGGCGATCTCGACGGCAAACGAACTACCGGGATGGCCGATCGAGAGCTTGAATAGCGGCTGCATCAGGTGACGATCGTACAGCATCGCGCCGTTGAGCACGCCCTCGTGGTCTTCGGCATACTGCTTGAGGTTTTGATAATGCGTTGTGATGATACCGAACATTTCCTTGCGGTTGAAACGTTCGAGCAAGGCTTCGGCCAGCGCACCGCCCATGAGCGGTTCCGTGCCGCTGCCGAACTCGTCGATAAGCAGCAGCGTGCGGTTGTTGCCGTACCGAACGAAGTACTTCATGTTCGTCAGGTGCGAACTGTAGGTGCTCAGGTCGTTCTCGATGCTTTGCTCGTCGCCGATATCGATAAACAGGCGCTCGAAGATTCCGGCTTTCGACTGTTCGTGAAGCGGGATCGGGATGCCGCATTGAAGCATGTATTGCAGCAGTCCGACTGTTTTCAGACAGACCGATTTACCGCCGGCGTTAGGGCCGGAAATGATCAGCAGGCGTCCTGTGTGGTTCAGCGTAATATCGAGCGGGACGACCGGTTTGCCCTGTCGCCGGTGCGAGAGCAAGAGCAGCGGATGCACGGCCTCGCGCCAGTCGAGTAGCGGCCGGTCGGTCAGTGCCGGCTTGATGGCCTGAATTTGTCCGGCAAAAATCGCTTTCGCGCGGATAAAATCCATTGTAGCCAGAAATGTGTACGATTGCAACATGTCCGGTATCTGCGGACGGATGAGATCCGTAAATTCCGTCAGAATCCGTACAATTTCGCGTCGTTCTTCGCTTTCTAACTCGCGGATGCGGTTGTTCGCTTCCACGATGGCTTCCGGCTCGATGAAAACCGTCTTGCCCGTTGCCGACTCGTCGTGCACGATGCCCCGGATTTTTCGCTTGAAAGCCGGTGCTACAGGGATCACTAATCGTCCGTCGCGCATGGTGGGCGCCACGTCCTTGTCGACCAGCCCTTCCGACTGTGCCGAGCGCAGAATCGATTGCAGGTTACGCGAGATGCTGCCCGTTGTAGCGATCTTCTCCCGGCGTATGCGGGCAAGCTCTGCTGATGCGCTGTCTTTCATCTGTCCGTACCGGTCGAGCATGCCGTCGATCTGCCGGACAAGGGCGGGGAAAACCGGGACGCCGGCCGCCAATGCCGCTAATGCCGGATAATTGATTTCGTCGTTGTCATCTGCCGGTTTAAAAAAGGCGGCGATGTCGCCAATCGTTTGCAGGGAGCGTTTCAGGTCGAACAGTTCCGCCTCTTCGATAAACGTTCCTTCGGGTCGGATACGGTTCAACGCCCGGCGCACGTCGATGAAGTAGTTTGCGGGGAACGGGCGTTCCCCCTGTAAGATACGGACAAATTCATCGGTTTGCTCAAGTCGTTCCGATACGGTGGCCATGTCGGCCGAAAACCGGATTTCTTCCGCCAACTCTTTGCCCAACGGGCTGAGGCACTGCGCACCGATCAGCCCGCGAATCTTATCGAAACCGAGCTTATGCTCAAAATTCTCCGGATAGGTCACGAATCCCTCTGCTGTTCGAATCAGTTCAGCTCGATGGTTTTCTCCGAATGAAACTCCGGACGGATCGTATATTCGAGCTTTTCTGTGCCACGACGCAGCTGGAATGTGCATACATTCGTGCTTGAGGGGTTCACGTACGGCGCAAAATAATACAGGTAAGAGAAGGCTGTCATGTTCTTGTCGTTTGCGAACGCTTTGACGATCTGCGTATATTTGAATTTATCCCAGAACATGCAGTTCGGAAAGCCGTTGGCATTCGTAAAGCGCGTACCGCTGTCGCGATATTTCAGCGTGTTGGTGATAAATTGGCGATAAGCTGCCGTAAACTCGTCTGCCGTATGGTCCATCCGTTTTCCTTCGATCCGGTCGATGAGGTCACCTTTTTGGATGCCGGCTTTCGAGGCCGGAGAACCGTAATCTACATCCACTACCCGATTCAACTGATAGATACTGTAACGGATACCGGTATAGTTGTAATTCTTCTTTGTCAGGATAAACTGTGCGTTACGCTGATATTTCACATACGGAAACTGCATACTCATCAACGGGATATGAATCGCAGCATATTCTTCGATCGCGTAGGGGCTGCTCATCAGCTCGTTCGCCTCGCACTCCCACAGCACACGCCCCGGGATATGACGCTGGTCGATGAAACGAATACCGAGTTGCAACACATATTCGGCTTCCGATTCGGGAGTATTTGCATTGTAAAAAGGAAACTGTGTCACTTTGTCACGTGTAATGTCATAACGGAAAACAGGAGCTTGTTCTTCCGTTTCTTTGCTTTTCTTTTTGAAGTTCGGGTTTTTGTCGAACGTATAATATGTATGAATCAGGAAGTCCGGATCGAGTGCGTTTTGTTGCAGTCCTTTCTTCGTCAGTTCCGATTTCAGCGTTTCATTGATGATTGATTCGATTTTCGAAACGGTATGATCTTCTACATCCGTAAAATTAAATGTCTTAAATTGAGAAAAGTCGATCGCGTCATCCGTCGTTTTTGTCGTGAAGGGGCAGACAAACAGACGATCGTGCGTATTTTCGACGCTGTACATCGAGAAAGCCGTTGCCAATTGATCTTCTCCTAAGGCGGTGGTTGAATAACATTCTTTTTCGAGGGTTACGGGGCGTGCCTGATTCGCAAAGTTACGGATCACGAACCTGATTTCGCGAGTATCCATATCCGTAATCAACGAATCCACATCATCGAGCGTAATCTCATCAATCCGCATCCCATTGATGCCTTCAATGATATCGTTCTGTTTCAGACCGGCCTTTTCGGCAGGAGAGTTGGGATATACTTTCATGATGACCGGCCTGTCTTTTCCCCAATTCTTGTTACTGCTAAACTCGTAACTGAATCCTAAACGACAGCTTATATCGTCTTGTGCCGCAGAGGTGAGGACATGACAAGCTAAAAGAGCCAAACAATAAAACTTCTTCATAAGCATAATGTATTGAATATGTATCGACAGTGTTTACCACTGTTTATTTTAACTGCGCAAAGGTAAAGATATTTTTTTTCAAACGAAGGGCTTGGCAATATATTTGATAATATTTAAGGATAAAAGCCATGCAGGCAACATGATGGCGTATGGTGTCATCGGTGATCCGGTATGGTGATAAAGAGTGTAAATTAATAGATATAAACTAAATATAGCAGAGATGAATAAGCAAACACATGCAGGGAAAATGCAAAGTGAGAATGGTTCGAAGGTGACAAAAGAGCAGGAAGTAGCTGCAAATACGTCAGGAAAAGATGACGCAACTGACAATGTGACGGGAGCAGAGAGTTCTGCGCCTGCCGGAGAAGCATCCGAAGAAAACGAGTCGGCCGATTTTGAAACGAAATATAACGAGCTGAATGATTCGCATCTGCGTCTGAGAGCCGAATTCGATAATTACCGCAAACGTACCTTACGCGAAAAAGCCGACCTGATTAAGATGGGAGGCGAAACGGCATTGACCGGCCTGCTTCCTGTCATAGACGACTTCGAGCGGGCGCTCGACACGATGAAAAATGCCGAAGATGTCAGTGCCGCCGTTGCCGAAGGAGTGGAACTCATTTATAACAAGTTCATGACCTATCTGGCGCAGCAGGGGGTGAAACCCATCGAAGCCGTCGGACAGCCGTTCGATACGGAACTGTTCGAAGCCGTTGCTACGATCCCGGCTCCCGAAGAAGCGCAGAAAGGAAAGATCGTGGATTGCGTACAGCGGGGATATACATTATATGATAAAGTCATCCGCCACGCCAAAGTCGTGGTTGGAGAATAATAAGGGCAGAATAAAGACTAAAGAAAGTGGCTAAACGAGACTATTACGAGGTACTGGGCGTAAGTAAAAATGCTACGGCCGACGAGATTAAGAAAGCATACCGGCAGAAAGCGATTCAGTTTCATCCCGATCGCAATCCCGGCGACAAGGACGCTGAAGAGAAATTTAAGGAAGCGGCCGAAGCATACGACGTATTGAGCAATGAAGAGAAGCGTCAGCGTTACGACCGGTTCGGACATGCCGACGTAGGCAGTTCGGCGGCAAGCGGCGGATTCGGTGGCGGCGGGATGTCGATGGAAGATATCTTCTCGCAGTTCGGAGACCTGTTCGGCGGACATTTCGGCGGGTTCGGCGGATTTAGTTCGTCGTCTCGTTCGCGTGCCGTACAGCGCGGCACCGACCTGCGTGTAAGGGTTAAACTGACCCTGAAAGAGATTGCGACCGGGGTAGAAAAGAAAATCAAAGTCAAGAAGTATGTGCCGTGCTCGTACTGTCATGGCAATGGCGCGGCCGACAGTCAGGCGATCTCGACCTGCTCAACGTGCCACGGCAGTGGCTTCGTCACACGAGTGGCAAGCACGTTCCTCGGTCAGATGCAAACCCAGTCGACCTGTCCGACCTGCGGAGGCACGGGCGAAACGATTACGCGTAAATGTGCACACTGTAACGGCGAAGGAGTTACACGCGCCGAAGAAGTCATTACGCTGAATATCCCGGCGGGAGTAGGTGAAGGCATGCAACTGTCGATGAGCGGTAAGGGAAACGCCGCACGACGGGGCGGAATAAACGGCGATTTGCTGGTGGTCATCGAAGAAGAACGCCATCCGGAGCTGATTCGCGATGAGAACGATTTGGTGTATAACCTTCTGCTGACCGTTCCACAGGCTGCTTTGGGCGACTCGGTCGAAGTGCCGACGGTAGACGGGCGGGTGAAAGTAAAAATCGAACCGGGCACACAACCGGGCAAGGTGCTTCGCCTGCGAAACAAAGGCTTGCCATCCGTCAACAGCTATGGAACAGGCGACTTGTTGATCAACATAAGCGTCTATATTCCCGAAAAACTTACGGAAACGGAGAAAAGCAAAATCAAAGAATTGGCCGACGCGGAGAATTTCCAACCTTCACCGTCGATCAAAGACCGGATATTTAACAAATTCCGCGATCTGCTCGATTGATTGATCGAAGGAGGCAGAGGGAAATAGAAAAAGGACATAAAAAAATGCGGGAGGCTCAGAAAAGTCTCCCGCATTTTTTATGCGATTCAATTCTTTTTTGAATCGGCAGACTATCCGCCGAAATTATCGAATCGGAGGTTCTCAGGCGGCACGCCGAGGCTGTCGAGCAATCCTTCGACGGCTTTCGACATCGGGCCGGGACCGCACATATAATATTCGATATCTTCGGGCGCTTCATGATCTTTCAGATACGTTTCGTACATCACGTTATGCACGAATCCGGCGGTATACTTCACCCCGGCCGCATCGGCTGCGGGATCGGGACGGTCGAGCGCCAGATGGAACGAGAAGTTCGGATATTCTTTCTCAATGGCGAGGAAGTCTTCCAGATAAAATACTTCGTTCAACGCACGGGCGCCGTAGAAGTAAGACATCTTCCGGTCTCTCGTATGTAACGTTTTCGTCATATACATAATCTGCGAGCGAAGCGGGGCCATACCGGCGCCACCGCCCACCCAGATCATCTCGTTCTTCGAGTCGAGATTCGGGTGGAAATCGCCGTAAGGACCGCTCATCGTCACTTTGTCGCCCGGCTTGAGCATGAAGATATAGGATGAGGCAATACCCGACGGCACATTCTGGAATCCTACCTGCGGTTTCGGCTTGAACGGCGGTGTAGCAATACGCACCGTCAACATAAAACGATCGCCCTCGGCCGGATAGTTGGCCATCGAGTAGGCGCGGATCGTTGGCTCGTCGTTATGGCATTTGAGCGTGAACAGGCCGAACTGTTCCCATGCCGGCAGATATTCCGCTCCGATCGATTCTTTATCAATATCTACATTGTAATCCATCGAATATTTCGGGATATTGATCTGTGCATACGACCCCGGAATGAAGTCCATGTGTTCGCCCGGAGGGAGCGCCACGATAAATTCCTTGATAAACGTGGCCACGTTTTTATTTGAAACGACGGTACATTCATATTCTTTCACGCCGAACACTTCATCGGGTACCTGAACCGTCATGTCGTTTTTCACTTTTGTCTGACATGCCAGACGCCAATGATCCTTGATTTGCTTACGGGAGAAGAAGACTTTTTCCGTTGGCAGAATATCTCCTCCTCCTTCAGGCACCTGTGCACGGCACTGACCGCATTTGCCGCCACCGCCGCATGCCGACGAAAGGAAGATATTCCCGCTCTGCAACGCGCCGAGCAGTGTACCACCAATCGGCGTTTCGATTTCTTTTTCTCCGTTTACCGTTATCTTTACATTGCCCGACGGCACAAGCTTGGCTTTCGCAGCCAGCAGCAGCACGACCAGCAGCAGCACGATGATCAGAAAGACCACCACACTCGTTCCGACGGTCAGTCCTGAGATTTCCAATAAAACCATTTTTTATACTGTTTATGCGTTAATACTCAAATTTTGAATCCCGAGAAGCACATGAAAGCAATTCCCATCAGACCCGTTAGAATAAACGTGATCCCTAATCCGCGAAGAGGCTTCGGTATGTCCGAATAGGCCAACCTCTCACGGATAGCCGCCATACCGACGATAGCCAGCAACCAGCCTATACCCGACCCGAAGCCGTAGACCGTAGCCACGCCGACGTTGGCGAACGCACGTTGCTGCATGAACAGCGAACCACCCATGATGGCGCAGTTTACTGCAATCAACGGCAAAAAGATTCCCAGCGAAGCATAGAGGGATGGGGCGTATTTCTCGACAATCATTTCGACGAGTTGTACAAACGAGGCAATCACGGCAATGAAGAGAATAAACGCGAGGAAACTCAAGTTTACATCCTGAAAGCCTTCGCCGAGCCAGCTCAACGCACCTTCTTTCAAGACGTAGTTCTCGAGCATATAGTTGATCGGAAGGGTGCAGACAAGCACAAACGTAACCGCCAGTCCCAAACCCAGCGCCGTTTTCACGTTTTTCGACACCGCAAGGTACGAACACATACCGAGATAGTATGCGAAGACCATGTTATCGACAAAAATCGAACGGATAAAGCTACTTAATATATTTTCCATAATTTATTACGTTGTTTCAAGAGTTAATTTTCTTCCTGCAAATCTTTGTTGCGCGAACGATGAATCCAGATGATCAGTGCACAAAGAATAAGCGCCATCGGCGGCATAATCATCAAACCGTTATTTACGTAACCCAGGTCGTAGAAGGCCTGCGGAATGACCTGATATCCCAGCAAAGTGCCCGATCCGAACAATTCGCGGAAGAAAGCAACCACAATGAGGATAATACCATAGCCCACCCCGTTTCCGACTCCGTCGAGGAACGATTCCCACGGCCGGTTACCGAGCGCAAAGGCTTCGAGACGTCCCATCAGGATACAGTTTGTAATAATTAGTCCCACATAAACGGAAAGTTGTTTGCTCACGTCGTAAGCAAAGGCTTTCAGCACCTCGTTGACGATCGTTACCAGAGCCGCCACCACTACGAGTTGGATAATGATACGGATACGGTTCGGGATCGTTTTACGCAGCAACGAAATAATCACATTCGCAAAAGCCACCACGGCGATTACCGAGAGCGCCATTACGATGGCCGGTTGCAGTTTCACGGTCACCGCCAGAGCAGAGCAGATACCAAGCATCTGCACGATTACCGGATTGTTTTTGTTTACCGGATTGAATAAAATCTCTTTATTTTTTGTTGATAATCCCATAGCTTACTGTTTTTGTGTCGTTAAAAATTGGGCATAGCTGCCGATACTTGTCCGAAGCATCGCGTTGACGCCGTTACTCGTGATCGTTCCACCCGAGATCCCGTCTACATAATCCTGTCCTTCGACTTTGTTTCCGCTTTTCACGACGGCAATCGATTTGAACACTCCGTCGCGGAAGAGCTGCTTCCCGGCAAACTGTCCGGAGAACGCCTGTGTCGTGATTTCTGCTCCTAATCCGGGCGTCTCGCTGGCGTGGCTGAAATCGGCGCCGAAGACCGTATTGCAGTCATCGTTGACCGAAAGATAGCCCCACACCGGCCCCCAGAGGCCTGCGCCGTACATGGCCAGAATGTATTTCGTCTGTCCGTCGATCGTTGCCACAAAAATCGGATAGACCCCACGCGCAAAGGCTTTCTCTACCTCTTCGGCAAAGGCGTCACCGTCGGTACGTTGTCCGTCGGCATCGACGAGGAACGCTTCTTTGATCAGTTCGTTATATTTGGCTTCGACCTCGCCGGCCGGGACCGAAACGTTGACGGCACGCAAAATCTGCTGCCGTTTATCATTGGCTTCGTTGGCCTTCTGGGTCGAACGTAATGCTTGCGAAGTAAAGGCCAGCAGAAGTGCGACGAAAACGACCATCACGGCCGCATACAGCACCGTATAAGTGTTGCTGTTCGTATTCAGCCCGGCTTTGCTCTTTTTTTCTTTTTCCATTCTCTTCTCCTCCTTCATTTAGCGATTGGTTTAACACGATTGTTGCGACGTTTGATGTTCGCATCCACCACATAGTAATCGATCAGCGGTGCGAAGATATTCATCATCAAGATCGCGAGCATCATCCCTTCGGGATATCCGGGGTTGAGTACACGGATGCAGATGGCCAGAAAGCCGATCAGAAGTCCGTAAATCCATTTGCCTTTTTCCGTACGTGCCGAGGTCACAGGGTCGGTGGCCATAAATACGGCACCGAAGCAGAAGCCTCCCAATGCGAGATGCTCATACCACGGCATATTCGCCATGGCATTGCCTTCTATCCCGAAAGCATTGAACATAAGTGCGGTCAATGCGCCGCCGACAAAGACGGAAAACATGGTTTTCCAGCTTGCAATTCCCGTCCATATCAGCAGGATGGCGCCCAGCCCGATGGCGATGACGCTTGTTTCGCCGATCGATCCCGGAATCAGTCCGGTGATCATATCCATCGAGAATGCGGGATAGCCTGTGGAGCTTGTGGCTGTCGAGGCGATGCCCAGCGGCGTAGCGCCCGAGAAACCGTCGACAACGGTGCCGGCGCCGAGACCGAACGTATCGGCCGTTCGGATGAACACCTTATCGCCCGACATGGCTGCCGGATAAGCAAAGAAGAGGAATGCACGCGTCACGAGCGCTACATTGAAGATGTTATATCCTGTTCCGCCGAATACTTCCTTGGCGAAGATCACGGCAAATGCCGTGGCCACGGCGATCATCCACAGTGGCGTGTCGATCGGTACAATCATCGGGATCAGCATCCCCGAAACGAGAAATCCTTCCTGAATTTCTTCTTTCTTCCACTGGGCTACGGCAAATTCGATACCCAGCCCCACGACGTACGAAACGATGAGTTTCGGAAGTACGGCCAGAAAACCGAAGAGGAACGTAGACCACAAGTCCTGTACGGCTCCGATGGCCAGGTTATGTTGGTAGCCCACATTATACATTCCGAAGAGCAAGGCCGGTATCAGTGCGATGACCACCACGGTCATGGTACGTTTCGAGTCGATGCTGTCGTGAATGTGTACGCCCGACCGGGAGGTTGCGTTGGGGACAAACAGGAACGTTTCGAATCCGTCGAATACGGATTGAAACATCGACAGTTTGCCTCCTTCCTCAAAAGCCGGTTTAATCTTGTTGAGATAATTCCTTAACGCTTTCACTTTTATTTATTTGTTTATGATTAATATCAATAGTTCGTTTGTTTAGCCCGCGATAGCCGGCGAATCATGACTTGCGCAGTTTGCGATCGGCGGAAGGGTTTACCGCAACCGGATGCCGCGAAAGCATTTTTCAGCTTGTACCGTCGGGGTAGCAACTTTTTTCTCGATCAATTCATTTCTTTATAAAGCATGTCGAGTCCGTTGCGGACGATTTTCTGAATTTCGATTTTCGACGTATCGACAAATTCGCAGAGCGCAAAATCTTCGGGTGCGATTTCGTAGATACCGAGACTTTCCATCTTATCGATATCGTAAGCGATGATGGCCTTGAGCAGGTATTCGGGATAGATATCCATCGGGAAAACCTTGTCGTATTCGTTCGACATGATCATGGCCCGCCTGCCGCCTTTGATTCGTGCATCGAGGCTGTACTCTTTCTTGTTTCCAAGCAGCCACGAGAAATAGCTGTGCGACATGCTGAACTTTCCGAAGCCCGGCATAGCCCATCCTATGAACTCGTTCACGTCGTCGCCTTCGGGGATGGCGGTGATTTGCGTATCGTATGCGCCGAGAAAACCGTCGGTCGTCACCTTCGTACCGGTCAGTACGTTTCCGCTGATCACGCGTACACGTCCGTCTGCGATCCGTCCGTCTGTCAGGCTGCCGATCCGGCATCCGGCAATTACTTTGGTATAACCGCGTTCGTTCATCTCCGAGCCGGTCAGTGCGATGGTGCGTGTAAAGTCCGTTTTCTTTTCTTTGAACAGGCGGCCGATCGTCAGCACGTCTGCCGCACGAAGCGTCCAAACGGTTTCGCCTTTATTGACGGGTTTGAGATGGTTGATCATTACCCCGACGTTGCCTGCCGGATGCGGTCCGAAAAGTTCCACGACTTCAACGCCCTTCATGCTGCGTAGCGGTGAGCCGGGTTTCACACCGAGGTAAACGGTGCCTTGCGTAAGTTTCGTCAGCGCCTGCAGGCCGGTTTGGAGTAAATCTTCCTCGCCTTGGACGATAAAATCGAAATCCGGTGCCAGCGGCGCCGTATCGTAAGCCGTGACGAAGATGTCGCGCGGGGTATCCGAAGGGATAGCCACCCGGTCGTACGGCCGCTGTTTGATGCAGGGCCACAAACCTGTTTCGAGCAGAAGAGCTTTTAATCCCTCAACGTCGTACGATGTCAGGTCTTTGATGTCGAACGTTTCAAATTCGTTCTGTGCATCGGGGTGCACGATAATGCTCAGCACTTTGCGTTTTTCGCCGCGGTTGACTGCCGTCACTTCGCCGCTCACCGGCGATACGAACTTGATCTCCGGATAGACTTTGTCCATCATCAGCGGCGAACCGGCCTTGACCTTATCACCTACGCGGACAAGCACCTTGGGCACGATGCCGACGTAGTTGTCGGGCACAATCGCGTAGCTGTCAGCAGCCCCGGCACGCACGTATTCCAACGGCGCCTTGCCTTTGAGGTTTATGTTCAGGCCTTTTTTGATTTTAACCACATTTGCCATGTTTCTTATATGTATTTTTGATTCTGATTTTTTGCGCAAAAGTACATACTTTTTCGATGTTTTAAAACAGAACCTTGACAAATTACGGAAAAAATTCTCCAATGTGTGCGGAGGCACGTGAAAAATATGTTCGCGACCTTGCGACACCTTCCCCAAGTGCTTCAGCATGCTTTCGCGACTTTGCGACACCTCCGCCGGGTACCTTTTCATCTTTTCGCAACTTTGCGACACTTGCCCCAAGTCCTTCGGCATGCTTTCGCCATGTTGCGACATCTTCGCCGGATACTTTTTTATCTTTTCGCAACTTTGCGACACCTTCATCAAGTGTTTCGGCATGCTTTCGCCATGTTGCGACACCTTCGCCGAGTACCTTTTCATCCTTTCGCAACCTCGCGACTGCTTATCGTCGGATCATTTTTTCTTCTTAACCCCACATTCCGCCATAGATATTTGTCGCAAGAATGCTAACAACCATTAACAATTGATCATTATATACAGGCGTTTTCCGATGTTTACGCGATATGTGGAGAGAGCAATCCCTCGATTTGTTCTACCTTTGTCCGCAAAAATGTAAGAATGTACAAGGTGATTTTTGCAACAGTTGTTTTCCTTTTTCTGCTTCCGCAATGCGTTGATTCGCAGATAAAACGGATTCGCATGCAGCCGTTTCAGGTGATGTTTTATAATGCGGAGAATTTGTTCGACACGGCAGACGATCCGGTCACGAACGATAATGAATACCTGCCGGATGGTGTACGGAAATGGACGCCGAGACGTTATTATGAGCGTTTGCGGCAGACAGCCAAAGTCATCACGGCCGTGGGTAAATGGGATATGCCCGCACTCGTAGGACTTTGCGAGGTGGAAAACGACACCGTGCTGACCCATCTGCTGTATCGTACGCCTCTGAAGGAGCATCGCTATCGTTACTGCATCACCCGGGGGAATGACCCGCGCGGTATCAACAACGCTTTGCTCTATCGGAACGAACGGTTTAAGTTGCTCGGTCAACGTTCGATACGAATCCGTTTTACGCGCAAAGGAAAACGTTCGAGGGATATCCTGCATGCATGGGGACGGGTCGTTACGGGCGATACGCTCGATGTGTTGGTATGCCATTTCCCTTCGCGCTCGGCTGGTAAGAAGAAGACAGAGCCCGACAGAATCGATGCCGCGCTGTGTGTGCGTCGACTGTGCGATTCGCTCTATAGCGTAAGACGCCGCACGCATATCATCGTAATGGGCGACTTCAACGATACGCCGGCCGATGAGAGTATCGCCGTCATGACGCACGCCGCCAAGCCCGAACACCGACTGACGAATCTCTTTGCCGACAAGGAAACGCTGAACTTTGCCGGAAGCCATAAATTTAACGGCGAGTGGTCTCAGCTCGATCAGATGCTCGTCAGCCTGCCATGGAAGGCGCGTCTGAAACAAGGCGGAACGCAAATATTCGCCCCGTCGTTTCTGTTGACCGACGACAAACGACATAACGATAAGCGGCCGCGCCGAACGTATCAGGGGTACACGTACAAAGGCGGATTCAGCGACCATCTGCCCATCGTGGCGGAGTTTTTATTACCTTTCCTCTAAAACGTATTTTGTGAGTTTGCTTAGATTGCTGTTCAATCCC
>NZ_JBQNAZ010000054.1:0-14463 GCF_052170195.1 Tannerella sp. | reverse complement strand
AGGGCTTCGAGTAAGATGATTTTGTCTTTTTGAGTTTTACCGGACAGCAATAATCGAGAATAAGGGGCATGTCGACGTTCAATATCCGGAAAAACAGCAGAAATTAGAACAGTTCATCCACTCTCTCGATGATGAGGAAAATCCTGTAATCATACTCTATAAACTAAAAAAATAGAAAGGAATAAGAAACTACTCTGAAGATTATAAGGTGCTTTTGAGTAAGGGAAGCTCTAAAATCAAAATGTCCTGACGAGGTTCATTGTGTTCCTGACCTGTATCCGAACCAAGTTAAGGATATTTCCGTGAAAGCAAATATAATCCCCCCTTATTTTATTCGTGTTCTTCCGAACACAAGAAGAGAATAAGGGGGGGATTTTTTTAAAACTCTGCGTTCTTCGGGGTGCGTGGGAACGGCATCACATCACGGATGTTAGACATTCCGGTGACGAACAGCAATAACCGCTCGAAGCCCAGTCCAAATCCGGCATGAGGACACGTTCCGAATTTACGGGTGTCGAGATACCACCACATATCCTTCATCGGGATGTGAAGCTCTTCAATGCGTTGGAGCAGTTTGTCGTAGTCTGCTTCACGCTCCGAGCCTCCGATGATTTCGCCGATCTTCGGGAACAGTACATCCATGGCACGTACTGTCTTCCCATCTTCGTTCTGTTTCATATAGAAGGCTTTGATCTCTTTCGGATAATCAGTCAGAATGACGGGGCGTTTGAAATGCTCTTCCACGAGGTAGCGTTCGTGTTCCGAAGCCAGATCGGCTCCCCAATACACGGGGAATTCAAATTGATGTCCTTTGGCTACAGCATCTTCGAGGATGCGTATGCCTTCCGTGTAGGCCAGACGTACGAAATCGTCTTTCAACACGCTTTCCAGCCGGTTGATCAGTTCCTTGTCGAACATATCGTTGAGGAATTGAATATCGTCGCGGCAATGGTCTAAAGCCCATTGCACACAATATTTGATAAACTCTTCCGCGAGGTTCATGTTCTCTTCGATCTCGTTAAAAGCCACTTCCGGCTCAATCATCCAGAACTCGGCCAGGTGGCGCGGAGTGTTCGAGTTTTCAGCACGGAACGTAGGTCCGAACGTATAGATGGCTCCCAGTCCCATGGCCGCCAGCTCACCTTCCAACTGTCCGGAAACCGTCAGGCTGGCTTGCTTGCCGAAGAAATCGTCGTCGTAATTAACGGACCCGTCTTCGTTCTTTTTCACCTGCTTCAGGTCTTGTGTCGTAACCTGAAACATTTGCCCAGCGCCCTCGGCATCGGAGGCCGTGATAATAGGCGTATGGAAGTAGAAGAAGCCTTTCTGATGGAAGAACGTGTGAATGGCCATAGCCATGTGGTGGCGGATGCGGAATACGGCGCCGAAGGTGTTGGTGCGGGGGCGCAAGTGAGCGATCTCCCGCAGGAATTCGAGTGAATGTCCCTTCTTCTGCAACGGGTATGCGTTCGGGTCGGCTGCGCCGAGCAGTTCGATTTGATCGGCCTGCACCTCGACCTGCTGTCCTTGTCCCTGCGACGGTACGAGCTTTCCGCTGACACGAATACATGAGCCGGTCGTAACCTGTTTCAGGTTTTCTTCGCCCAGCTTCTCGATGTCCGCAACCACTTGCAGGTTATGAATCATTGTACCGTCGTTCAATGCGATAAAAGTCACCTGCTTACTGCCTCTTCGCGTACGTACCCATCCGCAGACATCTACATTCGTGCCGCACGTTTCGCCTTTTAATAGGTCTGTAATTTTTGTTCGTTTCATTGTTAGTTATCTCCTGTAATACTTATTCAAATGCTCCCATACGTAAAGCATTTACTTCCTGTTCGTTCAGATAGCGCCACTTGCCACGGCCCAGATTCTTTTTCGTCAGTCCGGCAAAATAAACGCGGTCGAGTTTGGTCACGTGATAGCCGAGTGCCTCGAACATACGGCGTACGATACGGTTTCGTCCCGAGTGAATCTCAACCCCGACCTGTTTTCTGTCGGTTTCGCTGGCGTAGCTGATTGCATCAGCATGGATTTCTCCGTCTTCCAGCTCCAGACCGGTAGCCAGTTTCTCCATATCTTCGACCGCTACATCTTTATCTAACCACACGTGGTAGATTTTTTTCTTTTTAAACGACGGATGCGTCAGTTTCGATGCCAGATTACCATCGTTCGTCAACAACAATACACCGGTCGTGTTGCGATCCAGACGACCGACGGGATAGATGCGTTCGTGGCAGGCATTCTTAACCAAATCCATGACTGTGCGGCGGTTTTGTGGGTCATCCACCGTTGTCATGCAGTTTTTCGGTTTGTTGAGCAGGATATAAATTTTGCTTTCGATGCGCACCGGTTGGTCGTGAAACATGACCTGATCTTGACGCGTAATCTTTGTGCCGAGTTCTTTCACGACCTCATCGTTCACTTTTACGACGCCGGCCTGAATAAATGTGTCTGCTTCGCGACGTGAACATACGCCGGCATTGGCCAGAAATTTATTCAAACGGATCGGTTCGTTCGGATCGGTCAGTTCTTCTTCGTATTTTACCTGCTTTTGGAAGTTGAATTTCATGTTCGGGCGCGCGCCTTTCTTAACCTGTTTCTTCGGTTTGCCTCCGGGACGGTTGTTGTTGCCGGGTACTCCGGGACGCCGCTCGTTGTTTTTCGGAGTACGGAAGTGTCCGCCTTCGTTTCCTGTGCGTGGTACATAAGGACGCCGTGGTCTGCCCTCGGGCGATTGCGAATAGGATGGCATATAAGGCTGACGTTCGTTGCCTTCCGGATCTGCTCCGCGAAGCGGCCGTTCTTCTTCCTGTACATAATGATCGGGCTGCCGATAGGAGGGTCTTTCCGTGAAAGGTCTACCATACGAAGGCCGGTTATAGTCGGCCGTACGGCTGTCCTTGATTCGCGGACGACGTTTGGCGACCGGGCGGCTTGCTCCTTCCATCTGGTAGCCTCCGCCATCTCTCGTAGCGCGGTAAGCAGGCTTTCGCTCTTCTTTTCCGCTGTGCGGAACACGGCCCCGTTGATCTTGATTTTCCGGGTTTTCATTTTCTGGACGAGGTTGGCGTCCGTCTTTTTCTTCTATATCCATACTGAATAGTAATAATTGATTGTTAAACGTATTACACAGTCTCCCGACTGTTTTTAAATGGTTATTCTATTTTTGCTTTCGTTTTATATTCCTGTATAATTATGTGGCGTTACGGCTCTCAATTCTTGTTTTACGGCCTCGCTCAAATCGAGGGAGTCGATAAATTGTGCAATCGATGAGGCTGTAATCGCTTCGTTTGTGCGCGTCAATGCTTTCAGCGCTTCATACGGTTGGGGATACCCCTCACGGCGCAGAATGGTTTGAAGGGCTTCGGCTACGACAGCCCATTGCGCATCCAATTCGCGTGCTACGGCATGCTCGTTCAACAGCAGTTTGCCGAGTCCTTTCATCAGACTCTTAAGTGCGATCTCAATATGAGCCAGCGGTACACCGATATTGCGCAATACGGTCGAGTCCGTCAAGTCTCGCTGTTGCCGGGAGATAGGCAACTTCATACTCAGATGCGTAAGGATCGCATCGGCCACACCGAGATTACCTTCGGCATTTTCGAAATCGATCGGATTGACCTTGTGCGGCATTGCCGACGAGCCGACCTCACCCTCTTTAATCTTCTGCTTGAAATATTCCATCGAGATGTACTGCCATACATCCCTACAAAGGTCGATCAGGATCGTATCGATGCGTCGCAAACCGTCGAAGAGAGCCGCCAGATTGTCGTAGTTCGATATTTGGGTTGTCCATGCTTCACGCTTTAGTCCGAGGGTTTCTTCCACAAACCGATTTCCGAATTGCTGCCAGTCATGTTTCGGATAAGCCACATGATGAGCGTTGAAGTTGCCCGTCGCTCCGCCGAACTTGGCCGAGATGGGCACGGCTTTGAGCTGCGCCAATTGTTGTTCCAACCGATAGACAAACACCTGAATCTCTTTCCCCAGACGGGTAGGGGAGGCGGGTTGCCCGTGCGTTTTCGCGAGCATCGGAATGTCTTTCCATGCTTCGGCATATCCTTTTAGTTTGTTGATCACCGCTTCGATACCGGGGAAATAAACTTCGGTCAAAGCCTCTTTCAACGAAAGAGGAACAGCGGTGTTATTCACATCCTGCGAAGTCAGTCCGAAATGAATAAATTCTTTGTATTCCTGTAGCGAGAGCACATCGAATTGTTCTTTAATGAAATATTCGACAGCTTTCACGTCATGATTCGTTGTCTGCTCGATTTTTTTTACACGCTGTGCGTCATTGTACGAGAAGTCAAGATAAATCTTCCGCAAGGCTGTTTTTACATCGTCCTTATTCAAGGCTTGTACAGGCGGCAAAATTTCCGCCAACAAACAGATGTATTCAATTTCAACGCGTACACGATACTTAATCAGCGCAAACTCCGAAAAATAGGCAGCCAGCGCTTCTACCTTGTCCCGATAGCGTCCATCTACCGGAGATATAGCTGTCAAAGCAGAAAGAGTCATTCTTTATAGTAAAATTGAAGTGCAAAGATAGCGCTTTTCTGTAAATAACAATAACAGTGTATGCCATAAAAAATCGACAGAGACTGACGTATTCAAATGACTTTGTTGGAACGGTATTCTCCGTAGAGCTTATTAGGCTTTCCGTTGATGCCGGGAAATCTCCGTAGAGTTTATTAGGCTTTCCGTTGATGCCGGGAAATCTCCGTAGAGTTTATTAGGCATTCCGCTGATGCCGGGGCATTCCGTTCTCCATCGGATTTTGATGTGTCAGCCCTGTTTTTTTATTGTGCCGGGATAAAATATCGGCTTTTTTGTCTATGTTTGCTCGGTAAATAACGAATAAAAAGAAAAACGTATGGATGAATTTGGAATTATTCTGTTTCTGATTCTACTTTTTATAATCTTGCCGATTATTGGCTGGGCAATACTGCTTGGACGTATCGGCGAGGTCTCGAAACGGCTTCTCTCGATGGAAGCGATGTTGGAAAAATTGTTGGAAAAGAAGACGGATACATCGACCGAAGAAGAGGTGGTGGCTGTGCCTGTTGCGCAACGTTCAGTCGAGCCTCCGGCCGCTCCCCCGCAGATGGACAACCTGAGGGAAGAGGTCGAAGCACGTGAATATATAAGCGTAGCGCCACCTCCTCCGCCACGGGAAATCATGACTCCTTCCGCACCTGTGCCTCCGCCTTCTGCACCGGTCGAGGTCGCTCCGGTCATAGAACCGCCGATGCCTGCCGCTTCGGCTGTTCCTCCCGCACCGAGGCCGGTGAAAAAGATAAACTACGAAGAGTTTATCGGCGGAAACCTGTTCGGCAAAATCGGTATCTTCGTGCTGGTTGTCGGTATCGGCCTGTTTGTGAAATACGCCATTGATAACGAGTGGATCAACGAAGTGTCGCGAACGATTCTGGGCTTCGCCACAGGCTCCGGTCTGCTGGTTATTGCCGCAAGGCTTCAGAAGAAATACCGTGCTTTCAGTTCGTTGCTGGCCGGTGGCGCTTTTGCCACGTTCTATGTCACTGTAGCCGTGGCGTACCATTATTATCAACTGTTCTCTCAGCCGGTCGCTTTCGTGATTCTCGTCGTGCTGACCGTATTTATGGCTGTGCTTTCCGTTCTGTACGACCGGCGCGAGCTGGCCGTTATTGCCCTCTTCGGAGGGTATATCGCTCCCTTCCTGACGAGCAGCGGCGATGGCAATTACATGGTATTGTTTTCTTACATCGCCATCCTGAACCTCGGTATGTTCGTGCTGTCGCTCTTCAAAAAGTGGGTCGAGCTACCCATGATTTCGTTCTTCTCGACCTGCCTCATTATGTTCGTGTTTCTGATGAATACGAGCGTGATCGACCCCAACATGGCGTTGCGGTTACTTCTTTTCGCTTCGCTCTTCTACGTGATCTTCCTCTTGCCTCTGCTCTCCATCCTGCGTAACGACCGGGGATGGCTGTGGACCAATCGAATGCTTTTGGCAACCGTCGTGCTGAATAACTTTGCTTACATGGGGTTCGGCCTGTTTTTTATCGATAAACTATTGCTCCCGATGAAGATCGACGGGTTGTTGCCGCTTGGTATCGCTATCGTTAATATGGCTGCCATTTTGTGGTTGCGAAAACGCCGACTCGAATATCAATTTCTGCTTCATACGTTGCTTGGCGTTGTGCTGACTTTCGTCTCCCTTGCTGTCCCTGTTCAGCTCGAAGGCACGTTCATCACCCTCTTCTGGGCCTCTGAGATGGTGTTGCTCGGATGGCTTTACGCCCAATCGAAAGCGCGGATGTACGCATACTTTTCCTTTATCCTCATACTGCTTACGTTGGTTTCATTCGTGATGGATATCGCTCCTTACGCAATCGGTCTGACGGAAGGGCAAACGATCTTTGCCAACAAATTGTTTGTTACGAATGCTTTTGTTTGCTTGAGTTATCTGGCGCTCGCCGTGCTGATAAGCCGTTATCGTGAAGCGTTCGATAAAACGTATATTCTGAGATATACGCCGGGCAATGCCGTGCTAATCCTGCTTTCCGTCGTTCTCGGAAATATGGTGGTGGTATGGGAGATGTCCCGTTTTACCGTTGCGGAAAGCCATATTTTGCTGTTTCAGACGAGTTATATCCTCTTCTTGAGCATCGTCTTGTCACGACGTTTCCGGCTCGGTGCGGGTTGGTCGTGGGCGTACTTTTCAGGGATGCTCGTCAGTGCCGCGCTTTATGCCTACGCCATTTTGCCTTACGAGGCCGAAAGTGGCCGTACGGCATGGATGATTCTTGCAACGGTCGTGGCCGAACTGGTGTGGGGCGGTGTCCTCTACTATCGGAATACGCCGGCACGAAGCTCGGCCAGCAACGGTTTTACGATTTACCTCAGCTTGTTGGCTACGGCCACGTGGACGCTCGCTGTGCGTCACCTGCTGTATACCGTCGGATGGGACGACAGCTTGAGCGCTGGCTTCTCCATCGCTCTGTCGGTGGCCGGGTTTGCTCTGATGACCCTGGGGATGCGGAGACACCTTAAGACGCTTCGGATATTGAGCCTCGGCGTGTTTGCCGTGGTGCTCGGTAAATTGCTGATCGTCGATGTCTGGACCATGCCGATGGCAGGGAAGATTGCCGTATTTATTTTGCTTGGTGTCATTCTTCTGCTGCTGTCTTTTCTGTATCAAAAACTGAAAAACGTATTGTTTAGTGATGAACGTGATGAAACCGAAAAGGAAGAGAACAGGTAAGGCTGCACTTACCGGTCTCCTGCTGTTGTTTTTGGGCAGCGGGATGATGGCGCAAACGTATCGCGCCACCTTGCCTCCCGTGGAGGCGGACAGTTTTTATGCCATCGATTTGCCGGCTCCGGTGATCGGCGCAGCCCGTGACGATCTGGCCGACCTGCGTATTCGTGACGAGTATGGTCGAGAGGTCGCGTATTTTGTGCGCGAAGCAACATCCGTCAGTCGAGGCCGTGACTTCGAACCATATCCCATCGAGCTGATCCGTCGAACGTTCCAGACGGATATCCGGATTCAAACGGATGGTGAACGTATTTCGTCGTTTACGGTACGGGTGAAACATGCCGATACCAACAAGAAAGCCATTCTCAAAGGCAGCAATGATGGTGAAAGCTGGTATGCGGTGAGAGATCGCTTCCGGTTCTCGGAGCAAGCGGAGGTGCGCGGGACGGAAGCGTTGCTGACCGTTTCGTTTCCGGTTTCCGACTATCGTTATTATCTGCTGTCGATAAACGATTCGCTGTCGGCACCGCTGAACATCCTTTCCATCGGACGTAACGGAGCGGGAGATACCCACATCCGTCACCTGATGAAGATACCCGCCACACATTATGCCTTGCGTATCGATAACGCTCGGAAGCAGACGGAGTTGACGTTGGCTTTTCCCTATCCTTATCGCTTTGAAGACGTGGTGTTTTACATTTCCGCTCCCGAAGATTACGATCGGGCGGTATGGTTGGCCGGTACGAAAATCGGGCGATTGCGCTCCGAAGCCGGCAGTGCACAAGCTCTTCCAAGTCTGCCGCACAGCATGGATACGTTGCGTTTCCGGATCGCGAACGGCGATGACCAACCGCTCCGAATCGATTCGGTTGCCGCGCGGATTGTCCGTCGTTATGTGGTGGCGCAACTCAAAAGAGGACGTTACACATTAACGTATGGCGATGCCGTAGCCCATGCGCCGCAATATGACTTGACGTTTCGTAAACGTGTGTCGGATGATCTGCCGCATCTATCCGTCGTCTCGATCGAACGTATCGGCGATTCGGACGAGCCTCCTCATCCGTGGATGGTCTTTCTGAAGACATACGGCGTATGGATCGTTATCGCTCTCGTAACGATACAACTTCTCTATATGGTTTGGCGGATGATGCGGAAGAGCGAAGGATGAATCAATCGGTTTCGTTGTCCGTATAGTTTCGCTTCTCGTCGATGATATATTCCGGCCGGTTCTTGATCTCGTCGAAGAGCACGCCGATGTATTGTCCCAGCACGCCGATAGTAAGCAGTTGGACACCTCCGAAAAAGACGACAACGGTCATGATCGAAGTCCAGCCTGTTTCGGCATTGCTAAACCCGTACAACTTGCCGAGCATAAACCAGATTGCCAGAATAATACCGATGATGACGGCGATAAATCCCAAGCCCATAGCTAATCGCAACGGTTTCTTCGAGAAATACAGTAAGGCGTTTGACGCAAATCGGATCATTTTGCTCAACGGGTATTTCGTCTCGCCGGCCACGCGTGCCTTGCGCTCGTAATAGAAAGGTACTTGTTTGAAACCGATCCAGCTGACCAGTCCTCGGATGTATTTGCCATGTTCGCGCAGTCGGTTGAACTCGTTCATAATTTTCCGGTCGATCAGGCGAAAGTCGCCCGTGTCGAGCGGAAATTCAACTTCGCTCATCCGGTTCATCGTCCGATAGAACAGACGGGCGGTAAAGAGTTTGAAGAAACTTTCCTTGTCGCGTGAGCGACGCACACAATAGACGCTGTTCGCCTGTTCTTTTTCGCGTAGTGCGAGGATGTCCGGAATCAGTTCGGGCGGGTCTTGCAGGTCGGCGTCCATGATGATAGCCAAGTCGGTATGACAATTTTTGATGCCGGCCGAGACAGCCGGCTGATGGCCGAAGTTACGGGAAAAATGAAGTACTTTGACACGTCGGTCTGAGGCTGCGAGTTCGTCGAGTATCATGCGTGTTCTGTCACGGCTTCCGTCGTTGACGTAGATGATCTCGGCATCGCATGGTAGCGTGTCCAAAACGGCCTTGGTGCGTCTGTACGATTCGCGAAGAACCTCTTCTTCGTTAAAACAGGGAATAATTACAGACAGACTTTTCATTCTTCCTTGTCCGATGTGTTGTTTTCATTCTTTTCGCCGTGGATGATCCGGGCGATCTCTTCATCGTTCAACTCTTTTACATTCGTGACGGTAAAAGCTTTGGACAGGAAGTCGCCATATTGGTTACATTCCCCGACAATGGTTTCGATCAGTCGTTTGATATCGGTATGTATCGGCATCAGTACGAGCAGATCGGCATAGGTTGCGTGTACGGTCAGTCGTTCGATGTCGCAATCCGCGTTCTGCATGGCGAAAGCAAACTCCCGCTCAATCACGTTCCGCTGATAATCGAGAAACGGTTTGTTCTCATTTGCTTGAAGAAGGAGGAAAAAACGAAGTTTTTGGCCTTTGCCTCCCAAGCCCGTCGAGATATAAATCTGCTTCTCTTCCGAGAGCTCGGACTCCAGCATGATGCGACTTTCCATCAGCGCCATGTAGGCCCAGTCGGTCAATTCGGGATCGGGCGACTGCACGTAGCGTTCCAGTCTGCGGTACGACTTAACATCCTTCGAAACGGCGAATATGGAAAGGATACGACGTTTGTATTCCTCCGTCGATTCGGGATTGTAGAGGTCGCTCTCGAATTGCTGAAAGTCTTCTTCCGTCCATGGAACCGCTTCTTTCCTCAGTCGGTCGGAGAACTTGAAATACTGCAATTGCTTCTCTACCGGAACGCGTTGTTCAAGCACATGAAAATCTCCTTCCGTCTCCGACAGGAATTTTTGAAATTGTTTGAATTCACCCGGTTGTTGCATCATTTGTCCTCCGTTTTTTTTCTGAACCGAACACAAATATACGACATTTTTGCCAAATCGGGAAAAAAGCGTAGTTTTGCCTGCAAAAATAAAATCGCAAAAAACTAAAGCAAAAAATACGCAACTTCTATGAGCAGTCAGCTTATTCTTCTGATTATTGTCGCCTATTTTGGTCTGTTGTTGTTGATCGCATGGATAACGGGACGTAAGAGTTCGAGTAACGATGCTTTCTTTTTGGGAAACCGTAAGTCGCCATGGTATATCGTGGCCATCGGAATGGTGGGTTCGTCGCTCTCGGGGGTGACGTTCGTCTCGGTGCCCGGCTGGGTACGCCAGATCGATATGACGTATATGCAGACGGTGCTCGGCTTCTTCTTTGGTTATGTGTTGATTGCGAATGTGCTGCTCCCGCTCTACTACAAGTTGAGACTCACCTCCATTTATACGTATCTCGAAACGCGTATCGGACGGCGAAGTTACAAAACAGGGGCTTCGTTCTTCCTGCTTTCGAAGATTATCGGTGCGGCCGCACGCCTCTATCTCGTGGTACTTATCCTACAGACCTACGTATTCAGTACGTGGAATATCCCGTTCGGGGTTACGGTTATCGTCAGTATCCTGCTCGTCTGGCTCTATACCTACCGCAGTGGGGTGAAGACGATTATCTGGACCGATACGTTACAGGCACTCTGCCTCGTCGGGACGCTTGTGGTGATTATCTGGCAAGTAAAAGATCGGATGGGATTGGACATGACCGGGATGTGGCAGACCGTTACGGACAGTCCCCATTTCCGCATTTTCGAGTGGAACGATTGGGGTAGTACGCAGCATTTTGTAAAACAGTTTTTTAGCGGGATATTCATTACGATCGTGATGACCGGGTTAGATCAGGATATGATGCAGAAGAATCTTTCGTGTAAGAGCCTGAAGGATGCGCAGAAGAATATGTACACTTACGGATTGGCTTTTACACCGATCAATTTTCTGTTCCTCTGTCTCGGGGTCCTGTTGCTCACGCTCGCTGCACAGCAGGGAGTTACGTTGCCGGCTTCGGGCGATGACATCCTCCCCATGTTCTGTACTTCCGGCATTTTGGGAAGCACGATTTTGATCTTTTTTACTATCGGGATCATTGCGGCGGCCTTCAGCAGTGCTGACTCGGCGTTGACGGCGCTCACCACCTCATTTTGCGTCGATATACTCGGTATCGAAAAAGAGCAGGCCAAGAAAGCCAAGCAGACACGTATGAAAGTGCATCTGTTTATCTCGGTGCTGTTCGTTATCATTATTATGATATTCAAAGCGTTGAATAATCGCAGTGTGATCGATGCGATTTATGTCATTGCTTCTTACACCTACGGACCGCTTCTCGGACTTTTTGCTTTCGGGCTGTTTACGAAGCGTCAGCCGATCGACCGTTATGTTCCTTATATATGTATCGCCTCGCCCTTGATTTGTTTCGCTCTCGAACAACTGGTGTTGCGCGTTACGGGTTACCGCTTCGGGTACGAAATGTTGATGATTAACGGTTCCATCACTTTTGCCGGGCTGTGGCTTACTTCGCTCTGGAAAGTGAAGGAACGAACTGTCTGATTCCATCCGTCCGGGAAACGAAAAAGAAACGGGCTCCCGCGCTTACCTCGAGGGGAGGTTCCGAAACATTTTGTCTCGATACCTCCTCCGGAATAAAAAGGGATTGCTCGCTGTTGGAAGGTCGCATTCGGTACTTATTCCCGGCCGCTCCAGTCGATACGTTGCGACACGTACATGACAACCGCAAGAATCACAAACAACCCGATACTTCCTGCAAGCAAGGCATATGTCTCCATTTGTATCAGTACGAAAACATACACGTACAGGCAGGTCAGCAGTGCACCGACAGTCAATGCCGTGCGTTTGATTTTCAGTATGCCGGCCATATAGCATGTGATCAGCGACACGGTCATGGCCGATGCCACGGTATAAGCTGTCGTAAAGCCCGTATGCTCCGAGATGGAGATCAACAGTGAATAGAACAGGCATAATGCCAACCCGATAAGCAGATACTGAAACGGGTGTACCTGTTTCTTTTGCAGCACTTCGACGAAGAAACTGACGACAAACGTGAGCAGGATGATCAGCATCGCATACTTGACCGAGCGCATCGATTTTTGATAATGTTGCACAGGCATCAGCATGTCTACGCCGAAGACCGATTGATCAACTTCGTCGTTCCAGTTGTCCTCGGTTAGCACCTGTGGGTAGTTGCGGTTCAGGTGCATCACTTTCCAGTCGCTCGTAAAGCCCGTTTCCATTACATTGCGATGATCGGGCAGGAAGGCACCGGTGAAACTTGGTGTCCGGCAGTCTGAGGTCAGCGCTACACTCGTCGTCTTACCGAGCGGAGCGAAATAGAGCGACTCCGATCCTTTGAGTTGCAGTCTTACGGAGAACGACACAGTTTGCCTGCGGCTGAACAGAGGGCGAACATCCGCCTTACACGATACGCCCGAGGTTAGCAGCTGGCTATGCGGAATACCCGGATTGAAAACCAGCGTCTGTTCCCCGAAAGTCATCGTTACCTGTTCTTCGATACCGCGCAGGTCAGACATACCGATGTTGATCATCGCCTCATCTAATTGCAGATCGTTCAGGCTGCCTCCCGAAATGCTCAGGTCTTCAGGCAACACGAATGTCCCTTTCATCTTGATGGGGGAATTATAGACGATGACTTCGTACAGACCGCGCTTCAGTTCTTCCGTTCGGATGTCGCCGGTGATCTCGAGTGTTTCGGGCAGTACATTGATGACGCTGATGATTTTCTCAGTTTTCCCGTCACTATCCATTCTGACGACTTCTTTGAACGGGATGGTCAGCACGGGGCCGAGCACGGTCTGCGCGCCGCTCCATTTCTGATGTACCTCGTCGGTCGCACTTTCGGCCGTTCGCTCTCGCTCACCGATCAGGTTTTCGATCATCATCATCGGGATCATCAGCAGTACGGTCAATACTCCGATCAATGTTACTTTGATGAACATCCGCCAATGCGGAGGTAAATTCAACCTGTCTCTGACAAGAGGAGGAACTTCATGCCGGGAGACTGTCGGATTGTGTTCTGCTTGCGAATTGATTTTTTGAGTTTCCATCATTTTTTTCTTTTTTTACTTGTTTATATTATGGATAAATTAATGCTTGTATATGAAAAGAACTTTGAATTGCAAAGTTGATATGTAAAAAAATTATTTTTGATATGGTTTCATCCGTTCTTTCAGGAAGGCTTCGAGGGCGTTGATGTGGGCGATGAATGCTTCACGTCCGCTCTTCGTGATGGCAAATGTCGTATTCGGTTTACGTCCGATAAACTGCTTGCTGCTCTGAAGATAGCCGAGCGCTTCCAGACTGCGCATATGACTGGCCAGGTTACCGTCCGTCAACTCGAGCAGCGATTTCATCGTGACGAAATCGACCGATTCGTTGGCCATCAGTACGGACATGATGCCTAACCGCACCTTGCTTTCAAACGCTTTGTTCAGATCTTCCGGTATCGGTTTCATCGGGTGGGGGTAGGCCGGTCGTATTTGAGATGAAAGAAAATGCCGTAAACGATGTGAAAGACTCCGAAGCCCATGGTCCAGAATAACAAGGCGTGTCCTTCGACAAAGCTGTCGGCCAGACCGAGCAGCAGTTCGGCATAACCCAGATAGCGCGTATTCGAATACGTATAACTCGAGGCATTGATTAAAGCGATGCCGTAGAAAATCAGCATGACTGACGAGGTCAGTCCGTAGTGCTGTTTCCAGATCAGCGAGAGGCAGAGAATACCGCCTACAGCGAGCGGCAGAAAAAAGTTCAGTAACATCCGTTGGGCTGTACGGTCGAACACAAAACGTTGTCCGCTCCGTTGGGCTTTCCGTCGTGAGAAAAAGAATACTGTGGTGAGACACAGCACAACGAGTACTGCCGCAAAGATCAGCATTAACTGCATACGATAAGGCGTGTTGACCTGCAGGCGCGGAAACGAAAGCAGATCTTGCGACCATCCGCCCGTACCGCCTAGCATGTAATACGCTACGACAGCCGAAATGCACGCATACGCACCGACTAAAATGGCCGATGCACCGCTTAAACTCAAAACCTTCGACGATTTCTCCATCAAAGACCTGATTTCGTTTAAGGTATTGAATACTTCTTTATTTTCCATCTTTTAAAAGTGCTTTGCGGCGCAAAGTTAATGCAAATATTTAAACCGACAAATAAAATCGGTTAAAAAGATTGGAAACAGGTTTATCCCAAATTACACGATACATTGTTCGGCGTTTACCATTAATAATGGATGTGCGAATGTACGACAATGGTTACG
>NZ_JBQNAZ010000053.1:0-15378 GCF_052170195.1 Tannerella sp. | reverse complement strand
TTCACAGCACAAAGATAGAAATAAAAAGTGAAAAACGAAAAGTGAAAAGTGAAAAGTGAAAAAAACGAAAAAGTGAAAAGTGAAAAACGAAGAGTGAAAAGTGAAAAGTGAAAAGTGAAAAGTAGTCAGCAGTAGTTAAGGTAGTCAATGTAGGGGTGAACCTTGTGTTCGCCCTCTTTTTGTGTGGTGTCCGAACGCAAATTTCGCAAATGGGCGCAAATTAACGCGAATAACTGTGTTTGTCATTCCGAACGCCGCCCTTTGTCATTCCGAACGCAGTGAGGAATCCCGCGAGTAAGAGGGAAGAGATTCATCGCTCACGCTCTGAATGACAAAGTAATTGTTAATTGTCAATGACTTTGTTGCAACGGATAAATTCATAGAAAACAGTGATATATTTTTACCTGTAATAAAACATCAATTTTTCTATATTGCTGATTATTAAATGGCTGATTTTTTTAGGTTGTTTTTTATATACACCCATATCTTTTGATAATCAGACGTCAACCGTTGCAACAAAGTCATTGTCAATTGTCAATGGATATTTTTCAGGTACATGATTCAGCGTGCACCACGCATAACAATTGACAATTAACAATTGAATTACGTCAGGCTTTCAGCCCTCTTATCAGGGTGTGGCCTTTTTCCCCAACGCTCCGCATTGGGCTGAATTATTACGCCCTTTCAGGGCTGTTACAGCCGTCAGTAAACATCTCAACAATTCAATAACTAAACAACTCAACACCTCAACATCTAAACACCTAACATTTCAACAACAAATAAAACACCCGAAGGCCTTTTCGTTCTTCAAAAACAGACCAACCATCCAACGGAACAAGAATTCTTTCAATAATCCAATGAAATTCAAAATTATCATGTAACTTTGCATAGTGCTAAGAATACCTTAAAAGCAAGTAGAAATGAGAACAGCAGGAATTATTTTAACCGGAATTTTTATGATGAGTATGATGACGGAAACACAAGCGAATGAACGAAAGACAGTCCTCCACTCGAAACTGGACGAAGTGACGGTCTTTCTCCGTGGGGCCGAGTTGAAACATTCGGCCGAAATAGCCTTAACCCAAGGTGAAAACGAAGTATGGATCGAAGGACTGAGTACCCAGATCGATGCAGGCAGTCTGAATATACGTGCCGGCGAGGGAATTGTTATCTCCGCGTATGAGTTCGTACCGAAACACGTATCGGAGCAGATCACCGATCCGGCGCTCCGGAAGCTCCGAGACTCGCTGGTGATGTATCAAAAGAACGTACAGCAGATCGACATCGAGATGAACGTACACCGGCAGATGCTCGAGATGCTGGAGAAAGGAATGAGCCAGAAGATGGCTTCGCAGGAGAAAGGCATGACGCTCGATGAGCTGGCCAAAAGCATGGAGTACTTCAAAAATAAACACATCGAAATCGAGACCCTGCTGATCAAGCGCGAAGAAGAAAAGAAACGTCTCGAAACAGACATCGCGCGTATCACAGTCGAGCTGAAAGGTAGCGGACATGAGACGGGCGCGCTGAAGCTGAGCCTCACCGCGCCATCGGCCATGAAGAGCCGGCTGGCAGTGAGTTATTGCACGTTCGCGGCCGGCTGGTCACCTTATTACCATCTGCATGTGGAATCGATCGAACACCCGGTGCAGATCGTCTCGAAAGCACGGGTACGCCAGACGACGGGCGTCGACTGGAAACGTGTGAAGCTGACCCTCTCGACAGGAGCACCCGGCAAGGAGCAAGTCGCTCCACTATTCAACACATGGTTTCTGCGCGAATGGTCTCCCATGCCGATGCTACGTAGCCAGCCGTCCGCACGAAACACCTACGCCGAGAAAGCAAACATGGAGATGGCAGCAGAAGAGCCCTCGGCAGCCAAAGCCGAAGCAACGGTAGACGACTATCTGACGGTAGATGAGAATGCGCTGGTCACGACGTATGCCATCGACCTGCCCTACACCATCCCCGGTAACGGCAAAGAACAGAATATCGACCTGCGGGTGCAGCAGGCCAACGCTACTTACCGCTTCTATGCGGCGCCGAAATTAGATACCCGCACGTACCTCACCGCCGAACTGACGGAGAGCGAGAAGCTGGATCTGCCGAGCGGCAAGGCGATGATCTCGTACGACGATATGTATCTGGGCGAAACGTATATCGATGGCTCCGGTACGCTGCAGAACATGACACTGACGCTCGGCACGGATCAGCGCATCTCCGTGAAACGGGAAAAGATGCAGGATTTCAGCAGTACGCGCCTGTTCGGATCGGATGTGAAGCAAGTGTTTACCTACAAAATCACCGTTAAAAACAACCAGAAGAAAGAAATCAAACTGACGCTCAAAGATCAGTATCCGATCTCGACACAGAAAAACATCGAAGTAGAACTGTTGAAAGAAACAACCCCGCCGACAACGAACAAGGCGGATACAGGTGTGATCACGTGGGAAGATACGTTTCAACCGGGCGAGACGAAAAGCTATCAGATCAGTTACAGCGTGAAGTACCCGAAAGGGATGCAGCTGAATCTGTAACGAAGGTCATGTCGCGACGAGGTCACAGGGCGTGAAGCAGCTCGTCGACCGTGCGATGCAATACCGGATGGCGGAGTGCCGGCGCTACCTCGGCCAGCGGCTCGAGCACAAACCGCCGACGGTGCATCAGTGGATGAGGAACGGTGAGCTCAGGCGTCTTATACACCCAATCGTCGTACAGCAAGATATCGATATCGATCGGACGGTCATGGTAAGCGTAGTTCTCGCTTTTGACCGTGCGTCCCAGCTCGCGTTCGATCTGCTGCGTGAGCGCCAGCAGGTCTGTAGGCGAAAGCGTAGTTTGCAGGTATGCCACGGCGTTGAGAAACGTATTCTCCGACTCGAACCCCCACGGCTCGGTCTCGTAAAAAGCAGAAAGGGAAGGAATATCTCCCGCCCTTTCGGCCAACAGCGCCAAGGCTGTAATCATATTTTTTCGCTTATTCCCCTGATTGGAGCCTAAACTCAGGTAAACATGGCTTATCTGCGCGTCGCCCATCGTCATAAAATCAACATGGCATCGCCGTAAGCGCAAAAACGGTATTTTTCCTTGATGGCCGTCTGATAGGCTTCCATCGTCAGGTCATACCCACCGAACGAGGCCGTCATCATCAGCAACGTGGAGAGCGGCATGTGAAAGTTCGTAATCATCGCGTTAGCAATACTGAACTCGTAAGGCAGGAAGATAAACTTATTCGTCCATCCGTCATACTCTTTCAGGTTACGGTCTGTCCCGACCGCCGTCTCAATGGCACGCATCACCGAGGTACCCACGGCACATACCTTGCGGCCGTTGCCTTTGGCCTTATTGACGGCCTCCACCACTTCGCTGTTAATAATCATCTGTTCGGAATCGACCTTATGTTTCGACAAATCTTCGACGTCAATATCTCGATAGATGCCCAAGCCGGAATGTACGGTCAGATAAACGAAGTTGCAATCTTTGATCTCAAGCCGCTTCATCAGCTCACGACTGAAATGCAGCCCTGCAGCCGGAGCGACAACAGCGCCCTCTTCCGTAGCGAAAATGGTCTGATAACGCTCTACATCGTCTGGCTCGGCCGGTCGATTCATATATTTGGGCAGCGGCGTTTCACCCAGGGCATACAGTGCTTTGACAAACTCTTCGTGCGTGCCGTCGTAGAGGAAACGCAACGTCCGTCCGCGCGAAGTGGTATTGTCAATCACTTCCGCAACCATTGAGTCGTTCTTCCCGAAGTAGAGCTTGTTGCCGATACGGATTTTACGCGCCGGATCGACCAGCACATCCCACAAACGCATGCTCTCATTCAGCTCCCGAAGCAGGAAGACCTCGATTTTAGCCCCGGTCTTTTCCTTATTGCCGTACAAACGAGCCGGGAACACCCGTGTATTGTTCATCACGAAGACATCGCCGGCGCCGAAATATTTGAGAAGGTCTTTGAAGACTTTATGCTCGATTTTTCCGGTATCTCGATGCAAGACCATCAGGCGAGACTCGTCGCGGTGCGGTGCCGGATACGCCGCAATCAATTCCGCCGGCAAATTGAATTTGAAGTTTGAGAGTTTCATATGATTACTTTAGTTTTTTTATTCGATGATTCAACCGGATGAGACGACTCTGCCAGCGTACGATCCAGAAAAGTCTCCATCTCTTCGGGACGAATGCAGCAGTCGAGGGTCACCTCACCGATACGCGTACGTTGCAAGGCGATCAGATGCGCTCCGGAACGGAGAGCTATCCCGATGTCGCGTGCCAACGCACGGATATACGTTCCTTTGCTGCAAACTACCCGTATCTTGATGACCGGAAGCGCATATTCCAGCAATTCCAACTCGTCGATAACAAGCGTCTTTGCTTTTAAGGCGACTTCTTCGCCTCTGCGTGCCAGCTCGTAAGCGCGCTTCCCTCCCACCTTGCAGGCCGAAAAAACAGGCGGTACCTGCCGGATCGTGCCCACGAATGCAGTCAACGTTTGCTCGACCAGCTCGCGCGTGATATGCCCGGTCGGATAAGTACAATCGATTTCCTTCTCCAGATCGAAAGACGGAGTAGTCGCCCCCAGTTGTAAGGTCGCCACATATTCCTTCGTCTGATACTGGAACTCGTCGATACGCTTCGTCGCCTTCCCCGTGCAGACAATCAGAACCCCCGTCGCCTTGGGATCCAACGTCCCGGCATGTCCTACTTTGATCTTTTTAACCTTCAGCCTGCGGGATAGCAGATAGCGGAACTTGTTCACCAAATCGAACGATGTCCAGTCCAACGGCTTGTCAAAATATACGATTTCACCCGCAAGAAAATCCATCGCAGCCTCGTTTATTTAAAGAATGAATAGATGATGGCCAGCGTTCCGATAGCCATACAATAATAAGCGAAATAGATCAGCTTGCCCCGCTTGACGATGCCGATCATCCATTTGCAGGCAACAGCCCCCGAAACGAAAGCCGCCGCGAAACCATATAACATCGCTACCGGCGACATGGTTGCATAAGCCGAGACCTCATCGCCCTTAAGCATCTTCAACACATCGAGCAGGGCTTCGCCCAAGACCGGGATGAGTACCATCAAAAACGAAAACTTCGCTACCCGCTCTTTCTTGTTCCCCAACATAATGCCCGTTGCAATAGTCGTACCCGATCGCGAGAGGCCCGGCATAACGGCGCAAGCCTGCGCCACTCCGATGATCAGAGCATCGCGAAACGAGATTCGATCTTTCCGCACGTCAGGCTTGGTCAAATACGATACCAGCAGCAAGGCAGCGGTAAGTAGCAACATACACCCTACAATAAACAGCCCCTGCCCGAATACGGCCTCGACCTGATCCTTAAAAAACAGTCCGATAATGCCGACCGGTACGGCAGAGAGTAAAAGCTTCGCAACGGTTAACGTCTCTTCGTTGCGCCGAAACGCAAAAAAACCTTTGAACAGGTCTGTGATCTCTCCCCACAGCACAACGATGGTGCTGCATACCGTAGCCACATGAAGCAACGTGGTGAAAGCGAGAATCTCTTCACCGCTCTTCATCCCGAACAGTGTGCCGGCAATGGTCAGATGCCCACTGCTGCTGACCGGCAAAAACTCCGTCAGCCCCTGAATGATTCCGAGAATAACCGCTTCGATCCAGCTCATTCGCCGAGGGTTTCGTCCTTATGTTCCGCGGTTTTCTTATCCCCTTTCAAAATAGCGAAAACCATAAGTATAAATCCGACCATCGTCACGATCGGGGCAATGACAATGCGTTGTGTACTGAAAATCTCAGGATTGAAAGAGATGCCGTCTTTCGACCCGCCGCCACTCATCAGAGCGAAACCAACAATAATCAAGAAGACGGAAACTCCGACCCAGATAAAATTGCTCTTCCCAAATGCAAAATCTTTCATGTTTGTTCTAATATATCCTTCTGTTTAAATATAATACATTTTTCCTACAGCCATATACATATAGCGGTTTACGGCAAACCAGGCTGCCAATACCGCCAGCACGATCCCCAACACAAGCACCGCACCATAAACAATAAGTAACCCTTCACCGCGCAGTATTTGCTCTAATCCGGCAAGTTCACCTTCCAGATAATACAACGTACCCATCAGCATCATTATTGCCAGTACGCCGGCAATCAGTCCGCTGACAATGTTATAGCGGATAAACGGCCGGCGGATAAACGCCGGGGTGGCTCCAACGAGCCGCATGGTGTACACTAAGAAACGCTTCGAATAAATCAACAGCCGGATGGTATTGCTAATCAATACAAACGAAATCAGCACCAGAATCGTTATCAGCATAAACAATACCAGACCGATGCGCCGGATGTTATTGTTCACCACCTGCATAATGTCTTTCTGGTACAGCAATTCCGACACATTCGTATATGAAGTGAGCTTCTTTTCAATCTGTAGCAAACTGTCCGGATTGGCATAGGCGGATTTTAACTTTACCTCAATCGACGCCTGAAAGGGATTAAATCCGAGAAACATCTGCGGGTCTTCTCCCAATTCGGCGACCATCTCCCGGGCCGCCTCCTCCTTCGAGATGTATTTCGCGCTCTTGATGAACGGTTGTGCATTCAGCTGTCTCTCCATTTGCCGGATATCAGCCTCTTTGATGTCTTCTTTGAGGAGGATGGAAAACGCAATGTTCTCCTTCATATAAACCGACAATTCTTTACTTATCAGCCCGAATATAAAGAAAAGACCCATCATATACAATGCGAGTGCAATGCTTATGACGGAAATCAGGCGGGAGTTGAAAAACGAAATCGGCGCTTTCTTCTTGCTTGCTGTCATGCTCCTGTACGTTATTTCTGCAACCATTGGGAGGTAATCAGGATATGACCTACCCAATTTTAGTGCAAAAGAACGATTTATTTGCGGAACAACACAATATGTTAGTATTATTTAACGCGAACATCCTAAACTTTTCGCAGTTTTCGACATTTCATACATAATGGCCTGCCCCATCTTTATCGTGGGCGATTGGCCGAAGAACTCCTGATGCTTCCGCCTACTCTTCCCTACCGACTCTCTGTACGGCATTAAAAAAGTCGCCTCCTCGTCTTAAGGGGCGACTTTTTCCTGTATGATCTAAGTACAACGACTTACTTGACTTCCCACGTCTCGCCGGTCATCAACATCTCATGCAGTGTTCGAGTCGATTTCTTAGCCTGTACATCAGCAAGCTGCCGATGTACGGACTCATCGTACACCGGTGCTTCTACATCGCGGATAATACCGAGCGCTAAAGGCATCTCGTCTCCCATCATAGCAAGCATCATGTGCAACGTATTATCTCTTTCGTGCGCATCGTGAACAAGGATATCGTCGATCGTATAACCGTCTTCTCCAAGTGTCACCGCCTTCAACTTCAAGCCGTCAAGCACAAGTCCCTTCTGATTGTCTTTGCCGAAGAGCATCTTTTCACCGTGGCGCAGGAAAATCGTCTTCTCGGCACGTACTTCGCGGTCCGAAACCTGCCGATGGATCCCATGATTAAAGATGACGCAATTGACAAGCACCTCCGTAACGGATGCTCCTTTATGGCGGGCGGATGCTGCAAGAGTATCCGTCAGGTTCGACAGGTCCACATCAAGCGCACGGGCGAAGAAATGGCCGCGGGCACCCAATGTCAGCTCGGCGGGAATAAACGGATCTTCCACTGTTCCGTATGGCGAACTTTTCGATACGAATCCACGGTCGGAAGTCGGAGAATACTGTCCCTTCGTCAATCCGTAGATCTTATTGTTCATCAACACAATGTTCAGATCGACATTACGTCGTATGGCATGAATGAAGTGATTTCCTCCGATGGCCAGGCAGTCGCCATCGCCGGTGACGAGCCATACGCTAAGATCAGGACGCGCGGTTTTCACACCCGTCGCAATGGCGGCACCACGTCCGTGAATGGTATGAAAGCCATACGAATTCATATAATACGGCAATCGCGACGAGCAGCCGATACCGGAGATCACGGCCGTCTGATGAGGTGGTATCCCCACTTCGGCCATGGCCTTATGCAGACAGTTCAACGTGGCATGGTCACCGCATCCGGGACACCAGCGTACATACTGGTCGCTTTTATAGTCTTTGGGAGTATATTTCAAATCTGTATTCATAATTATTTGCCCTCCATAATTTTCGTAAATTCTTCAACTAAACGGGATACGACAAAGGGTTGTCCTTTGATACGATTAAACTTGTGTGGATTGAAGTCTTTGATCTTGCTCCGCAGATAGCTGGCAAACTGTCCGTTATTCTGCTCGGCTACCACAACGTTAGGATAATGTTTCAGGATCTGCTCCGTATTTTTAGGCAACGGGCTGATGAAACGGAAATGAGCCAATCCGATCTTATGACCGTTCTGACGCAGAATGTCCATCGCCTCATGCAGATGACCGAACGTTCCTCCCCAGCCTACAATCAGCAGATCGGCGTCCTGATCGCCTAACACTTCGACCTCGGGAATATAATCTGCAATTTTATCGATTTTCCCCTGACGTGTCTGCACCATCTTTTGGTGGTTCTTCGGATCGGTCGAGATCGAACTGGTATCGTAATCTTTCTCCAACCCGCCGATACGATGGGTAAAGCCCTCGGTTCCGGGTACCGCCCAATAACGAACAAGGCTTTCTTTATCGCGCCGGTAGGCTTTCCACGGCTCGGGATTCCTGTAATTCTCCACGTAATTCGGCTTGATCGCCGGATAATCGTTCAGATAATCCGGAATACGCCAAGCAGAAGAACCGTTAGCGATAAACGCATCCGTCAGCAGAATAACCGGAGTCATATGCTCCACAGCCAATTTACCGGCCCAATAGGCCATATCGAAACAGTCGGTAGGAGTCGAGGCAGCCAGTACAACGACAGGGCTCTCTCCGTTTCGTCCGTAAAGCGCCTGCATCAAGTCGGCCTGCTCGCTCTTGGTAGGCATACCGGTCGACGGGCCTCCGCGCTGCACGTCGATGATCACTAACGGCAACTCGGCAATCATGGCCAATCCGATGGCTTCGCTCTTGAGCGCCAGTCCGGGACCGGAAGTAGATGTCACCCCCAAGCAACCGGCAAAGCTGGCGCCGATCGCCGTACAAATTCCGGCAATCTCGTCTTCGGCCTGTACCGTAATGACTCCAAGGTTTTTGTGTTTAGACAGTTCGTGCAAAATATCGGTCGCGGGAGTAATCGGATAACTTCCGAGAAACAGCCGTAAATTCGCTTTTTCGGCAGCAGCGATCAGTCCGTACGAAGTAGCATTATTTCCGTTCACATCCATATAAATGCCGGGCTTCTGCTTCGATCCTTCGATACGGTAAGTCGAAACGGAAGCATGAATGTTGTTCCCGTAGTTGTATCCATCGGTCAGAGCCTTGATATTGGCTTTGGCGATATCCGGTTTTTTAGCGAACTTGGTTTGAAGCATGGTCATCGCATGATCTAACGGACGATCGAACAGCCAGCAAACGAGTCCGAGCGTAAACATGTTCTTGCAGCGCAAGGCCGATTTGTTATCCAGCCCGAATTCGGCCAGTCCGTCGCGTACCATGGTCGAGATCGGTGCGGAGACGACCTGCACATTCGTCAGACCAAGCTCTTCAATGGGGTCTTCGGTCTTAAACTCAGCTTTCTCAAGGTCTCTCGTCGTGAATGAGTCGGAGTCGATGATTACGATCGAACCCGGTCGGAGATTCTTCACGTTAACCTTAAGCGCCGCCGGATTCATGGCCACCAGTACATCAGCCTTATCGCCGGGGGTGTACACTTTCTTCGTTCCCAGATGTACCTGAAAACCGGAAATGCCGCTCAGCGAGCCTTGCGGCGCACGCACTTCGGCCGGATAGTCGGGGAACGTGGAAATATCGTTCCCGAAGATGGCCGACAGATTGGAGAAGATCGTACCGGTAAGTTGCATACCGTCACCGCTATCTCCCGAAAAACGGATCACCACATGATCCAGTGTTGTTACTTTGGTTGGTTCTGTCATGACAATTTTTAATATTGTTCGATAATTTTCGGCAAAAGTATAATGAATAGATATATTTTACGAATAGCGTGTGTCAATCATTTTTTGAAGTTTCGATACCTGTGTTGTGACGTGATACTCGGTAACAAGCACCTCTACATTAAACGTAATGTGTGCCTGCTCATAAAAAGGAGCACGCCGAGCCAATGATTCTGCGACGAAATTCATTAGGCTTCCTCCCGAAAGACCCTTTAGCAAAGGGCGATTCGGCCTGCAATGTTCGAGGCGCTCGGACAGCCCTTGAGGAGAAGCCTTTAAATAGACTGTAGTCCCGATCGAGTTCATGTATGCCATATTGTCAAAAAAACACGGAGTCCCCCCTCCGGTAGATATAACCACGTTTTCAAAATCAGCCACTTCATGCAAGGCCTTTTTTTCGATTTGCCGAAACGCCTCTTCTCCCTTTTCTTCAAAAAGCTGCCGAACCGTTTTATGATATCGCCCCTCCATAAAGTAATCGAGATCAATAAATGACAATCCGCTTTGTTTCGAAAGCTCTTTGCCCATCGTCGTCTTACCGGCTCCCATGTAGCCAATCAGGAAAATGCGCCTCATGCTACTGACTTTTTCAGGGGCAAAGGTAAAAAATAAATCTTAAAAGAAGCCTGCTCTGCAAATAATCTTCAGAGCAACCGTATTAAATCCGGTCACAACAGTCTGTTCGAACAGCACCAAGCAAACGAAATCAAGTCCGGAGGAATTTACACATCTAAAAGAGGGTGTGCCCAAACATTGCGTTTAAACACACCCTCAAAATTCTCCGGACACGAGTTCCTGTTATCTCCTTTATTATCTTATCTCAAAGCAACAACCTGAATTCACCTCAAATGTTCCGTTAACAGATGTTTCAGGTGATTTGACGGTCAATTTTGCACGATTAGACACCGTTACATTCCGTAACGTAAAACTGGAACGGCAACTTCGGGCAAATCGGTTGGACGATATGTTATTCGCCAAACTGTTTACGCAATTTGCTGCCTGAACGGCCGCTTCGGCATCTACTAATCCATAGCCTACCTCCCTGTTCCAAGTCCCGTTGGGATGGTTCGGCGTCTCTTTAAACTCATAACGGTCCAGTTTACGGCATGTCATTTCGATAATACTCCGAACTTCATGCGCGTACAGATGCGGATTAACGGATAAGATCAATGCTGCAATACCCACTACCTGCGGACAAGCCGCAGACGTCCCGTTAAAATCATGACGATAATCGCCGGCCGGACTGGGGGCTGTGTTTTTCCCTTTCGCACCCTGCAAATCGGTTGTGTATACTCTTATGGAAGTATGAGTATCATTCTCTCCTCCACCAACTGGTGCTACGACATCCAGCGCATCTCCAAAGTTAGAGTCTGAAACACGTTGCCCAATATTAGTAATGGAACCTACAGCCATTACATTCGGAAGATTGGCTGGGTAGCGCACCCGAGGTTTTCCATCATTATGAGAACAAAAAACAACTACGCACCCTTTTCCGCTTCTTCCCCGAAGAACACATTCGCTAATAACGGCATCATAAACATTTGAATTATAGAATGAACCCCATGAGTTATTGATCACATCGGCACCTGAGGTATATGCATGCCGAAGTCCTTTTATAATACTTGCCTCTGAGGAATAAACACCAAATACTCTTATCGGTATCATCTTGCATTTCGGTGCAACACCGACAACTCCGATGGAATTATCAACAGCTCCTACGACACCTGCGCACCATGTACCATGCCCATCGTTGCCGGCATAACCTCCTTTGGTACCACTTTGTCCTGCCGGAGCCGTAGCATCATATCCGAGACTTTTCAGCAGATTGGCCTCCAGATCGGGATGCGTTAAATCAACACCTTGATCGACAATGGCAATCTTGATATTACCGTTACCCTTGGTGATTCTCCATGCAGGCTCGATATTGATATCAATGCCCGGTATTCCGCCTTCTTGTCCGGTATTTTTCAATGTCCACTGTTTCGGCCAGTACGTATTGCCCAACATCGCTTCCATATAAAAATTGGGTTCGACAAAATCGACCGTTCCCGTTTCATATACCTTACGGCATACGGATAGAATATCTTTCATCTTGCAGTCTAACGTCAGTAGAGATATTCCCGATGCCGGCAGAATCAGTTCGTTCTCTCTGATTTTACCGGAGAGTCCGCTTTTTCGGATCACGTTTTCTATCGTTTCTCCTTCGCGGGGTTTGACGAAAATACTGTTGGATAAAGCAAGCTGTGCAGCATTGTTATACTCCAACATATAATAAGCATCTTCTACCCTATCGGAACGTATAAAATCCTCTTGCCGGAATTGATTTGGATCAACCGTTGCTTTTATCAAACCGTCAGGTAGTTTATCCAATGATTTAAATTGGACTGTCCGGATATTCAATCCTTGCATATTGGGTGATTTTGTCTTAAAGACAACGAGGTCTTTTCGAATCTTAAATACCTCTTTTTTCCCATCTTTCGAATAGAAAAAATCCGATTGAGAAAAAAGTGTTGCTGTGATTTGTACAAGTATCAAAAATAAATATAATCGTTTCATAGCTTTACTTTTTTGATTATTCTTCTTTCTTGAAAGTCGAGATACGGTATCTTGGGTATTCTAATACATTATCATAGAATAAATCCAGATCGAATTCGGAATCATTTATCATGCGAAAAAACAGCTTATATTCCGGTTTTAGCTCCGATTTTCCGGCAAGTTCTTTCAATATCATCACATGCTCATCTTCCAATATCTCATAATTATAACGATCTGAAAATTTGAAATTAGACTTTATCGTTGAAATCACAACTTCTTTTTTATCGATAAATTCGATTTTTACGTCTTTTTTATAACCCGGAGGATAGATCGCCCAATATATGCCCGGTCGCAATGTCGGCTTTGGCTTCGGCCTTGTCGGTACAATTGAGTTCAATACCAATGTCCTATGTTTATATCCTGAACTATCCGTTTGGGTTTGTACGATACCGCTCAACCGCACGTTGATTTCTCGAATAATACCGAATCCGGTATCATGTACCAATTCTGCTTTCCAATCTTTTACGGAAGCCGAAAGGTTTTTTACTTTACACAATGTCACTTCTCCCTTTTCGTCCGTATAGCCAAAGCATGTATCGCCTCTATACGCTGAATAATAAGGTGGAGCGTATATAAGTATGTTTTCAACATTGGCATCCCATAAATCTGAATACGATTCATACGATTCCACAATCCGCAGTCTGGTTTCTAAGTTTTCGATCTTGATACCGTCGTCTGGTGTAGGCAGCTCGTTGTTTTTATTGCAGGATATTCCCGTGGCCAAAAGCAGCGGTATACAAATGCTTTTAAGCAACAAGGAGCTTATAGTCGGGGCGTTTAAATATAATCGTTTCATAGCTTTACTTTTTTTAATTGTTCTTCTTTTTTAAACGTCATTAATACCTGGCCCGGATATTCAGCCGTATAACCACAGAAACAATCCGTTTCAAATTCGGAATTGCTTATCACATGAAAAAACATTTTTTGCTCCGGTACTACTCCGGTAACATCTTTCAGCATAATTGCATGTTCGGTATCGAATATCTCATAATGATATGTTTTTACCGGAAGCCCGGGTTCCATCAGTTTGAGTATTTTCCGATCGATAAATTCGATTTTCACCGATTTACCACCAAGTGTTGGATAAGTATGTGCATACATTCCCAATTGCAACACCGGTTTCGGCTTAGGCCCGGTTGGCACAATCGAAGTCAGATCCATCGTTCCCTGCTTCTTACCTAAACTGTCTGTTTCGGTCCGTACAATACCGCTCAGCCGCACATTGATCTCCGTGATCGTACTTAATGTGTTATTATATACAAATTCTCCTTTCCACTCTTTTATGGATGCCGGAAGATTTTTCACCTTACACAGAACAGTTTCTCCCTTTTCATCCGTATAGCCGAAGTATGTATTTCCTTTATACGAACCGTACGGAGGGTAATGTATCAGCATATTTTCAGGATTGGCACGCCATACGTGCTCGACAGCGCTGCCTACCGAGGGTGACACCACGATCCGCAGCCTCGTTTGCAGATTTTCAATCTGGATACCACCTTCTTGTTTGCCCGGACCGTCTTCTTTCCTGCAAGACTGCCATGCCGTAAACAGCAACAAGATACAGATGTATCTGATAAATATAGTAGATTTCATAATGTTTTCCCTATGGATTCATCAGTTTTTTTGAACTTAAAACAGCGCCATTTACCATCAATCGATAGATATTTATCCCCTTGGCAAGATCAGCTGTATACAAGGTAATATATCCATTCTTCCCGGATGTATCGAGAGGAATCGTTTTAACAACCGCCCCACCGGTCGAATAAACTGCAATAGAAGCTTGTGTTGTACCTTCGGGTAATTGATAACTGATTACGGTGCTCCCGTCTATAGGATTGGGAACATTCTGAGACAGATATTCACCGTCCTCGAAAATTTTTCCTGCCGTATTATCGGAATAAGATGATACGCCTTTTTTCAACGATATACCCTGATTGTTGTTTTGTTCCAACTTCTCCACCCTTTCTTGCAGATCTTTGATAGCTTCTACCAATACGGGGATTAGTCCCGTATAGTTAATCGAAAGTGTTCCTTCCGCATTCTCATCGACAAGTTCGGGAAATAATTCTTTTACCTCCTGAGCAATAAACCCATATTCCCGTATATACTTGTCTTTTTTCACTTTATTCAGTTCACTCAATGCAGACGGTGCATCCTGGGCTCTTATTTTCCCGGTCTCAACCATTCTTGCTATTTCTGCCGCATTGTCTTTTTCCGATTCGACCAGTTTATCGTACATCTTTCCATTCAGTCGCTTCATGTTATTCACGTAAACAGAGCGCTGTTCTCTCATATTCTTAATGTTTCTCTTTTTTGTCTCGTCCGATGTTATCAATAACCCGGCTGACGTCCATACCTGACCGTTTACTTCCAATTTGTAAGTAGACGGCTTTCTGCCGACCCCGACATTGCCGTTGTCTCCAACGAAGAGCTTGAAGTTCGGAGAAGCCTGATTAGGTGTCCAGAAGTTCAAGCCTCCGTCCCAATACTCAATACTATGATTGGGGCCGAGAAAGAGGCCCGGAGAAGCGGCCGAAGCCACCGAAGTGTAGTTTGCAGGCCGTGGCCCTACAAAAAGATGATTGTCTCTGAATAACAATTGCGCCTTGGCAGAGAAAACACCTGCTACCATAAAAAACATTACTGCGACGGCTGTTGCCACGCTCATTCTCATTCCAACGTTCGTTTCCATTTTTTATTGATTTAAAATTAATAATGCCTCAAATTTAGATAAAATCCTCGAGATTTTACACCGGGCAGATAAAAACACAAGGC
>NZ_JBQNAZ010000052.1:0-15811 GCF_052170195.1 Tannerella sp. | reverse complement strand
CGAATATGAAGTCCTCAATCCCTCGTATCCAAAAGAAACTGGCTCGAATGAAGCCGCAACAACTAATGACAATGCAATTTTAATGCGTCACCCCTGCGTAAATATGCCTCCGGTGGTTCCATTTTGGTTACAAAAAACAAAAGCGCTGAAAATTGTAACCACAGACGACGTTAAGACGATGTTTAGACAATAGCCCCTTTAAGCTCCAGAATTTCTAACACTTTCGGTACAACGGCGATTTCCTTTTCCTTGTTATCCGGAGTCTCTTATGTCAGACTCTGGCGATAGGCATCCTTTCAAGCCGAGAGAGTATGTGCACACCACCCTTTTTCAGCTTGACTCCTCGCGCACTCCTTTTCCATCGATGGATACAAGCCCGCCCTCTAAACGATCCACTATATCGCGTCCATACACCCCCAAACAGACTGCCAAGAAATGGACCCTATGTGGAGAAGTACTCGTTTAAAAGTAGCTACACCGGGGCATTCATTGGGTAATTCAACCAAGGGATAAAGCGCTGCTCCACGTTCTTAACGGAACTCATACATAGACACATAGTCCTTTCCCATACACAAATAAGTGGCTAATGCTATAGCTAAGATATCGTTTATGTCCTGTCCTGCTTGATCGGACAGTCGTCGAAGTTGAATTGTTTGCCGGCTGAAAACAAATGACGAACGAACAATGACGAATGCAAATAAACGAAAAGTGGTTCTCCGTGTGGTCATGAAACACGGTATCCGAACGCAAATGACGTAAATAATTTTTTGTGTGGTGCCGGATGCCCGATGTATTGTGCCCCGTGGCGATGTATCATAACAGGGAACTGCTTCGTTGTTTGTGAAATGTGAGTTCGATCACATACGTTAGCACACCCATCGCTATCATCCTTAACACCTTGTCCCTCAATCATTTTAACATATTTAAAGAGGGTATGCCCAAACATTGCGTTTTGGACATACCCTCCCTTTTTTACGGAAACCGGCGCATGCGCTCTTACGGTTTTGCTATCGTGCAGGTATATTTCTGCGCGTCGGAGAGCGAGAGCGTGATCTTATACGTTCCGGCCTTGACGGCGATGTTGGCGCCGCCGAAGGTCAGATGCTCCGGATCGCCGCCGAGGTTGACGTCCCACGCATCGTTGGCGCGGAACTTCAGCTCGCCGTCTTTCAGGGTGGCGGTGATCGAATATTCGCTTTTGGCGGCGTCGAACGTCATCGGCGTAGAGGTATCCCATCCGCCGTCGGTTGCGCTGCCGATCAGTCCGAAGGTTTGGATGAGCACGGCCGACCATGTGAGCGACGAGATATTGGCTTTCAGCAGATAGAAGCCTTTTTCGGCTTTCAGGTTGCCGGCCCCGCCGTCGGTCGAGAGAGTGCCGTCTTTCGCTCCGGCGCCGTAGTTGACGCCGTCCCAGCTTTTTTCGGACGTGAACTTGAACTCGCCGTCGAGCGATACGAATCCGCTGTAGTTCATGAAATCGGTTGAATGAACGAATGGAGCCGTTGCCGGCGCCCATCCCTGATGATTGCCCGGCACGTAGAGAAACGGGCTGACGTTGCCCAGCACGGTGACTTTATATGTGTAATCGAGCATGTTGAGTTCGATTTTCACCCATCCGCCGTCTTTGATCTTCATGGCGTTGCCGTTGACCGTGAGCTTGCCGGAGGCCGATTCGTCGCCATCAACGGCACAACCCAGTACGCCCTCGCCCCATACATTCTCCGCCTCGCCTTTCGTAAAGGCGTCGACGCGTGTTTGCGGGATGACTTTCCAGTAGCAGTTTTCCGGCACTTTGAGTATCATCGAGAAGAGGGGATTCTCGTACACGTCGCCGCTTTGATTCAGTTTGATGAGCTTCGACACATCGTCGGCCTTCCAGTCGTTCATATTCCCGATCAGGTAATAGGCCTTATCGATAAAGGGCGCTTTCGGCTTGACGGCCAGTGTGAGCGCCACACTGTCTGAGCGGAGCGTCTGTTCGCCGAGAGCGACGAGGGCATACAGCCGTCCGTTGAGGGTGCGCAGCTCGGGACGCTTGCCGTAGATCGAAACGATCGAGTCTTGCAACGCGCCCGTCTTTACCTGTCCCAGACTGTCGACCTCGAGCGTAACCTTTTCGTTCAGATACAAGACGTATCCTTTCACCCGTCCTGCGGTGAGTGTCGGTTTCGTAATCGAGCAGACTTTCACTTTTTCCGAGGCAACGGTGTTCAGGTCGATGGCTTCGACCTTCTCGGCCTTGAAGCCGATCGTCTTGGCCGTTTCCTGTTCCCATTGCTGAGGAGCGGCTACGTCGCTGTTAAAATCTTCCGTGCATGCCGTGAGGATCAAAACCGAACACAGCATCATATAGATTGACCACTTTTTCATATCCGTATAGTTTATCGTTTCACTTTACATTTATTCATAACGTCCCTTACCGGTCATAAAGTTCAAGAAGGCGCGTTTGCCTGCAGGCTGCGTGTAACGCTCCTGATCATCGCCCGAGCCGCGGTAAGCGATTTTTCCATCGGCAAAGACGATAAATTCGGAGTGCCACCAGTCTTCGTCGGCAATCTTCACACACATGCGCACTTCGGCCGTATTACTGAACGGAGGAGACACGAAGTCGCCTTTGGCATCGGCCGGCACGGTGAACAGGTTCTTATCGAGGATATCCCACTTGCCTTCGTGAGCCACCCCGCCGATCAGATAAACGTTCGGTTTCTCGAACGCCACGGTGAACTTCAGGTTACGCCCTTCGACGGCCGTTTTGACGACGACAAGGTACCATCCGGCCTGTGCCACCTTAAGGTTGCCTCCGGCGTCGGAGAGGCCTGCACCGGCATAGTCTTCGAGGGTAGCCGAACCGCCAAATTCCCGGCCGTCCCAGCCTTTCTCGATGTTGAATTTCATCTCGGCGTCTTTCTCGATGTAGAGGATACGCCAGAACGTGCCGTTCTTCGCCCAAGTGGGAACCATCTCCATGCCGTCTTCCCATTTCCAGTTGCCGATCGTACTGCCGACGATATTCATCGTTTGGGGTAGGACAATGGGGCTGAGTGCAAACTTCGTTCGCGTGTGGAGCGTAACCGTATTGGAGAAGATTTCGCCTTTGCCGTTCGTTAACGCCGCCCTGAGCCGGACGTAGAGTTTCGAGGTGAGCGGGAAGCGGTCTTCCGCGATTCCCTTTTCGAGCGCCAGCGTAGTTTGCGCTACGGCGATTTCGGTTGCGTCGACGGCCATCTTGGCCGTTGTGTACGTCGTGGCCAGTGTGGCATACTTCCCTTCGGTCGTAAAGTCGTTATCGAGCGATACCTGCACGGAGTAGACCGTAGCGGCCGTGAAGCCGTAGTCGGGTTGCGAGCAGGTAAGCTCTACGGACGACGAGTTTTCCAGATCGTACTCGGCGCCCTCGGCATAAGCCGGTGTGTTGAGGACGAATTTTGTCGGGGTCTGCAACGTCGGGTTGGAGTTGCGGTCGTCTTCGCACGAAGCGAAAACGAAAGACAGCCCGACAGCCAGCAGCATGACTGCTATCTTGTTTCTATTTTTCTTCATCATGATCTTTATCAGTTTATTTTTGACATGTTCGCTTTCCGTTGCCGGAAGATTAATACCCCGGATGTTGCACCAGATTGTTGTTCACGTTCAGGTCGTTTTCCGGAATCGGATAAAGGTTAAGGTGCTTGCCAAAGCTCGTACCGTCTTTCACGCCGCCTTTCCATTGCCATACATAGTTTGTATTGCCTCCGAACTTGCCGAAACGGATCAGGTCGGAGCGTCGCCGTCCTTCAAAGGCGAACTCGCGCGACCATTCGTCCAGAATATGGTCGAGGGTGTACGATGTCTCCGTTTTGGCGTTGGCACGTTTGCGCAGGGTGTTGATGGCCTCGGTGGCCTCGGCTGCAGCACCTCCGTTCTGCCGTACCGTAGCCTCGGCAAACGTCAGGTAGGCTTCGGCCAGACGCATCAGGGGCACATCGGTATCCGTATGTTTCGAGTCGTTGGTCGACGCGCCGTCGGCACGCAGGTTCGAGAATTTGACGAAGGAGAAGCCGCTTTCAAACTTCGCCGCCTCGTCGACCGATAAGGTGCGGTCTTTGCCGAAGAAGAGCGCGCGGTCGTCTTTCGCCGCCTTGATGATCTGATCGGTTTCGGCATTCGGGGCGTCGCCCGTCGGGAAGAATTTCTTCACCAGCTGCGGCCGGCAGCGGTTTCCGGCCCATCCTTCGGTAGTTCCGTAAGCCGGCATGTCTTTCGTTCTATGTGTCGAGGCGATCAGGAAGAGGGAGCCGCCGTAGTTACGTGTCGTGGCGCCGTCCTGCAGAATCGGCAGGATAATCTCCGCGTTCGCCCTGTTCACCGCGCTGCCGTTGTTGTCGGCCATAAACAGGTGTTTATATACTGGCGACAGGCTGTACGACGTGTTCATCACTTTCCGCGCATATTCGGCCGCCTTAGCCCATTGCGCCGTGCCGGTATATACCTCGGCGTTCAGGTACAGACGCGCCAGCAGGAGCCATGCCGCCGCTTTATCGGCGCGGCCATAGGCGTTCGTTTGCGGGTCTTTCATCGCTTCGGAGGCTTCGAGCAGCTCTTTTTCGATGAACCGGAAGAGTTCGGCACGCTCTGCCTGCGACGGGTTCTCGGTCGATACCTTCGTTACAAACGGTACTTTTCCGAACATGTCGATCAGGTAATAGTAGTTCAGAGCACGCATAAAACGCGCTTCGGCACGCTGTACCACGCTTTCGCCGTCGCTTTTCCCATCGGTCTGTTCGAGGAAGAAGTTGCATAACGTCACGTTGAAATACAGACGGTAATAAAGTCCCGTCACATACTCGTGCGACGCTCCCCACGCGTTGTAATTGAGTTCAGGTATTCCGCCGTCGCCCCAGCAGCAATGCGCTTCGTCGGTCGAAAGTTCGTTCATATTCCAGATCAGCCGGAAGAAGTCGGACGTTCCTTCGTCGAGGCCGTCCACGTCGCCCGTTCCCGATCCGGCAGGCCCTTCGATGCCGGTCAGCCCCATCGTTGCATAAATTTTCGTAAAGACCTTGTTTTGGTCAAACTCCATCGTGACACTCGGATCGATCGGCGTCACATCCAGATCACCTACGCACGATACCATGCCCGACATTGAAAAAGACAATGCAGCCGCAATAATCGATGATTTTATCGTATTTCGTTTCATAATGATTTGCACTTTATTCGGTGATTAAAAATTCAATGTTACTCCCATCAACGAGGTAAGCGGACGGGGATAGAGGTCGCGGTCGATGCCGTAGTTCAATCCCGTGCCCGATCCGGTGATCAGTTCCGGGTCGAGTCCTTTATATCCGGTAATGGTAAAGACGTTCTGCACGGCAGCGAAAACACGTCCCGATCCCAGCCTTTTCAGGTTGAAGGAGTATCCGAGCGTGATGTTGTCGCACTTGAGGAACGACGCGTTCTGTACGAAATAGTCTGACATGTAGAAGTTTCCTTCGCCCTGCCAGTTATTCTCGAGTACCATCGTCGGACGGTTGATCAGGAATCCCGACGGGGCATACAGCTGACTCAAGTTACTGCTGCTCGACTCTACGTCGTTATAAACGTAGTTGTTCAGGCTCGTGCGGAGCGTAAAGCTGAAGTCCCATGCCTTGTAAAGCATCTTCGACGAAAGTCCCATCAGCACATCGGCCGTCGGTTTTTTGTAGAAATACTTGTCGCTCGCGTTGATGATGCCGTCGCCGTTACGGTCGACGAATGTGTTTTCGATCGGCTTGCCTTTCTCGTCGTAGACCTGCTGGTAGACGTAGAACGCATACGCCGGATGCCCGACGGCATGAGCCTGTGCCTTGTTTCCCGTACCGTACGAAATTCCTCCGGTGGAAACGTAGTAGCCGTCGCCGTCGCCGCTTGTGAGCTTCGTGATTTTGTTTTTGTTATACGTCAGGTTGAATCCGATGTCCCATGTAAAATCTTTCTGCACGACGGGTTTGGCTTGGATCGAAAATTCGACTCCCCGGTTCTCGAGCGATCCGATATTGGCGTTCACCTGATTCTTGAAGTTCGTTCCGGCCGAGACGTAGACGTAGTTGATCAGGTCGTCCGTCCTGCGATAATAGTAATCGACAGCCCCCGAGATCCGGCCGTTCATAAGGCCGAAGTCGAGTCCGGCATTGCTGGTCGTCGTCTTCTCCCATTTCAGGTTCTTGTTGTAGGCGTCGGGGCGATACGATTCGCCTTTGCCGTAGCCGATGGGATAGTAAGCAAATCCTTTGTTGGCCGTGTAAGAGGCGAAATACGAATAATCCGAGCCGATGTTCTGCTGTCCGGTCACCCCGTATCCCAAACGGAGCTTCAGGTCGGACAGCGCGTCGACATCTTTCAGGAATCCTTCCTCCTTCATCTTCCAGCCGAAAGCGAACGAGGGGAAAGTGCCCCAGCGATGATCTTTATGGAAACGCGAAGAACCGTCGCGGCGAACCGTTGCCGTAAACAGATACTTGCCGGCCAGCGTGTAGTTCAGACGTCCGAAGAACGAAACGAGGAAGTTCTCCGAAGCCCATTCCTTATGTGACGGAGAATATTCCTTGCCGGGATTGATCGTATTCGTTTTCGGATAATATCCCGTATAGCGGTTGTTGCCCTCGCGATGGAAATGTTGCCATTCGTAACCCGCCATAGCGTCGAAGTTATGAATCCCGGCCGATTTCACATATTGCAGATACGTATTGAACGACAGGTTATACTTGTCGATTTCCTCGAAGCCGTAGCTGCCGTAGTAATTGTTTGTGAACGAATAGGGGCTTACATCCGTCGTCTGCTTTCCGGTCGAGAGGTCCATCCCTCCGTTGGCGTGGATACGCAGATCGGGGAGGAAGTGGAACTTATAATCGACCTCGAGATTCCCGACGAGTGATTTCGATTTCGAGCGGTCGTTCTTGAGTTCGAGCAGCGAGACGGGATTAGCCGGCGCCAGCGAGTTGTTCGTCACCGTCCATGTGGGGTCGTTGAGCGCCTTCCCGTCATTCGTCCACTGGAAATACCCTCCGAAATATTTCGGGTAGATTTCGCCTTCGCCCATCACCGGATGGGTCGGGTCCATGCGGGTGGCCGCGCCTACCGCTCCGGCATCGGCAAAACGGGACTGTGCATACATCCCTTTCAGGTTTCCGTTCAGCTTCAACATCCCGTCGAAGAACGAGGGCGAGAGGTTGAGCGATGCCGTGTACCGCTCGAAGTTCGACGTCTTGAGGATACCGTTCTGGTTCGTATAACCGATCGATACGCGGAAAGGCGTCGTACCCAGACCGCCGTACATGCTGATGTTATGGTCGGTCGAGAAGGCAACCCGGTAGATTTCTTTTTGCCAGTCGGTGTTCGCGTTGCCCAGCGCCTTGTATGCGTCACTGCTTTCGCCGTATTGCTGCTTGATGCGTGCGCGGTATTCGTCGGCGTTCATGACTTCGATTTTGTCTTTCGCGTTACTCATCGAGACGTTGCCGTCGTAGGTGATGCGCACTTTCGACTTGCCGCCTTCGAGCGCGCCTTTCTTCGTCGTGATGATGATCACGCCGTTCGAGGCGCGTGAACCGTAGATGGCTGTAGCCGAAGCATCTTTCAGTACCGTGAAGGTTTCGATGTCGTTCGGGTTCACCATAGAGAGCGGGTTGGAGAGCCCTTTGACACCGTCGTTATCCATAGCCAGCCCGTCGATAACGATCAGCGGGTCGTTATTGGCATTCAGCGACGAACCGCCGCGAATGCGGATCGTGGCGCCGCCGCCCGGCGTACCGCCGCTCGACACCACATTCACCCCGGCAATCTTCCCGGCCATCAAATCTTGTGCATTCGTCGTCAGTCCGCGATTCATCTTGTCCGGCTTGATGGCTGTCACGGAACCTGTCGCATCGTCTTTCTTGACCGAACCGTACCCGATTACGACGACTTCTTCCAGCATCTCCGAATCTTCCCGTAAAATAATCCGCATAGGGTCTTTCGTAGCGTTGACTTCCTGCGGTTTGTAACCGATGTAAGAAACAACGATCACGGCCTTTTCATCGACCGACAGCGTAAAATGACCGTCCAGATCGGTGATAATCCCGTTAATCGTGCCTTTCTCCACCACATTCGCACCGATGACCGGTTCGTTCATCTCATCGACAACAGTACCTTTGACCGTTATCTTCTGCGCATAGCCGCCGGCCGCAAAAAACAATGCGACGAGCAGCAGACAGATACTTCTCTTCCGAGAGAATCGTTCTTTTTTATTCATATCCTTGCTGTTTTAGATTTTATTTCTGTTCCATGATACTGATGGCATATCCTCCGCCCGATGCCGCGCGGAGCGTCAGCTTCGACTTGTTGGTCACCTTCATCTGCTTGATGGTGTACGCCTGCGGATTCTTTTCGTAGTGCGCCGTCGGGGCGTCGGCATAGATCGTAGCCGTGTACTTGCGCCCCGGGTCGAGGAAGTCGAGCGAGACGTTCGACAGATGTCCGTCCTCGTTGGCCGTGCAGCCTACGAACCAGTTGTTTGTGCCCTTGGCCTTGCGCGCCACGGTGATGTAGCGCCCCGGCTCAGCCTCCAAGTATTTCGAGTCGTCCCAGTCGATGGCCACGTCTTTGATGAACTGGAACGCGTCCATAAAGCGTTCGTAGTTCTCCGGCAGGTCGGCCGCCATCTGCAGCGGGCTGTACATCGTCACATACAGCGCCAACTGCCGTGCGAGGGTCGAATGTACGTATGAATTGTTGCCCGGGTTCACTTTCTCGAGCCGTGTTTCAAAGATGCCGGGCGTATAGTCCATCGGGCCGCCCATCAGTCGTGTGAAGGGGAGGATGGTTGTATGGAAGACCTTGTTGCCGCCGAACGATTCGTATTCCCCGCCGCGGGCCGCCTCGTTACCGATCAGGTTCGGATACGTCCGGCAAAGCCCCGTCGGGCGCACCGCTTCGTGTGCGTTGACCATGATCCGGTGTTCGGCCGCTTTTTTGACCGCATATAAATAATGGTTCACCATCCATTGCCCGTAATGGTATTCGCCGCGGGGGATGATATTGCCCACATAACCGCTTTTGACGGCGTTGTAGCCATAGTCGTTCATTAACTTATAGGCCTTCTCCATCTGGCGTTCGTAGTTTCGCACGGAGGATGACGTCTCGTGGTGCATCATCAGCTTCACGCCCTTCGAGTGCGCATATTCGTTGAGCGCCTTGAGGTCGAAGTCGGGATAAGGCGTAACGAAGTCGAAGACGTAATCCTTCGAGTTCCCGAACCAGTCCTCCCAACCGATGTTCCAGCCTTCGACCAGTACCTGATCGAAGCCGTGCTTCGCGGCAAAGTCGATGTAGCGGCGCACCTTTTCGTTGTTGGCCGCATGCGTGCCGTTCGGCTTCATTTTCGTATAGTCCGTGACGCCGAGGTGCACCGATGGCAAGTCGTTGGTATAAGCCCACGTGGATTTCCCCGAAATCATTTCCCACCATACCCCGATGTATTTCACCGGACGAATCCACGACACATCGTCGAGCTTGCACGGTTCGTTCAGATTCAGCGTCAGATGAGAGGCGAGGATACGGCGTGCGTCGTCGCTGACGATCACTGTACGCCACGGCGTGTGACACGGGGTTTGCATATATCCTTTTTTCCCTTGCGCATCCGGCGTCAGCCACGACTGAAACGTCAACGTTTGATCGTCGAGATTGAGCGACATGCACGGGTAGTCGACAAGAGCAGCCTCATGCAAGTTGATGTAAAGCCCGTCATCGGACTTCATCATCAGCGCCGTCTGCACGCCCGTAGGTGAAAATGGCGTTTGCGACGTGTTCGGCGTGATGGCCGTTTGCATCAGTCCGCGTATCTCCGTCAAGCGCGATTCCGTGTAGTCGTATTCCTGCGTATCGTAATCGCCCGGGATCCAGAAGGCTTTATGATCGCCCGCCATCGCAAACTCCGAATATTCTTCCTTAATAACAAAGTAGTTCAGGCTCTTCTGTTGCGGAAATTCGTACCGAAAGCCCAGTCCGTCGTCATAGAGGCGGAAACGTACGACCATGGTGCGGTCGCCGTCGGCCTGATGAAGCGTCGCGGTCATCTCGTTGTAATGATTGCGTATCGCTTTTACTTCGCCCCAGACAGGCGTCCAGGTCTCGTCGAACGTTGCGGTTTCGACACCTTTCAGCGTAAACGCTTTACGCAACGAGAATCCTTCGATTTCGAGACCGAGCCTGCTCGGTTTGATCACCGGCTTCTGTTTGTACGTCAATTCGTAAACAGGGGTACCTTCGCCGTTCACCTCGAAACGCATCAACAGATTTCCGTCCGGCGATTTCAACTCTTCCGCACGCATCACAAAAGGTGCGGACACAAGAAAAGAGAATAGAAAAAACAGCTTTTTTCGTAGATTTATGCTCTTCATGTCAATAAAAAAAATTAATAATCGAAACAAAGATATACTCCTAAAAGCTGTTACATTTTTTGAATGAAGCCGAATATAAATAAAACAGGTCTTATATAAATAGTAAAATATTGTTTATTTGTTATTTGTGGACTTTTGCAAAGTAAAAAAATATAAATAGAATAATGATAAAAACAGTGCAAATACTTTCTCCGAAGGATATGTTTTTACTTTTTTTGTAAAATAATCAAGTCCTGAAACTGGTCGGTCTTACGATGCGAATTACTCCATCGACCGGGTTCCATAGAAACCATCTGTAATTTACTGTCGGTAATCATCGACGATAAAAATTCCAGATCGTATGCTACATTGGCCTCTTTTACTTTTTCGTCGAGGAACGCATATCCGTCATGCCGGTATTTAAAAGAAAATTCGCCGGTACGTCCGGCCTCTATATTCTGTTTGGCTTCTTCGTCCAGAATAAAAAAAGTTGCCACGCAGTAGCCTCCCTTTTTCAAGACACGGTAAATCTCCGATAAATAGTTGTTAATGTCTTCCGGAATCATGTGGGAGAAAACAGAGAAGAGGGTCACGACATCAAACTGACTGCTTTCATACGGAAAAATGAAATCTTTAGCGCTTGTCTCTGTACTCAGGTTGTATAAGTCGTTCTTTAAATCGACATGCTTGAAGATAAAATTCGGATACCTCGGGGTAATATGCTTCCGGCACCAGTTCACCCCTTTTTTCACAAGGTCAAACCCTTCGAATCGGCCATCGGCGTTCAGATAGTCTGTCATGGCGACAGCTAGCCGGCCGATACCGCTGCCGACATCGAGCACGGCCGCATCAGGTTGAATGCCGGTGTGCCGAAGAACGGTTTCCCGTTGAAGTTTTCCCTGTTCGACAAAGTCGCCACTGCCGATAAAAATCATGCCTTTGGGAGGTATCATAGCATCCCGTTGGGTGAACAAGTCGCCCGGAAGATAATACAATCTTCTTAAAACCAATCGACCGCGCGGTGGAATTCGATAATAAAACCATCGAAGGATAGCGTGTGTACTCATATTTTTAACTGTTATATTTTGAATATGCGGCGGCAAAGCTAATGATTACAGGTAAATCCCGCAAACAGACAAGGTGGGTAAGCAGGGCTATTCATGAACTGCCCGCGGCCGCAAGATGTGTTCTTCATCGAAGTCATCTTGGGCGTCGCGTCCGATTCCTGTTTTGCTCGATTAAATATAATCTTGTAAATTTGCCGCATGAAATTCGAGCTCGTACAAACAGACTCGCAGTCGCAGGCGCGTGCCGGAGTAATGACGACCGATCACGGGATCATCGAAACACCCATCTTTATGCCCGTCGGGACGCAAGGCACGGTCAAAGCCGTCCATATTCCCGAACTGGAGCAGGATATTCGCGCACAGATTATTCTGGGTAATACGTATCATCTTTACCTTCGCCCGGGACTTGATATCCTCGAGAAAGCGGGGGGATTGCATAAATTTAACAGTTGGAATCGCCCCATTCTTACGGATAGCGGCGGTTTTCAGGTGTTTTCGTTGGCCGAAAACCAGAAGCTGACTTCCGAAGGGGCAGAGTTTCGCTCTCATATTGATGGCAGCAAGCATTTCTTTTCGCCCGAAAGAGTGATGGATATTGAACGTACCATCGGAGCGGATATCATGATGGCTTTCGATGAATGTTGTCCGGGAGATGCCGATTACGGATATGCCAAAAAATCGCTCGATCTGACCGAACAGTGGCTGAAACGCTGTGTGAAACGGTTTAACGAAACGGAACCAAAATACGGATACAGCCAATGTCTTTTCCCCATTGTACAGGGGTGTGTCTATCCCGATTTGCGCACACGGGCAGCCGAAAACGTAGCTGCGATCGGAGCCGATGGGAACGCGATCGGCGGACTGGCGGTAGGTGAACCGACGGAGAAAATGTACGAAATGGTCGAACTGGTCAACGGCATTCTGCCGAAAGACAAGCCGCGCTACCTGATGGGAGTCGGTACGCCGGTGAACCTGCTCGAAGCCATCGAACGGGGCGTGGATATGTTCGACTGTATCATGCCGACACGCAACGGGCGTAACGGTCAACTCTTCACTCGATTCGGTACGATGAACATGCGCAACCACAAATGGGCCGACGATTTTTCGCCGATCGATCCGGACGCGCATTCGTATGTCGACACGCTTTACAGCCGTGCTTATCTGCATCATCTGTTCAAAGCGGATGAGCTGCTGGCGCTCCAGATCGCTTCCGTCCATAACCTCGCGTTTTACCTGTGGCTGGTTCGAGAGGCGCGGCGGCATATCATCGCGGGCGATTTCATGACGTGGAAGAACAGCATGATCGAACCATTATCGCAACGAATCTGAAATGCGGAAAGACGGTTTCAGACTGACAAGGATTGATCGGTATATCATCCGGAAATTTCTGGGTACTTATATCTTCACCATTCTGCTGGTGATTGCCATTACCGTTGTCTTTGATTTCAACGAAAAAATCGATCATTTCATCGGGCCTAAATCTACGGCTACGATGCACGGTATCATTTTCGATTATTACCTGAATTTCATTCCTTATTTTATCAGTATCTTCAGCCCGCTGTTCACGTTTATCACGGTAATCTTTTTCACTTCGCAACTGGCCGACAGGTCTGAAATCATCGCCATGCTCGCCAGCGGCATCAGTTTTCGCAGACTGATGCGCCCGTACCTGATCTCGGCAACCATCATTGCATCGGCCAATTATGTGCTGAACGCCTATATCATTCCTCCGGCCAACGTTATCCGTATCGACTTTCAAAATACGCACATCAGAGATAAGAAAGTATCGTCGGCAAGGAATATCCAGCTCGAGATTGAACCGGATGTCTTTGCTTATTTCGATCGCTACGACGCTTCCTCTTCCATGGGGTATCGATTTTCGATAGATAAATTTAAAGACAAGGAATTAGTATCAAGGTTGACAGCCCAGTCCATCAAATACGATTCGCTGTACACATGGACGATCATCGATTACGTGATCCGTGACTTTGACGGAATGCGCGAAAGAATCTCGACCGGTACGCGGAAAGATACGACCTTGACTTTTATGCCTTCCGACTTTCTTGTTTCCGAAAGTGACTGTGAAACGATGACGATGCCCCAACTGGCACGACACATCAAACGGCAAAAAGAGAGGCGTCTCGCCAATATCCAGCTTTTTGAAATCGAATATCATCTGCGGATTGCAACGATCATGTCGTTTTTTATCCTGACTCTCATCGGCGCTTCACTCTCTTCGCGCAAGATGAAAGGAGGAATGGGACTGAATATCGGGATCGGGTTCGCCTTGAGTTTTTCGTATATCCTGTTCTCCAAAATTACGTCGACTTTTGCCATCAGCGGGTATGTCAGTCCGATGGTGGCTGTCTGGATACCCAATATCCTCTATTTGTTTATTACGATTTTTCTTTACCGGAAGGCGCCGCGATGAACGTGCTTTGCCGTTTGCAAAAAAAATCGTTCTTTTGTATTCGTATTCGTCGGATACAAAAACAATAAAGAAGAAAATTTATGCGCACGTCTGCTCTTCAATATCTTTACCTTCAGAAACCGGTAAGTACGGTGATATTCGTCTGTCTGTTCTCGATCCTCCCGTGGATTGCGACGGGCGATTTTTCGACCAAAGGCGAACCGCGCGAAGCTGCCGTAGCCGTATCGATGCTCGAAACGGGTAACTGGACGCTGCCGACCGTTTACGCCGATGAGTTTGCCTACAAACCGCCGATGGCACATTGGCTGATGGCAGCCTGCTCGTTGCCGCAAGGCTATGTGAGTGAGCTGACAGCACGCTTGCCTTCGGCGATAGCTTATACGGCACTGATGGCCATCGTACTGATCTTCTTCGGTCGTCGTGTGCGTTTTCAAGAAGCATTCATCGCCGTTTGTTTGCTGTTTACCTGTGTCGAGATTCATCGCGCGGGGATGACGGCGCGTGTCGATATGGTACTGACTACGTTCATGGTGGCCGGACTGATACAAATGTATCGATGGGAGGAAAAACTATCCCTGAAAGGATTGCCTGTGGGGATTCCGTTACTGTTCAGTGGGGCTGTGCTCACGAAGGGACCGGTCGGTATCATTTTACCCCTGTTCGTCTTTGGCGTCTATCTGCTGATGTTGCGGAAGTACAGTTTGCTTCGAATCTTCAAAACGCTGCTTTATACGGGTGTATCGTCGTTATTTATCCCCATGCTCTGGTATATCGAAGCGTGGAAGCAGGGGGGCAATGATTTTTTAAACGTTGTGCTGGCCGAAAACTTCGGACGTTTTTTCCATTTAAGCGAGGCTAATATATCGTATGATCTGGGACATAAGGAAGGGTTCTGGTACAACTTCGTTACGTTAGCTGCCGGTTTTATGCCGTGGACCTTGTTGCTCTTTTTCTCTCTTTTCGGGGTGAGTTGGCATAAGCCGCAGGGAAGTCTCGGAAGATGGGTCAGAAATGCATGGGACACGATCTTGTCACTCGATAAAATACGTTTGTTCAGTCTGGTCGCTTCTGTTTGTATTGTGTTCTTCTACATGCTACCAAGTAGCAAGCGGAGTGTTTACCTGATGCCGGCTTATCCGTTTATCGCGTTGTTTATATCGCAATGCATTCTCTACCTGACGGAGCATCGTTCGAAGCTGACCCGTGTCTTTGCCGGCGTTTTAACAGCCGTGGCATCTGTGGCCTTCGTTACGGCCCTGCTCTGTATGACAGGAACTGTAGACCTTGCAGCGTTGGCAAGCCATTATACATCAAAGACTTCCACCTTGCAGACCTTCGAAGCGGTCGGACAGGCCTTCCACCCCTCAGTCTCGACCATCATCGTGCTGGCACTGCTGCTGGCTGCCTTATTGACAAGCTATTACCAACTGTCTAAGAAGATCAACATCAAGATGTTGTATGCCTCTATCTTTTTGATCTTCTGCGTCCATCTCTTTATCGACGGCATCGTAATGCGCGGAATCCGAAACGAGAACTCCTCGCGTGCTTTTGCCCGAGAAATCCGTGGCGCATATCCGCTGAATAAGGATAACCTTTTTGTCATGAATAATCTGCATCATTACACGAACTTATATGGTTTGAACTTTTATCTTGGTAACTGCTTCCATAATTTCGAGACCGAGCAACCGCAGACAGGATATTTCTTGGCCGATGAGAGGGACTATCCTAAAGTCCTCGAGCGTTATGCCGGAGTATATACTTTTGAAGAATTACGTACTTCCGGTCGTATTCTGGCCGATGTAAAAGCTCGGGTGGTGTTGTCGCGTTTTGTGAGAAAGTAACCCGCTTGATGATGAACGGTTCGTCATCATTTTACGATTAAAAGCGACTTTGTTGCAACGGTATAAAAAATAGGGGTTATTGGTATATTTTTGTATTTG
>NZ_JBQNAZ010000051.1:0-16055 GCF_052170195.1 Tannerella sp. | reverse complement strand
GATAGCTGTTTCCTGTTCCCGGGTCACCATTGATATAAAAGCCATCGGTGGTTTGCGGCACAAAGAACTCCGTTCCCAATGCTGCTTTTCCTTTCAAGGCAAAGATATCTTTTGTCGCATTTGCGTCAAAGAAGTAATATGCCACAAGTTTCTCCGTCGATTCGATATGGATACCACCCGGTACCACGTTTCCGGCATTGATCATCATATTTTCCACATTTGCTGTGGAGAAAGAATGGTCAATGGTGCGACGTGCTCCTTGACCGGGGCCAATAGTGATCGTTTCCGTATACCCCGTTTTGTAATAGGTAATCTTAACCGTTGCCGAATTCGCTTGAGAAGTATTCGTAAACACGAAACCTCCATTATCTAAAGTGTTAATCCCGGATTGTGGCGCTACAAACCAGAATTCGGTATCTTGTGCCTGCAGACCGGCTAAGGTACATAGACACATAAGCAGAAGTAAGAGTTTTTTTTTCTTCATAATGTTATTTATTAAATGTATATAAAAGCGTTGTTTATGTCAGTGGTCAAATGATTTGATAATTCTATACTTTATTATGATGCAAAGATAATTATCTTTATAATGTAATGTCCAAGATTTTTTATTGTTAGTATTATTTAACAATTCTGTCGCCTGAAGGGAATTGTTGATGATATCTGATAAAACCTTAAACCATTCGGACGGATCAATCGGTGTGGAGGCTTCTCACCTGTTCACTTCCGTGTCTGGGCTTTGCGGGCGGCAGCTTTTTCTTTTTGGGCTGCGCTGCGTGCTGCTTCTTTTTCTTTTTGTCGCTGACGGTTGGCTTTTTCCTTCTCTTTCCGCTCTTTTTCTTTCCGTTTCAGGCGGTCCTTGGCTTCTTTGGCTTTCTGACGACGAAGCGTTTCGCGTTCTTTTAGAAGTTGCTTCTTTTGCTTCGCCGCTTCTTTACGCTTTTCTTCAAGGGATTTTTCCTTTTCCTCCTGCTCAAGGCGTTCTTTTTTTTCGCTCTGTGCACGACGCTTCTGTAAATATTCGAGCGTGATTTCTTTCGGTTTCACAAGAACGGAGTCTTGCGAGGTGGCCGTCGTATCCGAAGAGACGGTCTGTTGTTCTTCTGCGGATACAGCCTGCTCCTCGACTTCGCGGATGTTCTTTTCTTCGGGTTCGACTTCTTCCGTCGCTTCCTTAACAGGTTGTTCCTGCTCTTTTTGGATGAATGGTTCTTGCGCTTCCTGTACTGTTTTTTGTTGGGGGAGAAGTGCTTCTTCCGAAATCTCTTCTTTGGTTTTCTTTTGAGGAAGCTCTTTCTCTTCGGGTGTCTCGGTATCGACATCGGCTGCCTGTTCCACAGCGATGTCTTCACGTGATGCCTCCTCAGCGTCAGCGGCTACTTGCATCCGCCAGCGGGCTACGAGCTCAGGCGCCTGCGCTCCGTATTTCTCGGCAAAGAATGTCATGTATTCTTCGAGGGTTTTACCATGTAACAGAGTTTCGTAATTCTCGTCGGAGAACGGGAAGAACGACACGGCACGGTCGATCGCCGAAGCATATCCTTCAGGCGCATAGATCATCGCATAATAACCAAGCGTTTCTTCCAGACTGTTGAATCCGCTTATGATCAACATGCTGAACGACCCGGTTTCTTCCATGCTCAAATCGAAGCTCTTAACTTCAAAATGAGCGAAGTTGTATGCAGCTACGGCGTAGAGCAACTGATTACGGTCGACGGCTCCGGTTTGGTAGAGTAAGACCATGCGGTGCGGTGACTGCGGATGGTCAACGAACTGCCGTGCCGAGTCGGATGCCGATAGCTGTCCGTACTCGTCAAGCCCGAAGCGCAGGTTCCACTTCATACCCGTCATATTGCCCTGCACTAATTTGCGACCGCGCAGGATGCCTTTGAGCATCTCGTTGGCCAGCTCCGTCACATCGGCCGACGGATATTTCTCGACCAGTTTCTGCAAAGCTTCTTTGAAACCTGCTGCATCGCCGGCCTGCACATAGGTGAGTGCTTCGATAAACATGAATTTAGGCATCAATGTGGCCAGCGGATATGTCTCGCTGAAATGACGGTAGCTGCGTCGTACGAACGAAGTGTCGTTCGCCAGATAGCGATTGTAGGTCGCTTCGTAGAGTGAATCCTGTACCCGATCCATCATGCGGATGTTGTATTCGTAGTTGGGGTCGGCCACGGCTTTGGAATAGTCGCTCTCAGGAAAGGCTTGTATCAGTTTGTTCTTGTATTCCGTTTCCAACGGTTGGTCTTTGTACCGAAGCCCCATCAGATACGCCTGAAAGTAATAATCCATCCGGTATTTGTTTTCCGGAAAACGACGCTCCAGTTCCCTGAATGTCTCGACCGAGAGTTGTTTGTTCTCTAACTTGTCCTTGTAGATCATGCCCATGTTGAACAGTCCGTCGGCAATAATGACATTCGAGGCCTCCATATCTTCTTCCGAAAAAGGAATCTGTTGCAGATAATACTCGCGCGATTTCGGGTCGGACGAAAGTGAATCCATCACTAATTGCATCGAATCGACGGGCGCCTCGATCGGGTTGCCCTCCTCATCGAACTGCATCCGGTTCTCTTCGCCTACGTGCCGGTTCTCGAGCGGTGAGGCCATGCTCATGACTTTATCGCGGCGACGCCAGTCGTCCTGATTCACACGTTTACCCCATTTGTTCTGGAACTGTGTCTTGCCCTGCGCCACCGTCTGGTCGTTGTAAAAGTAGAAAGAGCTACCCCCCGAATTGACGGAGAGCGACTGAAGATTGGCTTGCATGTTCGGACGTTGACCGAGACCGCTACCTCTTCCTTCCTGCTCGGCGAGATAGCGTTCCCGTTCCGCATCTTCAGCTTCTTTCTTTTCTTTTTCTTTGACTTCTTCGATGATTTTATCGATCACCGCCAACCGCTCCGCCTCCGGCAATTTAGCCAACACCTGCAAACTGTCTTGCAGATGCACGGCTTCGACATGTACCACTAATTCGTCCAGGACTGTCGACAGCAGCGCCACACGGTCGTAATCTTTATATTCTTTCCGGATACCGCTTAGCGCTCCGCTAAAACATGGCTGTGCCTTCACGTATTCCTTTTGGGCGAAATAGATATCGCCCAGTTTGATTTGGCAGATCGCAAGATCGAGCCCGCCCTGTGTACTCTTTTCGATACCGAGAGCGTAATTGGTGATCGCGTTGGCCGTATCGCCGCGACTCATATAGGCATTCCCGATTGCCGTATAGACCTGATCGAGGTAATCCTTGTTTTTGTCACTTTTGGTCATGCGATGCAACATCTTCAGCACTTGCGGGTAGCGACTGGGCGGAAGTACTTCGGCCTGCCGGAGACGCGCTGCAAATTCCATTTCGTAGGGAGGATTGGAAGAGGCCACCTTACCGAAGGTCTGATAGGCCGCTTCGTTCTGTCCGAGTTCCGTTTGTAACTGTCCCAACAGGTAACGCATGCGGTTGCGTTGGTGACGGTTCTTTTCCTGACCGATCACTTTTTGCAACTCCGGAACCGCTTCTTCAAACCGTCCGCTTTTCACGAGGTAATCGGCATGAACGCGATCGTACTCTTTTTGGTTTGATGCAGGAAAGCCGTTTTCTTTCAGGCGTGCCAGTGCCGTTTCCGTTTCATAGAGCCATCCCAATTCGGCATAGCAGCGTGCTTGCCAGATCCGTGCCGAAGCGACCATCTCCCGGTCAGTGGCGTAGTGGCGCGCGATGTACGAGAATGTGGCCGAGGCTTGCAAAAAGTCGGCATTATAGAACTGGCCCTGAGCGATGAGCATCCAGCAATGCTTCAGGAAAGGATTGTATTCTTCCTTGTTTTGCAACGCTACCTGCTTCGGGTCGTTACGCCACCCTTCCTTGCGTGTCGGTTTTTTCCGGATAGAATGTTGTTTGATCGCTTTATTTCCTTTCTCGATCGCACGGTCGAACGGACCGCCCGGCTCGTTCTTGTCTTTCGGTTTTGCGCTGATGGGATAGAGGAAGATACGTTCGGTATAATTCTCTTTGTAGTTGTTGTGCATATCGGCCAACTGTTCGTCGAACGAAGTCTTACCGTTGAAATACGTGTTGTATCGGGCGGTAAAAGCATGCCACCGGCGACTGGCCGCCGTGTTCTTCTTCGTACTGCATGCTCCCAGCAAAAGCAGTGCCGTCCCCACCCATAAAAAAATATCGAAATGTCTTCTCACGTTTTCTGTCGCTGTCTATCCTATCTATAAAATAACTGATTTCTTTTCGGTTTATTGTTCCGTTATACATAAACCCGTAAAAAATACGGGATCCGTCATGGCGATGATAACAAGCGCTAAAAGAAGAAGAATTGCTGTTGCTTGAATTTAGTCATGTTTAACCGATCTATGAAACGAGGCTGTGAGCGTGTTGAACTACGATCTTTTGGGTGCGTTATCTACCGGATTGGCATAAATGCCAAGGAAAATGTTGAGCAGCGTGTCGCGATCTCCTTCGACTTGTTGCAGCATCGCGTTGCAGCGCTCTTCGAAAGTCTTCTTCGCTTCGAGGGTGTAGCGGTCGGCATAGGTCGATGTGCCGCTGCGCAGGTCGTGTGCGATATAATTGTTATCGTAGAGCTTGTAGTGCGTGTAGATCTGCTTATCGATCAACGAAGCAACTCCCTTATAGAATTCGTTGGCATGCCGGTGATCGGATGGGAGTTGCTCGTACGTGATCGGTTCACCGAGGCTGATATGTACGTGCCCTTTAGGTTGCGTGATGCCGGTGAGGATGCTGTTCAGGTCTTCATCCGGCTGCTTGACGTATTTTTTGCCGCCTCGCGAAAGGTATAGCTCACGTGTTTTGAGGATATCGCACGGTTCGATCTGATACGAAATAGCCATGGGGACGATGTTCAGTTCACTGACAGAACGGGCTAAGTCAGACTTGTCACTCATGCAGAACATTTTGATCATTCCCTGATCCGTTGCGTCATGACCGTCCTTCGTGCGTCCGTTGCGCTGTGCAATCCAGATCGATTCACCTTTCTGCGTGAGGGTGTGGCGGATATATTCCGAGAGAAGCATTGAATTTTTCAGGAAATCATGGAGGTTGCTGCTGCGTATCACTTTAAACATTTTGTTGGCTCGTCCGATGTTTGTGACCAGCGCTCCCCGCATCAGGTTGCTGCCGAAAGTGATCTCCGTCGTACGAAAACCGTTGATATGAAGGATATATTGGAGCAATGACGAGTCGAGCATGATGTCACGGTGGTTGGAGACGAAGAGGTACTGCTTTCGAGGATCGAGGTGGTCGAAGCTGTTCTGGGTCAGCTGAGTAATCGATCGGCGGACGATTTGTTCGTTCACATAGTACATCACGTTGATTTGAAATTCGTCGGTTGTCCGGATGGCTCGTATCATCTCCCGCACTTCTTCGACGTCTCTGTCCGGAAAGATATAACGTGCGAGCAGCTCGAAGTGCTCACTTTCGGCAATGACCTGCATCGCTCCCGGTATTTCCGAGGTGCAGAAAGGGCGGATATCGTCGAATTTATTGTGCATGATTCGCTGTATGTTTGCGTTTATCAATGAATTTTACAGGTTTGCGGCTCATATCCGGATAATTAATGCGTCGTATCTCTCCGACTTCGGCGATCTCGATCTCCGGGGCTACCCGTATGCGGGCGCGGAAGCGGTCTTTCAACTCCTTTGTCACATCGAACGATGGCTGTTCGCGCAGTCCGATCCGGACGACAATCCGGTCGTTGCCGTACTCGTTATCGCTGACTTCCATCACATAGTTTTCGACGTAAGGAGTCTGATCCAGCACGTCGAAGACAGCGGGCGGGTAGAGCGTTGTGCCCTTGTATTTCACCATGTGGTTGCGTCGTCCGATGATGGGGCTAACGCGCATGGTCGTCCGGCCGCAGCGGCACGGTTCGCGGTGAAAGCGTGCCAGATCGCCCGTCTTGAAACGCAGCAGCGGCATCCCTTCTACGCCCAGTGTTGTCACCACCAGTTCTCCTTCTTCCCCTTCCTCGACAGGCATCCCGTCTTCACCGATCAATTCGCAGATAATCAGTTCGGGGTGATGATGTCCGCCGCATCCGCAATGACATTCGGTGAAAGTGGTGGCCATCTCGGTAGAGGCGTATGTCGAATAGAGTTCGATATCCCACTTTTCGCGGATAGTTTGCCCTAATAAATTGAGAGAGAAATCCTGTTCGCGCAGGTTCTCACCGATGCAGACGGCTTTTCGCACGCTCGAGCGACGATAATCGATGCCGTGCTTCTCGGCATATTCGACGATGCGAAGGATAAATGACGGCACGACGATAATCGTGTCGGGGCAGATGCGTCGGATCGTGTCCCATTGCAGTTCGGGAATACCGTTCCCGACACGAACGATACCCGCACCCAGCTTGCGTATGCCGAGGAAGTACGCCAATCCGGCCATGAATCGCTTGTCGATCGTTGTCATCAGCTGGAAGATGTCCCCCGGCTTGGCACCGGCACACTGGAAAGAGATTTGTTCGTTGTAGGCCAACCGGTCGAGATCTGCATCCGTCATGGCAAACGTCACCGGATCGCCGAGCGTACCCGACGTGGTGATGTAGTCCACAATCTTATGCTGCGGTACGCAGATAAAGTCTTTATTATGCGTCTGAAGATCGGACTTGTCTGTAAACGGAACAGCTGTCAGGTCTTCCAGCGTCCTGATTTTCTTTATATCGATACGATGTTCATTGAACATCCGTTGGTAGAAAGCCGAATGATCGGACAGATAGGCTAAAGCGACCGCCAGCTTCTTTTCCTGAAACTGTTTGATGATTGCGGTCGGTTGCGTCTCTATGCAGGGTGTGATGTTCATGTGTCTGACGGGTTATGCAAATAAAGCCATGACTTCGTCTTTCGACAGTTGGCGATAAGTTGCCCGGCCACTCCCTCCCGTTACTTCGGGGAAAATCACTTCAAAATACTCCTCGTCGTAGAACGAGAGCTTCGACTGCGTATCGGGGTTACATTCCAGATAGTGGATGTCGTTTATGTCGAGTCTTTTGCGTTCGCAGATCTGACGAGCCAAGGCATATCCCGCATACGTAACCGAAGTGCCGGGATTATCCTGATACAACTCGGTAACGATGACCGTCTTTTTACCTCCTTTATCCAGAATTTTGAGGCCACATTTCGACAGTACATCCCACGACCCGTTAAACTCGAAGATCTCGTCGTAATATTTTTCGGGAACTTTCATGACTTATACTCTTTTTCTGAAGATTTCAAATAAGTGATCATTGCTTCGATCTCCCGGTATTTCGGCGTATCGTCCGTGAAGACCGGAAAGAACGCACGGATTTCGTTGTAGACGGTACGTGTCTTTTCCGCCATCTGCGGTTGCAGTTTCAAGTAGTCAATGGCTTGCACAAGCGCCATGAAATGAATGGCCATCACTTGATAACCGTTCTCAATAACCGTCTTAGCCATCAAGGCTGAGTTGGTGCCCATGCTGACGATATCCTGATTATCATTGTTGTTTGGGATGCTGTGTATATACATCGGGTTCGAGAGTGTCTGGCATTCGGCCGTTGTCGAGGTAGCCGTGAACTGCGCGGCTTGCAGTCCGTAGTTCAGCCCCAGCACACCGAGATTCACGAACGGCGGCAAAATATCGTCATTAATTCGATTATGAAACAGGTAGTTGAGTTGTCGCTCCGCCAGCATCGTCATTTTGGTCACGGCAATTTTCAACTTATCCATTTCAAACGAAATATAATCGCCGTGGAAGTTGCCTCCGTGATAGACGTATTGCGTTTCCGGGTCTACGATCGGATTGTCACAGGCCGAGTTCAGTTCGTTGACGAGCACTTTCTCCGTGTGCGCGATCGTATCCCATACCGGACCTAATATTTGTGGTACACAACGAAGCGAATAGTAGGCTTGTACCTTGTGTCCGAATACTTTTTCGGTATGCCGTTGAAACATTTCGATCTCACGTTTACGCATCGCTTGACTTCCCGTCGCCCACCGGCACATCGCACATGCGATTTCCTGCTGTCCTTCGTGTCGTTTAGTCGCATTCAATGCGGGCGACATCAAGTCATCGTACGATGATGCAATCTCGTTCATTATCACCGAAGCGGCGATCGACCAGTTCAGTAGTCGCTTGGCGTAAATCAGGTTCACTAGTCCGATCCCCGTCATGACCGAGGTGCCGTTCGTGGCCGACAACCCCTCCCGAATGTAAATATCGAGGGGAGTGAGTTTTTCTTTCTGCATCACTTCGGCCGTTGGCCGGCGCTTACCTTCGTAGAAAACTTCACCTTCGCCGATCAGGGTCAGGGCAATATGTGCCAACTGCACAAGGTCGCCACTTGCTCCTACACTCCCGTGTTCGGGAATGAACGGGCAGATGTCGCGGTTGATAAACTCGGTCAGCAAGCGTACGAGGTCTGTATGTATGCCGGAATAGCCTTGTAAAAAGGTCGATAATCTTGCGATCATAGCCGCTTTCACGTAGATCGGAGCCAATGGTTCGCCGGCTCCTGTCGAATGGCTTCGGATAATATTGTATTGCAGTTGTTTCAGGCAATTGTCGTCCACGCGATATTGCGCCATCGGACCGAAACCGGTATTGATGCCGTAGATCACTTTGTCGGTCGAAAATTCACGTAAAAAAATGAAGCAACGTTCTACTTTTTGCAACGATTCTGCGGATAGTTTTAGATGACTCTGCCCCAACAGCAGTCTCTCCACGTCGTGTATTGAAAAACCCTTCTCTGATTGATACGTAACGGTTTTTTCCATTTCCATACATTCTCTAAAAAAGCATTTTGCACAAATGCATCCAACGCGTGGTCCCACTTGGGCTTGAACCAAGGACTCCCTGATTATGAGTCAGGTGCTCTAACCAACTGAGCTATGGGACCGATTCTTGGAAACGATGTTCAAAAATCGCGAGCAAAGGTAAGCGTTTTAATCGAAACCCGCAAATCTGTTTTTCGATATTCCTGTTCTTAATTGCTGATTGTCTTGTCTCGAAAAAAGTTGACGGTTATTTTTATTTTTCCTTGTCATGGTTTAAGCCGTTTCTGTCAAGAACTGAGCCTTGTCTTTGCTGTCTGACAAAGTTATCGTAAGGATATGCGTCATATTACTGATCCAAAGCTGATTAATTCTCCTTTCCGCAGCGTCAAACAATCAAATAAGAACTACCCAATCTTTCCGTCCGTATCCACAGTGCAGGGGATGGCTTTGTAAAAATCGTTGATCTTCTTCACGGCTGAGCAGGGGGTATACGCGTCGTGGTAGTAGACGACGATTTGCCCGTTCGATACTGCTTCCTCAAGTAAGCAGATTTTAGCGTGGAAGGTTTCTAACGGACGAATATCGTATGCGGAAATCCAAGTCGGAGAGAGGTGGGCGGAGGTTGGGATGGCATCGCCGGCAAAGACAATGGTGTGGGAATCTGTCCGCACATCGACGACGATCTGCCCGCACGTATGTCCGCCGAACAGACGCAGCCTGACTTCCGGCGTAAGAAACGTCTCGTCTTTGATTAGATGTAATTTGCCTGACTCGCGAATGGCCTCCATATTCTCCGGGAAAAAAGAGTCACGTTCGAGAGCGTTGGGATGAAACGCTTCGTGCCATTGCGCTTCGCTCACCCAGCACGTCGCATTCGGATAGGCCGGGATGATTTGTCCGTCTTCGCCGTATCGGGTCGTACCTCCGCAATGATCGAAATGCAGGTGGGTCAGCACGACGTCGGTCACGTCATCGGGACGGATGCCGTATTGTCGGAGCGCCTTATCGAGATCCGTCAGTTCGTGAAAGCGATAGAACGAGGCTTTCAGTTGGTCGGTATGCTTGTTGCCGATGCCGTTATCGATCAGGATCACTCGTCCGCAGCGGGTGGTTACGAGCCCGACGTGCATGGCGAGCCGGCAACGGTTTTGCGCATCGGCCTTGTAGCGACGCTTCCACGCCGATTGCGGGGTGGCGCCGAACATGCAGCCCCCGTCGGCATAAAAATAGCCCGTATGGATGAGTCGGACGGATGTTTTCATCGTTTATCGTATTGTTTCTTCGGCAAAAGTACGATTAAATTGCTTGTTTGCAATTGACATTTGTCCGGAAGTTGCTACTTTTGTACCCGCTATGATAGTGGCTCAACAGAAAAGAAAGGAAAATATGGTCGAATATCTGCTTTACATGTGGCAGGTGGAGGACCTGATCCGTGCCAACGGATTGGATATCGACAAGATTCGGGAGACCCTTATCGAACAGTATGACCAGCCGGCGACGGTAAAGGCCGAAATAGTTCGCTGGTATGAGGAGTTGATAGACATGATGCGTAACGAAGGAGTGACGGAACGCGGGCATTTGCAAATCAACCGGAATGTGATTCTTTCGCTGACGGAGTTGCATCAGTCACTGCTCACAGATCCGCGTGAAACGACGTATGGCGCCTTGTACTACAAAACCTTGCCATCGATCGTGCAGTTGCGTGCCAAGGCGGGAGGCACCGAGATGCCGGAGATCGAGACCTGCTTCATCGCCCTTTACGGTTATCTGCTGCTGCGGATGCAGGGCAGGCCCGTCAGTGCCGAAACACAGGAAGCGATGAAACAGATTCATACGTTTCTCTCTTTTCTGGCTGCCAAATACAAGGAATCGGAAACGGTATCCTGACAAAAAACGAGAACAGGATGAAATCAATTTTGGTAACGGGCGCGAACGGACAATTGGGAAGCGCCCTGCAGCAACGGGCGAATCATCACCCGGAATGGACGTTTTATTTTACCGATGTCGATGCACTCGACATTTGCGACAAAGCGCAGTTGAGAGAATACGTACATGCCAACGGCATCGGGTATATCTTGAACTGTGCGGCTTATACGGCCGTCGATAAGGCTGAGGACGATGCCGAACGGTGCATGCGGATCAATCGTGATGCGGTGCGCAATATCAGCGAGGTAGCGTCCGAGCACGGTGCGCATGTCATTCATATCTCGACCGATTATGTGTTCGACGGACGGGGACAACACCCTTATCGCGAAGACGACCCGACGGCGCCCACGTCGGTTTATGGCCGCACCAAACTGGCAGGCGAACAGGCCTTGCAGGAAGTCCTTCCCGATGCGGTCATTATCCGCACGGCATGGCTCTATTCGGAGGTCGGGCAGAACTTCGTTAAGACGATGCTGCGTCTCGGCGCTGAGCGGAGCGAGGTGAGTGTCGTAGCCGATCAGGTGGGAACGCCCACGTATGCCGGTGATCTGGCCGAAGCCATGCTGAAGATACTGGCGCATCCGGTATGGGCGCCCGGCATCTATCACTTTTCGAACGAGGGCGTATGCAGTTGGTACGACTTTGCCCGGAAGATTATGGAGATGGGCGGTCGCAGATGTACGCTTCATCCGATCACGACGGACCAATACCCCACGCGGGCGACCAGACCGGCCTACAGCGTGCTCGACAAGACGAAAATCAAACAGGCGTTCGGCCTCCGGATACCGGCGTGGGAAGAGAGCTTGACCGGATGCGTCGGCGCTTTGACAACAAACCCTTAATTATAGAAACAAATGACTTTAACAGACGAGATACATCGGCGCAGAACATTTGCGATCATCAGTCACCCCGACGCGGGGAAAACGACGCTTACCGAGAAGCTCCTCCTTTTCGGAGGCGCCATTCACGTGGCCGGCGCCGTCAAATCGAACAAGATACGCCGCACGGCAACTTCCGATTGGATGGAGATCGAGAAGCAGCGCGGCATCTCGGTGGCAACTTCGGTGATGGCTTTCGATTACGAGGGATATAAGATCAATATCCTCGACACCCCCGGTCATCAGGATTTTGCGGAAGATACGTTCCGCACGTTGACGGCGGTCGACAGTGTGATCATCGTTGTCGATGCGGCCAAGGGTGTAGAAGCGCAGACCCGTAAGCTAATGGAAGTCTGTCGGATGCGTAAGACGCCTGTGATTGTTTTTGTCAATAAGATGGACCGCGAAGGGAAGTCGCCGTTCGATCTGCTTGATGAGATCGAGAGTGAGCTGAAAATCAGCGTTCGCCCGTTAAGCTGGCCGATCGAGATGGGTGTACGTTTCAAAGGTGTCTATAACCATTACGAACAGAAACTCGATCTGTATATGCCGAGTAAGCAGACGGTGACGGAAAGCATCGAGTTTAAAGATATCGACAGCCCTGAGCTGGAAAAGCATATCGATGCCTCGCTGGCCGAGAAGTTGCGGGCTGATGTGGAACTGATCAATGGGGTCTATCCTGAATTCGACAAGGCGACGTACCTGAAAGGCGATGTGGCTCCGGTCTTTTTCGGCTCGGCCTTGAATAATTTCGGTGTGCGCGAGTTGCTGAATTGCTTCGTACGTATCGCCCCGCCGCCTTCCCCGGTGCAGGCTGTCGAGCGGATCGTTCGTCCGGACGAAGAGACGTTCTCCGGATTTGTCTTTAAGATTCATGCCAATATGGATCCGAATCACCGCAGTTGCATCGCGTTCGTGAAGATTTGCTCGGGACGGTTCGAGCGGAACGCGAACTACAAGCACGTGCGCTTCGGGAAGATGATGCGTTTCAGCAGTCCGACGGCGTTTATGGCGCAGCGTAAAGAAGTCGTAGATGAAGCGTTTGCCGGCGATATCGTCGGGCTGCCCGATACGGGAAACTTCAAGATCGGCGACAGTCTGACCGGAGGTGAAGAGCTGCATTTCAAGGGACTTCCGAGCTTCTCGCCCGAGATGTTCAAATACATCGAGAATGCCGATCCGATGAAAGCCAAGCAGCTTAACAAAGGCATCGATCAGTTGATGGACGAAGGAGTAGCCCAGCTGTTTACGAATCAGTTTAATGGTCGTAAGATTATCGGTACGGTCGGGCAGTTACAATTTGAAGTCATTCAGTACCGCCTGCTCCACGAGTACGGAGCGCAATGCCGCTGGGAACCGATCAACCTTTACAAGGCATGCTGGATAGAAAGCGACGATAAAGCAATGCTCGACAGTTTCAAGAAGCGTAAGGCGCAGTATATGGCTGTCGACCATGAAGGGAGGGATGTGTATCTGGCCGACTCGGCGTATGTGCTGACGATGGCGCAGCAAGATTTTCCGGAGATACAATTCCACTTTACATCCGAATTTTAACAGACTTGTCACAGGAATCCGCAGGGCGGGAAGTGTAATTTGTTGTCTGCCTCCCCTTCTTTATAACGGTCAATGGTTAATTGTCAATTGTTATGCCGGGTACACGGTGTACAGCGCCCATTTGCGCCCATTTGCGAAATTTGCGTTCGGACTCCTCGGCATAACACAAAAAAAGGGCGAACACGAGGTTCGCCCCTACACGGCATACCACACGCTGTTTGCTGATGGCTGACCGCACCGCATTCCCCCCTTTGAAGGGGGGGAGGGGGGGGATGTTCCTTTGCGTTCTGACATTTGTCATTCAGAGCGAAGCGAAGAATCTCTTTTCTGTCACTTTTGGCTTGACCCAAAAGTAACCAAAAGGTCAAGGCTTCGTGCGCTTCGCACGACTTCGCGACGCTTGCAGGTCGGAAAATCAGGTAACTCGCTTCGCTTCGGACAGCCTGATTTTCTTTCGTCCTGCTCGCTGCTCCGTCGGCTCACCACCCGAGGCCCATGGACGAAGTTAATTGTCAATTGTTGTTCAGCATTCAGCCATCGGATGCCGCGTAGGGGCGAACCTTGTGTTCGCCCGCCATGGCGTGTATATGACGAATTTAATGGTCAATTGTCATGCCGGGCACATGGTGTAGAGACGCAATGAATTGCGTCTCTACGGGGGGTACCGTGTTCATTTGCGTTGATTTGCGTCATTTGCGAAATTCGCGTTCGGACATTTGTCATTCAGAGCGTGAGCGAAGAATCTTTTTCCTTTTCCGGGGCGGGATTCCTCACGGTGTTCGGAATGACAAAGGGGGGTGTTCGGAATGACAAACACAGTTATTTGCGTCCATTCGCGCCCATTTGCGAAATTCGCGTTCTGATAACCCAACATCATACAAAAAAAGGGCGAACACAAGGTTCGCCCCTACATTGACAACATTAATTACTGCTGACTACTTTTCACTTTTCACTTTTCGTTTTTCACTTTATAAAAATTTTCGTTACCCGTTCGCCTACGCGCACTACGTACACGCCGGAGGGTAGCGGCTGTACATGGTCGCCGGCGGGGAGGACGAGCGTTTTCACCATTGCGCCGTTTACATGATATATATGTACCGTCTCGGCCTTGGGTAGGGTGAGGCGCAGTGCGCCGCCGGAGGCGTAGACGCGCAGGCCGTCGACCGTTTCGTTGGCTACGGTGCTGATCACGTCGAAGAGGCAGGCGTCGGATTGGCCGCTGCCGTCGTTGGCGGTGGCGGTTACGGTGGCCTTTCCTTTCTTATGGATGGTCACGAGGCCATCGGCATCGACCGAGGCTACGGCCGCGTCGCTGCTCTTCCACGTCAGCGATTTGTTCGTGGCCGCGGCGGGCTGCACGGTGGCCGTGAGCTGCTTGCTGCTGATATCGCCGTTGACCGTTACCTCGTGATGGTTCAGCGTCACGGAAGTGACCGGAATAACGAGCGGCGGTGGTGGCGGCGGCGTGCTGCCCCCCTCGAACTTGAACTTGCCCCATACGGTGTGTGCTTTGTAGGCCGCTTCCTTGCCTTTCGGCACCTTCAGCGTCACGTTGTCGGTATTGACATTCACGAAGACATTGTCCGGCACATTAAGCGGCGTATTCCAATCGACGGTCACCGTTTTCAGGCCGGTGCACTCCCAAAAAGCCACCTCTCTGATTGTTGTTACACTGGCGGGGATATGGATGGACTGCAGGGCTCCGCACCCCGCAAAAGCCCACTCTCTGATTGTTGTTACACTGGCGGGGATATGGATGGACTGCAGGGCTCCGCACCCCGCAAAAGCCCTCTCTCTGATTGTTGTTACGCTGGCGGGAATATCGATAGACTGCAGGGCTTTGCACCCCGCAAAAGCCCCCTCTCCGATTGTTGTTACGCTGGCGGGGATATCGATAGACTGCAGGGCGGTGCATCTCAAAAAAGCCCACTCTCCGATTGTTTTTACACTATTGGGAATCGTAACACTCGTTATGCCATCGCACTCGTAGAAAGCCCACTCTCCGATCTCCGTAACATCGTAAGTGCGAATAAAAGATCCCACCTCCCGGGTAAAGTTTTTCGGGATGGTAACGGCGCCCGTGGGCTTGTTGCCGGCGGAGTAGTAGGGGGCGTCCACGTTTTCGGGCACGACCTTGACATCATAAGAAATAACACCGGTTTTCTTGGTGACTTTATAGTACAGCCCGTTGTACTTGAAATCGTATTGTTTCGCCTGTACGGTGCCGGTGGCGATCATCAGCCCCGCAAGGGCGATGATCCATCTGGTAATTTGTTTTGTTCGTTTCATGATTAATCGTATTTAAAATGTTTGTAAATTTTTTTATTAGTACTCTTTTCCGTTACTTTTGGCTTGACCCAAAAGTAACCCAAAGGTCAAGGCTTCGTGCGCTTCGCTTCGCTCTTCTCCCTTCCGAAGGGATAACATCCCCCCTTCGCTTCGCTCTTCCCCCCTTTGAAGGGATAACATCCCCCCTTCGCTTCGCTCTTCCCCCCTTTGAAGGGATAACATCCCCCCTTCGCTTCGCTCTTCCCCCCTTTGAAGGGGGGGGAGGGGGGGATGTTCCTCTGCGTTCGGGCACATAACCATTAACCATTGACAATTAACCATTAATTTGTCATTCAGAGCGTAAGCGAAGAATCTCTTCCTTCTTCCCCGCGAGATTCCTCACTATGTTCGGAATGACAAAGGGGGGCGTTCGGATACCGTGTACCACGCATAACAATTGACAATTGACCATTAACAACTGAATTACGTCAGGCTTTCAGCCCTCCGCCGAGGGGGTCGCCTGTTTTCCCAACGCTTCGCATTGGGCTGAATTAATACGCCCTTTCAGGGCTGTTTTTCAATTGTTAATTGTCCGAAAGGGCTGAAAGCCAGGTATATTTCAGCCCCATCCCGCAAGGGTGGGGTATCGATTCCCATACCCCGTTGGGA
>NZ_JBQNAZ010000050.1:0-16275 GCF_052170195.1 Tannerella sp. | reverse complement strand
GCCTTGTCTTTTTATCCTGCCGGTGTAAAATCTCGGAGATTTTATCTAAATTTGCGAGCAAAAATCAGAGCTATGTTTGAAAATTTAAGTGACCGGTTAGAACGCTCGTTTAAACTGTTGAAAGGCGAGGGTAAAATTTCCGAGTTAAATGTGGCGGAAACGCTGAAAGACGTGCGTCGGGCCTTGTTGGATGCCGATGTCAATTATAAAGTGGCCAAGCAGTTTACCGATACGGTAAAAGCAAAGGCGATGGGGCAAGATGTGCTCACTTCGTTGAAACCCGGCCAATTGATGGTTAAAATCGTACATGATGAACTGGCGGCCTTAATGGGAGGTGCGGCAGCCGAATTTAATCTGACAGGATCACCTTCCGTCGTGCTGATGGCCGGTCTGCAAGGTTCGGGAAAAACGACTTTCTCGGGTAAGCTGGCCAACATGTTGAAGAGCAAGAAAGGAAAAAATCCTTTGCTGGTAGCTTGCGACGTATATCGTCCTGCGGCTATTGACCAGCTGCATGTTTTGGGTGAGCAGATCGGTGTGCCGGTATATTCGGAACGGGAAAATAAAAACCCAGTCGACATTGCGCTTCACGCCATTCTCGAAGCGAAGAAAACGGGGCGCGACTTAGTCATTATCGATACGGCCGGTCGTTTGGCAATTGACGAGCAGATGATGGAAGAGATCGCAACAATCAAAAAGGCTATCCAGCCGAATGAGATATTGTTTGTTGTCGACTCGATGACCGGACAGGATGCCGTGAATACGGCCAAAGAGTTTAATGATCGACTGAACTTTTCGGGTGTGGTGCTTACCAAACTTGACGGGGATACACGCGGTGGTGCAGCGCTTTCAATACGCACTGTAGTTGATAAGCCGATTAAGTTTATCGGTACCGGCGAAAAAATGGACGCACTTGATGTGTTTCACCCCGAACGAATGGCCGACCGAATTCTCGGTATGGGTGACGTCGTCTCGCTCGTTGAGCGTGCACAGGAACAATACGACGAAGCGGAAGCACGCCGAATCCAAAAGAAACTTGCCAAGAATCAGTTCGACTTCAATGATTTCCTCGGACAAATCCAGCAAATCAAGAAAATGGGTAATCTGAAGGATTTGGCTTCCATGATTCCGGGTGTGGGTAAGGCGCTAAAAAATATTGACGTCGATGAGAATGCATTCAAAGGCATTGAAGCCATTATCTATTCAATGACTCCGCAAGAGCGAACGAATCCTTCTATTCTGAACGGTTCGCGCAGACAGCGTATCGCTGCCGGTAGCGGCACGTCGGTACAGGATGTAAACAAGCTGATCAAACAATTTGACGAAACACGTAAGATGATGCGAATGATTACGACCGTCAAGCCGGGCAGCCGGATGATGCGTTCACCTTTTCGCAGATAAAAATAAAAAGTCATGGAAGAACAGGTTTATCAATTAATCGATGGCAAGGCCGTGGCAGCCCAGGCCAAAAAAGAATTAGCTGCCGAAGTAGCAAACATCAAACAGGCGGGAGGGAAAATTCCACATCTTGCAGCCATATTAGTCGGCCACGACGGGGGGAGCGAGACGTATGTGATGAACAAAGTAAAAAGTTGCGAAACTATCGGATTCCGGTCGACCCTGATTCGTTGCCAAGCCGATATAACCGAAGAAGAATTACTCCGTAAAGTACAACAGCTGAACGAAGATGATGATGTGGACGGTTTTATCGTACAGCTCCCGTTACCGAAACACATTTCAAGTCATAAGGTGATCGAAGCAATTGACTACCGGAAGGATGTGGATGGCTTCCACCCGATCAATGTCGGACGGATGGCTCTTGGACTGCCTTGTTTCAAGTCTGCTACCCCTGCGGGAATTGTCGAGTTGCTGCGACACTACAAAATCCCGACCAAAGGGAAGCATTGCGTGATTCTGGGGCGCAGTAACATTGTAGGCAAACCGATGGCTACGCTGATGATGCAGAAAGACTATCCGGGCGATTGCACGGTGACGGTCTGCCACAGTCGTTCTGAAAATCTGAAGGAGATGTGTCTGAGTGCCGATATCATCATTGCCGCATTGGGCGTTCCCGAATTTCTGAAAGGAGATATGGTCAAGGATGGAGCCGTTGTGATTGATGTCGGTACCACGCGTGTGCCGAGCAGTGTCACCAAGAGCGGTTACCGCCTGATGGGCGATGTGGCCTTTAACGAAGTAGCTCCGAAGTGCAGCTATATTACGCCTGTTCCCGGTGGAGTAGGCCCGATGACAATCATTTCGCTCATGCGCAACACCCTGTTGGCAAGCACAAAATCGCTTTTCTCTTCAGCAGAGAAATAGTCTTTTCGTTCATCGACTAAAAAAACTGTCTTGAGACAGAGTATTACAAAGATTCTGCCTTCAGGAACACATAAGGCAGACATCTGAAAGAGAAAGAGGCAGGCCGTTTTTGAAAAAAAAGAAATACGAGCCTGCCTCGCTATTCGAAGCGGATCGTCTTAGCCGGACTGATCTTGGTGATCAGGTACGAAGGAGCAAGCATCATCAAGAGTGAAACGACGGATGCTCCGAGATTAATCAACAACCATGAGCCCGGTGTCAGATGAATCGGAACGGCATCAAGGTAATAGACGGAGGGATCGAGAGACAGCGGTCGGAAAAAAGATTGTATCCAACACAGCGCCAACCCGATGATATTTCCCCAGAGCATCCCTTTGCCGATCAGAAAAGCCGAGATATACAGAAAAACACGTCGCAGGCTGCGGTCTTGCTGACCGAGCGCTTTCAGAATGCCGATCATGTTGGTACGTTCAAGGATGATGATCAGCAGCCCCGAAATCATCGTAAATCCCGATACGGCCATCATCAATACAAGGATCACCGCAACATTCAGGTCAAGCACATCAAGCCAGCTGAATATCATCGGATTCAGTTCTTTGATAGAACGAACATAAAAAATATTCCCTTTACGGTCACGACGATTGAGTAGCCGATCATCGACAGCAGCAGCCACCTCATCAAGATCGTCGTAATCATCGACCTGCAGTTCCAGTCCACTGACAGCGTCAGCCTCCCATCCGTTCAGGCGACGGATATGCTTGATATCAGTCAAGACAAACAGTTTATCGTAATCCGTAAAACCGGTATCGTAGATGCCACAGATACGGAATTTACGCGCCCTCACCTCGTCCTGCACGAAGTAGGCATGAAACGAGTCGCCGCAACGCAGGCGAAGCATATCGGCCAGTTGTTGTGAGATCAGCACATCGTTCGTCACCTTTCCCGTATCAATACTGAAGAGCTCTCCTTCCTTCAGATGCTTCCTGAAAAATGTCCAGTCATATTCCACATCAACGCCCTTGAGAACGACTCCTTGAAAATCCGTTTCAGTCTTAAGGATACCCGGTTTGGTAGCGAATGTCTCAACATGGCGGATACCCGACAGAGTGCTCAGGAGAGACTTCAAACTGTCACCGACAAAAATCGGCGCCGTTTCATACGACGAATTGCTGTCGAAGTTGGAAACCCGGATATGCGATCCGAAACCGACCATTTTATTACGCACCTCCTGCTTGAACCCTACCACGATCGCCACCGAGAGGATCATCATAGCCACACCCAATGCAATACCGGCTACAGCAATACGCACAGCCGGCGGGGTGACTCGTCTGCTGTCACCTCTTTCTTTCGAGAAATGAATGCGTCGAGCAATAAACAGTTCAAAATTCATCCCTCACGCCAACGATATATTCCCTTTTTTGTATATCTTCATTCCGTTCTTAATAACCTATACTGCACGCCATATTTGGCGGTACGTATCCAACGCACGGGCCAAAACATCAAGCGCCTTAGCCAGTTCTTCTTTTTTTAAGACATAGGCAATACGCACTTCGTTTCGTCCATAGCCGGGTGTCACATAAAAGCCCGAAGCCGGAGCCATCATCACTGTCTGTTTTTCATAAGCGAAATCGCTCAGACACCATGCGCAAAACGTGTCGGCATCGTCGATCGGAAGTTTGGCCACCGTATAAAATGCCCCCATCGGAAGAGGTGAATAACAGCCCGGTATACGGTTCAAACCCTCGACAAGAAAGTTACGCCGCTGCAAATATTCGTCATAAACGGCACGCATATATTCCTCAGGCGTATCGATAGAGGCTTCGGCAACGATTTGTCCGAGAAGCGGCGGACTGAGACGTGCCTGACACCATTTCATCACGCTCTTCTTCACTTGCGCATTCTTCGTAACCAAGACGCCGACACGAATACCGCATTCGCTGTAACGCTTCGACACCGAATCAAGCATGACCACATGTTGCTCAAGTCCTTCAAGGTGGAAAGACGATACATAAGGTGCATCCGTATAGCAAAACTCACGATATACTTCGTCCGCAAAAAGAAATATATTATATTTTCGAACAAGTTCGCTCAAACGACGCATCTCTTCTGCCGTATAAAGATACCCCGTCGGATTGTTCGGGTTACAGATCATAACCGCTTTTGTGCGAGGTGTGATCATATCTTCGAACTTATCGATCGACGGCAAGGCAAACCCATCTTCAATCGACGAAGGTACAGCCTTCACCACAACGCCGCACGATATGGCAAACGCCATGTAATTCGCATACGCCGGTTCGGGGATCAGCAACTCATCGCCCGGATTCAGGCAAGCCAGAAAAGCAAAATTCACAGCCTCCGATGCTCCCGCCGTAACGATAATATCATCCGTATCGACCATGATGCCGAAACGGTGATAATAGGTCACCATTTTTTTACGAAAACTGAGTAACCCTTCGCTCGGACTGTATTCCAAGACCTCACGATTGATATGACGCATGGCATCAAGTCCTACTTCCGGCGTTCGAATATCCGGCTGCCCGATGTTGAGATGATAGACTTTGATTCCTCTCGCTTTCGCTTCATTGGCTAACGGAACTAATTTCCGTATCGGCGATTTGGGCATATTAATCCCACGTTGTGATATTACCGGCATTTCTTTTCTTTTAAAAGTTCGATGCAAACATAGATAAAAAAGCCGAGATTTTTATCTATCAGTCCATAAAAATCAAAACCGGAGCATGCTATCGGTAATAAACATTTTTCAAGCATAACGTTCGATTGATTCACGAACTTATCCTTATGAAAATACTCCCCACCCCGCATTAATTCTCGAACAAACTTATACAAATCGGTTGCGAAATTATCCCGATATCACCGATTTTTTAACGCATTCCATACAGGAAGTCGTTTTTTTTACGTACGTTTGCATGTTAACAATAAAAAAAATAAAACAGTAAAAACATGATAGATTTAGCGATTATCGGGGGCGGACCGGCCGGATATGTGGCCGCAGAACGCGCAGCTGCGAGAGGACTTGACGTAACATTGTTCGAAAAGAAAGATTTAGGTGGTGTCTGTCTGAACGAAGGATGCATTCCGACAAAGACATTACTCTACAGTGCAAAGGTGTACGATTATGCCAAGCACGGTGACAAGTACGGCGTCTATGCCCCGGATGCGACATTCGACTTCGGCAAAATCATTGCCCGCAAGAACAAAACGGTACGTAAACTGGTGGCCGGCATCAATTCCACGATGAAAGCGCACAACATACAGGTCGTAAAAGGAGAAGCACACATCAAGGGACGCACGGAAGAAGCCATTGAGATTCATTGCAACGACGAAACGTTTCAAACTAAAAATTTGTTGCTGTGCACCGGCTCGGAGGCTTTTATCCCCCCTATCCCCGGAGTCGAAGAAGCCGGAGACCGCGTCGTAACAAACCGCGAGATTCTGGCTATGAAAGAGCAACCCTCTTCGCTCGTCATCATCGGAGGCGGTGTGATCGGCATGGAGTTTGCAAGCCTGTACAACAGTCTCGGTTCTGAGGTTACGGTTATCGAGATGCTACCCGAGATACTGGGCGGATTAGACAGTGAGATCAGTGCGATGTTGCGTGACATCTATACGAAAAAAGGTATTCGCTTCCACCTCTCGTGCAAGGTAACAGAGATCAAAGACAACGAAGTGATTTTTATGGATTCCGAAGGTGCGCAGGGCTTCGTTACAGGAGAGAAGATTCTGATGAGCGTCGGCCGACGGGCTGTCACGACAGGGTTCGGACTGGAGACGTTAGGCGTAGAAACAGAGCGCGGAGCTGTCAAAGTCGATGCCAAGATGCGGACAAACGTACCGAATGTCTACGCAGCCGGCGATATCACAGGATTTTCGATGTTGGCCCACACAGCCAGTCGCGAAGGCGAAGTGGTGGTCAACAACCTCACCGGACTGGAAGACGAAATGCGTTATCACGCCATTCCCGGCATCGTTTACACCAATCCTGAGGTCGCGACGGTCGGTCTGACCGAAGAACAAGCCCGACATAAAGGCATCGAGTACGGGGTTGTCAAGCTTCCGATGACTTATTCCGGCCGTTTTGTGGCAGAAAATGAAGGAGCGAACGGACTTTGCAAAGTGCTTTTCAGCCCTCAGCGGAAGATACTGGGCGTTCATCTACTGGGCAATCCTTGCAGTGAAATGATTCATGGTGCATGCATGGCCATCGAGCAGGGAATGACGGTTGAGGCACTTCAAAAAGTCGTATTCCCCCACCCCACCGTATCGGAGATATTTAAAGAAACATTATTTACAATAAAGTAACCATGAAAAATACACCGATAAACTACGATACCGCACGACGTGTGATTGACCGTTATCAATTACAGGATTTCGGTAAGGCGACCATCCGTGAAGTGGTAGCCATCTCCAACCAACTGGAGCAGGAAACCGGCATCGAATTTATTCACATGGAGATGGGTGTTCCGGGATTACGGCCGGCACAAGTCGGCACGGACGCCGAAATCGAAGCCTTACAAAAAGGCATTGCCGCTATCTACCCCGATATCAACGGACTGAAAGCGCTCAAAGAGGAAGCCTCTCGCTTTATCAAAGCTTTTATCGATATCGATCTCTCTCCCGAAGGATGCGTACCGGTGACCGGCTCCATGCAGGGCACGTTCGCCTCTTTCCTTACGTGCGGACAGTGCAACCCTGCAAAAGACACGATTCTGTTTATCGATCCGGGCTTCCCCGTTCAAAAACAGCAGATCGCAGTCATGGGCTATCGGTATGCCTCATTCGATGTTTACGAACATCGGGGAGAGAAACTCGCAGAAATCTTGGAAAAATACTTGTCGCAAGGAAATATTGCTGCTCTCGTCTATTCAAACCCGAACAACCCGGCATGGTTCTGTCTGACGGATAACGAACTGAAAACGATCGGCCAAATAGCAACGAAATACGATGTGATTGTCATCGAAGACCTTGCCTATTTTGCCATGGATTTCCGCAAAGACCTCGGCACACCGTTCCAACCACCTTTCCAGCCCAGTGTCGCTCGCTATACCGACCATTACATCCTGCAAATCTCCGGATCGAAAGCGTTCAGTTACGCAGGACAGCGCATTGGAGTAGCGGCAATCTCCGACAAACTATATCATCGGACTTATGAGGGACTGACCCAACGGTACGGGAGCGGAACATTCGGAACGGTCTATATCCATCGCGTGCTCTACGCGCTTTCTTCGGGAACCAGCCACTCGGCGCAATACGCGCTCGCCGCAATGTTGAAAGCCGCATCGGACGGAACGTTCGACTTTGTCAACGAAGTCAAAGAGTACGGACGACGGGCAGCCAAACTTAAACGGATTTTCACCCGTTACGGTTTCAAAATCGTTTACGATCATGATCTGGACGAGCCGGTCGCTGATGGATTCTATTTTACGATCGGTTATCCGGGCATGACCGGAAGTCAACTGATGGAAGAGTTAATTTGTTACGGTATCAGCGCTATTTCGCTCACAACTACGGGAAGTCGGCAGGAAGGGGTACGAGCATGTACCTCCTTTATCAAGCCACATCAATATGAGTTACTTGAAGAGCGGTTAAAAATATTCGATGAAAATCATACGGCGTAATAACGTGCAGAATATTGTACTTTTTTAACAATAAAAATCTCTTTTTTTCTTGTTCTTCTTAAAAATACATATTATATTGCCGGCCGAAATTGAGGATTATTCGTAATTGTAACAATGGCTCAATATAAAGACATCTTCAAAATCAAACATAACGACTTGCAACCGGAAAAGGGAAAAATTCTGATTTCTGAACCATTCTTGCAAGACGCTTATTTTCAACGATCCGTAGTATTATTAGTCGAACATAATCATAACGGTTCGATGGGTTTTGTTGTAAATAAACCGACCGGATTGATTGTAAATGATTTCTTTCCGGAGCTGAAGAAATCTCCGGTTATCCCTATTTATCTTGGCGGGCCTGTCAGTTCGAATCGATTATTTTTTATCCATTCGCTCGGCCCGGTTATTCCGGACAGCGTGCAGATTGAAGAAAATCTATATTTTGACGGTGATTTCGAAGCGTTAAAGCGTTACATGCTTAGTGGTAACCCTTTCAACGAGCGTATAAAATTCTTTTTAGGTTATTCCGGTTGGACTAAAAACCAATTAGATGGTGAAATCGTACGTGATTCATGGTTAGTCAGCCATTCATCCGACCGCAGTCTGATGCTCGCGCATGACGATTCGTTCTGGACGCGTTCCGTCGAGCTTCTCGGTCGCCCGTACGAAACGTGGATCAACTACCCCAAAAACCCAGAAATGAATTGAAGAGAAATTATACGATACGCGGTTCGGCGTGTACTACGATAACAATTAACAATTATTACGTCAAGCTCACACTCTGTGCCGGGGGAATGATTTTTTTCTCCCAACGCTTCGCATTGGGCTGAATGAACACACCCTTTCGGGGCTTAGAAGATTCAGCAATCCATTAGCGTTCAACCAACGAACAATCAGACCAATCAACATCTAAGCGCCCGCGGAGCAGTAAACACCCGAAGGGTATTCAACGCCCGCAGGGCTTACAAGGGCTGAAAGCCCGATTTACTTCACATTTCCGAAGCAGCGAAGCTACGCCTTTTCCAGTGCTTGTTCCACATCGGCGAGGATATCGTCGATATCTTCGATTCCGACCGAGAAACGTATCAGATCGGGAGCCACCCCCGCGGCAACCAACTGCTCGTCGCTAAGCTGACGATGCGTATGGCTGGCAGGATGCAGCACGCAAGAACGCGCATCGGCTACATGGGTTACGATGGATACGAGCCGAAGAGCATCCATGAAACGGATCGCATGATCACGTCCGCCCTTGACGACATTCACGCCGTGTGCCTTCATCGACGCGCCGATGCCGGCCACAAGTTTCCGTACAACCTTGTTCTTGCGAGCCACGATCTTACCGTAGTCAAACGCAGCGCCCTCGGTCGTGACGCCATACTTGTCGCCGTGACGCGCATAGTCGTACACCTTGGCGCTGTAGAGCAGCGTCTTAGTCGGCACGCAGCCCTCGTTGAGGCAGACACCGCCGAGATTATTCTTTTCAAAGAGCGTTACGCTCAATCCTTTCGCTCCGGCGCGCTCGGCAGCCACATAGCCGGCCGGCCCGCCTCCAATGATTGCTAAATCAGTCATGATTATTTTCTCTGTGTTTATAGTGAATGTTGTATCCGGGAGGTAGATGCCCCCGGATCGGTTATCGTTTCGCTTTCTCGAAATAGAACACGGCCTTAGCCTCAGGTACGGAGAGCTTCAGTTCGCGGTTGCCATTGAAGAACTCGATTTCCAGCTCCTTATCCCCGTTCGGATTGACGCTGTAGTAGCGCCCGCTGCGCTTCACCCAGGGGCGTGTCAGATCTTCCTGCTGACACTTCTCGTTGCGCAGCGATAGGGTGAACTGGTCTTGCATAACAGTAATCGCTCCTCTCAAGCATTGACCTTCTCGCGTCATGTACTCCGTGCCGTTGATTACCACCTTAGTGGTTACCCACGATCCCACAAAGGGGTCGAGGTGGCTGTAATCTGCATTGCGGCGGCGAAGCACAAATATGATCGGATCTTTAGATGAACTAAAGGTGAGGATCAGCTCTCCATTCTTCATCTGGTAGGTAGCCTTCATCGAATTGGCTTGCCCCTTCCACGTGGCGTTAGCCGACTTGGTGAAGTGCAGTTCGTTACCCACTTTCGTGTAGTCCCAATACTCGTGTCGATTGGTGCACTGGCCGTTCGCAGAATAGACATTGTAGTAGATAAACGTGCGATCGGTGAAGGTGGCATAGATGCCGGACACACATTTGCGCGGAGGTACCCACCAGCCATAGTTTCCGGTAGTCCCATGTTTGTCTTTGAACATATACAACTCCCACTCTCCTTCGAGGGGGTAGTTCGTGTCAGGCTCGTTCTCTTTCGAGCAGGAGGAGGCCACGACGAGCGTGGCGAGGACCGCAAGGGTCATGAGAAATACTCTTTTCATAGGGGTGTATAATTAAATGTGATGAGTGGTAGTCAGGGGTTGCATCTGATAGCTTGATTCATACCTGCTGGAGCGCCTGCTCCACGTCGGCCAGGATGTCCTCGATGTCTTCGATGCCGACGGAGAAACGAATCAGATCCGGGGCGACACCGGCCGCCTTCAGTTGCTCGTCGGTCAACTGGCGATGCGTGTGGCTGGCGGGGTGAAGCACCGACGAACGTGCGTCGGCTACGTGGGTGACGATGGCCACCATCCGCAAGGCGTCCATGAACCGGATGGCCTCCTCACGCCCACCCTTCAGACCAAACGTCAGCACGCCGCATGAGCCGTTGGGCAGGTACTTCTGCGCCGCCGCGTGATACTTATCGCCCTTCAGGCCGGGGTAATGCACCCACGCCACCTTCGGGTGTTGGCTGAGGTATTCGGCCACGGACAGCGCGTTGGCACAGTGGCGCGGCATGCGCAGGTGTAGCGTCTCGAGGCCGAGGTTCAGCAGGAAGGCGTTCATCGGCGCGGGAATGGCGCCGAGGTCGCGCATCAACTGTACCGTTGCTTTGACAAGATAAGCTACTTTTCCGAATTTTTCCGTATAAACAATGCCGTGATACGAAGGATCGGGCGTGGTCAGGCCGGGAAATTTGTCTTTGTGAGCGCTCCAGTCGAAATTTCCACTGTCGACGATGGCTCCCCCGACAGCTGTAGCATGACCGTCCATATATTTCGTTGTCGAGTGGACGACGATATCTGCTCCCCATTCGATAGGGCGGCAGCTGATCGGTGTGGCGAGCGTATTATCGACAACCAACGGTACTCCGTGACTATGTGCTATACGTGCAAATCGCTCGATGTCGAGCACCGCTCCGGCCGGGTTAGCCAGCGTCTCGCCAAAAACGGCTTTCGTATTCGGACGGAACGCCTTTTCAACCTCTTCGTCCGTCGTCTCCTGATCGATAAATGTCACATCGACCCCCATCTTTTTCATTGTCACGCCGAGCAGGTTGAATGTTCCCCCGTAAATCTTCGAGGTACAAATAAGATGGCCGCCCGTTTCACAAATATTGAACAGCGCATAAAACACTGCCGCCTGTCCGGACGAAGTAAGCATAGCAGCCGTACCGCCTTCAAGCGAAGCGATTTTGGCAGCTACACTTTCGTTCGTCGGATTTTGCAGACGGGTATAAAAAAATCCAGAAGCCTCGAGATCGAACAGTTTGCCCATCTCATCACTCGTTTCATATTTGAATGTCGTACTTTGATAGATCGGCAATACACGAGGTTCACCGTTTTTAGGCTGCCAGCCTCCCTGTACACAGACCGTACCTTGTTTTTGTTTCTTCATCTTTACTTTTATTGTTTGTTATTCGAGGGGCAAAGATAGAAAATTTTTAGACACATCAGACTATTTAAACGATATCCATCGAATAATTTCTTTCAGGTTAGGTTTCTTTCCGTACATCAGAATACCGACACGATAAATCTTAGCCGAGAGCCACGTCAGACCGATGGCGGAGGCAAACAGCAAAGCAACAGAAAGCAGCATTTGCCAGAGCGGCGTCTCATAAGGGATGCGCATCATCATAACCACAGGCGATGTGAACGGGATCATGGAGCACCAAAAAGCCAGCGGGCCGTCGGGGTTCTCGATGCTGTAAATACCGGCATACAAAGCGAAGACAAGGATCATGATGATAGGTGTCATGAACTGCTGAGAATCTTCGGGATGATCAATGACGGAACCGATGGCCGCAAAGAGCGAGGCATACAGCAGATACCCTCCGAAGAAATATATGACAAAGAAAAGCAAGATTTCGGTGAAGTTGAACGATTGCAGTTTAGCCATCCACTCGCCCATCTCGCCGGCAGCAGCCGTGCCTCCCTGCTGCATCGCCGCGGCAGCGTCGGCTCCTATACCGAAGAAGAGGCCGATCAACGTGACACCGACCATTGTAAGAATTGTCCAGAGAAAAAGTTGGGTCAGTCCGACAAGACCGATACCGATGATTTTACCCATCATAAGATCGAACGGACGGACGGACGATACCATGATCTCCACGATGCGGTTTGTCTTTTCTTCCGATACGCCCTGCAGCACCATCGAACCGTACATAATAATAAATGTATAGACCGTTATTGTGAAAAGGATGCCGATGGCATAAGCCAACGAAACAGACGACTGGCTCTCGCGGCCGTCGTCACTCAGCTTGATGGTTTGCACCTGAAACCGTATCTGACTCTCGCGAATGATTTCTTCCAGCCCCGGTATTTGATACGACGCGATTTTATCGCTTTCGATTTGTTTGCGCAACGTTTCATTCACGGTGCGCGACAAAGATTCGGGTATCTGCTTGTGCGAATAAAGAGCGGCTGCCTGAGGATGTTCCAACAGATCGTCGGTAATCGTGAGCGTAGCAAACACCTCCTTCATCTCCGGAGACGATGCCGGTGCAGATACTTTTCCGTCGAAAAAGCGGTAATTGTCGATATCTTTAAACAACGACACATATTTGCCCGTATCATCGATGACAGACACATAAAATATTTCACTGCTCTTGATGGACGACAGCCAGAGCGGTACGAAAATCAGTGCGATCATCAGTAACGGGGTCAGAAGCGTCAGCAGGACGAACGATTTTTTTCTGACCCGACGAATGTATTCCCGTTTGATAATTAATCCTATGCTATTCATGACGGTTGCGATGTGTGTTGTGTGACGGTACGGATAAAAATATCATTCATCGATGGTAGCACCTCGTTGAACGAATGTATGTCATGCTGTTGCGCCAAGGCAGCCAGCAGCGATGAGTTACCGACGCCTTCGGCCTTCCGGATGTGCACCTCGGTATGTCCGTGCATGATCTTTTCGGAAAGCACGGTGAACAATCCCGGTACAGACGCGATGGGCCGCCCGCCGGCAACGGCTATGCGGAAAATATTCTCCTTGAAACGCTCGCGTACTTCGTGAATATCACCCGAGAGGACGACATGCGAGCGGTCGATCAGCGCAATCTCGTCGCATATCTCTTCGACCGACGGCATGTTATGCGTCGAGAAAATCAGCGTCCTCCCCTCCTCTTTCAGTTGCAGCATCTCCTGTTTCAGCCGTTCGGCATTGACGGGGTCAAAACCGCTGAACGGCTCGTCGAAGATCAGCAAGGCCGGTTCGTGCACGACTGTGATGATAAACTGCACCTTCTGCTGCATCCCTTTCGAGAGCTCTTCGAGTTTACGGTTCCACCACGGCATGATGTCGAATTTCTCGAACCATGCGGTCAGTCGCCTGTTCGCTTCGCGGCTGCTCAACCCTTTGAGACGGGCAAAATAAACGGCCTGCTCGCCCACCTTCATTTTCTTATACAGTCCGCGTTCTTCGGGCAAGTACCCGATCCGATAGATATCCTCGTATGTCGAAGGCCTTCCGTCGAAACGCACCAGCCCGCTATCCGGGGCAGTGATACGGTTAATGATCCGGATCAGTGTCGTTTTACCGGCGCCGTTCGGACCTAACAACCCGAAGATCTTCCCCTCCGGCACCCGGATGCTGACATCGTCGAGCGCACGATGATTCGCATACTGTTTAACGATATGTTCCGCTTCTATAAAATACATATAAACTACATTTTTAGTATGATTCGTTCTCCCAATTCTTTGCTCAGCGCCAGCTTGATCTCGTTCAGCCGTTTTTGTTCCTTCATCTGCTCGATCGCTTCGTCGATGCGTCCTTCGGCCTGCAATTCCTTGATTTTTTTATTGATGCCCGCAATCTGCTGTAACAGGTGAGCGCCTTTGAGGGCGAACAGGTCGCGTACGATCGCTCTTTCTCGCATTTTCATCTGCCGACGGTTCATTTCTTCGCGTTCTTCTTCGGTCGGTTCCGTTGCCGTTTCTTCAGGCGTTTCGTTCCCGAAACCGATCTGATAGATGCTGCCCGCAAGATTCGTAGCCACATACGAAACAGCCGGATCGGGGTGAGACGAGAAATAGCTCTCCGCCTTAAATCCGGGATAACGACACTGATCGACCGCCTCTTCAAGCATCCTGCAAAAGAGAGGCGTAGAAAAAACAAGGTGATCTTTCTGCAATTCTTCGCTGATGTATTCGGCTACACGGATGACGACGCGCTCGCCACTCGCCTCATCCGTATAATCATACAGCACCAACTCGCCTTGCGAGACGACGTAGCGGAGCAGCGCCTCCTCAATGGCTTGGTAAGGCGCAGGAGGCGTGCGTTTTTGTGATGTCGGCGCAACGGACTGCTTTACGGAATCCGTTTCCGGGGCATGCTCGCCCTCCGAAGCGGGCGCGTGCGACGGCGGCTCTTCCCCTTCCGATGAGGCGGAACGAGCCGATGACGGATCGACGGGCGGAGACGGAGGCGGAGACGGCACACGATAAAGCGACGGCGCGCGCCGTCGCTGGGCGCGTATTTTATTCAGTTCGGCCAGCAGCACCGGCTCTTTGATCTCCAACAGATGGCTACACTCTTTGAGGTAAACGGAACGGATGATATTATCAGGTATCACCGCGATGGAATGCAAGATATCCGATATCAGGGATGCGCGTTTAAGCGGATCATTCCCCGCCTCATCGAGCAGCAGTTGCGTCTTGAAGCGGATAAAATCCGTCTCATGCTCCTGAATATACACCGAAAATTCAAACGCATTGCGCGAACGCGCGAACGAATCCGGGTCCTCGCCGTCGGGCAGCAGCAACACTTTCACGTTCATACCCTCTTCGAGCAGCAGGTCGATCCCTCGAATGGCGGCCTTGATACCGGCCGCGTCGCCGTCGTAGAGCACCGTGATGTTGTTCGTCATCCGGTGAATCAGATGAATCTGGCGTTGCGTGAGCGCCGTCCCCGACGAGGCGACAACATTCTCGATGCCCGACTGATGCATGGAGATCACGTCGGTATATCCTTCGACAAGGAAACATTTGTCGGCCTTTGCAATCGCCTGCTTCGCAAAATACAGGCCGTACAGTTCGTTACTCTTATGATAAATCTCACTCTCGGGCGAGTTGAGATACTTCGCCGTCTTCTTTGTCTGATCAAGAACACGCCCGCCGAATCCCACTACCTTGCCGCTAAGCGTATGAATGGGAAAGATCACGCGTCCGCGAAACCGGTCGCTCCCGCCCCCGTCGTCGTAAAACGTAACAAGGCCGGTTTTCTCAAGGTATTCCCTGCGATAGCCTTTGCCGATGGCCGACTGATAGAGGTCGTCGCGCTTCTCGAGGCTGTATCCGAGTTGGAATTTGCGGATCGTCTCGTCGCGAAACCCGCGCTGTACAAAATAAGACAGTCCTGCAACACGTCCCTCTTCATGGTCGAGCAGCCGCGAAGTAAAATGTTTCTGCGCCCAACTGTTGAGGACAAACATGCTCTCACGGTCGCTCTGCGAACGCTTTTCCTCGTCGGTCAACTCACGTTCCCGCACCTCGATATGATACTTTCTGGCCAGAAAACGCAACGCATCCTGATAGCTCAGTTGCTCATGTTTCATGATGAAATAGACGGGCGATCCGCCCTCGCCGCACGCAAAGCATTTACAAATATTCTTGGCCGGCGAGACGTAGAACGAAGGCGTTTTATCGGTATGAAAGGGACACAAACCGACGAAGTTCACCCCGCGCTTGCGCAGCGTGACAAATTCCGACACAACATCCACAATGTTTGCCGCTTCCAAAATCCGCTCCCGTGTTATCGCATCAATCATCGTCTCCTTTTTTTTGAGGAAACAAAGGTAAAAAAAATATTGGATTCATTTTATTTCTTGCCGATTGAGATAGTCTCGGGCCGGTATTGTTAAGTTGCTATAAGTTTTGAAAACATTAAAAAAAACCAACGCGCTTATAATCAAAGCAGTGCAATTCTAAAAAAACAAAGTTCTATACTAATTTAACAATGCC
>NZ_JBQNAZ010000049.1:0-16403 GCF_052170195.1 Tannerella sp. | reverse complement strand
GGGCTTCGAGTAAGATGATTTTGTCTTTTTGAGTTTTACCGGACAGCAATAATTGAATATCAAGATGTTGGAAAGGGCGTTTTCAGGCATGTTTCTCAAGGGTTGTTTCCGGCATCCAGACGCCGAAAACACCTCATGTTTTTTTGCTTTCACAAAAGCAGATAAAACGTTTCTCATCAGCAGGTAACTTCTTGCTCTGTTGATAACTTCATATACAATACCCTTGTACATTAGGCGCTAATCCTTATCTTTGCGCCATAAAAGACATCAAAAAATCAATAGCAATGGCAGAAAATACACCTCTGGAAGAAAATAAAAAAAGCCTGAATTTCATCGAACAAATCATTGAAAAAGACTTGTCTGAAGGTAAAAACGACGGACGGGTTCAAACACGCTTTCCGCCCGAACCGAACGGCTACCTGCATATCGGGCATGCCAAAGCCATCTGTCTCGATTTCGGTATCGCCGAACAATATCGAGGCGTGTGCAACCTGCGCTTTGACGATACGAACCCTACGAAAGAAGATGTAGAGTACGTCGATTCGATTCAGGAAGATATTCGCTGGTTGGGCTTCCAATGGGAAAACATCTTTTATGCTTCGGATTACTTTCAACAACTCTTCGACTTTGCCGTTTCACTCATCAAAAAAGGGAAAGCATACGTCGACGAACAAAGTGCGGAGGCCATTGCCGCACAAAAAGGAACACCGACGCAGGCCGGTACGGACAGCCCTTATCGTAACCGTCCGACAGAAGAAAGTTTAGACCTCTTTCTCCGCATGAATCGCGGAGATTTTGAAGAAGGCGCCATGACCTTACGGGCCAAGATCGATATGGCTTCGCCCAATATGCACTTCCGCGATCCCATCATCTATCGTATCATTAAAACACCCCATCACCGGACAGGAAAAACATGGAATGTCTATCCGATGTACGACTTCGCCCACGGACAAAGCGACTATTTTGAAGGGGTAACCCATTCGCTCTGTACGCTCGAATTTGAAGTACACCGGCCGTTATACGATCATTTTATCGACTTGCTGATCGACAGCGAATGCGGAAAAGGCGGCGATTACCGTCCGCGACAAACGGAGTTCAATCGTCTGAACCTGACTTATACCGTGATGAGCAAGCGCAAGCTGCTCCAACTGGTTAAAGAAAAGTTGGTAGACGGCTGGGACGACCCGCGTATGCCGACCATCTGCGGTTATCGCCGAAGAGGTTTCACCCCCTCCTCCATTCGCCGATTCATCCATCTGATCGGTTATACGAAATACGACGGTATGATCGATGTCGCATTGCTCGAACATGCTGTGCGCGAAGACCTGAACGCTACAGCACGGCGTGTCGCCGCGGTACTCCGCCCCGTCAAGCTGATCATCACCAACTATCCCGAAGGACAGGTAGAGATGATGACCTCGGTCAACAATCCGGAAAACCCCGCAGACGGGACACATGAGATTGCTTTTTCGCGTGAACTGTATATCGAACAGGACGATTTTATGGAAGATGCTCCCAAAAAATATTACCGTCTGACGCCGGGGCAGGAAGTACGCTTGCGGTGCGCTTACATCGTGAAATGTACGGGATGTAAGAAGAATGCGGACGGCAAGGTGGAAGAAGTTTACGCCGAATACGACCCGAATACGAGAACCGGAATGCCCGACAGCAACCGAAAAGTAAAAGGCACGATACACTGGGTGTCTGCCGCCCACGCGTTACCTGCCGAAGTGCGTCTTTACGACCGCCTGTTTAACGTGGAAAATCCGGCCGAAGAAAAAGACAAAGATTTTCATGAGCTGCTGAATCCGGATTCGTTGCAGGTGCTGACCGACTGCTTCGTAGAGGAAGATCTGGCACAGGCCAAACCTTACGATCACTTTCAGTTCCAACGTATCGGATATTTCAACCTCGATCCGGACAGTCGTCGTGACGGCAAGCTGATCTTCAACCGCACCGTATCGTTGAAAGATACATGGAGCAAGAAAGTAAACGGTTGATAAAAGACGATATATCTATACTCATTGGGGGGAACTCATGACCTTGCTGGAACGATATAAAGAAATGCACGAAAAAGGTGTGGAAGTTTATTTCGATGCCGACGAAATCATTCGGCTGCTTGAATATTTCGAGGATGAGAATGATTTTGAAGGATTCACTCAGGTGCTTGAGTTGGGACTAAAGCTGCATCCTGAAAATACCGGCATTAAAATCAAGGAATGTAAGGTTTATATTTATCGGGAAAAGTATGCCGAAGCGTTGGAGCGCATAAAAAGCATCGGCGATGATGACGATCCCGAACTTTTACTGCTTAAAGTGCAGTGTCTGTACGTCATGGACCTCCATCACGAAGCAGATGCACTCCTCAATCAGCACCCTGTGGATGAAGAGTTGAGAATTATCTATGAAGACCTCACTCCCATTTTGAGTGAGATCGGTAAAGATGAAGTAGCATTCAAACTTGTCAAGCATGCGATTCAACTCTTCCCTGACAGTGTCATTCTTAAAGAAGAATATTGCTATCATGAAGAGATGGCGGGTGATTTACAGCACGCCTTGCAAATATGCAGGGAGTTGATCGATATAAACCCCTACTCTACCGATTATTGGTACATACAGGGACGCTTACTCTCCAATCTCGGACAATATGAAGAAGCTATCCATTCTTTCGATTTTGCGCTCACTTGCGACGAGGATGACATAGAAGTCAGATTATTACGTGCCTACTGTCTCTTTATGAACGAAAATTATGAGAAAGCGATCGAAGCCTATCTGGATTTGCTTTCGGACAAAAAAGACATCACCGACCATATCGAACCGATTTTGGCAGAATGCTACCTGAAAGCAGATGATTTCGAACGCGCATATACTTTATTTAACAAGTTGCTTGGAAAACCGGAAGTGCTCTCACAAGTAGCGCGATACAATATACATCACCGCATTTTCTCACAAACGGACGAACATAACAATAAGGTGGCTGAGTATTTAAATAAAATGTTTTTTGCTGCCGGAAAAATGCAGGAAAACGAACAGACGTCGGACAACCATTTTCTGCATGCACAAGATATACGTTCGCAAAAGCCTTTCCTTTTGCCCCCCGACGGATTGTCGGAAGAATTTATTAAAAACAGACATCATCTGAATTAGAGATATGAATCGTACATTTAAAGATTATGCCCTGCTGATGCTCAAAGGCATCGGCATGGGGGCAGCCGATGTGGTACCGGGTGTTTCTGGAGGAACAATCGCCTTCATTGTCGGCATATATGAGGAGCTTATCGATTCGATTAAGAGCATAAATCTCACTTCGTTAAAAATGCTCTTTTCGCTGAAGTTCGGTCGCTTCTGGAAAGCCGTCAACGGTAATTTTCTGCTGGCCATCATCTCAGGTATCGGCATCAGTATTTTCTCACTGGCCAAACTGATTACCTATCTGCTGGTACACGAGCCGGTGCTGGTTTGGGCGTTCTTTTTCGGGTTGGTGCTGGCATCGATCTGGTTTGTTTCGCGTGAAGTTACAAAATGGAATGTAAAAACGGTGGCTGGATTCGTATTGGGAGCCGTAGCAGCTTATGTGATAACCGTCACTACACCTGCCGAAACTCCGGATGATTTATGGTTCATCTTTCTCTGTGGAGCCATCGCCATTTGTGCGATGATTCTTCCCGGCATATCGGGCAGCTTTATTTTGGTTTTACTCGGAAAATACTTCTTTATCATGGAAGCTGTCAAATCTCTTCGGATGAGTATCTTGTTGGTCTTCGCCGGAGGAGCTGTAATCGGAATCTCGTTATTTTCTCGCGCACTGTCTTACGCGTTGCATCGTTTCCACAACATCACCATCGCCGTTCTGAGCGGCTTTATGTTAGGGTCACTCAATAAAGTGTGGCCGTGGAAAGAAACGATCGAGACGTACATCGACCGTCATGGTGTAGCCAAACCTCTGATCGAAGCAAATATTTTACCCGATCGCCAATTATGGGAAGCGATTGGATTGGCTGCCGCAGGGTTTGTTCTCGTTTATCTGTTGGAGTTGATCTCACTAAAAGGCAAAAAGAAAAAAACGGAGATACCTAACGCATAATATCTACCTTCCCAAGTTTCTTCAAGACATGTAAAAAGAGACTTTTTCTTTCTTTTCCGGAATATTTTTAGGGATTCTTGGACGATATATAGGTAATACGGTAAATTTCTGTATTTTTGTAGGCCGAAAATCATAACCGGTTTTTGAACATATATTTCTTAATTATAAAACAGAATAAACAAATGGACAAAGAGTATTACTATTTGAATGGGGACACCAAAGTAGGTCCTTTCTCATTGGACGCTTTGAAAAGCGCTCCGATTAATCCGGACACGTTAGTTTGGAACAACTCGTTACCGGAGTGGGTAGCTGCACGTACATTGCCGGAGTTACAAGACATGTTTGCCGCAGCAGGAAACACGCCGGCTTCTTCGAATTATGATCAAAGAGAGCCTAAATACAACATGAACACTGCACAGAGCACAAATTATTCGACAGGCGGCGGTACTTTCGGCGATCCGAATATGCCTAAACCTCCGATGCCGGAGAATTACTTGGTGTGGGCAATTCTCTCTACCGTTCTTTGCTGTATGCCGTTAGGTATTGTATCGATCATCTATTCCACAAAAGTAAACTCCGCATATACAGCCGGAGATTATACCGGTGCGGAAAAGGCCTCGAAAGATGCAAAAAAATGGGCAATCTGGAGTGCTATCGTCGCAGGAGTACTATGGATTCTTTATCTTATAGTCATTATCATCATCGGAGTAGGCGCTGCGATGAGTGGTGATATGTAAATTATGGACGGATATGCGGAGCTTTTCGGCGTGAAAGCTCCGCATCCATTAGCTTTATTATACATTATGTATCTTGTTTCTCGATACAAAATTATCCTCTGGATTTTTCTTTTTTTGGTTTTCCTGATCGCAATCTATATCTATTCACACATCCACCCAAACAGCTCTCCATTCTTTCCCAAATGCCCCTTCTTGATGTTCACCGGGATCAAATGTCCTGGATGCGGTTCGCAACGGGCTATCCATGCCTTGCTTCATGCCGACATAAAAACAGCCTTTTCTTATAATGCCCTGCTTGTACTCTCGATACCGTATGTTATCCTGCTTCTCTGCGTTCGCATTTATCAACTCTTTAATCCTTATAGTCCACTGATTTTAAAAGTACAGAAAAACCTTTATATCTGGATATTCTTTGCTATCGCGATGACTTTTTTCGTCGCCCGCAATATTTTCAATTTCTAACTTGTTTTTTATTCTTTTTTTTGTAGTTTTGCATCCCAGTAGATAAAAATAAAGGATTTATGGCAAAAGTAAAAGGAATGGTAGTGGTCAACACCGAACGGTGTAAAGGCTGCAACTTATGTGTCGTGGCCTGTCCTTGCAATGTACTGGAGTTGCACCCGCGTGAGGTCAATAACAAAGGCTATCACTATGCATATATGAAAGAGCCTGACAATTGTACCGGTTGTGCCAGTTGCGGATGGGTTTGTCCCGATGGATGTTTAACCGTCTATAGAAAGAAAATGGATTAACGCTATGGAAGAAGTAAGACTTATGAAAGGGAACGAAGCGCTGGCCCATGCAGCGATTCGTTATGGAACAGACGGATATTTTGGTTATCCGATTACACCTCAGTCGGAAGTCATGGAAACACTGATGGAAGAAAGACCGTGGGAAACGACAGGTATGGTAGTACTGCAAGCTGAGAGTGAAGTTGCCTCGATTAATATGGTTTACGGAGGTGCTGCAACAGGTAAGCGAGTCATGACCTCGTCGTCCAGCCCGGGTATGAGCTTGATGCAGGAAGGCGTTTCCTATATTGCCGGATCGGATCTCCCTTGCTTGATTGTAAATGTAATGCGTGGCGGCCCCGGATTGGGTACGATTCAGCCGAGTCAGGCCGACTATTTTCAGACGGTGAAAGGTGGAGGCCACGGCGACTACCGGTTGATTGCTCTTGCCCCTTCGTCGGTACAGGAAACGGCTGATTTTGTCGGACTCGGTTTCGATCTTGCATTCAAATATCAAACACCGGCGATTATCATTACCGACGGTATGATTGGCCAGTTGATGGAAAAAGTGGTGCTTCCCCCGTTCCGTCCGCGAAAAACGGAGGCAGAGATTGCAAAAGAATCACCTTGGGCAGTTACCGGAAAAACGGGCGGTCGCAAACCCAATATCATTACTTCTTTGGAGTTGGATCCGGTCATCATGGAAAAAAAGAACTTACACTTTCAGGAAAAATACAGCCGGATAGAGAAAAACGAAGTACGCTATGAAGAATATAAATGCGAAGATGCGGAGTATCTGTTGATAGCATTCGGCTCATCGGCACGAATCTGCCAGAAAGCGATTGAAATAGCACGTGGTCAAGGATTGAAACTCGGTCTGATCCGTCCGATTACTTTGTGGCCGTTCCCTACTCAGGTGATTGCTAGTTATGCCGATAAAGTGAAAGGGATGCTTTCCGTAGAGCTGAATGCCGGACAGATGGTCGAAGATGTACGTTTAGCGGTGAACGGACGTGTCAAAGTCGAGCATTTCGGCCGGTTGGGTGGCATCGTTTTCACTCCGGACGAAATTCTGAGAGCCGTTGAAGAGAAACTGATGTAATTTAGCAAGTAATGAAACGAGGAGACCGATTAGACGAACTGTTTACCCTGCTGTTTATGGTGTTGACGATTGTAGCCGGCATCCTCTATTTTACCGTGAAAGATAGTCATTTGCCGTTCCTGATATGTGGAGGAATCGCTATTCTTTTACGCATAGTACAATATCTTATGAGATTTTTGGGTTAAAAAACTTACGGAATATTCAAAAATGGAAACAATAGAAATAATTAAACCTGAAAATTTGGTCTACAAAAAGCCCAAATTGATGAATGATAACTCCATGCATTATTGCCCGGGATGCAGTCATGGCGTTATCCATAAACTGATCGCCGAAGTATCCGAGGAGATGGGAATGGAAGAAAAGACGATCGGCATCTCACCTGTCGGATGTGCAGTATTTGCTTACAACTATATCGATATCGACTGGATTGAAGCAGCCCACGGACGTGCACCGGCGGTTGCCACGGCCGTAAAGCGAGTGAACCCCGATAAGATGGTCTTTACATATCAAGGTGACGGCGACTTGGCAGCCATCGGAACAGCTGAGACAATTCATGCCGCTAATCGCGGCGAAAATATCGTGATTATTTTTGTAAATAATGCCATTTATGGTATGACGGGCGGACAGATGGCTCCGACAACTTTGGTTGGAATGCCTACGGCTACCTGTCCTCATGGCCGTGACGTGGAACTGAACGGATATCCTCTACGAATCGGCAATATACTGGCGCAATTGGATGGGACGTGTTTAGTTACCCGTCAAAGTGTACAGACCCCGGCAGCTGCCAAGAAAGCAAAAAAGATGCTGCGGTTAGCTTTTGAAAACTCCATGGCTCGCAAAGGTACATCGGTAGTAGAGTTTGTTTCCACCTGTTCTTCCGGATGGAAAAAGACACCGGTTGAGTCGAACAAATGGATGGAAGAACACATGTTCCCCTTCTATCCCTTGGGAGACTTGAAAAATGTATAACAATTAGTAGCAGACAAGATATGCAATACGAAATAATTATAGCAGGTTTTGGCGGACAAGGTGTGTTATCGATGGGAAAAATTCTCGCTTATTCGGGGCTCATGGAAAATAAAGAAGTAACTTGGATGCCTTCCTATGGTCCGGAACAACGTGGCGGAACAGCCAATGTGACCGTGATCCTGAACGACGAACGAATCAGTTCCCCCATATTGAACGAATACGATATTGCCGTGATTCTGAACCAACCTTCGATGGATAAATTCCAATCGAAAGTGAAGAAAGGCGGCATTCTTATTTATGACGGATATGGAATTCATAAGCCGGTCACACGCACGGATATTAATGTGTACCGTATTGATGCGATGGATACGGCTACGGAACTAAATATGCAAAAGACGTTCAACATGATCGTGTTGGGCGGGCTCCTCAAAGTCGTTCCGATGGTAAAACTGGAAAGCGTGCTTCTCGGTCTGAAAAAGACGCTTCCTGAACGACATCATACTTTGATTCCGGCCAATGAAGCCGCCATCAAAAAAGGTATGGAACTCATCCAAAAGGTGTGAATCGAAGGCATTGTGTCTATTCCATCCTGTACCTGTGCCTCGATTTGAGACACGGGCTATATGGTTTATTGTTATGCCTGCTGTGTGTAACGACCGTATTCGCACAAGAGCGATCGCGCAGCAGCGGCCGCAGGGGGGGATTCTCTCTTACGGCACGTAACGCGGCACAACTTCCGGACAGTTTACTCGTTCCCGATAGCACCGATATCGGCATCAGACGCATCAACGGCTATCACTTGACCGAGAAACTGGGAGATCGGATTCTTGCTCCGATGGATACGAATCGTCTGAATACGGCAAACAGCACGTTAATGGAAGGGAGAGGAATAGCCGGCGCCTATACCGGAAATATCGGATCACCCTGGCAGAGTCGCATCTTCAGCGAGCGAAAAGAAGAACGCGATTTTATCTTTGCAGATGTTTTCGACGGAGATATAATTACTCCTTCCAACGGATATTTCTATGATGTTAAGGTACCTTATACACATATCCTATATACACGTGCCGGTGGTTCTACCAAACGTGAAGAACAGCTGAAAGGCGTGTTAACAAGCAATTTCGGAAAAAAAATTAATGCCGGTGTAGATTTTAATTATATCTACAGTCGGGGACAATATACGTCGAATAATAACAAACTACTCAGTTATAGATTGTTCGGAAACTACTTATCGGACCGTTATGAGGCACACATACATCTCCGTAATTTTAATTTCATCCAAAATGAAAATGGCGGATTGACAGATGACCGGTATATTACATCGCCGGATGATTTTGAAGACGGGCGTCGCGGGGTCGACAGCAAATCGTATCCGACACGGTTTACAAATACATGGAATCGTATCCGTGGTAAAAACGTTTTCCTTACGCACCGTTATAATTTGGGATTTTACCGTGAGATGACTGAGAGCGAAGCCAAACGAAAACAAGAGAAAGACGCTCAACGTGAAGCGTTGAAGAAACAGGAAGAGGAAGAGAAAAACTCGACTGGTCGTCCTGAAGAGCAGGAGGAAGCAGAAGCAGAAGATATTCATGCCAACGAAGTCTTCGTGCCTGTGGCCAGCGTTATTCATACCGTCGAATATGAAGATTTCCGCAGACGATTTATTTCCAAAGATATGGGAATTGATACGTGCTACGTGAACCGCTACGATACGGTCGGACGTGTCCCCAATGATGTTTCGTCGGCATGGAATTTGAAAAATACGGTCGCTCTTTCGTTGCGTGAGGGATTTCAGGATTGGGCTAAATTTGGTCTGACGGCTTTTGTCAGTTTTGAGAAAAGAAACTTCAAAATGCCCGGAGACTCAGCTAAAGGAGCTATCCGCAACATGCAAAAGTACGATGAATATGCTACTTTTTTAGGTGCCGAACTCTCTAAACGACGCGGAAGTCTCCTCACCTATCAAGGACGCGGTGAACTCTGCGTGTTAGGTGATGATATCGGAGAGTTTCGCTTGACGGGACTTGTCAAAACACGGTTTCGACTCTTTAAAAAAGAGGCTTCTATTCAGGCAGACGGATACATCAAAAATTTGCGTCCTGCGTTTTTCCAACGTCATTACAGCAGTCGTTATTTCTTTTGGGACAAGGATCTGAAGAATACACAGCGTATCTATGTAGGGGGAACTGTGGGTTGGGAACAAACGCGCACACGTTTGTCGGCTGGAGTTGAAAGCATTCAGAATCATATCTTCTTCAACAAACAAGGTCTTCCTGAACAATTCGGGAGCAATCTGCAGGTAATTACTGCGCGTCTACGACAAGACTTTCGATTCAAGGCTTTTGGATGGGATAACGAACTCGTCTATCAGACCAGCAGCAATAAGCAGGTCTTGGCTTTGCCTCAACTTTCGCTTTATTCGAATATGTATGTAACGGTTCGACTTGCGAAGGTCCTGATGGTACAGATGGGAGCCGATGTGCATTATTTTACCGAATATTACGCTCCATATTATGAGCCGGCTACGCAACAGTTCATCAATCAGGATAACATTAAAATCGGTAATTATCCGTTAGTGAATGCTTATGTTAATTTTCATCTCAAACAGGCAAGATTTTTTGTAACAGGATATAACATAAGCAAATTATTTGCGTCTCCGAATTATTTTTCAATGCCTCATTATCCGATCAATCCTATGGTTGTTAAGTTGGGGGTAGCCGTAAAGTTTAATAATTGACGTATGTTCTCACGCAAATTACTCATTATCTATATAATCCTGTTGCTTATCGTATTAGCGATTATGGGGAGTTTGATACTTCGCATGAAGTTCAATATTTCACCTCGCGATTACTATGAAATCAAACAGGACGGTGTGCTGCGTATTGTTACGGAATACAACCAATCCGGCTATTTCATGTCGGGCGATACCTTGCAGGGATTTCAGTATGAATTATGCAGGAAACTGGCCGAATATTCGGGATTGGAAGTCGAGATACATCTTGAAATGAGCCTTGATAAGAGCTTTGAAGGTTTGGAAAACAATCGGTATGATGTCATCGCCCGTAATATTCCTACGACAACCGAACTGAAGAAACATTATTTGTTTGTCGAACCGATCGTATTGAATAAACAGGTGTTGGTGCAACGTGAAGCCGCAAGCAATCAGGGAATAAAGCCGCTTCGCAACCAGTTGGAGCTGGCCAAAAAGATATTGTACGTACCCCAAAACTCACCCGCCATTTTGCGTCTGCAAAATCTTCAATACGAGATTGCCGATACGATTCATATCGTCGAAGAACCGCTTTATTCTTCCGAACAGTTGATCATTATGGTAGCCAAAGGAGATATCGATTATGCGGTTTGCGATCAACAGATTGCCCGTCTGTCGAAGAAACAATATCCCGAAATCGATATCGATACCGACATCAGTTTTACTCAGTTGCAATCATGGGCTGTTCGTAAGTATTCACCGGACTTATTGGACAGTCTGAACTACTGGTTTGCGCGGATGAAAAAAGACGGAACATTTGATAAGATCTATCGGAAGTATTATCATGTCATCTCGCCGGCGACAACGAAAATGCGCACTCCGGTACCCATTTCAACGACAGACAGCAGTCATGCGAAAGAATCTGTTGGAACAGTAGAAGGCATGCCTCATGAAACGCTCAAGCCGATATCGGAAGAAGAGAGCACAACGTATCCCGCGACTCCGGTGTCTCCGGCAGAAGAAGAACAACCGAACAAACAATTATTTGATCAAACATATTCATATTGATTAACAGAACAACATGAGATTTGACGAACTGAACCTTGGTGATGCCGTATTGGATGGTCTGGAGGCTATGAACTTCCAGGAAATGACTCCCATACAAGAACTTTCCATCCCTCCGATATTGGAAGGAAAAGACATTATCGGATGTGCCCAGACAGGTACCGGAAAAACAGCCGCTTATGTGCTGCCCATCATCAGTAAGCTGAATGATGGGAACTATCCGCAGGATGCCGTCAATGCGGTTATAATGGTACCTACCCGTGAGCTGGTACAGCAGATCGATCAGCAAATCGATGGTTTTACCTACTTTGTTCCTGTATCGGCTGTGGCCGTTTATGGGGGAACCGACGGTATTGTCTATGCCCAACAGGAGCGCGGTCTACAGATGGGAAGCGATATTGTGATTGCAACCCCCGGACGTCTTATCAGCCATTTGAATATGGGGAGTGTCGACTTGTCGCAGACGTCATTCTTTGTTCTTGATGAAGCAGACCGGATGCTCGATATGGGATTTTACGATGACATTATGCAGATTTATAAGAAACTTCCGCATGATTGTCAAATTATTATGTTTTCGGCTACGATGCCTCCTAAAATCCGGACCTTAACTCAGAACATCCTCAAAGAACCGGAAGAGATCAAAATTGCCATTTCCAAGCCGCCCGCCTCCATCATGCAGACGGCATACATCTGCTACGAAGCACATAAGATGCCGATTATTAAGCAATTGTTCTCAAAAAAACAGCCTGAACGCGTCATTATCTTTTCATCGTCCAAGATGAAAGTCAAGGAGTTGACCACGGCGCTCAAACGGCTTCAATTCAACGTTGCGGCAATGCATTCCGACCTGGAGCAAAGCGAGCGTGAGCAGGTGATGAAAGAATTCAGGAACGGTCGTATCGGAGTACTTGTAGCTACGGATGTTGTTGCACGCGGTATCGATATCAATGACATTACACTTGTCATCAATTATGATATACCCAATGACCCTGAAGATTACGTACACCGTATCGGGCGTACGGCTCGGGGAACAGACGGTAAAGGGTTGGCGATCACGTTTGTATCACAGCAGGAGCAAGCAAAATTCAAAGAGATCGAGACATTTTTGGAGAAAGAAATTTATAAGATCCCGCTTGATGCCGATTTAGGAGAAGCGCCTGCATACGAGCCTGAGAAATACAGCCGTTCGCGTTCCCGTTCGCGTAGTCGAGGCGGACAGTCATCACAAGGCAATCGCCATCGGAAAAGCGGAGGGCAACAGCAAGGCAACTTATCATCACGTCCGAAAGGTAATCGACGACGAAACAAACCTTCACAAAACCGACCGAACGGATAACACCATGATCTGCTTTCCAAATGCTAAGATAAACTTAGGATTGTCCATTGTCGGGAAAAGACCGGACGGATATCATGACCTCGAAACGATTTTTTATCCGGTTCCGCTTTGCGATGCCTTGGAGATTGTTGAGGCTGAAACCGATTCTCTCCGATGTTCCGGGATGACGTTGGATTCGGACTCGGAGAATAATTTAGTACTCAAAGCGCTCCGATCATTACGGAAAAAATATACGATTCCACCGTTAGCCGTTTATCTCAGAAAAGCGATTCCTTTCGGTGCAGGATTGGGTGGAGGATCGGCTGATGCTGCATTCATGCTGAAGCTGGTCAGCGAATATTACCGGCTGTCGGTCTCGGACGATGAATTGGAAGAAATAGCGTCCGGCATTGGAGCAGATTGCGCATTTTTCATCCGTAACCGTCCCGTGAAAGCATCGGGAATCGGAAATATTTTCGAACCCATCGATTTGTCTCTCGGCTCATACACATTATACATCGTTAAGCCGGATGTATTCGTATCGACCAAAGACGCATATTCTATGGTAAAACCGTCGCAACCGATGCATTCATTGGACGAAATTATTCGACTCCCCGTATCGGAGTGGAAAGATGTCCTAAAGAATGATTTTGAAACGAGTGTCTTTTCGCACTTCCCGATGATCGGAGAAATTAAAGATGAACTCTATGCTCAGGGAGCTGTTTATGCTTCTATGTCAGGTTCAGGATCAGCCGTTTTCGGATTGTTTGAACATGATATTTCGCTTTCCTTCCCCGGTTGTTTCGTATGGAAAGGAAAAACCAAATGAAGGCCTATCGACTCACCGACTGGCTGCCGACAACTAAAAAAGAAATGGAAATACGTGGCTGGGACTGTCTGGACGTGATTCTTTTCAGCGGCGATGCGTACGTTGATCATCCTTCGTTTGGAGCTGCGGTGATTGGGCGTATACTCGAAGCCGAAGAGCTGCGTGTGGGGATTGTTCCGCAACCCGATTGGCGAGGAGATTATCGGGATTTCAAGAAATTAGGTACCCCCCGGTTGTTCTTTGGAGTCTCTCCGGGAGCGATGGATTCGATGGTCAATCATTATACGGCGAACAAACGTTTGCGCAGTGATGATGCTTATTCTCCCAATCATCAGCCGGGATTACGTCCTGATTATCCAAGCATTGTTTATGCAAAAATCTTGAAAGAATTATTCCCGGAAGTACCTGTTGTCCTCGGTGGAATCGAGGCATCACTGCGCCGATTGGCTCATTATGACTATTGGCAAGACCGACTGAGACCGGGTATTCTGGCAGACAGTCCGGCCGATCTGCTTATCTACGGAATGGGAGAAAAACCTATCTGCGAACTGGCACGACGCCTTAAGCAAGGCATTCCGTTTCAAACGATCAGGGACATCCCACAGACAGCGTATATCGCCCATCATCATGAACCTGTAGGAACGGAAGATATCCGTCTGTTTTCATTCGAAGAATGTTTGAAGGATAAACGTAAGCAGGCACAGAATTTTCGCATCATTGAAGAAGAATCGAATAAACACGAAGCATCGCGGATGATTCAGCAGACGGGGAAACGGGCTATTATTGTCAATCCACCGTATCCTCCGATGACGACTGCCGAAATCGATGCCTCGTTCGATCTGCCTTACACTCGTCTTCCGCACCCTAAATATAAAGATAAGATCATTCCCGCTTACGAAATGATCAAATTCTCCGTTAATATCCATCGCGGATGTTTCGGTGGATGCGCGTTCTGTACCATCTCTGCGCATCAGGGGAAATTTATTGCTTCGCGCAGTAAAGAATCTGTTTTGCGAGAGGTGAAGGCTGTCACAGAGATGCCCGGTTTCAAGGGTTATATCAGTGATTTAGGCGGGCCTTCGGCCAATATGTACCGGATGAAAGGCAAGGACGAACGTATCTGCCGGAAATGCAAAAAGCCGTCCTGTATTCATCCTGTCGTATGCAAAAATCTGAATGCCGATCATGCTCCTTTGCTCGAGTTGTACAGGGAGGCCGATAAGGTGCCCGGTATCAAGAAAACGTTTATCGGAAGTGGCGTACGGTACGATTTGTTGTTGCATTCGTATGATAACGAAGCTTTACGTACAGCGGCGCGGGAGTACACCGAAGAACTGATCAAGCATCACGTTTCAGGACGTCTGAAAGTGGCGCCCGAACATACCGAAGAACATGTATTGAAGGTGATGCGAAAACCTTCATTCGCACAGTTCGAAACATTTCGTAAAATATTTGATCGCATCAACAAAGATAATGGTTTGAAACAACAACTGATTCCGTACTTTATTTCAAGTCATCCCGGATGTTCGGCTGTTCACATGGCGGAGTTGGCCGTTAAAACGAAACAGCAAAACTTTCATCTCGAACAGGTTCAGGACTTCACTCCTACTCCCATGACGGTGGCAACGGAGATTTTTTACACCGGATTTCATCCTTACACGCTCGAAAAGCTCGAATGTGCCCGAACGAAAGAAGAAAAACTCGCCCAGCGTCAGTTTTTTTTCTGGTATCAGCCCGAATTTCGTTCCCGAATCATGCGCTATCTGCGCAGTATAAAAAGAAACGATCTGATACAGAAACTCTCGAAAGGTTGAATGGAAAGGACAACAACTATTAACTTATTCTGGTTCCACTGTTTTTACCCAGTGAGGTGGCTTTCGTAATAATCACTTCTTTCACTCCGGCATCGACGGCTTTGAAGGCGTTCTCCAGCTTGGGTATCATCCCCCCTTGAATGACTCCATTTTCTTTGTATGTGTTGAATAAGGTCCGATCCATCAACGGAATCACACTCTCTTCATCGTCCTGGTTTCGCAAGACGCCATCTTTCTCGAAACAGTAAATTAAGGTCACGTCGAATCGGTTGGCCAGAGCTTTAGCCAGTTCGGAAGCGATTGTGTCGGCATTTGTATTGAGCAGTTGACCGTTCATGTCGTGGGTAATCGGTGCAACGACGGGTACAATCTTCTGCATAAGCAACATGTGTAGCATGTCGAGGCGGACCTCTTTTACATCGCCAACAAAACCGTAATCCATCTGCTCGACCGGTCGTTTGACTGAACGTACTATGTTCATGTCTGCTCCCGTCAGCCCGATAGCATCAATGCCTAAGGCCTGTAAGCGTGCCACCACGGTTTTATTGATCCATCCGGCGTACACCATAGTCACGATTTTGAGCATCGCAGCATCCGTAATGCGCCTCCCTTCGACCATTCGGCTTTCTATTCCTAATTCTCCGGCTACCTCCGTCGCCATCCGACCACCGCCGTGAACGAGTAATTTCAAACCATCAATCTTCGAAAAATCAGCAAGTAATCGGTTCAGCGAAGCTTCTTCTTCAACGATCTTCCCTCCTACCTTGACTAATATTAATTTCTGCATCCGATTTTTTTTTCGCCAAAAATACAAAAAAACGAAAAGAATAATGTACTTTTGCGCCTGCAAGTTTAATCGTGCGGCAGTAGCTCAGTTGGTAGAGCATCAGCTTCCCAAGCTGAGGGTCGCGAGTTCGAGTCTCGTTTGCCGCTCTACACTTAAACAGATGGAAGTCAAAGGTTTTATGAGTAATCATAGAACCTTTGTTCGTTTTCAGGGGGTAGCAAAAACAAACGAAAACCATGATATGTTTGCAGAAAAAC
>NZ_JBQNAZ010000048.1:0-16943 GCF_052170195.1 Tannerella sp. | reverse complement strand
AGGGATTGAACAGCAATCTAAGCAAACTCACAAAATACGTTTTAGAGGAAAGGTACGTATTTCGAGACATAACAGTCCTATGCGACAGGCAAAATTTCTTACTTTTGTCCTCTAGTTTTTATCGGTCAATTATGCTACACGGACACGGAGACGACATGTATAACTGCTCACAGGCAGTCAGAAGTAATTTCAGTTCAAATATTTTCGGAGCTGCGGATTTATCGGGGCTGCGGGAACATCTTACGGCGCGGATGGATCGGCTGTCGAGCTATCCCGAACCGGAACCTCTTACGCTCGAGGCCAAGTGGGCTTCCGCGCATGGTCTGCATCCCGGCGAGGTGTGTGTGACAAACGGCGCAACCGAGGCTATTTATCTTATTGCGCAGGCTTTTCGGCACGCCCGCAGTTATATTTGGCAACCGACGTTCAGCGAATATGCCGATGCCTGCCGGATGCACGGACACACGGTCAAGGCGATCTTTACCGCCGAGGGCATCGACGACCGGGCAGACCTTGTCTGGTTGTGCAATCCGAACAACCCGACAGGCGAAGCGCGTACAAAACATTTACTCTCGAAGCTGATCGAGGCGCATCCGTCGGTTTGTTTCGTCATCGACCAGAGCTACGCCCCCTTTACTTGCGCGCCGCTGTTCACCGCTGCCGAAGCCGCTGCCATGCCGCACGTGATTTTGCTGCATTCAGCCACGAAGCGCTATGCCGTGCCGGGACTACGGTTAGGATGCCTTACCGCCTGCCGGGCACTGTCTGACCGGATACGTGTACAGCGTATGCCATGGTCGGTCAATGCGCTGGCCATCGAGGCCGGGGAGTATTTTCTGGAGCATACCCCACCGCTGCAACCGCCGATCGACGCGCTGCTGGGCGAGACGAAGCGCCTGACCGACGCGCTGTCTGCACTGAAGATCGCAGACATCTGGCCTACGGATACCCACTTCTTCCTCGCACGGCTACGGACCGGGAACGCGCCCGCGCTGAAAAAATACCTGCTCGATACGCACGGTATCTTGATACGCGACGCCTCGAACTTTGAAGGGCTTGACGAGACTTTCATCCGCATCGCGACGCAGACGCCCGAAGATAACGACCGACTCATCCACGCACTCGACGAATGGAAACAAGCGGCCTTCTTCTGATCCCTCTTATCGCCGGCTGGCTGCTCGATAAGGCGTTCGGCGATCCGCTGCGGTTACCGCATCCGATCGTGGGTTTCGGGCGACTGATCGCTTGGGGCGAACGGTCGCTGAACCGCGGGAAGCGTCGTGCGATGAAAGGGGGGGGCTTCGCTGTCGGGCTGATCCTGTCGGCGTATGGCGCCGCATGGTCAATCGTGCACGGTGCGCTCTGCCTGAATGCGTGGGCCGGTATCGCCGTCGCTTCGGTGCTCGTCTTCTATTGTCTGGCGGGCACGACTCTGATTCGCGAGGTGCGCGAAGTCTTTCGCGCCTGCGACCGCTCGGTCGAAGAAGGACGACGGCAGGTTGCCCGTATCGTCGGACGCGATACTTCCGCTCTCTCGCCTCAGGAGGTACGTGCTGCGGCGCTGGAAACGTTAGCCGAGAACCTGAGCGACGGCGTCATTGCGCCGTTGTTCTGGTACATGCTGCTCGGCGTGCCGGGAATGGTTGCCTATAAAATGGTCAATACGCTCGATTCGATGATCGGCTACCGGAACGAACGGTACGGTTTGTTCGGTCGTGCGGCTGCGCGCATCGACGATGCGGCCAACTTCATTCCCGCGCGACTGACGGCAGCCCTGATGATTCTCGTTAGCGGAAAGCTTTCGCTCTTCTCTTTCGTCAAAAGGTACGGCCGGCAACATCTAAGTCCGAACGCAGGCTATCCCGAGGCGGCACTGGCCGGAATCCTCGACTGCCGTTTCGGCGGTGCGCACGATTATTTCGGGAAGCGTGTCGAGAAACCGTATATCGGCGCAAACCCGCGCGAACTGACGACGGACGATATGCGCCGCTCGGTCGCCATCGCAAGCCGTGCGGAGATCGTGACCGTCGGGGTGATGGCTGCGATTTACACTTCTCTCCTCATGATAGCGTAAATTCGCTCCATATCAACGTGTCGGCGCACGTGAGCGGCAAGCCTGTCGTACTGCTCGTTCTTGAACGCTGCGTGATCGAACGTTGTACGGGCTGCGGCCTTATCGACAAACGGTTCGAGCAGAAAATCGATGGCCGCGGCATTGTCGAGGATTCCGTGGATATATGTCCCCATACATCGGCGACCGGCGAGGCATCCGTTATCTTCCGTCTCGGAGCGGGTCAGCGGTTCGACCTTCGCCTGAGGCTCGGGCGTCGTTTCTCCCATGTGTACCTCGTATCCGTGGCATTGGTGATCATCGCCGGTCATGCGGAACACGACCTGTCTCGTCGTTTTCTCTTTCGTCAGCCGGGTCGTTACGGGCAGCAGGCCGAGACCGGGCAGCCGTTCAATATCGCCTTCGACATGATCGGGGTCGCACACCTCGCGCCCCATCATCTGATAGCCGCCGCAGATGCCCATCACCGTCGTGCCGTCGCGATGGGCGCGGATAATGGCCTGTGCCACGCCGTTGCGGCGCAGTTCGGAAAGATCGGAAAGCGTATTCTTCGTGCCGGGAAGCAGGATGATGTCGGCCTTGCGGAGTTCGTCCGTATTATTCGTATAGAATAGATGCACGCGTGGATCGCGTTCGAGTGTATCGAAATCGGTAAAGTTGCTCAAATGCCGCAGCAGCACGACGGCCACATTGATCTTCCCCTCTTCGGACTCTCGTTTTTTCGTGCGCAGCACGACGCTGTCCTCCTCTTCGATGTAGATATCGTTGAAATAAGGCACAATACCGACCACAGGGATACCGCACAGCTCTTCGATCATTTTCGCGCCATCGGCGAAGAGGCTCATATCGCCCCGAAACTTATTGATCAGGATGCCTTTGATGCGGCGCCGGTCTTCTTCGCTCTGCAGCATGATGGAGCCGTACACGCTCGCAAACACGCCGCCCCGGTCGATATCGGCCACGAGGATAACGGCTGCGTCGGCATACCGTGCCATCGGGAGATTCACGAGATCGACTTGTCGCAGGTTCAGTTCCGAGATGCTCCCCGCCCCTTCCATCACGACAGGGTTATACCGTGCTGCCAAACGATCGAAGGCCAGATGCACTTCGTGCTCCAGCTCCGCGCGTCCCTCTTTGCGGAAGTACGACCGCGCGTTCTGATTGCCGGTAGGGCGTCCGTGCAGCACGACCTGCGAGGTGCAGTCGCCCGACGGTTTGAGCAGGAGCGGGTTCATATCCGTATGACACGGTATGCCGGCCGCTTCGGCCTGTACCGCCTGCGCGCGTCCGAGCTCCAGCCCGTCGGCCGTCACGAACGAGTTGAGCGCCATATTCTGCGCTTTAAAAGGAGCAGGGCGATATCCGTCCTGCAGGAATATCCGGCAGAAAGCAGCCGCGATCACGCTTTTCCCGACATCGCTTCCGGTGCCGGCAAACATTATGGGACGAAGTGGGGATGTTGGTTTCATATTCTTGTTTTAGGAAGCAAATGTACATGATAATATCGATTCCCGCATACAGGAGGGGGCGAAAGGATGAAAATAAAAAAAGGATTCGTAATCCGGCGTGTTCCGAATTCAAACCCTTCATCGCTGAATGGCAGCGGAGAAATTCCGCTGCGGTGATAACCTAAATGTATAACTATTTGTCCTCTCTGTAATGTTATGGGGGGACGAGGACGTTTCCCCATCAATTCCCTTCTACCAGCATCAGTTTTTCCTGCAATTTGCGGATCTGGGAATTCAAATGCTGACACATAAATCCATTGCCAGCCAAGCGATACTTATCGGCCTGATATTGTAACATGGCCAATTCACGCAAGTTCTGTTTGTTTGCAATCATTTTCATCATTCTTTTTCTATTAAAATCACGGTGCAAAGATACGCACTTTTCTGGAAAATATGTTTTACAACATAATAAATCGACCTGTGTTTAGTATTATTTAATAAATAAACGGTGTGATAAAGCCTTTTTAGCAAACACGGCCGATCTACAAAAGGCCCTGTATTTCGGCTAACGAACGTACATTAAACGTAGGTACGAAGCCATGTATCGGCAAACGTTCAGGGTTGAGCCAGAGTTGATCGATTTTCGACCGATAGCTTCCTTCGATATCGGCCTCCCAACTGTCGCCGATCATCAGCGACTCATGGCGTCGCGAGTTCGTGCAGCGGAGGGCATAATCGAAAATCTCGCGGTGCGGTTTCTGGATTCCCACATCTTCCGAGAGGATCAGCCGTTCGAAGTACGGCGCGAGTCCCGAGTTCTCCATCTTGAGCTGTTGCACTTCCCTGAATCCGTTGGACAGGATGAACATGCGGTAGAAAGGGCGCAAATATTCGAGCAGTTCGATGGCGCCGGGAACGAGTCTCGTTTTCCGCGTGGTACGTTCCAGAAAGTCACGGTTCAGCTTGAGCGTGAAGTCCACATCGTTTATCCCCATCGGCCGAAGCATGTACAGCAACCGTTCGAGGATCAGTGTTTGGCGGTCTATTTCATGATTCCGGTATTGCTCCCAGAGTTTCAGGTTATGGGGCATATAGCGAGCAAAGAACATCTCGAAGGAATCATAATGCCGGTCGAACTGATAATCGACATAGATTTCTTCGAGACATTCTTTGTTGTTGTGGTACGTATCCCACAAGGTGTCGTCCAAGTCGAAAAACAGGGACTTGTAACCTATTCTCATCCTACTTCCACCACCAGATGCTTGCTCAGGCTCCAGAAGACTTTCGGATCGAGAATGTTCAGCACTAAATTGCCATCGCCGTCTTTATCTAACTTGTAGGAGCGGTCGGGGTGATTGGAGCGCACGGTTGCTTTGCGGGCATACAATTGTATAGACGTTACTTCGCGCGTATCAATCGGGATAAAATAATCTTCATTGAAGTTGCCCTGCAACGCCTTACTCTTGGAGAAGAGGCCACCTCCCGTGAGGATCTGCTGCTCTTTGAGTTCTTTTTTCGTGCCGAAGCAGTAGTAAGCTCTGTGCAGCTGTTGGTCCTGCTCGGTAATTTTTTGCGACTGCGCAGCTGTGGTTACCGACAGGTTCTCCACGTTTTCGTTCAGGCTCGTCACAAGTTCATCCAATTCCTGAATACGAATATCCTTCTTCGCCAAATCTTCCTGCAAGGCAGCGATCATCGTGGCTTTCTGATTCAGTTCGGACGAGAGCCGGTCGATTGTTTTCTGCAAGGCCGATGACTGGATGTTGCTTTTCTTCAGCTTCTCCTGCAATTCGCTCAGTTGCGTCTTATTGTTCTTCAGCGTTTCGGCAATCAAGCGCATATTTTGCTTGATCTGCTCTTTTTTGTTCGGATTCAGCTCTCCATCCGACTGCTCGATAGCCAAATAGTTCTCGGCTTCCCGAATCGCCTGAATATCGGTTTGGATATCGTTCAGCGTCGAGAGCATTTCGTTCAGTTCAGTCGTACTCTGCGCTTTTTCGGCTTTGAGCATCTCGTTTTCACTTTTCAGCTTTTTGTACTCGGCCGAATTCTCCACACACGAAGTCCATATCATTGCACTAATGATAAATAATATAACTTTTTTCATTTTGAATTGAATAAAATAATTATACGTTATGTTCATTTTCTTTGCCCGACGCTCCAGCGCCGGACACTATTATAACAAATTCCCCTTTCGGTTCGTTCACGGAAAAGTAAGAAATCAGTTCTTCAAGTGTTCCCCTGCATGTCTCTTCGAAACGTTTCGACAGTTCACGCGAGACGGAAACTTGCCGTTCCTTCCCGAAGAATTCGACCAGTTGCGTCAATGTTTTGACGATCCGGTAAGGCGATTCGTACAGGACGATGCTGCGCTCTTCGGCGGCCAGTGCACGCAGACGTGTCTGTCGCCCTTTCTTCGGCGGCAGGAATCCTTCGAAACAAAAGCGGTCGGTCGGCAGTCCCGAGACTACGAGCGCCGGCACGAAGGCCGTAGCGCCCGGCAAACATTCCACCTCCGCGCCCTGACGGACGCATTCGCGCACGAGCATAAACCCCGGATCGGAGATGCCCGGTGTGCCCGCATCGGAGATCAGCGCGATATTTTCGCCGGCCATCACCCGTTCGGCAATCTCTTTCACTGTCCGGTGTTCGTTAAACTTATGATGCGACTGCACCCGGTTCCGTATCTCGTAATGTTTAAGCAAGACGCTGCTCGTTCGCGTATCTTCGGCCAAAATCAGATCGGCTTCTTTGAGAATCCGTACCGCGCGAAACGTCATATCTTCGAGGTTTCCGACCGGAGTAGGTACAATATACAGTTTGGCCATGACGCGACGCTTTTACAGAAACCGACGTTCTACGAGTTTGAGAAAGTCGAGCACCGAATCGTTTTCGAAGTCCCAGTCTGTCACGCTCTTCAGATGAGTCAATGATGTTTCGTACGAATAGGTTTCGTTCAACTCATTGACCACACGATTCATCCGTTGTTCGTCGCCGCCGAACAGTTCTCGGCAGAAGCGAAAGCGGTCGTTCAGCGTAAAAGCCTTGCGCAAATCGGTCAATTTAGCTTTTTCCATCTTGTCGTTCAGCGACGTTTCCGCCTTTTCGCGAAAAGAAGAAGACGCTGCCGGCGGGGCTGTGTTACGGCTTACCGGAGCCGGCGGGCCAGATGGGGCAGATGGCAGTTCGTCGGAAGCAGGTATCGGAGGATGAATCGCCTCCGAGGGGTCGGCAGCTACTCGTCTTACCGGTCGGTCAACAGATGAAATTTGCGCCTGATGTTCGCGTATCTTCTGATCGAACAGTTCGATCTGACTCACTTCCATCGCATGGAGATGGTCTTGTATTTTATGTGTCAAATCAAAAGCCTCACTAAAGAAAGAGACCGGATAGATCTCCGTCTCGCGTATCTGTTCGGTCAGTTCGACTAACTTCCGGATATGGCTTGTCAGTTGCGTTAATTGTTCTTTATCAGTCATAAGTCCATCTTCTTTTGGAAAGAAGGTGCAAAAGTAAATATTATCCTTATCATATCATCACCAAAACAAAATTAATCCACGTTTTGTTCGCTCCTACATTAACTACTATTCCCCCTCTTCTTCAAATTCTTTAGGGAGGTTGACCAGATACAGCCGATGGGTGGCGCGGGTGAAGGCGGTATAGAGCCACCGGTAGAAATCTTCGCCCAGCATTTCTTTCGTCATATAGCCGATATCCAGAAAAACATTCCGCCACTGTCCTCCCTGTGCCTTATGGCAGGTGACGGCATACGCATATTTCACCTGCACGGCATTATAGTAGGGGTCGACTTTCATTTTCTTCATTTTCGTCGCTTTCGTGGGCTCGTCGGCATAATCTTCCAGTACGCTGTAAAAGAGTCGATCGTATTGTTCTTTTGGCAGCGCCGGCGTGTCGGTTTGCAGTGTGTCGAGCAAGATACGCAGTTCGATCTCCAGATCGTAGTCCTCAAACCGTAACGAGACATCGCAAAAACGGAAACCGTACATCTCGATCGTACGGCGCACGCGCAATACTTCGACCATCTCGCCGCTGGCAATGAAATCCATCGTTTTACAGGACGACGTCCAGAAGTAATTATTTCGTACCACCATCAAGCGGTCACCGGACGATATCTCTTCCTCCTTGTACAGGATCCGGTTTCTTATACCATTATTATAAAGCGTCGCCCGTTTGTTGGAGCGACAGATCACGATTGTCTCGTCCGCCCCGTCGCGACTGTAGGCCGATGCCAGTTCTTCGATCAGCTCTTCGCCGTTCACCTTGCGAAGATCTTCGAACCCATCGATCCGAAGGACGGGATACCGGTCGATTTGCTTCCGGCGCAGGCTGTCACGGATCAGCGTCGCATTGAAAAGAATACCGGAATCTTTATCCTGCCGCACAACCTGCGTAAGCGAATACTCCCGTACATCTAACGAATAGCCTCTCAGGTAGTCCGCATTCATGGCCGGACTTTCGCTTTGCGAGACCGGTGGAAGCTGCGCGCCATCGCCGAGCAGAATCAGCTTGCATCCCCTGCCGTTGTAGACATAGCGAATCAGGTCATCGAGCAGCCTCCCGCTGCCGAACGAAGCCATGCCGGCATCATCGTTCGAAATCATGGATGCCTCGTCGATAATAAACAACGTATCGTGATGCAGGTTGGGAGCTAATGAAAACCCGGAAAACTCGTTCGAAAACGTTTTCTGTCGATAGATTTTTCGGTGGATCGTCAACGCATTGCGTCCCGCATATTCCGAAAATACTTTCGCCGCCCGTCCGGTAGGTGCCAGCAAAACGACCGACCGCTTCAACGACGTCAGCGCCTTAACCGTGGCTCCGAGCAACGACGTCTTCCCCGTTCCGGCATATCCCTTCAGTAGAAATACCTCGTCAGACACCGGAGAAGACAGGAAATGCGAGAGCGTATCGATTGCCTCACGTTGTTCAGCTGTGGGCTCGTAAGGGAAAGCGTTAAGAATCTGTTGAAAAATAAACCGATGAATCATGGATATGAAATTATTTTCGCGATAAAGTTACAGCTTTAAATAATCTTCTTTATATTTGCAGCAACGAAATCATAAAAAAACGAATATACGACATGAAAATTACACTGAAAGTATTATTAGTTGTGGCAGCTTTGCTGCTGGTTTACATGTGCTACAGAAGCGTGATGGGCCCGATTGAGTTTGATCTTGAACAAAAAGCCCGCGAAACGGCTATTCAGCATCGGCTGATCGATATCCGCAAGGCGCAGATCGAGTACAAAAACAGACATGGAGTACATGCTGCAAATTTTGATGAGTTGGGAAAATTCTTGAAAGAAGAAAAATTGCCGTTTGTCGTGAAAGAAGGCGTTTTGTCTGACGAACAGTTGGAGTCGGGCTTGACGGAAAAGAAAGCTGTGGCGATCATTGAGAGAGCCCGCAAGACCGGAAAGAACGATGAGGTAATTAAAAACGGGCTGGAGAACTTCAGACGTGACACGATGTGGGTGCTGGCCAAAGATACGTTGTTCGGGGCTAACTACAATGTAGACTCGCTTGCTTTCATTCCGGTTGCAGGAGTCAATACCCGGTTCGAAATGGATACGGCAACGCTTCCTTCGTCGTCGGGATATACGGTGAAAGTGTTCGAATGTCGTGTGCCTTACGATAGCTATCTGAGCGATTTGAACAGCCAGCAGCTTGCCAATCTGAAAGACAAGATGCGCAAGATGAAACGGTATGAAGGACTCAAGGTTGGATCGGTTAAGGAGATCAATAACAACGCCGGTAACTGGGAGTAAGTCGAGGTATGAACTTTCGTGTTTCTGACACGTTAACGGCTCATAATTCGGAAAAATACAGAATGTCTATCCGGCTGTCGCCGGGTGGACTTTCTTTTGTTGGGTATATCCCTTCGCAACCGGAGAGTTTTCTCTACCGGTCTATCGAGTTAGACCGCTCCAAATCATACGCATATGCGTTACAAGAACTGTCTTCCGAGCATCCGTTTTTCTCTTATTCGTACAAGGAGCTATCAGTCGTAAGTACGCGAGATCCTTATACCCTTGTGCCCGAAGCAGTCTTTGCAGAAGACCGGACACAGCAATTGATGGCGTTTACGTTCTCCTCACCCGGCAAGAAGGCACTCTTTCAATCCCTGAAGGAACTCGAAGCCGTACTGCTCTTCGGAATCGACCCCGAAATACATACGCTCTTTCTGCAGTTGCAGCCGCAAGCGACGTTCGTGCATGGTGTCGCTCCGTTCCTGCTCCACTGGAAAAAACAGAGCCGTGTCGCTTATCCGAAACAGTTATATGCCGTGTTGCAGGAAGACAGGATGGACACAGCATGCTTCGATAAGGGGGCTCTACGGTTCGTTAACGGGTTTCGTATCGACGACCGTGCGGATATCCTGTACTATCTGCTTTATGTTTGGAAGCAGTTGGACTTGAATCCGATCGACGATCAGCTCTTTCTTTCGGCCGCACCGGAGGTCTTTTCCGACATACGCGATACGCTTCGGAATTACCTGATGCAGGTCGAACCGATGAATCTACCAGCCGCAGCCGTTCCGACCGATGCACAAATACCGGCTGATATAATTGCGTTGATGGGATGCGAATCATAAGAGGAATCTACGGGCGTCGCCGGTTTCAGGTACCCTCGTCGTTCAGCGCCCGCCCGACGACCGATTTTGCCAAAGAAAATCTGTTTAATGTACTCGAAAACCTGATCGACTGGGAAGGAATGACTGCCCTCGACCTGTTTGCCGGCACGGGGAGCATCTCGTTCGAGTTGCTGTCGCGAGGCTGTCGGCGTGTGACGGCCGTCGAGGCAAACCGCGCACATGCGGCATTTATCGCTAAGGTGGCCGGTGAACTCAAAACCGACGCTCTCGAGCTGATTCGCGGCGATGTGTTCCGCTATCTGCCTTCCGCTCCGAAACAGACATTCGATTTCATCTTTGCCGATCCGCCGTATGCCTTACCGGAATTATCGAAGCTACCGGAGCTTGTGATGAACGGTCATCTTCTTTCCGAAGGCGGTATCTTCGTGCTGGAGCATCCCAAAACGTTCGACTTTTCCGCATATCCCTGCTTCAGCCGGCAGCGTGTTTACGGCTCCGTACATTTCTCCTTCTTCATCAGAGAAGAGGCGAGAACAGACGCATAAACGATTCGATCAGTCGTTTGGTCAGCGGACGATTCAGCCATTGAGCGGGATAAACCGTTTCGCAGTTTTTCAGATCATCCATAAACAATTGTTTCATTTCCAATGCAAACGGCTGATGATAGATGAAGGCATTGACCTCGAAATTGTGCTCGAAGCTGCGGAAATCGAAGTTCGCCGAGCCGATACACGCCAACTCATCGTCGACCAAAAGCAGTTTGGAGTGCAGGAAACCGGCCTTATAAAAATAAACCTTGACACCGGCCCGAAGCATATCGTCTAAGAACGAATGAGTCGCCAGATGAGCACTCCGCGTATCGGAATGTTCGGGTAGCATCAGCCGCACATCGATACCTCCCAGCGCGGCCGTCTGGAGCGCCTGATTCATGCTTTCGGCAGGCAGGAAGTAAGGTGTCTGAATATAGAGGTACTTTTTGGCATTCGTAATGCAAAAGATAACCGCCTGAAGCAAAGTACGCCATGGCCCGGTAGGTCCGCTGGCGATGACTTGCAGGATGTTATCGCCGAAGATGGCTTCGTCGGGGTAGTAGTCTTTACCTTTGATCAGTTGCTTGCTGACCACGTACCAGTCGATCAGAAACGCCGATTGCAAACCGTGAACACCTTTCCCCTCAATCCGGAAGTGCGTATCGCGCCATACCCCCCACGACACTCCCTTGATGTACCGATCGGCAATATTCATCCCACCGATAAAACCGATTTTGCCGTCGATCACAGCAATCTTTCGATGGTTGCGGTAGTTAACCTTGCTCGTAAGTACAGGGAAAGCGACCCGTAGGAACGCATACACCTCGATACCCGCCGCCTTCATCTCCCGAAAAAATCTCTCCTTTACATTCCAGCTCCCTACATCGTCATACAGCACACGCACCTGCACACCTTCACGCGCTTTGGCCATAAGCAGGTTCTTCACCTGTCTCCCGATTTCATCATCGGCAAAGATGTAATATTGTATATGGATATGATGACGGGCCTCCCGCAACGCCTTTATAAACGCCGTGAACTTATCCGTTCCGTTTGTATAGGTCGTTATGGAACTCCCATAGAGCAGCGGGTTATGATCGTCACGATTAAGTAATTTCACCAAAGGCTGATAAGCCGGCAAAACAACGCACTTATCCTGCTCCGGTACTCCGGAATGCAGAGGCTTCATGATACGTTTGTAAGTGCGCCGCGAGATGATGCGTTGCCGGCGGTTATCCTGTCCGAAAAAAAAGTAAAAGATCAGCCCGATACCCGGCAACGTCAGCAGGACGATGACCCATGAGATCGTTTTCAGCGGGTTCCGGTTTTCCAGCAGCACGACAAGCACCAGTCCCAAAATGGAGATGGCGTACAGCACGAACAGCGTCAGGCCGACGACGGTATGTAACGGTATATCGAGCATGGAACATTCGGTTGAGGGCATAAAGATAGGCTTATGCGGCGTGAAATGCAAATTTGGGGATGATTTAACAATTCCGTATTTTTGCGGGCGACAAAAAAGAAGAGCATGAAGAAACAAGCGTTGATTTTAGTCACGAACGACGATGGCATCGAAGCACAGGGCATTCGCGCCCTGACCGACGGTCTGCGCATGCTGGGCGACGTGGTCGTCATGGCGCCTGACGGACCTAGATCGGGCATGTCGACAGCCATCACGACGAGCACTCCCATATCCTATACCTGTATCGAACGCACCGAAGGACTGACGGTTTACCGTTGCACAGGCACACCGACCGATTGCGTCAAACTATATCTGAACGAGGTAGCCGATCGTAAGCCCGACCTCGTCGTGTCAGGGATTAACCATGGCGGCAATCAGGCCATCAGCGTGCATTACTCCGGAACGATGGGGGCCGTTGTCGAAGGTTGTGCACTCGACATTCCCTCCATAGGCGTCTCGCTGTATCAATACAGGCCGGAGGCTGATTTCTCCGAGTCGGTACGTCTGGCACAGCAACTTGCGAATGAGGTGCTGCAACGCGGATTGCCGCACGGTACGTATCTGAACCTGAACGTGCCGAACATAGCAAAGGTCAGGGGCATGGCCATTTGCAGACAGGCCGACGGACGATGGATCAAGGAATACCGGCAGACATACGATGAGAACGGGGATCCTCAATTCTGGCTCACCGGTGAGTTTCTGAACTACGAACCGATTTTTCCGGACAACGATACGCGGATGCTCGACGCAGAATACGCCTCGCTCGTTCCCTGCAAACTCGACGTGACCGATTACGCTTTCATGGAAACGCTGAAAGGTTGGCAAATCGATAATTAGTTTCCAATGAAATACTATCTTATTGCCGGTGAAGCCTCGGGCGATCTGCATGCCTCGAACCTGATGGCCGCACTGAAAGCGGAAGATCCGCACGCGGAATTCCGTTTTTTCGGAGGAGACCTGATGCAGGCCGCCGGCGGTACGCTCGTGAAGCATTACCGCGAGATGGCGTACATGGGAGTGATTCCCGTGCTGCTGCATGCCCCTACGATTCTGTGGAACATGCGCCTTTGCCGTGACGATATCCGTGCGTATTGCCCCGATGTAGTTCTGCTCGTCGACTATCCGGGCTTCAACTTGAAAATCGCCCGATTTGTCAAAACAATGTTGCAAATCCCTGTCTACTATTATATCTCGCCGAAGATATGGGCTTGGAAGAAGTACCGCATCCGGTCGTTTCGTCGCTACGTAGACCGTATGTTCTGCATCCTGCCTTTCGAGGTCGACTTCTTCAAGTCGCTCGACTATCCCGTCGATTATGTAGGGAATCCTACGGTCGATGCCGTCGCCGCGTTTCGGAAGGCGCAACGTGACCGCCCCGATGCGTTCCGGCAAGATCACGGCCTGACGGATCAACCCGTGCTGGCATTGCTCGCCGGAAGTCGCCGCCACGAGATCCGTCAAAATCTTCCGGTGATGCTTGACGTCGCCGCACGATTTCCCGATTCCCAAGCCGTTGTAGCGGGCGCTCCCGGACTGACGGCCGACGATTACCGGAATTGCCTCGGCGAGAGAGCGACGCCGAAGATCATCTACGGACAGACATATAATCTGCTCTCGCACGCAAGCGCTGCGCTGGTCACATCGGGTACGGCAACACTCGAAGCCGCCCTGTTCCGTGTACCGCAAGTGGTATGCTATTATGTTTCGGGCGGACGGCTCGTTAATTTCGTGTTCGAGCGTTTTTTCCACGTGCCCTACATCTCGCTTGTCAACCTGATTGCCGGACATGAAGTCGTGTCTGAACTTTTCGGGGCGAAATTTTCGGCCGAACGTATCTATGCTGAGCTGAAACGCATCGTCGAAGCCCCTGCAGATCGTGCCCGAATGTTAGAGGGCTACGATCACGTGATCGCTGCTCTCGGGCAACCCGGCGCCTCACGGCAGGCCGCCCGCTTGATGGTCGAGAGCCTGAGAAAAAATGCAACATAAAAATATCGATATTGTTAAGTTGCTATAGTTTTTGGGAATATTGCAAAGCTTAACATTTTCATAATCAAAACAGTGAGATTGTAAAAAGAAGGATGCCCTATATTAATTTAACAATGCCACTTACTTGGTTAAAAAACTTTACCATCTCTTGTATGTTTTAGTAGTCATCCTTTAACGGGGGTTGTCTGTTATTCCATGATAAACAATATTTTCAGAAGCATCTTTTAGTTGATAATAAGTATATAAACCAAAAATATGAGTGAATTTGTTTGCGCCTTTCACATAACCGTACATAGTGAGATTATTTCCCGCCTGCCCTATCGGGTCTTGGGAGATATAAGCACCTGTCTCTGGTGAGTAGTAGCGGAAACGGTTGTAATACAGGCCTGTTTCACTGTCTTCATACTGCCCTTGGTAACGGAGCGGACAATCATTCAAAGAACGTCCTGCGAAGGTACGAATTTTTCCGTAGATGTCAAACTCTCATTCCGAAGCATAAAGCCCCGAAACCTTCTCGTCGGCTTATTTTTCCGTTGGTTTTAGTGTGAAAATAGCAAAAGGCAAGGAAAATATCCCTGCCTTTACGCTTGTGCATTAAAATTATGGCTGTTTATCTGATTGTTATAAATATAACTCCCAATTATAGAGCATTATTTATCACCAATATTATCTAAATCTAATTCATTTGCATACCATTTTCTTGCTTTTTCAATCATTTCAAAGTCTCCATTTAAAAAGGATTGCAAATAGCATTTCATATCTGATTTTATTTTTTCGAAAAAATCACTTTTAGAAATTAAATTCAAATCATATTCTTTTGCATAATGGGAATTTGTCAAATATCGAATAATCATCCATAGAGGGGCGCTCTTTATATCACATTCGGGAAAAACATCTTCTCCTTTACCTGCTATGATATTAAGATATGGAGGATAATCATAAGGGAGAAAACTTCCCTTCAGCAAAATATACATGTCTTTATTTCTGTAAGTATATCTGAAAGAATATTTAGAAATATCTTGCTTGCTTAATGCAAAAGAATACTTATGCAGAAAAATAGACATCTCTTTACCCAAATTCACAATTATTTCCTTATCGATGTATTCCATGCTATTTTTTTACTGTTGGATATTTATACCGATCAATTATCTCTAATTCTTTTTGATAAAACGGACTTCGATGTGATCTCCCTGGGTCTATTCCTATATCAATAATTTCATAACCATGTTTTATTTTTGATTTAATCCATCTTTCATTTCTTTTTATAGCTGCGGCAAGTTCTTCTTGTGTCATGTTTCGGCCCTTAGGAAAATTCTTAGACCATGCTTGATACCATTTGGCAGAATACTTTTTTGCTGCACTTTTTACTCTATCCATACCTTCCCCAATAACAATCTTTTTACACCTCAATCCCAACACATCCACCCAACTGTTCGGGTCAAAAACATACCCATACAACGTAGGATTACCACCCGCCAGCCCTATCGGGTCTTGGGAGATATACATCCCTTCATCGGGTGAGTAGTAGCGGAAACGGTTGTAATACAGGCCTGTTTCACTGTCTTCATACTGCCCTTGATAGCGGAACGGACAATCATTCAAAGAACGTCCTGCGAAGGTACGAATTTTTCTGTAGACGTCAAACTCCCATTCCGAAGCATAAAGCTCTGTAACTTTCTCGTATGCTTATTTTTCCGTTGGTTTTAGGTACAAAAACAGCAAAAGGCAAGGAAAATATCCCTGCCTTTAAGCTTTTGTTTCAAGATTTTCAAATGGTTATCTGATTATTACAATCAGAACTCCCAGTCTGGAGCATTACCCATTTTTATAGTGTTACTATCTTATTATCCTCGTTTGTTGATCAATAACTTTAAGAATATTAGGTATCCTATATTTGCCTGCCATATTTCTAATATAGGAAGAAGCCTCCTGTAAATTTATTCCTATTGATGTTATGTATAATGGAGCCAGACTCTTTCCTCGATATATTTCGGCTACAAATTTATCATTGTTATAGAATGGCCTTTTGGCAACACCAATTATTGGTATCTGCATACCTAATTGTTCGTATAAATAATATCCCAAACCTGCTTTCCCTTGATTATTTAAATATACGTATCCATCAATAATAATTGTTTCAAATTTTGTTTTATCTATTTGTCGAAACAATTCACAAAGACAGGGTAATTCTCTCTTATAAAAATATCCAGTTTCGTATTCAGAAAAGCCATAGAAATATGTTGAAATTATTTCAGATGGAGAGGAGTCTGTCCATTCATTAAATAATCCCCCAACAACCTTAGCTCTATCATTGTGATAATATACATCAACGGCCAGTTTCATTTTTTCGAAATATTTCAAGTAGTTTATAATCAGAAGATTTTTTGTCAATATTAAATTTCTCCTTCATATATCCATTTTCATCATATAATTTATGCCATAAACATATTCCAAATTCAAAAAATGCCTCTTCATGCAATTTCCCGGTTGCATAGTAATTTTTTGTTAAACCGTCAAGCAAGCCTTTTTTATACATTGCCTCACTTTCAATTATACCATTTTCAGAAAAAATCTTTTCATATCCATTTTTGAAGCCATCGACTACTTCAAATTCGGAAACTACACTCCCGTTAAATAATTCATAAATCAAGCCATTGTATTTCTCCGAATTCAAAAAGAACACCTCAACCTGTCCATCCAGCTCAATTTCAAACTCATTTAGTTCTATTCTTTCCATAATAATTATATATGAAATAATCTGTTTCCTTTCATAAGAACAAATTTAGATAAAATCCTCGAGATTTTACACCGGGCAGATAAAAACACAAGGC
>NZ_JBQNAZ010000047.1:0-17011 GCF_052170195.1 Tannerella sp. | reverse complement strand
CGGCCGCGAGAAAAACTGTCTTTTTCATAATCGCTTTGTTTTTATAATGAAAAGAAGCGCAACGCCCTTCGCTCCGCATGCGGTATACGGAGACGTAAGGAGTTGTTATATGGGTGTCAATAAATGTCAAACGGGGGAGGGTAAATTGAAGCGTTATCGGTCGCGTGTCAGGGCGCGAGGCACGGTTCGTCGCGGCGTGCGCGTCCGTCCGTAGCGTTATCGATAGTATCTGTCTGCCTCTGCCTTTCATTGACCGTTCCTGTTTTTCTTTGTATTTAACGGTGCAAAGATAAAAAGGTTTCCCAAGTTAGACAATGAGTAAATTACTCAATTTAATTGTCAATGGTTAATTGTTAATTGTTATGCGTGGTTATCCGAACGCAAATTTCGCAAATTTCGCAAACGGCGCAAATGAACGCAAATAACCGCCTTTGTCATTCCGAACGCAGTGAGGAATCTCGCGGAGAAAAGGAAAAGAGAGATTCTTCGCTTACGCTCTGAATAACAAAAAACGCGAATAACGCGACTGTTGTAACTCGTCTTTCGTAATTTTATTGATTGACCGGAGAGGACTCACACTTTGATTCGCACGATTCCGCCATAGGGTGTCAGCTTACGGAGGGCTTCTTCGGGAGGGATGGTTCCTGCATAAATCCGGGCAGACATCAACACGCCGCCATGCGCAAAGACGGCAATCCGCTCGAAAGGCAAACGGCGGACCTCGTCGAGAAACGACGCGACACGGCCGAAGAGGTCTTGATACGATTCGCCGTTCGTCGTGGCGACGTGGAGGTAATCGTCATACCATTCCTGCATACGCGGATCGGTAATCGCGTCGAAACGCTGCATCTCCCAGTCGCCCATGTGTATCTCTTTGAGGCGGTCGTCACGGAGCGCCTTCGGGTATCCGCAGTAGGCGGCCAGCCTCGTGCAACGGCTTAGCGGACTGGTGTAGACGGCGTCAAACGCATAGTGGTCAAGCTCTTTTTTGACCGTCGCGGCTTCCGCCTCGAACGAGGGTTTCAGCGGCACATCCGTTTGTCCGTAGCATGTGCCGGCGGGCACATCGACCGACGTGTGCCGTATCAGATAAATATCCATATCGTGTTTAAGGCGATGAAGTAAGATAATTCGCAAAGAAGGAAGGTCGCGCCGCAGCAGTCGCCCGTGTATCCGCCGATGCGGCGTCTCATGTACTGCACGAGCCACGCCATGACGCTGTTCGGGACAGAGGCGGTCACACATATCCATAGAGCCATGTAAGGCGTTTCTTTCAGGAAAAGGACGCATCCGAGCATCGGTACGAGGGCGAACAGCAGTCCCACGGTAAAAGTTCGGGCCGACATCCGGTCGTAGACCTTTTTAATCTTGCAATCTTCTTCGTTACGGGCATAGGGAAGGAGATTGACGATTTGTGAAGCAGACCACTTAGACCATACATCGGCGAAAAAGAGCAGAACGATCGGCAGGTTGGCCGAACGTTGCGCGAGGGAAACCGTCGAGGTAACCCAAAGAGCTACATAGACGACAAGCGCCAGCACGCCATACGTTCCGATATGCGAATCCTTCATGATGGTAAGCACCTGTTCCCGCGACCGTCCTCCGCCGAATCCGTCGAAAAAATCCGCCAGCCCGTCTTCATGCAAGGCGCCCGTCAGCAATAACCGTCCGGTGAAAACCAGCAGGAGAGCTAAAACAACAGGCAGATGAAAGAATAACGCTATTCCGTAGATAGCCGTCATCACGCCGCCTGTCACCCAGCCGGCGACGGGCCAATAGCCGACGATGCGTTTGAAACTGTCTGCCGGCACACGCCGGAGCTTCCACCACGGCAGCCGGGTGAAGAACATCAGCGCGGCAAAGATATCGTCGATCATCTTCAGAAGTATTTCGTGATTCTGCCTTTCCCGAACGAGTCCATCTCGTTGATCATCCGTACGGCTGACTCAATCAGCGGATAAGCGCAAATTGCGCCCGTACCTTCGCCCAGACGCATCCCGAGGTCGAGCAGGGGACGCGCTCCCAACGCCTGCAGCACCAGACGATGCCCCGCTTCGTCTCCACAGTGCCCGAAGATGGCATACGACAGGACATCGGGGTACAGACGCGCTGCGGCCAGCATGCAGTTCGTCATGATGAACCCGTCTACCAGAATCAGCATCTTGGCCTCCGCTGCCTGCAACATCCCGCCCACGGCCATCACCATCTCATACCCTCCGAACCGGCTCATCACTTCTTCCGTCGAACGTTCGCCGCGAGCCTGCTCCAATGCCCGGCGGAGCACGTCGTACTTGTGCCGGATGCCGGTGCTGTCCAGCCCTGAACCGGCGCCGACGCATTGCTGTAAGGGAATATCCGTCAGGCAGGTCATCCATAGCGATGACGACGAGGTATTGCCGATTCCCATCTCACCGAAGCTGACGACGTTACATCCTGTAGCATGCACGTCGCGCACAACGGCGGCTCCACGCTCCACGCACAGTTCCATCTCCTCACGCGTCATTGCCGCTTCATGCAGGTAGTTACGTGTGCCTTTGCGTACTTTCCGATCGATGATACCCAGTCCGGGCGGAAAATCATAATCTACTCCCGCATCGATCACTCTCAGCGTGAAGCCGTGCTGACGACAGAGGAAATTGACGCCTCCGCCGCTACTTTTTATGAAGTGAATGCATTGCTGCCAAGTTACTTCCTTAGGCGATACGCTGACCCCCTCTTCCGTGATACCGTGATCGGCAGCGAAAATAAGGTTGAAAGGTTGTCGCAACGAAGGGTTGAGCGTCTGCTGAATCAGCCCTATTTGTAACGCCAACTCTTCGAGACGCCCGAGCGAGCCTTTCGGCTTCGTCAGGTCGTCGATTTTCTCCTGCAACGCTTCACGGATATGCTCGTCAGGCTTTTGGATATGGAATTGCTTCATGATGGAGATCCTTTATCTGCGACAAATTTACGCAAACAAAAAAGAATTGTCGTTATAAAACGATCGGGAGTTACCATCGCTATGCGGCGCCTTTCGTTTGTTTACAGAATTCGCCCCGTTAAACGAAACGAAAGAACGGGATAGACGACCCATCTCTGCAACGTGTGCGAAAGCTCGGCCCCATTGATGTTCGCCTTGCCCAAATTCGTTCCGTGCCTGTCATAGATATCGGGCTTACCTTGTACCATCGCTCCCAACTCCATCCGGAAGCCGACTCTTCGCACGGGAATAGCACGTCCGTAGCCGATGGCCGCATACGGTTTAAAAAGGCTCGTGCGCACTTCTGCCTTGATTCGTCCATGCTCCGCCGGAATCACGTAACCGTCCCATCTCAGGTCGCGGTCCGACCTTCCGTTCAGTCTTGCAATCGCCCTGTTTCCAAGATAGAAACCTCCCGATACGAAAAAGGCTGAACGGGTTGGATAGAAATCAAGCAACACCTTGCTGTTCACCATGCGAACCTCGCCGTTTATGTCGGTTCCGTTGGCGTACCCTTTTCCGTCATCATACAGTTCCATGTTTGCGGTGAAATCTACCGCGAGCGCTGATACGCCGCCCCGCAGCATCCATTTCGGATGCAGCGAAGTGACCACTTCCGCGTCTATCCCCGTCGTACCCATTGAGAGTCCTGCGCCCAGCGATGAGAAAGTCCCTCCGCCTTGCGCTGCCGTATGCATGGATACCATCCATCCGCATACCATTAATAATACCGTAATCTTTTTCATCTCTTTTTCAAACTTGCAACAAAAATACAACAGCTTGCGATGATTCCGAGTTGAATTCGTTGTTTTTCTCGTTTTTCTTGCATGTTACCTTTCGGTAACGTAACTTTGCGGTTACTTATCGGTAACATTACAATTGAGAAGGAGACATGAAAGATAGAGAACGTACGGAGAAAAAGATTCTCGACGCAGTCGGAAGCGTTATCGCGGGCGACGGCTTCGAAGGGATAGGGATAAATGCCGTAGCCCAAAAAGCAGGGGTATCGAAGATGCTTATATATAGATATTTCGGAGGGTTGGACGAGCTGATTTCTAGTTATCTTCTCCAAAAGGATTACTGGGTAAACACAAACATCGATTTTAGGGAATCGTCCGATATCGGCAAAAGTCTGAAACGATTGTTCCGTGAACAGATCCGGCAGATGCGCGGCGATATTACACTGAGACGATTGCACCGATGGGAATTGTCCACAGCGAATCAGACGGTCCGCCTGTTGAGGGAAAGAAGGGAACGGAACGGCTGTGAGCTGGTAAAAGCGGTGGGTGAGCTGACCCATTCGCCCCATGCGGAGGTCGCCTCTTTGGCAAGCATCCTTTCGGCATCCATCAGCTATCTGGTTTTGATGGAAGAACAGACGGCCGTGTATAACGGCATCGATTTGCAGAGCGACACCGGATGGGAGCAGGTCGCGCAAGGAATCGACCTGATGATTGATTTATGGATGAAACATGTACGACAATGAGAAAGATTATATTCATCGTTTTATTTTTAGGAATAATGAACCGTATATTCGCACAAAACACAGATTTTCTGTTCATGATTGAGCAGGCAGTGAAAGCTCCTTCGGGACACAACACGCAGCCGTGGCTGTTTAAGACAGGAGAGACAGAGATCGAGATCCGTCCCGATTTTACCAAATCGTTACCGGTCGTCGATCCCGACAATCGGGAACTGTTCGTCAGTCTCGGATGCGCCGCGGAGAACCTTTGCATCGCGGCGTCGCACAAAGGATATCGCACAAAGGTTGCTATCGAGGAAAATGGAATTATCCGCATCATCCTTGCCAGGGAAGAGGAGGACATTCCTTCTCCGCTGTTCTCTCAACTGTCCGTTAGACAAACGAACAGGAGTATTTATAACGGGAAGATCATCCCTGAGGACAGCATCCGACGCCTGAAATCCATCGCGCCGGAGCCTTGTGTAGGCATTCATTTCTTCCAAAACGGCTCCTCGGAGTTTGAGGCCATTTCGGAACTGATTTATGAGGGAAACAGTTGGCAGATGCGGGACCAGCACTTTCTGGCCGAATTGCGGCAATGGATGCGCTACAACAAGAAGCATCAGAACACGACAAGAGACGGGCTGAGTTATGCCGTCTTCGGTGCGCCCAATCTGCCGCGTTTTATCTCGGAGCCTATTATCTCCAAGGTGATCAATGAAAAATCTCAAAACAAAAACGATCGGAAGAAGATCGCCTCCTCTTCTCATTTTATCCTGTTTACCACCCGAAACAATACGATTGAACAGTGGGTAAACGCAGGCAGGACCTTGGAGCGCCTCCTTCTGACGACTACAGCTATGGGGATTGTTCATGCGTATATGAACCAACCCAATGAGATTCCGGAACTTTCACGAAAGATGGCCGAAATGCTGGGTATGCCCGATGAATACCCTACTGTCCTGATACGCGTAGGGTACGGAGAAAAGATGCCCTATTCCTTAAGAAAAAGTATAGAGGAGCGGATGGTTAAGGAGTAGTCACGGAGCAACGCGCATTCCGATAATCGCTCTTCTTGCTGCTCAGAACGAATTGCTCGGGACTTTTCTGTGATTTCTGATCAAAAAGACGTACCTTCGAAGTCTGAAAAACATTATGTCTCATTTAAAACGCAATCGTCATGAAAAAAATCGTTATTCTTACAGGAGCCGGAATGAGTGCCGAAAGCGGAATCTCTACGTTTCGCGACTCGAACGGATTATGGGAAAATTATCGGATTGAGGACGTGGCTACGCCCGAAGGGTTCATGAAAAATCCGCAGTTGGTACTCGACTTCTACAATCATCGCCGGCGCGAATTGCTGAACACCCAACCGAACGCCGGACATCGTGGTCTGGCTGATTTGGAAAAAGATTTCGAGGTACATATCATTACACAGAACGTTGATAACCTGCACGAACAGGCAGGCAGTACCCACGTTATTCACCTGCATGGGGAGCTGATGAAGTCTTGTTCAGTCAAGGACCTCAATCGTCCGTACGATATTTCGCCCGAGCAGCCCGATCTGCATGTCGGAGACAAAGCGCCCGACGGCGGACAGCTGCGTCCCTTTATCGTCTGGTTCGGTGAGCCTGTGCCGAAAATTGAAGAGGCGATCCGATACGTCGAGGATTGTGATATTTTCGTCGTGATCGGCACCTCGCTCAACGTTTATCCTGCGGCCGGATTGTTAAACTATGTCCGTAAGGAGCAGCCTATCTTCCTGATTGATCCGAAAGAGGTGAAAGCGTATCGCAGCGATATCGAATTTATCCGGTATGGCGCTTCGGAAGGTGTAAAGCGACTCACCGAACGGCTGAAAACGATGCGGTAAAAAAAGTTGTAACAAAATATGTGCTGCTCCGTCTTCTCCATGACGGGGCGGTCTTCCGATCGGCTGAAAGGATCGCCCTGCCATTGCAATGAATTAAAAAGAAGAACAATGAGAAAGAATGTTTTAATCATGCTGGCTGTAGTCTGTATGTGTCAGGGATGCCTGCCGAAAGGAAAGAAAGAAATAGCCGAACACACGAATAGTCCGGTAGAACAGCTATTCCGTGATTTTGCGAATGAGAAAGGCGCCGTGCGCATCAGTGTTGGAGGGATGATGATGGCGTTTGCGCGTTCATTTGCCGATACGAAAGGAGTGACGTACGTGAAAGTCTATTCGTTCGGTGAGTGCAATCAGGAGGTAAAAGACCGTCTGAACGAAGCAATCCGCTCGTTAAAAGACGATACGTATGAGGCGCTTGTCTCGACGAGTCAGGACGGAGAGCGTACGAGAGTGTTGGTCAAGATCAAAGAAGATCGGATTCATGAGCTTGTCGTTATAACCGGGGGAAACGATCCGGCGCTCGTACAGATCAAAGGAAACATCAAACCGGAAGATATCGAGAGCCTGATAAAAGAGCATTCATAAGCTTCGCATACGATGACGGCAGAGAGCTTTAAACAGCGCTACCTTTCCTTGCATCCGAGGCTGTACCGGGTTGCGTTCACGATCTTGAAGAATGAAGATGATGCGGCCGATGTGCTACAGGACGCGTACTGTAAACTTTGGGACAACCGTGAGCGATTAGGTGCAGTCGATCATCCGGATGCTTTCTGTGTCACGATGGTAAAACGCCTCTGTCTCGATCTGCTCCGGTCGCCGAAGTCGGCACAGAAGAGCGCGGTGGAAGAAGCATATATCATCGATGATCAGACGCCCTGCGAAGTGTTAGAGCAGAAAGAGATGCTGGGAAAAGTCAGGATGTGGATGCAACGACTGCCGGAAAAACAGCGCCGCGTACTTGAATTACGGGGATACGCCGACTGTTCATTGGAAGAGATCGGGCGTATCATGGGCGAGACTTCCGCCAATGTGCGGGTGTTGCTCTCGCGGGCACGAAATACATTAAGAATGAAAATAACGAACTGAACGATGGGAGACCGAAAAGAAATAAATGAATTGCTGGCCGCTTTTTACGCGGGTACGACAACACGTGAGGAAGAGGCGCGACTGAAAGCATTCTTCGACGATGCAGACCTGTCCGAACGATGGCATGCCGACCGCGATATCTTCCGCGCCCTCTACGATCCCGCGGACATCGTACTGCCGGAAGGCCTCTCCGACCGACTCGAACAGGTGCTCAACCGATATATCGGAGCTCCGCATCGTCCGAGGAAGCAACCGAGCAGGATCAGGAGACTCTATGTCGCGGTCGGGAGTGTGGCGGTCGCCGCATTGCTTTGTGTGACGCTGTTCTTTATCGGAGAGCATCGACAGCCCGCGCCTGTTACGGCCGATACGTTTACCGACCCACACGAAGCGGAACTTGTAGCGACAGAAGCCTTAGCGCTTGTCTCGATGCATCTGAACAAAGGACTGTCTCCTTTCGAGAAGGCGCGAAAGAATATGGACAAAACGAATGAAGTACTTGAAAAACTAAATTTGAAATGAGATGAAAACGAAATATCTACTGTTCATCCTGTGCTTCGTATGCAGCGGATGGGCTTCGGCTCAGCGATATAGCCTGTTCGACAAATATGCCGATCAGGACGATGTGACCGTTATCAACATCTCGAAAGCGATGTTTAAGATGATGGGGGGCAGCTTTAAGAAAAGTTCCAATGCCAAAATCGATAAGGTCGATATAACCGGTATTGTCGATAAAATAGATAACCTGACGATTCTAACTTCGGATAAGAGTGGGCTGAAAGAGAAGATGTACGCCGACTTCAGCGCGATGATTGCCAAAGATCGCAACTATGAGGAGTTGATGAGAATCAAGGACGGCAAGTCGCGCGTGACGTTTAACATCAAAAAGCGAGGGGCGCTGATTAACGAGCTGATTATGCTTGTCAATGATGAAGATGATTTCGTCATTATTCAGATTGCGGGAAGCTTCACGCTGAAAGATGTGCAGAACATCACCTCACATGTACAATAAAATAGGGCCGGACTACGTTCAGTCTACAACATTATTCCGGAAATATGAGAAAAGACAAAATACTTTGGGCAGACGACGAGATAGATTTGCTGAAGCCTCATATTCTTTTCCTCGAAGAGAAAGGCTATGAGGTTACGCCTGTTATCAGCGGGCAGGATGCCATCGACAGTTGCAGGGAGCAGACTTTCGACATTATTTTCTTAGATGAGAATATGCCCGGTCTGACCGGCCTCGAAACGCTCTCCACCATTAAAGAAATCGCCCCGACAGTGCCGGTCGTGATGGTCACCAAGAGCGAAGAAGAAAGCATTATGAATCAGGCTATCGGAAACAAAATCGCCGACTATCTGATCAAGCCGGTCAACCCGAATCAACTGTTTCTTTCGATCAAGAAAAATCTGCATAAGGACGATATCATCACTTCCGCCACAACGGTTAGTTACCAACAGGAATTCGGACGTATCGGGATGCAGATCGGCGACTCATTGACGGCCGACGACTGGATGGAAATCTATAAGAAGATCGTTTACTGGGAACTGGAGCTGGAAGAGAATCAGGTGCAGATGCAAGACATGTTGATCATGCAGAAGCGGGAGGCCAACAATGCTTTCGGTAAGTTTATCAAAAAGAACTATCTGGATTGGATACGCTATCCCGACCAGCGTCCGCTGATGAGCCCGGACTTGTTTAAGAAGAAAGTATTTCCGTTATTGGACGAAGAAGAGAAAGTCTTTTTTATCCTGATCGATAATTTCCGGTTCGACCAGTGGCGGGTGGTGAAGAATCTGTTGTCGAGCTTCTTCACCGTCGATGAAGAGATGTATTACAGTATCTTGCCGACTGCCACACAATATGCGCGGAACGCGATCTTCTCAGGCCTGATGCCGGCGCAGATCGAGGAGATGTTTCCCGAACTGTGGGTCGACGAAGAGAGCGAAGAGGGGAAGAACATCAACGAAGAGCCGTTGATCCGTACGCAGATCGAACGGTTCCGGAAAAAATATTCGTTCTCGTACCACAAAGTATATGACTCGCATTTCGGAGAGAAATTGCTGAACAACCTGAACGAACTTATGCACAACCAACTCAATGTGATTGTGATTAACTTCGTCGATATGCTTTCGCATGCCCGTACGGAGAGCAAGATGATTCGTGAACTGGCGCAGAGCGAGGCGGCATACCGCAGCCTGACACGCTCGTGGTTTCAGCATTCTACCACGCTCGACCTGTTCAAAAAACTGGCGGACAAAGGGTATAAAGTAATTGTTACCACCGATCACGGAACGATTCAGGTCGACTCGCCGATTAAAATTACCGGAGATAAAAATACGAGCACGAACTTGCGTTATAAGCTCGGCAAGAACATGTCTTGCGATTCCAAGTATGTTTTCGAGATCAAAGATCCTGCCAAGGCCGGACTGCCTTCTCCTCATCTGAGTACAAGGTATGTCTTCGCAACGAACGAGGCGTTTTTCGCTTATCCGAACAACTATAATTATTACGTTCCTTACTATCGGAATACCTTCCAGCACGGAGGCATTTCGATGGAAGAGATGATGATCCCTTTCATAACGATGCAACCGAAATGAAAACGCTTTATATTACAGACCTGAACGCCATCCGTGAGGCGGCGAGAGAATTTATCGGCGATATGAAGACATGCGGTCGCGTTGTCTTCGCCTTTTACGGAAAGATGGGCGCCGGAAAAACGACATTCATCAAGGCTGTCTGCGAAGAGCTTGGGGTTAAAGACGTGATCAACAGTCCCACCTTTGCCATTATCAACGAGTATGCTGTCCCTGCATCCGGACAGTCGATTTATCATTTCGATTTTTACCGTATCAATGAAATCGGTGAGGCGCTCGACATCGGAACGGAGGATTATTTCGACAGTGGAGCGTGGTGCTTCATCGAATGGCCGGAGAAGATCGAACCGCTCCTGCCCGACGATACCGTCTGCGTGACTCTTACCGAACAGGAAGACGGTACGCGCACCGTAGCTTACTGAGCCGCCTGAAAGAACTCGCGGATCTGCTCTGTGATGTAAGCCTGCATTTCTTCCGTCAGTTCCGTATGCATCGGCAACGACAATACCTCGCTGCTTAGCCGTACCGACTCCGTCATATCGCCGGAAGTGCGAGCAATCCATTTATACGCTTCCTGTTCCTGTACAGCCATCGGGTAATAAACCATTGAGGGGATGCCTTTTTCTTTCAGGAAAGCTTGCAGGGCATCCCGCCGTCCATTCTTCACTTGCAGCGTATATTGATGATAGACATGCGTCGAGAAAGGCGACCTTACCGGGATGCAAACACCGGACAGCGAACTCAACTCCTTGTCGTAATATTGCGCCGCCGTCTGACGCGCTTCGGTAAAACTATTCAGATGGCGCAGCTTGACGTCTAAGACAGCCGCCTGCAGCGTGTCGAGACGCGAGTTGCATCCGACGATGTGATGATGATACTTTTTATTTTGGCCATGATTGGCAAGCATCCGGACGCGTTCCGCCAATCGTTCGTCGGAAGTGATGACGGCTCCTCCGTCGCCGTAGCACGCCAGCGGTTTGGTCGGGAAGAAAGACGTCGTACCGATATGTCCGATCGTGCCGGCTTTTTTTACCGTTCCGTCAGAGAAAGTATAGTCGGCGCCGAGCGATTGAGCATTGTCTTCAATCACGCCGATTTTGTATTTTGCGGCGAGCTTCATCACCGGCTCCATGTCGCAGGTCTGTCCGAAGAGATGAACGACGACTATGGCCTTCGTTTGTCGTGTAATGGCTTGTTCGAGTCGTTCCACATTCAGGTTGAAGCTGTCGGGACACACATCGACGAGGATCGGCGTGATGCCTAACGCGGCGATCATCTCGGCGGCGGCAATGTAAGTAAACGCAGGGAGGATGACTTCGTCTCCGGCCTGTATATCCCATGCCTGCAGGGCCAGACGGAGCGCGTCCGTTCCATTCCCGCACGGGATTACGCAGGGCACTTGCAGGTAATCGGCCAGATGCCCGCAAAATGTCTGCACCTGAGGACCATTGATAAAGGCCGTGGAGTTCAGTACCTCTTTTATCGCTTCGTCGATTTCTGTTTCGAGCCGCCGATACTGGCTTTTCAGGTCGACCATTTGTATTTCCATCACTTCACTTCGCTTCCGGGTTCAACTGCTTTCTGAGGCATCACGACGGACAGGCTTCCGTCGGCGTTTTCGGCCGAGAGAATCATCCCTTCGGAAGGGATGCCTTTGAGCTGCCGCGGGGCAAGGTTGGCGATAAAGCATACCTGTTTGCCGACCAGTTCTTCGGGTTTATAATGTTTAGCGATACCCGATACGATCGTGCGCCCGCCCAATCCGTCGTCGATTTTGAATTGCAGGAGCTTGTCCGCTTTGGGCACTTTGGTACATTCGAGCACTGTGCCTACGCGGATATCGAGTTTGGTGAAGTCGTCGAACGCGATGGTGTCGCGTATCGGGGCGGCACGGCGTGCGGCTGCTTCGTTCGCTTTTTTCGTATCGAGCAGTTTCTGTATCTGCCGGTCAATAACGGCATCTTCGAGCTTCTCGAACAGCAGTGCGGACTTGCCGAGCTGATGACCGGCTTCGAGGAGATCGACCGAGCCTAAGCGTTCCCAATCGAAACGGCCGATGTTCAGCATCCGGTTCAGCTTCTCCATGCTGAAGGGTAAGAAAGGTTCGAAAACGATGGAGAGGTTGGCCGTGATCTGGAGCGCGATATGGATAATCGTCTCGACGCGTTTCATATCCGTCGCGGCGAGCTTCCACGGCTCGGTATCGGCCAGATACTTGTTACCGATGCGTGCCAAATTCATCGCTTCGCGTTGTGCGTCGCGGAAATGGTACGTATCGAGCAATCGTTCGACCGTTGCTTTTACATCGGCAAACTCGCGGAGCGTTTCGCGGTCGTAGTCGGTCAGTTCGCCGCAGGCCGGCACTTTCCCGCCGAAGTATTTCTCCGTTAAGACGAGGGCTCGATTGACGAAGTTGCCAAGTATGGCGACCAACTCGTTATTGTTGCGTGCCTGAAAATCTTTCCACGTAAAGTCATTGTCTTTCGTTTCAGGAGCGTTCGCCGTCAAGACGTAGCGCAGGACGTCCTGCTTGCCGGGCATTTCTTCCAAATATTCGTGCAGCCAGACGGCCCAGTTGCGCGAGGTAGAGATTTTATCGTTTTCGAGATTGAGAAACTCGTTGGCCGGTACATTCTCGGGCAAGATGAACGAGCCTTCGGCCTTGAGCATGGTCGGGAAGACGATGCAATGGAAGACGATGTTGTCTTTGCCGATAAAATGTACGATCTTTGTTTCGAGGTCTTTCCACCACGTTTCCCAATTGCCGTACTTTTGAGGATCGGAATCGCACAACTCCTTCGTATTGCTGATGTATCCGATGGGAGCATCGAACCATACATACAGTACTTTCCCTTCGGCGCCTTCGACGGGTACGGGGATTCCCCAATCGAGGTCGCGGCTGACGGCGCGCGGTTGCAGACCCATGTCGAGCCAGCTCTTGCACTGCCCGTACACGTTGGATTTCCACTCTTTATGGTCTTCGAGAATCCATTGACGGAGGAACGGCTCGAAGCGGTCGAGCGGCAGATACCAATGCTTCGTTTTACGCATGACGGGCGGATGGCCGCTGATCATCGACTTCGGATTCTTCAGGTCGGTCGGGCTGAGCGAGGTGCCGCAACTCTCGCACTGGTCACCATAGGCATGTTCGTTGGAGCAATGCGGGCAGGTGCCGGTGATGTAGCGGTCGGCCAGAAACTGTCCGGCTTCTTCGTCGTAATATTGTTCGCTTTCTTTTTCGATGAAAACGTTGTTCTCATAGAGTGTCCGGAAGAAGTCGGAAGCCATCTTCCGATGCGTATCGGAAGTGGTTCGCGAGTAGATATCGAACGATATGCCGAAGTCCTCGAACGTTTTCCGGATCAAGCTGTGATAGCGATCCACAATGTCCTGCGGCGTGACGCCTTCCTTCTTGGCGCGCAGCGTAATGGGCACGCCATGTTCGTCTGAACCTCCGATCATGAGCACGTTCTCGCCTTTGAGGCGGAGGTAACGCGCATAGATGTCGGCCGGAAGATATACGCCTGCCATGTGGCCGATGTGTACCGGTCCGTTGGCATAGGGAAGCGCCGTAGTCACCAATGTTCTTTTGAAATGCTTTGTTTCCATCTTTTTCTTACTTTCGGGACGCAAATTTAGATAAAATCCTCGAGATTTTACACCGGGCAGATAAAAACACAAGGCCGACGCTCTGTTTTCTGTCCCCTCCTTTGCGTGTTCTTAGCCACAATTTTACTATCTTGGAGGGAAAAAAATTTAAAAAAATAATTATGAACAGAAGGGGAAATTGAGCAGGAATGTAAAGAATCCAACAAAATACGTTTTAGAGGAAAGGTAGTTAAAAAAGAACGAAGATGAGGAAGAGGCGGCGGAAATTTACGACCGTCCGCGGTTCTTACGGCGCGAGGACGCTTGTCGCCATGGCTTGTCGCGCCCCGGACGGCGTGATGCACCGCTTCGGCCGTCGGGTTGTTCGGTTTTCCGTTCTTTTCGCCGGCCTTTCCCACCGTTCGCAGAATCGTTGCCGCGAGTCATCTCCACGAAGATGGGGCGTCCGTCGACTTCGTACTGATTCATGCTGTCGACTACCCGTTGTGCTTCGCCTTTGTCGACCTCGAAATAGGAAACCTTCTCGCGCAAGTCTATACGGCCGATCTCGACCTTGCGGCCGGGCACGCATCGGTTGATGAGTTCGATGACTTGGGCCGGGAAGATACCGTCGGCCTTTCCGAAGTTCAGGGTAAGGCGTTTGAAGCCGTTCTCGGCTTTCTGTGCGCGGCGAGCGGAGCGTTCGGACTCTTTTTTGCCACGAGCCGAGGGTTCGTCTACGTCTTCAATCTCTCCGGCGTCGCGATAATAATCGATCATCCGGTTAAATTCGAGCGATATCAGGCGTTTGATAATATCTTCCTTTTCGAGCCATTCGAGTTTGCGGAACACGGAGGGCATGAGCGAGGCGATCTCATCTTCGTTTACTTTCACTTTTTCAAGCTGGTCGATGAAGTAGAAGAGTTGCTTTTCGCAGATGGCGTTGCCCGAGGGCAGCGTACCTTTTTCGAATTGCTTGTTGACGATTTTTTCAATCTGCCGTATTCTGCTTTTCTCGCGGACATGGCAGATCGAAATAGAGATACCCGTTTTTCCGGCGCGTGCGGTACGTCCGCTGCGATGCGTGTATGATTCCACATCGTCGGGCAAGCCGTAATGAATCACATGGGTAAGATTGTCTACGTCGAGGCCTCGCGCCGCCACGTCGGTAGCCACAAGCAACTGCAGGTTGCGGAGGCGGAACTTCTGCATCACGTAATCGCGTTGCGCCTGACTCAGTTCGCCATGGAGCGAGTCGGCATTGTAGCCGTCCTGAATAAGTTTGTCGGCGATCTCCTGCGTCTCTTTGCGGGTGCGGCAGAATACGATCCCGTAGATGTTGGGATAGAAGTCGACGAGCCGTTTAAGCGCGAGGTACTTGTCTTTGGCATGCACCATATAATAAAGGTGGCGGATGTTTTGATTCCCTTCGTTTTTGCGTCCGATGATGATTTCTTTCGGGTCACGCATGTATTCTTTCGTGATCCGCGCAATCTCCTGCGGCATGGTGGCCGAGAAGAGCAGCATGTTACGCCCCTCGGGTACTTCGGCCAGAATGGCGTTGATGCTTTCGGAAAACCCCATGTTGAGCATCTCGTCGGCCTCGTCGAGGATGACGTGCTTAATCTCTTGCAGGTTTACCGTCCGCCGGTTCATCAGGTCGAGCAGGCGTCCGGGCGTAGCCACGACCACGTGTACCCCTTTTTTGAGTGCTTTGATCTGGCTGTCGATGCTTGATCCCCCATAAACGGGCAGAACCTTGAGCGCATCAATGTATTTGGAGTAATCGCTCAGGTCGCCGGCAATTTGCAGACACAGTTCGCGGGTGGGGCAGAGGATGAGAGCCTGCGGTGTCTGTTTGTGTAGGTCTGTTTTTTGCAGCACGGGCAAACCGTAGGCCGCAGTTTTTCCCGTACCGGTCTGTGCCAATGCGATGACGTCGTTATCTTCTCCCAGCAGAAAAGGAATCACTTCCTCTTGTACCGGCATGGGGGCTTCGTAGCCCATCTCGCGGATCGCCTTCAAAACAGGTGAGGCAATCCCTAATTCTTCAAATGTTTTCAACTGATTTCTTTCTTGATAAGGCCGCAAAGATACGGATTAATTCGGAATATCGGGGCGGGGATGCAAAGTATTATAAGCAATTGATCCGCTCTTGTATAATCATTGGCAGGAGAGATGCTTAGGCTTAAACAATATGCCGGATTTCGAAGCATACCGCCGATACAGCTCGTTGAAACGGCTATCGGGGGCGATATATCCGAAGACGATCTCGTCGGCGTGCTCGGCGATATATCGGTTTCGCTCGTCGGCGGCAGCTTGGCTCGCCCGCGTCGCTTTGAGAGCAGAGAAAAGCCGTCTTGTGTGCCTCGAGCAACTCACGATTGCCAAGATATTCTACTTCGATATGCATAGATTATTTCTTTATGGTTTCTCCGGCGTCGCCTTTCTTTGTATTGTTCGTGCGTGCTGCGATACGTTTCAGGTCTTGGTCGAGCTGCTTGATACTCTCGAAGTGTTCTATTTGCTGCTGTTGCTCTTTGTAAGCGATGTACTCTTTAGTGGCTTTCGCTACAGCCATCTCGTGAGAAATTTTTCCGGCATGTTCGAGGATACTCTTCTCGTTCATAGTTAGCACAAGGCGGAGTTTCTGAATCCAGTCTCGCATATACATCGGTTTCTCTGCCAAAGCCTGAGCCTCGGCATAGGCAAGGAACTGCTCTACAATGAGTTTTAGTTGACCAATCTCTTTCTCATTCAGGTAGTTCTTACCTATCAGAGCATCGCCCTTGGTAACTTTTCCCTCCTTCTCGGTAGAGGTAAGTCCCATCAGGGGCAAGGAGGCATTGGCACGATAATACATAAGCTCGGAGGCAGTCTTGCCACTGACAGCCCAAAGCAACTTGTTTTGCACCTCTTTGAAGAAAGCCAAGGTCATAGCAGCAGAAGGATCGTAGTCGATACTGGTGGCATAAATATCCTTTATCTGCTGATAGAAAACCTTTTCCGAAAGGCGTATCTCACGAATACGCCCTAAGAGTTCCTTAAAATAGTTGTAGGAAGACCCCGTCTTGAATCGCTCATCATTCAACGCAAAACCTTTGATGATATATTCTTTCAATCGTTGTGTAGCCCAGATGCGAAACTGTGTGCCTTGCTGCGACTTGACACGATAACCCACAGAGATAATCACGTCGAGGTTGTAATAATCTATATTTCGGGTAACTTCTCTACCTCCTTCTGTTTGAACTGTTGCATAATTTGCAACAGTTGCCTCCGTAGACAGTTCTCCCTCCTCAAAGACGTTCTTGACATGACGTGAGATAGTAGATTTATCACGTCCGAAAAGTGTTGCCATCTGGTCTAACGACAGCCACACCGTTTCGCTCTCGAATCGGACATCTATCTTGATTTTTCCATCTTCCGACCTGTAGATGAGCATATT
>NZ_JBQNAZ010000046.1:0-17553 GCF_052170195.1 Tannerella sp. | reverse complement strand
CTGCGTAACGGCAGAAAAGAAAAATACCCTCTTGACTACCGTTGCAACAAAGTCAATTTACAGATATTCCTCCCTCGGAAACTCTTTCCTATTTCCGAGGGATTTTTTCATATATTTTCTCTGAAAAAGTAAGCTGAAAACTCAGAAAAAAGTTGTTTATAAAAACTGAAAAAAAAATTTGAATAATCCATTAGGTTTTTAAATAGGGTTCAAATTTCATCTTCCGAAAAAAATACAGGAATTCTTTTATGTATTTTTCAAACGATGAAATCCACAAAAAAATAATTTTTACCATATTAAAATATCCCCTGAAAAAGTTTTCAAACTTTGTTTATAAACTACCTCTAAATACTATTTATAAATAACTTATCCTGTTTATATCTTACTCAAAAAATGATTCGTTTATTTGAAAAAATGAAATACAAAAAATCATTGAAGAAAATTTCAACACTTTAAACAGCCTATTATCTACATCATTTTAAATTCTAAAAAATTAATCTGATATATATGCCCATAAAAAATAGTTGAAACCTTTCTTTGATTCGTGTTGTAATTTAAAATAGGGAATTGGTATATCGGAAAGAGTTGCGTATATTTGCCGACTTTAAAATTTATTTTTATGGAACATTTCAGTGAACTGTGTTATCCGATTTTTGAACAGGCTACGAACGATTACCACTTGACAGATGACGTTGATGCCATGATTCGAAACCCTTATCCGCAAGAAAAAATTGAATGTTATCTTTATTTGAAAAATTGGATTGATGCCGTACAGTGGCATCTTGAAGATATTATTCGAGATCCGAATATAGATCCTTCCAAAGCTCTGGTTATCAAACGGCGTATTGATAAATCTAATCAGGATCGTACGGATTTAGTCGAACGTATTGATAGTTATTTCCTTGATAAATATAAAGATGTACATGTTTTACCTGATGCGACTATTAATACTGAAAGTCCTGCATGGGCAATTGATCGTCTTTCGATTTTGGTATTGAAGATTTATCACATGAAAGCTGAAGCAAACCGTATGGATGCTGAGGCTAATCATCTTGATTCCTGCCGACGGAAACTGGATGTATTGCTTGAACAGAAAAAAGACCTTTCAACGGCATTAGATCAGTTATTGAACGATATCAGCGAAGGACGGAAATATATGAAAGTATACAAGCAAATGAAAATGTACAACGATCCCTCGCTTAATCCTGTGTTATACGGTAAGAAGTAAAGCTTCGAAAATGAAACCACGAATTGAGGTTAAAAGAGTATTGGTAATCCGTTTTCGACGAGTGGGAGACTCTGTTCTGGCTGTTTCGGTATGTAAGAGTTTGAAAAAAACATTTCCCGGAGTTCAGGTCGATTTTGTTTTGAATGATAATATAGCTTCTTTGTATGAAGGGCATCCGGATATAGATCGGATTATTACTTTTAGTGACAAAGAAAACTATAACTTACCTAAGTATTTAAAACGTGTCTATCGTTTGATGCGTGATACGCATTACGATGTGATTATTGATATGCGTGCTACGGTTAAAACTCTTTTTTTCAGCCTTTTTTCGTTACATACTCCTTTTCGTATAGGAACGAAAAAAGCGTATAGTCTTTTTCTGAATAATTATCGAGTACCTAATCGGGATGATAGTTCGTTGGATATGGTACAATCTAATTTAAGATTGTTGGAACCTTTGAAGAAGATTACCGATGTAAAATATGAAACTTCGTTTAGTTTGTTTGTTCCCGATGAAGAAAAGGCTGTTTATCGTTCTTATATGGAGCGTCAAGGGATCGATTTTAAGCGTCCTGTAGTTCTTATGGCAGTCGCTACCCGTATTGTTGGGAAAGGCTGGAATATGGAACGTATGAAGCTGGTTATTGAAAGAATGATTGATACGTATCATCCACAGATCATTTTTAATTATGTCGGTGAACGTGAGAAACAGATTTGTAATCGATTATACGAAGATTTAGGCAAAGATTCTCATATTTTTATGAATGTGAAAGCGAGTTCACTTCAGGAATTACGTGCGCTTACTTCGCTTTGCGATTTCTTTTTTGGAAACGAAGGAGGCTTGCGACATATTGCGCAAGCCTTGGATGTTCCTTCTTTTGCTGTTTATCCTCCCGGAATAAGTAAAACGCTTTGGCTTCCGGGACATCATGTACGTTTTCAAGGTATAAGCTCGGATGATATTCTTCCTGATGACGGAACGATGACAAAAGAAGAACGTTTTGAATTATTGACGACTGAACGTGTTTGGGAAGGACTCAACGAAATGTTAAGTGCTTATCTTCTCTCTGCTGAATCAAGCGGCAGAGTTGTGAATAAGTTTTTTTAAATGTTTACTTATTCACTAAAACTACATTTTTTGAAGAGTTTTTTATTTGTGTATGTCTTTGATTATCTTTGCACCTCTTTTTAATGAAGCTAAGTGGTAGATGAGATTCGATTATGATGTGATAGTAGTGGGAGCAGGTCATGCGGGCTGTGAAGCTGCAGCTGCAGCTGCGAATTTAGGTTCGCGCACGTTACTGATTACTATGGATATGAATAAGATTGCCCAGATGAGCTGTAATCCTGCCGTAGGTGGAATTGCGAAGGGGCAGATTGTTCGTGAGATCGATGCTTTGGGAGGTTTTATGGGGATTGTAACCGATCGTACGGCTATTCAGTTTAGAATGTTGAACCGGAGTAAGGGACCTGCCATGTGGAGTCCTCGTGCACAGAATGATCGGGTAAAATTTATTCAGGCTTGGCGTGAGATTCTTGAGAATCTTCCTAATTTGTGGATATGGCAAGATACCGTCAGTGAATTGCTTTTAGATGGTAATCGTGTTTGCGGTGTAAAGACGACTTTTGGAATCGAATTTCAAGCAAATTCAGTTGTTTTGACGAACGGCACTTTTTTGAATGGATTGATACATGTCGGTCGTGTACAATTTTCGGGAGGACGAATTTCGGAACCGGCTGTAAGAGGATTAACGGAACAGTTGATTTCGCTCGGTTTTATTTCGGATCGGATGAAAACAGGTACTCCTGTACGAATAGATGCTCGAAGTATTTATTTTGAAGAACTTACCGAACAACCGGGCGAAAATGATTTTCGTAAATTTTCTTATTTAGACAATGTCGAAAGAGAACTTAAACAATTAAGCTGCTGGACTTTATATACGAATGAAGAGTGTCACAATGTCTTACGTAAAGGATTATCGGAATCACCTCTGTATAATGGACAGATACAAAGTATAGGTCCTCGTTATTGTCCGAGTATTGAAACTAAAATCGTCACTTTTGCCGATAAAATACAGCATCAATTATTTTTGGAACCCGAAGGTGAATCGACACAGGAATATTATCTGAATGGATTTTCTTCATCTCTTCCTTTCGATATTCAGTTGAAGGCTTTACAAAAAATATCGCCTTTTCGTGATATTCAATTATATCGTCCGGGGTATGCGATCGAATATGATTTCTTTGATCCTACGCAGTTATTACATACTTTAGAGACAAAAAAAATTTCACATCTGTTTTTTGCCGGTCAGATTAACGGAACTACCGGTTATGAAGAAGCGGCGGGGCAGGGGATAGTAGCAGGTATTAATGCACATCTTCGTTGTCATGGTGATGATACGTTTGTTTTAAATCGTGATGAGGCATATATTGGAGTATTGATAGATGATCTGGTGACAAAAGGAGTAGATGAACCGTATCGTATGTTTACTTCGCGTGCAGAGTATCGGATTCTTTTGCGTCAGGACGATGCGGATATGCGTCTTACCGAACGAGGTTATCAATTAGGACTTGCCGATACTTATCGTTATGGTTTATTAAAAAAGAAGAAAGAAATGATTGATCGGATCACGGAGTTTATTCATTCTTTTTCCGTTACACCTGTTCAAATTAATACTACATTAACTTCTTTAGGGACGGCTCCTATTCCTCATGCTTATAAGCTGGCCGATATATTAACTCGACCTCAAGTTTCATTTTCCGATATCAAAGAAGTGATACCGGAGTTTAATCAGTTGACAGATGCGATTCCAATTTCTCGTCGGGATGAAATTTTAGAAGCGGCTGAGATCAGGATAAAGTATAGCGGATATATCCAGCGAGAAAGACAGATTGTAAGTAAAGTCTCTCGATTGGAAAATATTCGTATCAAAGATAAGTTTGATTATTTATCGATTCAATCTCTTTCGACGGAGGCTCGCCAAAAATTACATAAAATAAATCCGGAAACAATTGCACAGGCAAATCGTATTCCCGGAATATCTCCGAGCGACGTCAATATTCTTTTGGTATTATTGGGTAGATAATATAGAAATGTTCCACGTGGAACGTGGTTTTTTATAAAAGAAGAATGGATGACAGGCTTAGCTACATATTAAAAATTCTTTCCACTATACCTGAGAAGCCGGGATGTTATCAATATTTCGATCGTAAAGGAACGATTATTTATGTAGGGAAAGCGAAGAATTTACGCAAACGAGTTTCTTCTTATTTTCAGAAAGAGCATGAAAATAATAAAACTCGTGTTTTAGTCAAACATATTTATGATTTAAAATATATTGTAGTAGATTCGGAAGAAGATGCCCTGTTACTCGAAAATAACTTAATCAAACAGTATCGTCCGCGTTACAATGTTTTATTAAAGGACGATAAAACGTATCCTTCCATTGTGATCAAAAACGAATATTTTCCACGTATATTTCAGACAAGAAATATTATAAGGGACGGTTCTTTGTATTTCGGTCCGTATGCGTCTGCTTATACTGCGAAGATCATGCTGCAACTGATAAAAGAATTGTATCCGATCCGGACATGCAAACATGCTTTGACTCCCGAATCCATTGCTTCGGGAAGGTATAAAGTTTGTCTCGAATATCATATTAAACGATGCAAGGCTCCTTGCGTCGGACTACAAAATATAGAAGAATATAATCGGAATATTTCCGAGATAAAGGAAATACTAAAAGGAAACAGTTCACGCGTAAGCTCGCTTCTTCTAAATCGGATGCGAAAACTTTCGGAGGAAATGCGTTTTGAAGAAGCTCAGGAAATCAAATATCAATATGATTTGATTGAAAATTTTCGGTCGAAGTCGACGGTTGTTCCCATGTTGCATAATGTAGATGTATTTTCGTTGGATGAAAGCGAACAATCCGTCTATATTAATTATATGCATATAGGAAACGGAGCCATTGTGCAGGTATATACGATTGAGTATCGGAAAAAACTTGATGAACCGAAAGAGGAACTTTTAGGTTTGGGTATTGTGGAAATGAGAGAGAGATTTCAAAGTAATGCTTCCGAAATAATCGTTCCTTTTATGCCTGAAGGTGTATTTTCAAAACGTATTATTTTTACGGTTCCACAACGAGGAGATAAGAAGAAATTACTTGATTTGTCTGTTCAAAATGTAAAGCAATATAAGATTGATAAATTGAAACGTTCGGATAAGTTTAATCCCGAACAGCGATCGACCCGTCTGTTAACTGCGATTCAAAAGGACTTACATTTACCTGTTCTGCCGATGCAGATAGAATGTTTCGATAACTCGAATATACAAGGTACGAATCCTGTTGCGGCTTGCGTCGTATTTAAAAAAGGGAAACCGTCGAAGAAGGATTATCGTCATTTTCATATAAAGACGGTTGTAGGTCCCGATGATTTCGCTTCGATGACGGAAGTTGTTACGCGTCGTTACACACGACTGTTGGAAGAAGGTCTGCCTCTTCCGCAGTTGATTGTTATCGATGGAGGAAAGGGACAGTTGAATGCAGCAACAGAAGTGCTTCGGCAATTGAATTTATTAGATAAAATATCGATTGTAGGATTGGCAAAACGATTGGAAGAGATTTTTTATCCGGGCGATCCGATACCGCTTATACTCGATAAAAATTCGGAAACGCTGAAAGTCATTCAACATCTCCGCGACGAAGCCCATCGGTTCGGTATTACGTTTCATCGGAAGATGCGAAGTAAAAAGCAAATTATTTCGGAGTTGGATGAGATTAAAGGTATCGGAGAAAAGACGAAAGAGACGTTATTGAAAAAGTATAAGAGTGTAAAACGGATTAAGGAAGCTCCGATGGACGAACTCATTGAACTGATAGGAGAGAGTAAGGCGGGTATCTTAATAAACGGTTTGAAAAAACCGGAATAAATATAAGCAGGAGAATTTAATTTTTGTAATATGAGAACAGTCATACAACGCGTACAACACGCGTCGGTTGCGATTGATGGAGCGGTACGATCCGAGATTCGTAAAGGTCTACTGATTTTGGTGGGTTTTGAAGATTCGGATACAGATAAGGAAATTGTCCGGATGGCGAAAAAGATCGTAAATATGAGAATTTTCGACGACGATAAAGGTGTTATGAATCGCTCTGTACTTGAAATCGGTGGAGAAATTTTAATCGTCAGTCAGTTTACTTTATATGCTTCGACAAAAAAAGGGAATCGTCCGTCGTATATTCGTGCCGCGAAACCGGATATTGCGATTCCATTGTACGAGTCGTTTTGCAAGGAAGTAGAAATGCAGTTAGGTCGTGAAGTAAAAACGGGTATTTTCGGTGCGGATATGAAAGTTTATTTGTTGAACGATGGTCCTGTAACCATCATTGTTGATACAAAAGATTGATACGATTTCATCGGATGGAGTAGGGGATGGAAGTCCGATTCTAAGCATAACCTTTCTCGATCTACTTAAAAACAAATCCGGTTGACCTTTTATATACGTTTAAAATTCTCAGCCTGCTTCGGCACGGTATTCAGGTATATTCCGAGGGGTATTTGGGTACGTCCGGAGGGATATTTAATACTGTTCGGAAATAAATTATGACCGGTTCAGAACCTGATTTCGGGTGGTTCGGAGAGATATTTCGATACGTCCGGAACGTATTGATGGGTGCTTCGGAACTTGTCGACGGGTAGTTCGGAACGTGTCGGAGGGTAGTTCGACACCTGTCGACGGGTAGTTTGGAACGTACCCAAATCAGGTTCGGAAATACCCGAAATGTATTTCGGAAATACCTTAAATAGGGTTCGGAGGGGTATTAAATGGGGTTCGGAACGTATCGGAATCAGGTTCGGAACCTCCCTGAATGACGTTCGGAACGTATCGGATATACGTCCCGAACGTATCTGTGCGACTTACGGTGTCGTTTCGCCTCCGGCAGGCGGAGTGGGAACATCCGGTTCTTCGTCCGGTTTGCGGCCGCCATGATAATGCTGCTTCATGTCCTGATAGATCGACGTGGTGCCCGGTTCGTTCTCAGAGGCCAGATACTTCACGTAGCGATAATACGCGAGGGTATTCTGGAGGTTATCGAAATCGAGCAGCGTCTTCGTATCGCGCAACTTTTCGGCCACGATCGTCAGTTCTCGAAGCGGCGCTTCGATCCGGGCGCGTGCGGCGTAGTCGCGGTCGAATTCGGCCTTGTCGATGGTGCGCGGCATGGTTTGCGGCGCCTTTTCCATGTAGAACTTGGCCTTGTCTACCAGAAGCTTGTTGCGGTCGGCAATGCTGCCGTACTGACGACGTTCTTCGGGCGTAAGGTTCACGGCCTTACCCTCCATCACCTCGTTCAGCATGCGGATGGCGGCGTTCATCTTCTCGACGTCTTCGTCCGAGAAGGAAACGGAAATAATATTATCAATAGCCATATACACAAACTTTTATCACGTTCAACTCTCTGACATGCGGCTCTTCTCCGTTCTGCTCCTTTCTTTCGTGTCCGCAAGGGATGAATTAATGGTTATGGGAAAGTGAAAAACGAAGAACGAAAAACGAAAAGTCCTTCGGGCTTCATTTTTCACTCTTCACTTTTCACTTTTCACTCTTCACTTTTCACTCTTCACTTTTCACTTTTCACTTTTCACTTTTCGTTTTTCACTTTTCTCTCACTTCTTAATCAACTTCTGTGTATACGTCTGTCCGTCTTTGACGACGCGCACGAAGTACAATCCTGCCGGCAGTCCGGCCATCGGGATTTGGAATGTCGGCTCATTCGTCCGGAACGAGCGCAGCATCGTCATACCGCTCCAGAGCTGGATTTCGTAAGCGCTTCTGTCGGTCGAGAGCACGCTTAATCCGCTGACTTCATCCGTCTCCATCAGCTGCAAGGTCACTTCGTCCGTTGCCGGGTTCGGGGAGAGGGTGAAGGGGTAGTTAGGGCAGTCTGAAGAAGATCCCAATGTCGCCGAGCATACCGTACCGGATGTACCACAGCAGGTGCGTGCCTTTAATGAAATCCATCCGCCCGCGGCTTGGTTTGTATTAATGGAGATCATGTTTTCTGTTTTATAATGAATTGTCCAATACGGGGAAACCGTCCATTCCGGATCATTTATGGCACAGCCCGAATTATTTACCAGACTGAAGTGGTAAGTCGTATTCGGACAGAGACCACTGGTACCCGTAGCAGTATTTCCTATATATCCGCCACTCGAATTATTCCAAACGTCGAATGAAATATCGCTGTTGTACGACGCATTAGCAGTAATAGTGCCGGTCGACAGCGATGTTGAAGTCAGCCCACTGACAGTGGCCGTGATGACAGCCGATGTATTGAATATAGCTTTAAAAGTAGCCGTTGCCGTTCCCTGTCCTGAGATCAACCGTAAACAGTTACTGCTTGATGACCATTGTACGGACGAACCCACAGGTAAGTTCTCTATTGTATAAGTCGCTTCATTATAAAAACTTGAAGGGCCGGAGATGGAAAGTGGAGTCGTTAGTAGATTGGCATAAATCTGCATTTCACGTCTGATACCTATTTGAGTATCAAATAACGATCTCATACGCTCTACTTGTCCCTTTGTAAACAAATTCATACAGGCATCATACGTGTAATCCATATAATTCATAAACATAACCCCGGGTGATGTGTTTGTACAATGATCTGTTTTAGGGAACGAAGGACATCCTTCATTATACCCTCCTTGATTCGGTGTATCTGCAATATTGTCAGTACCAGAGCAACTGCCCCCATCATCTCCCCAAATATGACGTAGGTCTAACCAATGCCCTACTTCATGCGTCGCTGTCCTGCCTTTATCATAGGGAGATTCAGCACTGCCATCTCTCCCGAAGTGTTTGTAGTGAATCACGACTCCATCTGTATTGGGTTTTGTTTGAAATTCAAATGGAAACTGGGCATAGCCTAAAAGATCATCGCCTAAATTACAGACCCAGATATTCAAATAACGTTTTGTATTCCATGCATTGCATCCGCCCATATCGGAGAATTTTACGTTATCATTATCAGAAAAAGCTGACACTGAGGTCTGTGTTCGTGTAATACCTTCCGTAGGATTTCCATTCGGGTCTATTTTTGCCAGCTTGAACTCAACATTTGCATTTCCGGCAACACTCGAAAATGCTGAAGGCGTATTTACTTTGTCTGCATTTCTTCTTTGAAAGTCTTCGTTCAATACTTGTATCTGAGAATGGATCTGAGCATCACTGATGTTTTGCGCTGCATTGTTGTATACTACATGTACTACAACCGGAATCAGAATTGTGGAAGAAGGCACACTACGAGAATGTAATTTTATTTGATTTTCCCAATCCGTTATCCGCTGGTATTTTAACGGTTCTGTCCGCCGGATTTGTTCCATATTCAACTCAGAACCACATGTCCGTTGTGAATAGCCATTGATCCATAATGCAGAAGCCAATATGGATAAAATTATTTTTTTCATGATCATTTCTTTTTTATAGTTGATAATTTAATAAAGTAAACAGGATCCCGTTTAATCCACGGCTTGATATATTCGCTACAATCAAAGACTTCTCCACTGATTATAACGGGGAGGCCATCTTCCTTGTATTTTTTAGGAATATCACATCCGCGGGGGATAAGATAAAGTCCACGTACAAGCTCTTTATTCTCTATTTCCAAAGCAAAATCATTTCGCCTTTTTATATATCGAAAATGGGCATTTTCATTCTTAAGGGTTACAATCGGAATCTTCTCTTCCACACATTCGCATGGACAAGAGATGTGACTTTCTTCCTCGGAGCTTTTTTTCTCGCACCCCATTCCTACCATCAGCAAAAGCAGGGCGCCTATCCATAAAATAATTTTTGTCTTCATGTTTTTCTGTTTTTAAAAATTGATACATGTTTTCGCGTTCCGGATATTTCTTTTACGCTGCGCCTCCGGTGCGGTTTGCGAGGCGCATCGGCTTGTCAGGTGGAGTATCGGTTGTTATTTCCATGGTCTTATATTTTTTGTTATGTACGACAAAGGTATAAATATTTTTTTGATCATATGCAAATATTTTGTCTGTTTTTTGGATATTTTTTTTGTGCCCGGAAAATAACCGTTAACCATATTCCAACCAAGGGCTGAAAGCCCGTTTTATTTCAGCCCCATTCCGCAAGGGTGGGGTATTGATTCCCCTGTTTTGTTTTTTTGAGGGCTGTAAGCCTGAATGAATATTGATTTAGATCCCCCTTTGTCATTCCGAACGTAGTGAGGAATCTCGCGGGGAAAAGGAGGAGATTCATCGCTTCGCTCTGAATGACAAAAGACCGAACGCAGAGGAACATCCCCCCTCCCCCCCTTCAAAGGGGGGAAGAGCGAAGCGAAGGGGGATGTTACCCCTTCAAAGGGGGAAGAGCGGAAGCGAAGCGTTGGGGAAAAAGCAATATCTCCGTTGGGAGGGCTGTAAGCCTGACGTAACCATTGTCGTACATTCGCACATCCATTATTAATGGTAAACGCCGAACAGTGTATCGCGTAATTTGGGTTTAATGGTTCGTCAGTATTCAGCTGCCACACGTTTTCATTTGGCTTATTTGCGTTCGGATCAGATTACACATTGGGCTGAATTAACGCGCCCCTGCGGGGCTTCTTTTCAAATTGTCAGTTGTTAATGGTCATTTAGCAGCCGGCTTTCAGCCAACAGTCAAAACATCTCAACAGCTCAACAACTCAACGCCCAAAGGGCTGTTTTTAATGTTTAATTGTGTTTTGTTTAGCGATATTTTTAAAAGGAATCGCTCTCTGTGATCGCAGGAATGTTGTTCTTTAACGGGTCGTTGTGTCAAACTTGGACAATCATGCCTTCCTGACCTGCAATGGTGTTCGAAAAAATGGCTTGAGCTTCTCCAAGTAATGGGTTAATATCTTCGTAGCGAGCTGAATAATGTCCTATTACGAGTTTTTTTGCACCTGCCATACGGGCAATTTCCGCGGCTTGACGGGCTGTAGAATGAAACGTTTCTCTGGCGCGTGCCAATTCACTATCCATAAACGTTGCTTCATGATATAAGCAGTCCACTCCTTCGATATAAGGAACAATAGACGGTTCAAAGGCTGTATCCGAACAGAACGCGTAACGCCTCGGCGGTTGTGCCGGTCGTGTCAGTCGCGTATGAGGAACGGTTACCCCTTCGGGTGTTATAAAATTTTCTCCCTGCTTGATACCCCTCAATGCTTTGACAGGCACTTGGTAAAAATCGATCATTTCACGTATCAGATGAGCTTCGCGAGGTTTCTCGGCAAAAAGGTAGCCGCACGTAGGTATGCGATGCTTTAGCGGAATAGACCAGACACTGAGCGAACGATCTTCCATCACCAGTGCATGCTTTTGGGGATCAATCAGGTTTAGCCGTACGGTGTATCCCATTTCTTTGCAAAATAAGGCGAGAACAGGGCGAATAAAATCACCGAGGGCATGAGGCCCGTGAATCACTAACTCGCCTTTGCGTCCCAACATACCGAGTGTTGAAAGTAATCCGGGCAGTCCGAAACAATGATCGCCGTGCAGATGGGAAATAAAAATATGGGTCAGACGATTGAATCGGATATGCATCCTCCTCATTTGTAGCTGTGCTCCTTCTCCACAGTCAATCATATACAGTTTATCGTACAGATTTACGACTTGAGCGGTTGCCTCGTGACGCAGGGTCGGTGTCGCCGAACCGCATCCCAGTAAGGTCACATCGAAACGTATCATATTTTTCTCTCTGTTCATGAGCCGCAAAGGTACGTATATTTTCTGCTTTCTTCTCGTTGTTCTTTCCCCGTTTCTTTTTTTTGCACTACCTTTGCACATACGTTTTCAGATGCTTTTTATGCAGAAACAGCAGTTACAACAAAGTTTACAACAACGTCTTTCACCCCAGCAAATTCAGATTATCCGCATGCTCGAATTGCCGGCCATCGAAATGGAAGAACGCATCCGGCAGGAGCTTGAAGAAAATCCGGCACTTGAAGAAGGACGCGAACCCTTGTCGGATGGTGAAACCGATGGTGCCGAGGCAGATGAAACCATATATGAAAGCCCGGAAAACGAGACCGATTTAACCCTTGGCGACTATCTTACCGAAGATGATATTCCCGATTACCAGCTCCGTGTAATGAACGGCACAAACGAACGACGCGAAGACATTCCTTTTTCTGCCGGCCCTTCACTCCATGACTTCCTTGTCGAACAACTCAGTCTTCGGAATCTGACCGAGAAAGAAAAGAAAATAGGCGAATACATCATAGGGAATATTGATGACGACGGTTATTTGCGTCGCGAACTGTCGGCCATTGCAGACGATCTGATGTTTAAGGCAGGGGTAGATGTGAACGAATCCGATATCGAACCAACCTTGAAAGTCATTCAGGATTTCGAACCCATCGGTATCGGAGCGCGCAACTTGCAGGAATGTTTGCGTATCCAGCTCGAGAAAAAAGAACAGACGCCTTACACCCGTCAGGCCGCAGAAATCATTGATTTTCATTTTGAAGCTTTTATACGGAAGCATTACGACAAGATTCAGCGGGCCTTGAATATAGACGACGAAACCTTGCGAGCCGTTTTACATGAAATAACGGCACTTAACCCCAAGCCCGGCAACGGCTGGAACGAATCTTCCGAGAGTGCCATGAACGAAATCACACCCGATTTCATCGTCGAAAATCACAACGGTGAACTGACGCTGAGTATGAATCAGCGAGACGTGCCCGACTTGCGCATCAGCCGTGAATACAGCGATATGTTTCGCGATTATGCCGGCAACAAGACGAACCGCAGCCCGGAGATGCGCAATGCTGTTCAGTTTGTTAAACAGAAACTCGATGCTGCACAGTGGTTTATTAATGCTGTTCGGCAACGTCAAGAAACGTTACAGCGTACTATGGAAGCGATCGTCGTATTGCAAAACGATTTTTTCCTCACCGGCGATGAAGCGAAGCTCCGGCCAATGATTCTGAAAGACGTAGCCGAACGTGCAGGATACGATATCTCGACCATCTCGCGTGTCAGCAACAGTAAGTACGTACAAACGAACTTCGGGATTTTCCCGCTGAAGTACTTCTTTTCCGAATCAGCTCGTAACGATAGCGGTGAAGAAATATCTACACGTGAAATCAAGCAAATTATGCGCGAAACCATCGATGCGGAAGATAAACAGAATCCTGTTACCGACGATGCGCTTTCAGTCCTTCTGAAAGAGAAAGGCTATCGGTTGGCACGCCGTACCGTGGCCAAATATCGAGAGCAAATGGGAATCCCTGTAGCCCGGCTCCGAAAAGAAATTTAAAACAGATCGTTCCATTACGGTTATCGGAAAGTTTTTTATCTTTGTCGCGGAATAATATTAACCCATAAAAAATTAGAATCATGAATTTCCCGACAGAATTAAAGTACACCAAGGATCATGAATGGATCCGTATTGAGGGCGACTGCGCCTATGTAGGTATTACCGATTATGCACAGAAAGAGCTGGGCGAAATCGTCTATGTTGACATTCCCACCGAAGGCGAGCATGTAGCTCAGGAAGAGGCGTTCGGCTCTATCGAAGCCGTAAAAACCGTTTCGGACCTGTTGATGCCTGTATGTGGCGAGATTCTCGAAGTCAATTCCGAACTCGAAGATAAACCGGAGTTGATCAATGAAGATCCGTATGGCAAAGGGTGGATCGTAAAAATTAAACCGGACGACGTAAGCAAAGCGGAATCTCTGCTTTCTGCTGCCGATTATCAGAATTTTATCGGATAAACAGGTATGAAACCGGTTGTAAGTATCATCATGGGCAGTACGTCAGACTTGCCCGTGATGAATAAGGCGGCGCAATTCCTTGACGAGATGGAAATCCCGTTCGAGATGAATGCTCTCTCGGCCCACCGTACTCCCGAAGAGGTGGAACGGTTTGCCAAAAATGCCGTCGGACGCGGAATCAAAGTCATTATTGCAGCTGCCGGTATGGCGGCACACCTCTGCGGCGTGATTGCTTCTATGACAACGTTACCCGTTATCGGCGTACCCATCAATGCTTCGTTGGACGGTATGGACGCATTATTAGCTATCGTACAAATGCCACCCGGTATTCCCGTCGCGACAGTAGGCATCAACGGAGCACAGAATGCTGCTATTCTGGCTGTACAGATACTTGCGCTTGGCGATGAGAAGTTGAGCTCTCGCCTGACAGCTTATAAGGAGGATTTGAAGAAGAAGATCGTCAAGGCCAATGAAGAGTTGGCCGCTGTGAAGTTCAAATATAAAACGAATTGAAACGCCGCCACACATCGGTTGTAACGATCGGGAATACTCCGCTCGGAGGAACCAATCCTGTTCGCATCCAGTCCATGGCCGATGTTTCGACCATGGATACGGATGCTGCCGTGGCTCAGGCTCTCCGTATGGCCGAAGCGGGTGCCGAATACATACGCTTCACGGCGCAAGGTGAGCGGGAGGCTCATAATCTGGGTCTTATCCGCAGCAAATTGCACGAAAAGGGGTGTGAAACACCTCTCGTGGCCGATATTCATTTTAATCCTAAAGCAGCCGAGGTGGCTGCTGTTCATGTCGAGAAAGTCCGAATTAATCCCGGTAACTATGTAGATGGGGTACGTAAATTTCGAAGCGTAGATTATACGGACGAAGAATATGCAGCCGGGCTTCAAAAGATTCGCGACCGCTTTATTCCTTTTCTCCGTCTATGCCGAAAACATCGCACGGCTATCCGCATCGGTGTCAATCACGGCTCTCTTTCGGATCGTATCATGAATCGTTATGGCGATACGCCCGAGGGTATGGTTGCCTCATGTATGGAGTTTCTCCGCATTTGTAAAGAGGAGCATTTCAACGATGTCGTACTTTCCGTCAAGGCTTCGAATACGGTCGTTATGGTGCGTACCGTACGACTTCTCGTGCGCATGATGGAAGCCGAAGATATGTATTATCCATTGCATTTGGGGGTGACCGAGGCCGGTAACGATGAAGACGGACGCATCAAAAGCGCCACAGGCATCGGGGCGTTGCTGATCGACGGTATCGGCGATACGATCCGTGTATCGCTCAGTGAGCCTCCCGAAGCCGAAATACCCGTCGCACGGAAGCTGGTACATCATATTGAGGCCTGCAGAGAGGTCGAATTCACCGATATGCCCTCAACCTATCAAGGTGCGGTCACGGATTATATGAGGGAGACGAAGGCCGTCGAAATCATCGGTGGAGAACATCTTCCTGTTGTTATTTCATGCCGGAAACCGGATGATCTTGCGATTTCAACAGTCGATAGGCCGGATTATTTTTGGGTATCTTCCGAAGATAATGACACACCGTCTGTACACGAATCGAATATCTATCGCGCAGGCGAAACTCTGAAGCCGAGCCATGTCCGTTTAATGGAAGTTACCGTCGCCGATCTTACCCCAGCATTTATTCAAGAAGTCAAGAGGCAGGAGGCTGTTGTCCTGATCTTGAAAGAGCTCTCGGCCGACGGGGTCAACGAGGCGCGTGCAGCTGTCCTTCGTCTTAAAGAAGCCCAATCTCAAACGCCGCTTATCCTGCATCGTCATTATAAGGAGACCGATCTCGAAAACCTTCAGATCAAAGCGGCGGCCGATCTCGGGGTACTGCTTATCGATGGAATCGGTAACGGGGTTATGATTACGAGTGATGGATTTGATGCTTCGGTGACTGATCGCCTTGCTTTCGGTATCCTGCAAGCTGCACGTGCCCGAATCAGCCGTACGGAATATATATCATGCCCCGGATGTGGACGGACACTTTATAATCTGCAAACAACCATCGCCCGTATCAAGGCGGCGACATCCCACTTAACGGGGTTGAAGATCGGTATCATGGGATGTATCGTCAATGGGCCCGGTGAGATGGCTGATGCGGATTACGGCTATGTCGGTGCGGGACGTGGTCGGATCAGTCTGTATAAGGGGAAAACGTGTGTACTCAAGAATATTCCTGAAGAAGAAGCCGTAGAGCGATTGCTCAACTTAATTGCCGAAAACGAACAGCGCACCGATGAATAAGCAACATCAAATCCATTCGGTGTAAAGGCAAGGGTTATGCTTTTTGCATGTGTTGCGGAGCAATCCTCTTGAAATTATTGGGTATGAATGACATCAAGTTCAATAGGGTGACAGACATATATGACCCATATCTCAGTCAATTCATAAGTAAAGCGTTTTGAGGCGTAAGGCGTCAAGGGGTTTGAGATCCGTCCCGGACGTAGTCGTAAGCCCATAATGATTGCTCGGACATGGAATCGGTACACACAGCCATCGAGAACAACAGTCAAAGCGTGAAGAATGCCAAGCTGGCCTGGTAGCAGGCTTTCGGAAAGAAGCCCCCGAAAGTACCTATGTTCATAGACTACCTGTTTTATGCTACCGACAGAGACATGGCTGCGGTTGGAGATGAACTCCGTATCAATTTTGCTCATGTGGTTTAGTATAAGTTAACATTGCTGTCCGATAAAAGTTATTCTCAAAAGAAATTATTGGCGTCCGGTAAACTTCTGACTGTCCCAATTTGCCCCTCCGCAATGTCCATAAACAGGTGTTCCGGATTGTTTTTGCGAAAAGTAAGCGATTTTTAGTATAACTCATCGACTGTCCGCTAAAAATAGCCGAATTAAGCATATACACGTACCTCTATTTTCATTTCTAAGGCTTGAGAACCAAACAGAAGAAGAGATTCTGTACATTTATAGAGCTTATATTCGTTCTCTGCAACGGCCGTCCGCTAAAAAAAGCTATATCAGCCATAAGAGGGGCTTACTTTTTGAGAAGAGAATATGAAGGTACTATTTATAAGGACTGAGAGGACAATATTTATTGCTTTTCTAGTTTTATCGGACACCTATAAATCTTTTTCTTAAATTTGAAACAAAAAGTTGCATTCACTAGTTGGAACTACACCCGAAAAAAGTATCATTCAATTGCGGATAATTGTTTTTTTTATTATCTTTGCATCGTTTTTCAACGATGGCGAGATAGCTCAGCTGGTTAGAGCGCATGATTCATAATCATGAGGTCCCCGGTTCAATCCCGGGTCTCGCTACTTTTCTTATTATTCGGCCTGACGGTCATTTATAGTTTCAACAACTAGAAAATGCTTCAAATTTGAGAAAAAGATTTCTTTTGGGGAATAGAAATTGGGTTTGTATCTTGGTCTTTCGTTGATTCTGTATTGTATCTGTTTAATTATGTTGTCGCTAAATTCATTAAAAAATGAGGCATTGTTGAATTAGTGTTATGTTATCTATTAATTGACGGGTATAGTCTCTTTAGTTTGATTCTCGC
>NZ_JBQNAZ010000045.1:0-18597 GCF_052170195.1 Tannerella sp. | reverse complement strand
TTTCTTCTTGCTGGCGTTAACCGGAGTTCCACTACGTTTCCGTAGGAATGGAAAAATTATCTGTCGTGTTGCCAACATAAAGACTGAATTTGAGAAGAACGTTCATTAATTATTCACATTTAACAGCTATATTTTAGGGTGTGATGAAGGATTTGTTGTTCTTGTTATGAACATGGATACGTTAAAATATGGATGATCTGTTATTGATAAAATTCATTGAACAGGACGTGACGATTGAAGAAGCGCGTCAGGTTTTGCGCTGGATGGAACAGTCTGAAGCAAACCGATCACATTTTGCCGAGTTGCAAACTTTATGGGCGGCAACCCTGATCGACGCTCCGCATGAAACAAATGACAGGGCGGTAAAAAAGATTGTGGGACGCATACGGAAAAAAGATAAGAAGAAAATGCCACTATCCCTGTATTATGCAGCGGTGGCATGTGTGATTGCTGTGATTGCTGCGGGGATTGCCGTATGGAATACATGGGAGAAGAACTTTGATTATGAGGCGGCCGTAAGACAATTTTCGTGCGGCGATAAGATCATATTGAAAATCGGAGGAAAAGAGGAAATACGATGCGCCGAATCGATGGTGAAAATCTTGCATAATCATCGGCAAACGGTCATTAATGATACGATCGAAGTCATTGATCGGGAAAGGCGAGAACCGAATGTCTTATATGTACCTTACGGAAAGCGTGCAGAACTTCTGCTTTCCGACGGCACAATGATATATTTAAATTCCGGTTCTACGCTTATCTATCCATCCTGTTTTACGACCCGCCGAAGGGAAGTTTATCTTGATGGCGAAGCTTATTTTGATGTTTCCAAGGATGAAAGCCGATCGTTTGTTGTCAAAACGTTGTATCGTTCGGTAGAGGTCTTAGGCACGAAATTTAATGTATCCGTCGACAGGGAGTTTCAAACGTTTGAGACGATGCTGGTCAACGGCTCGGTGATGATAAAAGGGGATGCAACGGATGAGCTATTGAGACCGGATCAATATTACACCTTTTCGGATCAAACGAAGATCGAGGAGGTCCGGACTGTTGATGCAACTTGCTATACATCATGGATCGAGAACAGACTTCAATTCAAAAAAGAGAAGTTGTATAAAGCGATACGCAAGTTGGAGAAAACATACGACATACGGATCGAACTGATGGATCGTCAATATCTCAATTATCAGGTTTCGGGGCAACTTAATCTCAGAAACTCGGCAGAAGAAACGGTCAGAATGCTCATGGAAACGGTTGCTCCGGAGAAGTTGATCGATGAAAAAGCGTTTTATAAAATCAAACATAATCATTAATCCTATTTTAATAACATGAGAAAGATGAGTAATTCACACAAAAGAAAAGGTCTCGGATATGCTTTCGGCTGCCGAAGAGCGCTTGTTGTTTGCTTATTATCTGTGGTTGGACTGTCGGTACATGCCAATGTCCTAAAATCTTCAGTCAGCCTGACAATGAAAAATGTTACATTGCAACAACTCTTTGATGAGATTCACAGACAAGTAGGTGTAAGCATTATTTATTCCAATGAAATTGTAAATGACGATGAAACGATCACGATTCAAGTCAAAAATTCGACGTTGGAAGAGACGCTGAAAATGGCCTTGAAAGGGAAGAATATCTCCATCAGGGAGAGAAACGGACAAGTCGTATTGTTTCCTTCTTCAGAAAAAAACGGGGAGCGCGTACATGCCCCCGATCAGCGAAAAGTGAACATTACGGGAACCGTAGTCGATCATCTCAATGATCCCTTACCCGGTGTAAATATACAGGTTAAGGGTTTGTCTGTCGGGACTATTACAGATGCGGAGGGCGTTTTCTCGATTGAAGTTCCTTATGCCGATGCGGTATTGGTTTTTTCGTATGTCGGGTTTCAGCCCGAAGAGGTCGCACTTAATGGCAGAGACCGGATCGCAGTCCGGTTGGTGGAAGACAGCAAGGCGATGGAAGAAGTGGTGGTCATAGGATATACTACGCAAAGGAAGGCGACGATTACAGGCTCGATTGCTACTATCACAACGAAAGATCTGCAACAAAGTCCCACGGCGAATCTTAACAATGCGCTTGCAGGACGTATGCCGGGATTAATGGTCAATCAATTCAGCGGGGGAGAGCCGGGCGTTGATGCAGCCACTCTGAGAGTACGCGGTATAGGTACTTATGGCGATCAGTCTCCGATCATTATTGTCGACGGGGTAGAACGTGACATGAGTTATCTTGCTCCGGAAGAAATAGAAACATTTACGATCCTTAAGGATGCTTCGGCAACAGCGCCTTACGGAGTACGCGGGGCCAACGGAGTCATTATTGTAACAACGAAGCGCGGAAAAGCGCAAGAAAAGGCTACCGTCAACTTCAAGGCGTCTGTTGGCACGAATAACCCTGTGAAATTTCCGAAATACTTAGGTTCTGCCGATTATGCCATGCTTTATAATGAAGCTGTGATTAATAGCAATCCGAATGTTGATCGGTCGAAATTAACCCTTTTTTCGGAGAAAGCGATTGCCGACTATCGGAGAGCGAAAGGGGATAATTCGGACGGCTTGGGATATGATAACGATTATTTCGACTATGCATTTCAAACCGGAATGCAGCAGGATTACAGTCTTTCGGTACGAGGAGGATCCGATCGGGCGCGTTATTATGTAATGGTCAACTATTATGAGCAAAGCGGCAACTACAAACATACCGATCTCACACAATATGAAACGCAAGCTGTTTTCAAACGATATAATTTCCGGGCCAATGTTGATGTAAATATCACGAAGAATTTCTACGTAAAAGTTGATTTGGGGGCGCGTATAACGGATCGAAATGCTCCCGGAACGACGGCCTCCCGAATAGTCGCCATCTGCAATACACAGCCTCCTTATTTGCCAATTACGCTGCCTGATAACGGTCATGCGGACAATCAGAAATATGTGCTGAAAAATCCATATGGATTATTGTATGGAGACTACCAACACCGCTATAACATATTGGGCGAATTGTCACGTACGGGCTATCTGAATGAGAAGAAGACTTATTTAAACGGTTCTTTTGCCATCGGACACCGTCTTGACTTTATCACCAAAGGGCTAAAAATAGAAGGTGTTTTTTCGTATGATGCGGAAGAGGGACGATGGATTCGGCGTCTTCTCGAGACACGCGCCGACGGATACGCCCATTATGGAAGGTATGCCACGTTTCAACCGGAAGAAGGGAATAATGGCTCTTATTACATGAATCACACTTCGTATGATGGTAAATATAAATTGGGCAACCCCTGGTATGACACGGATGAAACGATCAGCAATAAATTGGAGCATAATCCGACGCAAAGTAAAACATATTATCAGTTGAAACTTGATTATTTACGCCGGTTTGGGGCACACGATGTTTCAGGGCTCATACTGTTCAACCGCTCGACACGAACATATGATAATCGTGTAGATTATCGTTATCAGGGAATTAGCGGACGAATTACGTATGGCTATGAGAATAAGTATCTGGCTGAATTTAACATAGGGTATAATGGTTCGGAAAACTTTGCGCCGGGCAAACGCTACGGAACATTTCCGGCTGCTTCTGTAGGATGGGTCATATCGCGCGAATCATTTATGGAAAAAGCGAATTCATGGTTGGATATGTTAAAGATAAGAAGTTCTTTCGGGTTAGTCGGGAGCGACAAGATATCCGATTCGGACGATGATCGCTTCGCCTATCTGCAGTTTTACAGAGGAGGTAACGGCTATAACTTTGGTGTAAATGAGTTCGGCAGTCGTTATGATGGCTTGCACGAAGGGAATTTCGCCAACCCTGATTTGACCTGGGAAAAAGCTCAAAAACTCAATATCGGACTGGATGCATCGCTCTTCAACGAACGTCTTACATTCTCGTTCGATTATTTCAGGGAACATCGCTATGACATTATTACGAGTTTGAACGGTAGTGATAAACGTGGATTCCCGGATATTGTAGGCAAAGACGCACCATTCATCAATTCAGGTATTGTCGATAATTATGGTGTCGACTTCGAAATAGGCTGGAACGGACGTGTGGGGAAAAATTTTCGTTATTACATAAAGCCTAACTTTACATTCGCTCGGAATAAGATCAAATTTATGAACGAGATAGATTATGATAACGACTACCGTAGAAATACCGGCAAACGTATTGGCGAGCATTTTGTTTACATCGCAGACCATTTTGTTCGTGATCAGGAGGAGGCCGATCGTTTAAATGCGATGAACAGTGGCAGTGGCTTTCAGCCATGGGGAAAACTTTATCCCGGTGATGTTGTATATAAAGACCTCAACGGAGACGGTAAAATTGATAACGAAGGAGACCGTATACCTATGGGATACCCGAGAACTCCCGAAATACAATTCGGTATTCCGATCGGAATACAATATAAGGGATTGGATTTTAGCTTGCTCTTCCAGGGTTCAGGCCACAGCAGTGTGTTGCTTAACGGGGCTGCTGTGTGGGACTTTCCCGCATATGAACAGGATCAAATCGGCAAAGTAAAACCGATGCACCTTGAGCGATGGACAGAAGAAAGAAAAGAGGGGGCAAAGTATCCGAGACTGACTTATGGAGCGAATAACAATAATAAAAATAATCACAGCAGTTTGTTCTTATATGACGCTTCATACTTGCGTCTGAAGAACTTGGAAATCGGATATTCGCTTCCCCAAAGTGCGATTCATTTCGCAGGATTACAAAACTTCAGGATATATGCACAGGGAATGAATCTTTTAACTTTTGATAATCTGGGAGAGGTAGATGTCGATCCGGAAACAAGGAGCGGAGACGGTTCATGGTATCCCGTACAGCGTATTTTTAATTTTGGCATCAATATTACGTATTAACTTTAAAACTCAATGACATGAATAAGATAAAGCTTTTAACAAGCCTTTTGGTGTGTTTATCAATAATCTTTTGCGGATGTGACAACTACTTGGATAAAACGCCTGACGATAAAGTAAGTGAAAGAGAGGTGTTTACCTCATATGATAAGGTGGAAAAATTAGTGACGGACCTATACGAAGGCTGTAAAACGGCCAATAGACCGCTGCTTTATTTTAACCATTTTGGAACCGCCTCTGTTACCGATGAGTGCAGTGCCAGCAGTCATGAGGCAGCGATTCCTCATCAGTTTCATATCGGTAATTATGGCCCGTCGCAAGGGATGCCTTCTCGCAGTAGCTGTGGCCAGTACTGGGAGCATTTATATGAGAAGGTGCGTAAAGCCAATATTATACTTGAAGGAGTAAAAAAATATGATACACCGGATAATCCGCAGATGGGACGTGAAGGAGACATCATAAAACGTGTCGGTGAGACGTATTTCCTGCGAGGCTATCTGCATTTTCTTTTATTGCGCGCTTATGGAGAGGCGCCTTACATCGATCGTGTAATCATGCCCAATGACAAGATGGAGTTCAAGCAATTGTCTGCCCATGAGATTGTCGAGCGGATATGTGCGGATGCTGATTCGGCATATCATAGGGTTTCGGCTTTTAACGGCGGACAAGACTTTGGGCGCGTAGACAAAGGCGCTTGTCTCGGACTGAAAGCCGTGGCGCGATGGATGGCGGCAACTCCGATGTATAATGGTGGTAACATTCCTAATGATACGCGTATATATAAAGATGAATACGGATATGTCGCCAAACGCTGGGAATTGGCGAAGCAGGCGGCCAAAGCTGTGCTGGAATGTAAGGACCATAATGGGAATTTACGCTATGGGCTGTATAAAAAATATGATGAAAAAGACTTTGGAGACATAGACAATAAAAATACAAGCAATGGAAAAGTCTATAAAAGACTGTGGACCATGTTTTATGATATGGATGCCATACAACAGGAGTGGGTCTGGTTTGTAACAAGAGATAAAGATACGGGGTGGTCCGGAGATGTATTGCCTCCTTCACAAGGTGGGCATGCACGCCAGCGCCCGCTGCAGGAACAGGTCGATGAATACGAATATATCGCTTCTGATGGATACGGGTATCCGGTGTATGGCTCGCGCGCAGTAACAGACGGATATGACGACGCAAATCCATATGAAAGCGTAAAGCGCGATCCGCGTTTCTACCGTGATATTCGTTATCATGGTTCTTCTTATCGCAGCAGTATACTCAATACGGCGGAAAAAAATGATGCCGTAAGCGGAAGCTATCTTGATAATGCTTCTCACACAGGATACTATTTGCGCAAGTTTTATAAAGATGGGTGGAATAAAGGCTCCGGAGGGCATTCGATCAGCGCTCCTGCCATATGGAGGCTTCCTGAAATCATGTATATCTATTGTGAGGCTGTCAATGAAACGACAGGACCCAATGAAGAAATATATGCTCTACTCAACGAAATACGCGCTCGTTCGTTCATGGCGCCGATTCCTCCTGCTGCAAAGACGGACAAGAAGCTGATGAATGAATACATACAGCGGGAACGACGTGTCGAACTCTTTTATGAGAACCATCGTATATGGCATTGCAGATTATACTTGGAACCGGATGATCCAGAAGTGATTGCTCTTGAAAAAGCATATGCCAATGCCGACCATTGGCCTTATCCTAAAACACAACGCAGTTCGCACGGTATGAGGCCTGTTGAAGACGCTAACGGTAAGATCGAAGTCGATGGTAAGAAATACAAGATGCAACGTTTTGAAGTCCGGGATGACCGTGTCTTTGAAACACCTAGACATTACTGGTTTCCTATTATGACTGATGAGTTAAAACGTACTCCCTCATTGAAGCAGAATCCTGGGTGGTAGGGAGACTTCAGTAATAAGATGAAGGTAAGATAAACTGTAGAATGACAGATCGGTATGGAAATACGGTAAAAAAGAATACGAATATTTTTATTTTATTCCTTTTCTGTTTACATTTGCATGGTTTTTTCATGTATTTTACAGTTATAATTACAATATCAAACTTAACTAACTATGTCAAACATTTCAAGAAGAAGTTTTCTCCAACAAGGAGCTGCTGCCGCTGCAGCATTGTCGTTCGTCCCGAGCAGTGTATTAGGTAAAAGTCATGGCTATACCGCCCCGACGGATAAGTTGAATATTGCCGCCGTGGGTATCGGCGGAATGGGAAATGCCAACATCAAGAAGGTGTCGCCGACTGAAAACATCGTCGCTCTTTGCGATGTGGACTGGAAGTATGCCAAAAAAGTATTCGATGCGCATCCCAAAGCCAAGAAGTATTGGGACTATCGGAAGATGTACGACGAAATGGGCAAATCGATCGACGGGGTGATCGTGGCTACGGCCGACCACACGCACGCGATTGTTACGGCCGATGCCATTACGCTGGGTAAACACGTTTACGTACAGAAACCGTTGACTCACTCGGTTTACGAATCGCGTCTGCTTACGAAGCTGGCTGAGAAATATCAGATCGCGAGCCAGATGGGTAATCAGGGGGCATCGGGCGAAGGTGTCAATCAGGTCTGCGAATGGATCTGGAACGGTGAGATCGGTGAGGTGAAACGCGTGGATTGCGCTACCGACCGTCCGATTTGGCCGCAAGGTCTGAATGCCCCGACGAAAGTCGATAAAATACCTTCGACGCTGAATTGGGATTTGTTTACAGGACCGGGTAAACTCAGACCGTTCAACAACATCTATCATCCGTGGAATTGGCGCGGATGGTGGGAATACGGTACAGGTGCTCTCGGAGATATGGCGTGCCATATCATGCATCCGGCTTTCAAGGCGCTGAAACTGGGCTTCCCGATTCATGCCGAAGCTTCTTCGACGTTGTTATTGACTGACTGCGCTCCGCAGGCACAGCATGTGAAACTGATCTTCCCGGCGCGTGAAAATATGCCGAAGTTAGCGCTTCCCGAAGTTGAAATACATTGGTACGATGGCGGCATGATGCCCGACCGTCCGGAAGGATTCCCGCAAGGCAAGCAACTGATGCAGGGCGGAGGCGGATTATGTATTTTCCATGGTACGAAAGATACGCTGATCTGCGGATGCTACGGACGTGACCCATTCCTGCTTTCGGGACGTGTACCGAATGCGCCGAAGGTAGAACGTCGGGTGTCCGACGCAGAGAGCGGCCACGAGCAGGATTGGGTGCGCGCATGTAAGGAAAGCCCGGCAAACCGCGTGAAGCCGAAATCGGACTTCTCCGAAGCCGGACCGTTCAACGAAATGGTCGTGATGGGAGTACTGGCGGTTCGTTTGCAGGGACTGAACAAAGTGCTCGATTGGGACGGACAGAATATGAAGTTTACGAATATCAAGGATGACGAGATGCTCAAAATCCAGATCAGTGACGACTTCAAAGTGGTGGACGGCGATCCCAAGTTCGACAAGAAATTCACTGAGCCGATGAATGCGAAACAGTTTGCCGAGGAATTGGTGAAACATACGTATCGCGCAGGCTGGAAGTTGCCGGATATGCCGTAAGCGGAAAATAATGAATACATAGACGAAGACGGAGAGCCTTCCGTGAGAGTTGCGGATCGTGCGCTCCGTCTTTTCTTACTTACAAAAATTAAACCGATAAACAATGAAGAAAAGTGTATTAGTTGCAAGCGCTGTCGGTATGATAGCTCTTGCCTCCTGCGGCGGAGGGAAAAAAGCCGAAAGCGCCGATATGGCGGCGACCGATTCTGTTCCTACGGCCCAGGCCGCTCCCGAATACCGGACGTTGAACTTGCCGACCGTCGATCTGGCAAAATTTGCCAAAGATAAAGACGGATGGATTACGCTGTTCGACGGCAAGACGTTCGATGGTTGGCGCGGTTACGGACGCGAAGACATGCCGGCTCGCTGGACGATCGAAAACGGTTGTATCAAGATGACCGGCTCGGGCAAGGGAGAAGCCGGTGCGGAAGATGGCGGAGACATTATCTTCGCTCACAAGTTCAGTAACTTTGAACTTGAGCTGGAATGGAAAGTCGACAAAGGCTCTAATTCCGGTATTTTCTATATGATTCAGGAAGTAGAATCGCCCGATGAACAGGGTAACTGGAAGACCCAGCCTTCGTATATCTCGGCTCCCGAGTATCAGATACTTGACAATGCGAATCATCCGGATGCCAAGTTGGGCAAAGACGGTAACCGTCAGTCGGCATCGTTGTATGACATGATTCCGGCCAATCCCCAGAATTCAAAAGCGTTCGGAGAATGGAACAAGGCAAAAATCATGTGCTACAAGGGTACGGTGGTTCATTATCAGAACGATGAGGCCGTGGTGGAATATCATTTATGGACTCCGCAATGGACAGAAATGCTCCAAAAGAGTAAATTCAGTCAGGAAAAATGGCCATTGGCATTCGAGTTGCTCAACAATTGCGGCGGGGAAAACAGAGAAGGATTCTTCGGATTACAGGATCATGGCGATACGGTATGGTACCGAAACATCCGAATTAAAGTCTTAGAATAAATTTCTCCCTTTAATTCATAATTCTTACGACAAAGAGGGTGTACTCCAACAGGCACACCCTCTTCTTTCAGAACAACAAACAACATTATTAACAGATCGTCATTTCGTCGCTACGAAATCCAGATCGCTTAAATCTTTGTCTTTAATCGAATATGGTGTGGCCTTCGATGTGTGCTTCTTCTTATATTTGATCGTATATTCCTTATCTCCTTTAAACGTTTTTACCAGCACGGTCAGCGTGGGTTCTTTACTTTCCAGTTTCAATTTGGACAAATCAAAAGCCGCCAACCCTTTACGTCCATAGCGCTGCGGATCCCCATATGCATGATGACGGAGCTCGAAAACGTAGGGATTGTCTCCCTTCGGACGATGTATAAGGTTGATATAATGTACTTTCGTGCCACCGTAGTTGAATCCGAACTGTACATTCAGATAACCATCACCCATCCACATATCCATGATTTTCAAAGGATCTTTTCCGTATCTCACATCCAGACTGTCGGGGTTGAACTGATCGACAAAAGGCTTGGTCAGAATGTTACGGATATCGTGTATCTGCACGGCATGGTTATATCCTTGAAACGAATCGGAAAGAATCGTATAATAAACGAATGCCCGTTGATTGGCTTTCGGTTTATAGTAAGGAGCTCGTGTGGCTGCCGGCCATAACGTTTTTCCATCGTCGAGGGTCAGCGAATAAATTCTTCCATTGTCTAAAGGATTTACGGTGGCCAACGAATACCATACATCCCCCAGTGAATAACCGTTATTATCCAGGTTACACGAATTTAAGAACAGGGCGATCATCACTCCGCCTGCACAGTTGAAAAATAATCTCTTTGTCTTCATCTCGTTTTTATTATTACAAAATACATAAACTTGATGCGTATCACGGCTTCAATGTTGCATTGCTTCCTCTTAAATAATATTAAAAACAAAAAAAGTGCTATTTTTGCAGCCTTATACAATACAATGAGGATGAATCCTACGGATAGATCGCATTATCTTTTACATACGTTGCCCAATGGTCTGCGCGTTGTGCATTTTCCTACGGATGCAGCGATATCTTATTGCGGGGTTGCGGTGCATGCAGGTACGCGTGATGAGGCGTCGAACGAGTCGGGGCTGGCACACTTCGTTGAACACATGCTGTTCAAAGGTACGGTGAGGCGCAAGGCGTGGCATATCTTGAACCGCATGGACGCCGTCGGCGGCGAGTTGAATGCTTATACCACGAAGGAAGAAACATTTATCTATTCCGTTTTTATGGAGGAACATTATCGCCGGGCGATCGAATTGCTGGCCGATATCGTAATTCGTTCGCAGTTTCCGGCACACGAGATTGAGAAAGAGCGGGAGGTGATTCTCGACGAGATCAGTTTGTATGAGGATATGCCTTCCGAATTGATTTTCGACGAGTACGAGAATCTTCTTTTCGACGGTCATCCGTTAGGACGCCATATACTGGGTAATAAGCGGTCGATACGTACGTTCGACACCAAGGCCGGCCGCTCCTTTTTGGAGCGTTTCTACACGGCGGGGAACATGATTTTTTTCTCAATGGGACGTACGGATTTCCGGCGGATCGTACGCATGGCCGAGATGTACTGGTCGGACCTCCCCGTTCATTCGGCCGTGCACAGGCGTGAGCGGCCATGGCTGACCGCGCCTCGGGAGCTGCGGAAGAAGAAGAGAACGCACCAGTCGCATGCCATTATCGGAGGGCGGGCATACGATATGTATGACAAACGCCGCACCTCGCTTTTTCTGCTCAATAATATACTCGGCGGCTCCGGGATGAACAGCCGTCTGAATGTGGCTCTACGCGAAAAAAGAGGGTTAGTCTACGAGGTGGAGTCGAATCTTACGGGATATACCGATACCGGCGTGTGTGCGATCTATTTCGGATCCGACCCGAAGAATCGCGAAAAAGTGCTCGAGCTTATCCGGCGCGAGTTGGCCGTGTTATGTCGTACACAGCTTACGACTACGCAACTTGCCGCCGCGAAGAAACAGGCCGTCGGACAGCTTTCCGTAGCCGGCGATAACAGGGAAAGCCTGTTCCTCGGATTCGGAAAGACCTTTCTTCATTTCGATCGGTACGACTCTCTGGCGGAAATCATCCGCCGCATCGAGGCCGTGACGGCCTTGCAGATTCTCGAAGTTGCCAACGAAATCTTTGCTCCCGAACGCCTCTATTCGTTAATCTACGAATAAACACAACGTGCGAAGTACGAAAGACAGCACCTTGTTTGAGCAAGAAACAATGGACGGGAACGAAAGGAAGAAACATCATAGCGAGAAACGCTTTCCTTTGCACCGCGTAGGCTTACGACACGAAATCAAAAATAAACGCCAAAGACTGTAACGTTTCCGGAGAACGTGCGTCTACTTATTAGAAAGTAAATCAAAATGACGGATAATTGCGCGCTATTCGTTATGTATTACAAGGTATTTTATGATAATAAGTAGTATGAAAAAGAATAAACTATTTAGAGTAATTGGATTGAATGCTGTCTGTATCTTTTCGGCAGTCTCTGTTCTTGCGTCGGAAATCGATATCAAGGGGCGGATTGTCGGGGAGAGTCGTCAGGCGATTGAGTTTGCCAATGTTGTATTGCAAACAATTGATTCTGTATTTGTTAGCGGTACGACGACCGGAAAGGATGGCCGTTTTGTATTGCCTAAGGTCAGTACCGGTGATTATCGGCTGGTCGTTTCGAGCATTGGTTACGAGACGCAGGCTATCGATCTAAAAGGATATAGCGGTAACTTGAAACTGAACGATATCGTACTTGCGGAATCGTCAGTCGCTCTCGGTGATGTGACGGTAACAGCCTCTGCTTCGATCACGAAACCAGACCGTAAAATGATCTTCCCGACCGAGCGTATCGTCCGTATCTCAACGGATGGCGTCGATTTGTTGCAGCAATTGATGTTACCTAAAATCACAGTCAATCAGATGACGAACGCCATTACAGTGCCGGGCGGCGGGGAGGTACAGTTACGTATCAACGGGGTGAAGGTAGAGATTCACGATATCAAAGCGTTGCGTCCGGCCGATATTCTCCGTGTCGAATTTCATGATAACCCCGGACTACGTTACGGGAATGCCGAAGTGGTACTCGATTATATTGTACATCGCCCTCAGACCGGTGGGAGCTTTGGTTTCGATTTGCGGCAAGGCATCAATGCCATGTGGGGCGAGCATGGTGTAAATGCCAAGATGAACCATAAAAAGTCGGAATTCAGTGCGGGGTATCGTTTCGGGCCACGTGATTTTTACGAGATGTGGCGTGACAACGAAGAGACATTTCGTTTCGGTAATGGCACGACATTGCATCGTATTGAACAGGGAACGCCCGACCACGCGGAGAAGTATATGCACAACGCCCATCTGACATACAGTTTTCAGGATGCGAAACAGCTATTCAACGCTTCGATCCGTTACGGTGAAGATCATAACAAACATTGGGATTATCAGGGAACCTTATATAATAAGGAGATTCCCTCGGATAAGGTTGCGATGATCGATCGAAATCCGTCTCTTTATCAGCGTCCTTCGGTAGATATTTATTATCAGCGGAATATGCCGAAAGATCAGACACTCGTCTTCAATATTGTCGGTACATTGAACCGGACGGACAGCCGGCGCGTGTATCAGGAGAAGCGTGGTAACCGGATACTTACCGATGTAAACAACCGCATAGACGGCAGGAAATATTCCGTGATAGCAGAAGGGGGCTATGAGAAAAAGTTCGGAGGAAACCGTTTGGGGTTGGGAATCAGGCATGATCAGTCGTTTTCGGATAACGATTACCGGAACGGTCACAGCCATACGACGCGCATGCGTCAAGCCGATACGTATTTGTACACCGAGTGGAGGGGAGCGATTCAAAGCTTCGACTATACGCTCGGTATGGCCCTCTCGCGTTACGACTCTCATCAGGAAGAAACAAATCATACGTACGAGTATTATCATCTTCGTCCGAAGATATCGCTCCAGTACCATTTCCCGGATCAATCGCTGGTTCGGCTGAGGGCCAACATCAGTACCCATTCGCCCTCGCTTGCGAACCTTGGAAAGGTGGAGATGATGATTGATTCCTTACAGGTGCAGCGCGGTAATCCCGATCTGAAGCCTTACCGAAAATACGGTGTCGACTTGATGTATGAGGTGAAGAAGGGGTTATTCTACGGTAATTTTTGGAGTTCGTACGAGTATGCTCCGAAAGTCATTATGGACGAGAAGTTCTGGGAGAACGGAAAAATCGTACAGACATGGGACAACCAACGTAACTGGCAATATCTGACAAGCACGCTGACGTTGCGTGTAGGCCCCATTAAAGAGATCGTTCAATTCTCTTTCTCCGGAGGCGTGAACCATTTTCTTAGTAACGGAAACACGTATGCGCACCGTTATACGAACTGGTTTTGCGAAGCAGAGGTATCTGCGGCATACAAGAACTGGAAGCTGATGTACATGCTGATGACAAACTGGAACCGGTTCTTCGGCGAAACGATGACCGGAGGCGAAAATATTCAGATGGTGCGGCTCGACTACAAATATAAAAACCTGTCTGCCGGTATCGGTGTGTTCAATCCGTTTATCGACAACTTTAAACTGGATAAAGAAAATTGGAACCGTCTTGCATCGTATAAAAGGTCGACCTATATCAAGGAAAGTTCACGTTTGTTTACGGTCAATTTAAGCTATCATTTTTCGTTTGGACGTACTTATTCTGCTTCCGGTAAACGTTTGAACAACAGTGATACGGATGCGGGCGTGATGAGTACGGGCAAATAGTTATTCGACAACCGAGGTCAACTCGCGGATAAAAATTTCCTCGGCCGACAGCAGCCATTTCCTGAATGCCTCGTGGTCGAATGTCCGCGAGGTGTTCATATAATCGAGCAGCTTGCTCAGGTCGAAGCTCTCGCCCACGATGGCTCCCCGTAGCGATGCCGCATCGGCCGCATTGATTTCCTGTTCAGTATGTGCAGGGATAAGCATCGCAGGTTTATTCAGATAAAATGCCTCACAGACCGATTCAAATCCGGCCGTAGTGATGTATCCGCGACAACCGGCCATGTAATGCAGAAACTTCTCGTCGTCGATACGATGGAGCGTGAAATGTTCGTCCACAACGAGGTCGGCCGGTGCGTCGCGTTTATCCCAAAAGAAGTGCAACTTTGTTTCAGGATGTGCGTTATGCCATTGGCGTACTTCGTTTTCAAATCCTTGATTGAGCATGTAGCCCAGGATATAATCGCCTTCGGAGGGTTCTAATTCAAGTACTTCGCGGCGCAGGAGTGGGGGCACCACGACAATCTTTTCGCGCGGAAAATCTTTCATCGGGTAGAACGAGAGCGCCAGAATTTTCGAGGCTCCGATTCCGGTGAGCAGCGTGTGCAGGCGCAGCACCATCAGGCTTTGTGCGTCTCCTTTGCCATGTCCGTAATCGGGATGGCGCAGCAGATACTGATGCCCGATATTCACGAATGGTATATCAATGCGGAAGCGTAACTGCGTGAGCGCAGGAAGTAATTCGTAGAAGTTGATGATAACGTCGGGGGTTACTTTTTTGATGCGGCGGTGAATGGTTTCGATGCTTTCGCCATAGCGTTTCAGTTTGCGCGGACTCATATTGTAGAGCACGGTCTTGAACTTGTCGAGACGTTTGCGATCTTTCTTGAAAATAAACGAAGGTGCGTCGTAAGAGCGCACCGGCGCACCGATTTTTGCCCGGAAGAAGCCGGGCACCTCGCGGGCATGACTTTTCCCGACGAGTGTTTCGGCTACCTCATGCCCGTGCCTTCGTAACATGGCGGCCAGCGAGATGGCCTGTGTCAGATGCCCTCGCCCTTCGCCCTGTACGATAAACATGAATCGCAACTTCTTCTCCATATCGCTCAACCGGTGTACGTTTCTTTTATTCCGAATCGGCTCCGGCAAACTCCATCAGGTAAGCCTTGATGAATTCATCGATCTTGCCGTCCATGACCCCGTTCACGTCGGAAGTCTGATAGTTTGTACGGTGATCTTTCACACGTCGGTCGTCGAATACGTAGCTGCGAATCTGCGATCCCCATTCGATTTTTTTCTTACCGGCTTCGACTTTCACTCTTTCGGCCATGCGTCGTTGCATCTCCTTGTCGTAAAGGATGGAGCGGAGTTGTCGCATCGCGTTTTCGCGGTTTTTCGGCTGGTCGCGTGTCTCGGTGTTTTCGATCAGGATCTCCTCCTCTTCGCCGGTATACGGGTCTTTGTACTGGTAGCGCAGGCGTACACCCGATTCTACCTTATTCACATTCTGTCCGCCGGCCCCGCCCGAACGGAACGTATCCCACGAGATGCAGGAAGGATCGATCTGTACTTCGATCGTATCGTCGACGAGAGGCGTCACAAAGACGGAAGCAAACGAAGTCATCCGCTTGCCCTGTGCGTTGTAGGGCGATACGCGCACGAGTCGGTGCACTCCGTTTTCACCTTTCAGATAGCCGTAGGCGTAATCGCCCTCGATGGTCATCGTCACGGTCTTGATGCCGGCCTCATCGCCATCCTGCAAGTTGCTGATGGTAACCTTGTAGTCGTTCGACTCGCCCCAGCGCATATACATACGCATCAGCATCGACGCCCAGTCTTGACTTTCCGTACCTCCCGCGCCAGAATTAATCTTGAGTACGCAGCACATCTGGTCGGCTTCTTCGCGAAGCATGTTGCGGAACTCAAGGCTTTCGATCAGCTCCTTCGTCCGGGTGTAAGCCGCATCGACCTCTTCTTCGGACGTGATGCCTTCTTTTACGTACTCGAAAGCGAGAGACAATTCTTCTGCCGCATCGTGTACTTCACGATACAGCTCGATCCATTTCTTAAGGTCTTTGACGATCTTCATCTGCGCTTCGGCGCGTTGGGCATCTTCCCAGAATGCAGGGTCTTGCGTGCGCAGTTCTTCTTCTTCTAACTGAACGATCTTTGCATCGACGTCAAAGATACCTCCTCAACGCTTGCTCGCGTTCCAACATATCTTTCAGTTGGTCTGTCGTTATCATTTTTTGTTTACGGTTCGTTAATGGTTTATTATTCGAAGCTACAGAAATTAAGACTCTCCGCAGCCTTTTCGGGGGACAAAGGTACGCAAATTTATCGTTTTTCCGTGTCTTGGCCGTTTTGAAGTGTGTCGGCGGCACGGGCCAATGCCTCGTGGATGTCGCCGCAAATATTCTCGCGTCCGATGCGTTCGTCCATCCGGCTTCTCATGATCATGGCACGTACCTGATCGTTGACACCGGAAAGAATGATATGGATGTGCTCTCGTTGTGAGAGACGGCAGAGGCTTTCGAGGTTATGCAGCCCCGTGGAGTCGATAAAGGGTACTTTGCGCATGCGAATGATACGTATGCGAGGCTTCGTGGAGAGCTGTTTCATGCACTCGTCGAACTTGTTGGCTACCCCGAAGAAAAATGGTCCGTCGATTTCGTAGACCTCGACGCCGGAGGGGATTTTGAGCACTTCGTCGTCGTGACGTATTTCACCGTCGGCCGAAAGATCGAGACGGTCGGTCGAGACGGAGACTTGGGTTGTCTCCATCATCCGTCGCATAAAGAGTACCATGGCCAGCAACAGACCGATCTCGATGGCGATGGTGAGGTCGAAAATCACGGTCAGGAAGAAGGTGACGAGCAGTACCATGACATCGTGCGCAGGATTTTTGAGCAGGGAGCGGAAGGTGCGCCATTCACTCATGTTGTAGGACACGACGACGAGTACGCCGGCCAGACAGGCCATCGGGATATGTTTCGTCAGGGGGCCGAGAAAGAGCAAAATAAGCAGGAGTACGGCGGCATGGATAAGCCCGGCCACAGGCGTGCTTCCGCCGTTGTTGATATTCGTCATCGTGCGGGCGATAGCGCCGGTGACGGGTATCCCTCCGAAGACGGGGACGATGATGTTGGCAGCGCCCTGTGCGATCAGTTCGGTGTTGGAGCGATGCCTGTCGCCCGTTACTCCGTCGGCCACCGTGGCCGAGAGAAGTGACTCGATGGCACCGAGCATCGCGATGGTAAAAGCTGAAGGCAGCAGCAAATGAACAGTCTCCAAATTGAGCGATATGCGAGCCGGAGCCGGCAGTGCCGCATTGATTTCGAAGCGGTCGCCAATCGTTTCGAGATTTGTGATGCCGGCGTATTCACGGAGAAGATAGGCCGCGACGGTCATCACAACGATGGCAACAAGCGACCCCGGTATTTTTTTTGAAACGCGTGGCGTCAGCACGATGAGTGCGATGCTCAGCAGCCCGACGAGAAGCGAAATCCACGATACGCTACTGAGATGTTGGGCGTACACGACCCATTTGCTTACGAAGTCGCCCGGCATCTTGTCGATCGTCATACCGAAAAGATCTTTCACCTGTGTCGTAAAGATGGTTAGCGCGATGCCGCTCGTAAACCCGACGATGATCGGGTAGGGGATAAACTTGATAACCGTGCCGAGACGCAGTACGCCCATCAGCACTAAAAAAATACCGGCCAGCAGCGTGGCGACTGTCAACCCTTCGATGCCGAAGTTCTGAATAATCCCGTAGACGATTACGATAAACGCACCGGTAGGACCGCCGATCTGCACCGAACTGCCACCGAGAAACGACACGACAAACCCGCCGATAATCGCCGTAATGATTCCTTTTTCGGGACTCACGCCCGAAGCGATACCGAAGGCAATGGCCAGCGGTAATGCCACAATACCGACGATGATACCGGACATCAGGTCGCCGAAGAATTTTTCTTTCGTATAAGTTTTTATCGAGTCCCACAATTTGGGTTTGAATTCGGGTGCAAGACGTATCTTTCTTTTCATTATGTCAACGTTTATCAGTGCTATACGTGTAAAAATTTGTTTCCGATGCCATGTCACATCGGAAGCGCAAAATTAGGGAAAATATGTTATTCCTGCTTACTTTCTCACAAAAGAATTGGAGAGAGGGCTATTTGGCCGTATATGTTTTTATAGGTGTCTGCCAAATAATTAAACTTATGGCAAAAAACTTAGCTAAGCCAATAAAACAAACAAGTCTGGAAAATTGTTAATTAACCCTAATTGGTCAATTGAGAAATTGTGTGATATTATTCTTTTTTACCTTTCCTCTAAAACGTATTTTGTGAGTTTGCTTAGATTGCTGTT
>NZ_JBQNAZ010000044.1:0-21360 GCF_052170195.1 Tannerella sp. | reverse complement strand
TCGATACGTTCCGGACGTATCGAAATATCTCTCCGAACCACCCGAAATCAGGTTCTGAACCGGTCATAATTTATTTCCGAACAGTATTAAATATCCCTCCGGACGTACCCAAATACCCCTCGGAATATACCTGAATACCGTGCCTCGCAAGCAGGAGAGGATTCGGGCGATACGACGCCCCAGCCGGGGCGATCATGGTTTTTGCCGGAAATACTATATCTTTGCATGCCGAATAGCAAAAGCAACGAAGGTGAACCATTCCATATTAGACGAGTTAAATGATAATCAGCGCGAAATCGTGTTGTACTGCGACGGTCCGGCCATGGTAGTAGCGGGCGCGGGCTCGGGCAAGACGCGCGTCCTGACGTACAAAATCATTCATCTGCTTAAACAGGGACTGGCCCCTTACAGCATTCTGGCGCTTACGTTTACGAACAAGGCCGCCCGCGAGATGAAACACCGTATCGCTACGCTCACGGACGAGTCGCTGGGGCGTCGGCTGAGCATGGGTACGTTTCATTCCATCTTCTACCGTATCTTGCGCCGCGAGGCCGAAGCGATCGGTTACCGGCCGGATTTCACGATCTACGACGCGTCCGACTCGAAGAACCTGATCCGCAGCATCATCAAAGAGATGCAGCTCGACGAGAAGACCTACCGTCCGGGCATGGTGCAAAGCCGCATCTCGAACGCGAAGAACAGGCTCATCACCAGCGAGGCGTACGAACGAAACAGGGAGCTGATCGAATACGATACGAAGTCGAAAGTTCCCATGCTGCACGAGATTTACAGGCGCTACCAGAGCCGCTGCTATCAGGCCGGCGTGATGGATTTCGACGAGTTGTTGCTACAGACGAATCTGCTGTTTCGCGACCATCGGCAGGTGCTGGAAAAATATCAGGAACTGTTCCGCTATGTGCTGGTAGACGAGTATCAGGATACGAATTTCGCGCAACACCTGATCGTGACGCGTCTGTGCGAGAAACACCGGCGCATCTGCGTAGTCGGCGACGATGCCCAGAGCATCTACTCGTTTCGCGGAGCCAACATCGATAATATGCTGCGCTTCAAAGATCAGTACCCCGACTATCGCCTGTTCAAATTGGAACGGAACTATCGTTCGACGCAAAACATCGTCAATGCGGCCAACAGCCTTATCCGCAAAAATAAAGGGCAAATTCCCAAGCATGTCTACTCCGAAAACGAGCCGGGCAGCAAAATACGCGTCCTTTCGGCATATTCGGACTATGAAGAAGGGTATCTGATCGCTTCGCAGATTCTCGAACTGCGGATGAACGAACGGAGCTCCTACGCCCATTTTGCCGTGCTCTACCGCACCAATGCGCAGTCGCGTATCCTTGAAGAAGCACTCCGGAAAAGAAATATCGCCTATAAAATTTACGGCGGACAGTCGTTTTACCAGCGCAAGGAAATCAAAGACCTGATCGCCTACTTCCGGGCCATCGTCAACCCGCACGACGAGGAAGCGCTCAAACGGATCATCAACTATCCGGCGCGAGGCATCGGCGACGCGACGGTCGGCAAATTGCTCAGCGCCGCCGACCGGCATCAGGTCAGTGTCTGGACAGCGCTTTCGCAGCCGGCCGATTACTCTGTCCCCATCCACGAAGGAACGGCACGCAAGCTCCGTGAATTTCAAACCCTGATGGAAGAGCTGATGACGGAATCGACCCGTCTGCCGGCCAAAGAGATGGCGGAACTTACCATCAAACGAAGCGGTATCGCGGCGCAACTTTTCCAAGACCGCTCGGTCGAAGGCATCAGCCGGCAGGAAAATATGCAGGAGCTGCTGAAGGCGATTCATGAATTTTGCGAGAACAAACGCGAAGAAGGGAACGAACGCGTGTCGCTGGCCGACTTCCTGATGGAGGTCTCCCTGCTCACCGATCAGGACAGCGATAAAGAAGATGATACCGACAAAGTCACCCTGATGACCGTTCACGCGGCCAAAGGGTTAGAGTTCGACCACGTGATTATCGCGGGCATGGAGGAGAATCTTTTTCCCTCGTCGATGGCCATGGACAGCCTGCGCGCCATTGAAGAAGAGCGGCGGCTGTTTTATGTGGCCATCACGCGTGCCAAACGCCATTGTATCATTACCTGCGCCAAGAGCCGTTTCCGCAACGGACAGCACCAGACCAGCTCGCCCAGCCATTTTCTGGACGATATCGACCCGACGTATCTGCATCGGCCGGACGATTCGGGCATGATCCGCCAGCCGATCGACCCGCAACGATACGAACCGGCCTGTTCCCGCGCATCTTACTCCCCGCAGCCCACACGAAGCACGTCCTCTCCCTCACGCCTTAAGCGTATCGAGCACAAGGAGGCAGAGACCGTAAAACAAGTTGAATCATTGAACGGCCTGCACGTGGGCGATACGATCCGGCACGAACGCTTCGGGAAAGGAAAAATCGTGTCGCTGGAAGGAGAAGGAGGCGACGCCAAGGCAACGGTACATTTCGATTATTCGGGCAGCCGCACGCTGCTTTTAAAATATGCCAAAATAACGGTTATCAAATAAAACAATGGATATACAAACCATCCCTTCGCCGTGTTACGTCATCGAAGAATCGCTCTTACGACGTAACCTGACGCTCATCAAAGACGTGAAAGAACGCGCCGGAATCGAAATCATTATGGCGCTGAAAGCGTTTGCTATGTGGAAAGTTTTTCCCATCGTACGCGAATATATTGCGTATGCCACCGCCAGCTCCGTGTACGAAGCCCGGTTAGTTTACGAAGAGCTGGGCACTCCGGCACATACGTACTCGCCGGCCTACACGGAAGCCGACTTCCCGCATCTGTTGAAATGCAGCAGTCATATCACGTTCAATTCGTTATCACAGTTCGAGCGATTTTACCCGATGGTCGTTGCCGACGGCCGTCGCATCTCGTGCGGGTTACGCATCAACCCCGAATATTCGGATGTCGCTACGGATCTGTATAATCCCTGCGCGCCGGGCTCGAGAATGGGTATCACCTCCGACAAACTGCCCGACCAACTTCCCGAAGGTGTCGAAGGACTTCATTTTCATACGCTCTGCGAATCGTCCGCGCAAGATCTGGCAAACACGTTGCAGGCTGTCGAACAGCGCTTCGGCCGATGGTTGTCGCAAGTCCGCTGGTTGAATATGGGCGGAGGCCATCTGATGACCCGCAAAGGGTATGATATCGACTTCCTTCTCCGACTATTAAACGAGTTTAAAGCCAAGTATCCGCACTTGCAGATCATCATGGAGCCGGGCAGCGCCTTCTTTTGGCAAACGGGATTTCTGCGGACAACAGTCGTCGACCTCGTCGAAAACAACGGCATCGAAACGGCCGTTATCGACGCGTCGTTCACGTGCCACATGCCCGACTGTCTCGAAATGCCCTATAAACCGGCCGTTCGCCATGCGACGGACGCCGTTCCGGGCAAACCGACGTACCGTATCGGCGGATGTAGCTGTCTGAGCGGCGATTTTATGGGCGACTGGTCGTTCGACCGGCCGTTGCATATCGGCGACCCGCTGATCTTCGAAGACATGATTCATTATACGACCGTCAAAACGACGATGTTCAACGGCATTCAGCATCCTTCGCTGGCCATACTCCGCGAAGACGGTACACTCGATATGCTGCGCGCTTTTACCTACGAAGATTACAAGAGCCGGATGTCGTAACAATATATTGAACTATCCTTTTTTACCCCTATATAAGGGTATGCCGGAACGCAATGCTTGGACACCCTTCTTTTGGTGTGTAAGAATGGGTGAAAAACAAGGCGCTAAGGATGAGAGCGAGGGAGCATACTAACGTATGTGACCGAGTTCGCATTCCGAAAGCAACGAAGCAGTTCGCCTGTTATGACACACCGCTTTATACGTTTTCTCCCCTCCTGCTCTACCCTGCTTAAACCCGGATTCCGCGATAGAAGAAATAAGAATGAATTTAATTCAGGCTTTCAGCCCTTTCGGACAATGGTTATGCAGGGTTATCCGAACGCGAATTTCGCAAATGGGCGCGAATGGACGCGAATAACCGCCTTTGTCATTCCGAACGCAGAGGGACATCCCCCCCTCCCCCCCTTCAAAGGGGGGAAAGAGCGGAAGCGGAGCGTTGGGGAAAAAGCAATATTCCCGTTGGGAGGGCTGTAAGTCTGACGTAACCATTGTCGTACATTCGCACGTCCATTATTAATGGTAAACGCCAAACAGGGTATCGCGTAATGTGGGTTAAACCGCCCCCCTCGAAAACCCCACAAAGGGCAGAAATGTAAATATCCCTTATTTTTAACACATAATATTTGCATTTACAAGAGAGCAATTTATATATTTGTGAAATTTAATTTACATTAATATCATAAATCATGGAAACTCTATTTTGGTTTGTCCCTCTGGCCTCCGTATTAGCGCTTCTGTTTGCCGGTCTTTTCTACAAACAAATGCGCAAAGCCAGCGAAGGAACGGAAACGATGCGGGAGATCGCCGCACATGTACGAAAAGGAGCAATGGCTTACCTTAAACAACAGTACAAAGTCGTAACAGTGGTTTTCATTGTTCTCGCTCTATTCTTCGCCATATTGGCGTATGGTTTTAATGTGCAGAACCCCTGGGTGCCTTTTGCCTTTCTTACCGGCGGATTTTTTTCCGGTCTGGCGGGATTTATCGGCATGAAAACGGCGACATACGCCTCGGCCCGGACGGCTAATGCAGCCCGTAATTCACTGAACGAAGGGCTGAAGCTCGCATTCCGGTCGGGAGCGGTGATGGGGTTGGTCGTAGTCGGCCTCGGACTGCTGGACATCTCGCTCTGGTATCTGGTTCTTGATTATTTTATCGACACCACCGGCGCACAGAAGTTGGTGATCATCACCACGACGATGCTGACCTTCGGCATGGGTGCATCGACACAGGCGCTGTTTGCCCGTGTGGGCGGAGGCATTTACACCAAAGCGGCCGATGTGGGCGCTGATCTGGTGGGCAAGGTCGAAGCGGGTATCCCCGAAGATGACCCGCGCAACCCGGCGACGATCGCCGATAACGTAGGCGATAACGTGGGCGATGTGGCCGGTATGGGCGCCGACTTATACGAATCGTACTGCGGCTCGATCCTTGCAACGGCCGCACTCGGAGCATCGGCGTTTTACGACGGTGCAGACCTGCAGGCGAAAGCCGTACTTGCTCCGATGCTGATCGCCGCCGCCGGTATTTTGCTCTCGATTGTCGGTATTTATACGGTCCGGACGAAGGAGGGAGCAGGCATGCAGCAGTTGCTCAAATCGCTCGGCACAGGAGTAAACCTGAGCTCGGTACTGATTGCCGTAGCTGCTTTCGGCATTTTGTATCTGCTGCAAATGCCCAACTGGTTCGGAATTTCGTGCTCAGTCGTTGTAGGATTGATCGCCGGGGTGATTATCGGACAGTCGACCGAGTATTATACGTCTCACTCGCATAAGCCGACGCAATCGATTGCTCACAGTTCGAACTCAGGCCCGGCCACCGTCATCATTTCGGGCTTGGGCATCGGCATGGTTTCGACGGCGATCCCCGTCCTCACCATCACCTGCGCCATTATTCTGGCTTTTCTCTGCGCCACGGGCTTCGATACGGCCAATCTGCTGACGGCCGCGAACCTCAGCCTGGGACTCTATGGCATCGGCATTGCCGCCGTCGGGATGTTATCGACCTTGGGTATTACGCTGGCAACCGACGCTTACGGACCTATCGCCGACAATGCGGGAGGAAATGCCGAGATGAGCAAACTCGAACCGCATGTGCGCCAACGTACCGACGTGCTCGATGCGCTCGGTAATACGACGGCGGCAACAGGCAAAGGATTCGCGATCGGATCGGCAGCACTGACGGCACTGGCCTTGCTGGCTTCGTATATCGAGGAGGTGAAGATGGGATTGCAGCATATCGGCACGACGACGATCGATATCGCCGGACGCACGGTAGAAGTAACACGCGCGACCATCCTCGACTTTATGGCGTATTATCAGGTCGATCTGATGAACCCGAAAGTCCTGATCGGAGTCTTTATCGGTTCGATGATGGCCTTCCTCTTCTGCGGCCTGACGATGAACGCGGTCGGTCGTGCGGCTCGCAAGATGGTGGAAGAAGTACGGCGTCAGTTCAGTGAGATCAAAGGCATCCTGACCGGAGAGGCAACGCCCGACTATGCGCGTTGCGTGGCGATTTCGACACAGGGGGCACAGCGTGAGATGCTGTTCCCGTCGATATTGGCTATTATCGCACCGGTACTTGTCGGAATCATCTTCGGAGTAGCCGGTGTCATGGGATTGTTAATAGGCGGATTGGGTACCGGATTTGTGCTGGCCGTTTTCATGGCTAACGCGGGCGGCGCCTGGGACAATGCCAAGAAATACATCGAGGAAGGTCATTACGGAGGCAAAGGATCCGAGGCGCATAAAGCGACGGTAGTAGGCGATACGGTAGGCGATCCGTTCAAGGATACATCGGGGCCATCGCTGAATATTCTGATCAAACTGATGTCGATGGTAGCGATTGTCATGGCAGGTCTTACGGTAGCTTTCAGCCTTTTGTAACGGCATTTTAGCGATTCGCATTTCACCCATTCTTACATGTCTGAAGAGGGTGTGCCCAAACATTGCGTTTAGACACACCCTCTTTTTTCTGCCGGCAAGAGCATTTCTTTACGCTCTCCGTCGGATTGACTTATTCACAGACGAAACCTTATTCTCCCGATTTTGTGAGGGGAGCAGCCGTTTTATACGTACGTCCCGACAGTTCCTTATCGAGCATATACAGTCCGTATCCGTTGTCTTTTATCATCTTCAGGTTATTGATGATATCCAGAGCCGTTTCCTCTTCTTCTACCTGCTCGTCGATAAACCACTTCAGCATGCTTTGGGTAGCATAATCGGATTCTTGCAGCGCCAAGGTATACAAGTCGTTGATCAGCCCGGTCACGATCCGCTCATGTTTCAACGTTTCCTCAAAAGAGTCCAGCAGCGAATCCCATTTCGTCGGAACTTTCTCGATCGGTTTGAGGGTAACGCTTCCGCCGCGCGAGATGACATAGTTAAACAGAATCATGGCGTGATCCTGCTCTTCTTTGAATTGTACCTGATACCAGTTGGCGACTCCGTTATATCCGTTGTCGTAGCAATAAGCCGACATGGACAAATACAAATAGGCCGACCATAATTCGGCATTGATTTGATCGTTGATTGCCGTTTCAATTTTTTTGTTAAACATAATCGTCATTTAATTTGGGTGAATATTTTAAAAGATCAGTAGCCCAAAGATAAGGAATATATTGCAATAAACATGTTAAAAAAACAATAAAATCGATTCTCCTGTGTGCCGCATGTATGGCTGTCATGATATACGACGACTTTTTCCGGGCTGCGCACCGGAACTTCCGATAGGCAGAAAGACGAAACTTTCAAAGAATGGTTCCGCCGTCGATATGGAGCCTAAAATGAAGTCCCGGACGATCGGCCGCTTTAGGACAGAGGAGCATGCGGGTCACGAAAATCTCAAAATAATCCATCACGGCACATATAACAAGGAGATATAAACGACGAGATTTCGCCTCCGGACACCGAAAGATGATTTCTGTCATGTTTCTTAAGCATTGGTTTATCACATCTTTATATGCTGCGAAGCCCATAGTGTGATATCCTGTTTATTCAGTGCCGCCGCCATGAGTTCGGGGAATTTGTCGGGCGTGCATGCGAATGTCGGTACGCCGATCTCGGCGAGGAAACGAGCATTATCTTTATCATACGAAGGGGCTCCATCGTCATTCAATGCAGGCAGGACGATAAGCTGTACTCCCCTATTAACAAGAGAGACAAACGTTTTGCGCATCTCCTTCTCGTCTCCTCCTTCATACAAGTCTGTGACGAGCACCATGACCGTCTCTTCGGGACGGGTAATGAGCTCACAACAATAGGCCAACGCCTGATGAATATCAGTTCCGCCACCCAGCTGTACACCGAAGAGCAAATCAACGGGGTCTTGCAGTTCGTCAGTCAGATCAACTACAGCCGTATCGAAAACGACCATGCGCGTAGAAACCGAAGGGATGGAGGCAAGTACCGATCCAAATATCCCGGAATAAATAACAGAGGTACCCATCGACCCACTCTGATCGAGGCAAAGGATGATGTCTTTCAGGGCACGTCGCTTACGGCCGAAGCCAATACGTACTTCCGGTATAATGGTCCGGTAGTCCGGTTGGTAATGTTTGAGATTTTTCTCTATCGTGACCCTCCAGTCTATCTCGTTGTGTCGTGGGTTACGACGACGCGAGCTGCGGTTCAAGGCGCCGGTCACAGCCTGTTGCATCGGAGAGGAAAGTTTTTGAAGCAGTTCTTCTACGACTTTTCGTACCACCTGACGAGCGATTTCTTTGTTCTTTTCGGGAATAGCACGGCTCAAGCTCATCAGAGTGGCAACCAAATGCACATCGGGCACCACATGCTGTAGCATCTCTTTCTCAGTCAGGAGCGACGTGAGGTTGAGCCTCCGGATCGCATCTTTTTGAATTACCTGTACCACACTCTGCGGAAAAAACTCGCGTATGTCACCTAACCAGCGGCTGACCTTCGGTGCTGAAGCGCCTAATCCGCCTCTCCGCTCATGATCGCCATAAACGGCTTCGAGTGAGCGATCAATCTTCATATCCATCTCCGAGAGCGATAAACCGGTACCGTCATATTCGCGACCTAACACCAGCCGCCAGCGTCTTACCGTTTCTTCGTCGTTCGTCTTATTCATTATTTTTGATTCCGATTAATTTCCAAATCAGCGGAATGACTTTCTCCGCCTCCATCGGATTAAAATTCACATCATCCGACATACCGTCGGTATTTTTGTCCGTCCCATATTGAGCCTTTTCGCCGATTTTGCGGCGTTCGGCCGGTGTAAAGTCTCCACAAGTACGTCGGAGAATGGGTAATAGCGTCATAAAATCGTCTGCATGCAGAGAGGCCATCCATGTATTGATCAGTTTCCAGAAATCTTCGTCGATAAGCAATATCGTGCCCGAGGATTTCAGAAAACCTTCAAACCAAAACGCCATATCGGACGGCGTGTTGCCTACCGAAGCATAATAACGAAGTACGCGTTGCATATCATCGGCCGAAAGGAGCTCCCGATCACGTAATAACCGCGCAGTATAGCCCGACAGCAAGGGATGAGTATGTACTGAGCTGTTGATTTTCCGAACGGTTTCGATCCACATCATCGTCAGTTCCTCATCATTCGCCGTGGCCAGCGCATAATCGACCGAACTGAGCTGTTCCCATATCTCGCCGGCTGCTTCCTCGTCGATATGCATGCAGAGCAATACTCCGCCGGCCATGATACGCGCCAGCAACGCATGCAGCATCTTTTCGACCGATGAATAGTCGAGCCTGCGGACATTACCGTAGTGTACGATGTGAACAAGTCCGGGCACGGCTTTCATCATCTGCATGATGTCCGTCGTAACGGCCGAAAGAGCATCCAATTGTTCCGTCATTGCAGTAACCAGATCGGGCAGATCGGCGGGGATGACTTTTTCGAGCATCTCCGTCAGTTCGGCTATCCCGTTTATCTGTCCGGCTCTGTGGTGCACGTACTTGACGGTCGCTTCGGCCAATGTATTGCCCCATATCGCACGCTCGATAACAGTCAGGATATGTTCCGGCTTGTAATAACTGCTCCAGTTTTCTTTAAAAGTACCTTTCCCGCTACTTTCTTCCGGCGTGATCATGTCGATACCCAGCAGAGCCAGCCGATGAAAAAATATACTCTTAGCCAGATCGTTCGGTTCGCGCAGGTCGAGCGTGATCTTTTTCACTTCGGTATTTGCGGGGATACGAAACTTTTTCATCTGTCGTTCCACATCGAGTACAAGAGGCACTTTCGGGACATGGTCCGGCACCTCTCCCATACGGTTCCCGACGGTCAACTCGTGACGTATCAGTCGCAAGAGCGTATCGTCGCCAAAGCCCATCACCGTCGTGACGGCATCGTTGAAGTCGGAGAGCGAGGGATGCGCTTCGTTTCGCAGGGCGGCTGTAGCATTTGCAAGCCGGACGGTCTCGATGACATGTGCCACCGATACATCCATCCCGTTTTTCCTCAGTAAGGCGGCTATGTGGGATACCCACAGGGTACCGTCGTCAGCAGGATTGAACCACAGATGTTCATACCATCCCGGCGAGGTGATGCCGGCGCCATAGCCGCTGTAAAGCGAAAGACGGTCGTACGTCCACGGAATCCATGTGCAGTCCACCTTGATTTTCGATAAGCCTTTGAGTCGCTCGTTGTCTTCTTTCACTTTGGGCATGATGACCAAAGCCGGCACGTGCCAGGCTCCACATACAACGGCAATCTTTTCATGCCCTTCTTTCTCGGCAGTACGTATCATTTTCCGCATCCACGCTTCGCGTAACAAATTACGCTCTTTTCGCTCCGGCAGATGTTCACGCAATGCCGTTATGGCTTCCTCTACAGCTTCAAAAATACCGGTTGCATTGCGACGGCTCTCGATTTCAACGTCCCACCACTGCTCTCCATCGTCATATCCTGCAATACGGGCATAATGGTCGAACGGATCATGTGTATCGATTGCTTCGTCTACGTTGTGCTGTTCCCCCTCATCCGTTTCCGCTACTTTCTCTTCGTGTTGTTTCGTTTTGTCGACTGCCAACGCATAGATGAGCGGCAGGTCGAAGAAGCGTATCGGGATATGTTGCTCCGTGGCATACCGTAAAGTTTGCCATTCGGGCGAGAATTCGGCAAAAGGATAAAAAACAGCCGTCTGAGGATCATCAGGGCAATAGGCAAGCAGAGCAACGGGCGGCTTCATCGCTTGGTCTGCGATATACGAAAGCAACGGTTCCGCTTCGGGCGGCCCTTCAAGCAGGATCAGATCGGGGTGGAAATGGTGTAACGCATGTACCACGTTTCTACAAGATCCCGGTCCATGATGGCGAATACCTAAAAAACGGATTTCCATAACAGCCGCATTCTATTCACCCCAATCTCTGGCCGCACGGTAAATATCTTTCCAGCCATCGCGCGTCTTGAGCACCGTTTCCATGTACTCGTTCCAGACAACCTTGTCCTGTACTGGGTCTTTAACAACGGCTCCGATGATACCCGAAACAAGATCGGAAGCATTAATCCGGCCGTCGCCGAAATATCCGGAAAGAGCGAGTCCATTGTTCATGACCGATATAGCTTCGGCAGTGCTGAGTGTGCCGCTCGGTGTTTTAAGCTTCGTCTTGCCGTCTTCGGTCACTCCGGCACGCAGTTCGCGGAAGATGGTGACGATACGGCGGATTTCTTCCAAAGCAGGCTTCTCGGCCGGCAGTTCCATAACTTTTTCGAAGCTCTCCACGCGACGACGCACAATGTCGATTTCTTCGTCAATCGTAGCGGGAAGTGGTAAAATAACCGTATTAAAGCGTCGTTTCAAAGCGCTTGACAAGTCGTTCACGCCCTTGTCGCGGTTATTGGCCGTAGCAATCACGTTAAATCCCCGGATCGCCTGTACTTCGGTATCCAGCTCGGGGATCGGCATGCTTTTCTCCGAGAGAATCGTGATCAGTGTATCCTGCACATCGGAACCGATACGCGTCAACTCCTCGACACGTGCAATTTTACCTTCGCGCATGGCACGCATCACAGGTGTCTGTACCATGGCCGCCTCGGTCGGCCCTTCGGCCAGCAGCTTGGCATAATTCCAGCCATAGCGGATCGACTCCTCTCCTGTTCCTGCCGTTCCTTGCACAATCATGGTCGAATCGCCGGAGATGGCGGCAGCCAGATGCTCGCTGACCCAACTTTTAGCCGTTCCGGGCAATCCGTAAAGCAATAAGGCGCGATCGGTCACGAGAGTAGCCACAGCAATCTCCATCAGACGCCGTTGCCCGATATACTTGGGCGACACCTCAAACCCATCGCTAAGTTTGCCACCCATCAAGTAAGTAACGACCGACTGAGGAGACATTGCCCAGTTCTCCGGTATTTTCTGTGTCTCATTTTTCTTCAGTGCAGCCAATTCTTCAGCGAATTGTTGTTCTGCATGTTGTCTTAATAATGTATTCATTTTTCCAATTCATTTTTTATTTCCATATATTGTCTGATTCTCCGGCAGTATTCGGCACGTCCGTGAGCATCGTCAGCATATTTCTGTTCCAACGCAAGGAGATGACGTTTCATTTCGGGAGGTATATGGAACGCCAGTAACTCCGAAGTTTCCTTGTCCTGATAAAAGAAGCGGGCCCCCAAGATCATTTTCAGGACATGCGTCGAGAAATTGACTCCCCATGGTTCACCGGCCCCTCCGAACCATGACCGGTCAGGGTGTATTCCCTCGACCGAGGTATTGTTGAAATTTAGTTGCTCGCGTTGTGCAGGTGTCAGCAAAGGGATGTAGGCATAATTGATCTGCGATGTTTTTTGCGACAATATGAACGCCCACTCCCTGTCGTTGAACCTCAGCACCGGACGCGAGACTGTGAAATATTTCGCAAACGGCGGATTTTCCCGTAATCGTTCGGCGGCTTTCGCGCGGTCACAATCGAACAGTTCGCACCAGAAAGCGAGTGGCACACTTTCGCATAGCTGCCTCAAAATATAATCACTGTCCGACTCACCTTTATTATGGCTGATCTCGGCGATGCCGTACTTTTTCAATTCTTCGGAATACTCGATTGCAGTGACAGACCATCCGAAAAAACGACGATAGCGAAGATGTTCTTTCAATGTGTCCCAATAGAAACGAACCACCTGCGATTCCGGCAACCTCTGCAAAAGCGATAAGGCTGTATTTCTGACCGTTTCACTGCGATCGGCCTTATATGCTTCGGTGATAAAGACCTCGTCGGCAACGGAGAGACGAACTTCGAAGCATTCGAGTAGCTCGGCACGATGTTGAGCCGATTCGTTCTTCCACTCGCCGCACAACATTTCGAGCGCTTTCTGCGGATCACGCAAACGGATATCGCGGAGCAATGCTCTTCGTTGGGCATGGGTCGACGTGTCCCATGGTAATTCCTTTTCCTCTTCCAGACATTGCAACCCTTGCCGCTGCAAATACCAATTTCCACGGTTTCCGATCAATTGCGAAAGCCTCTTTTTTTCTTCGTAAGCGTTGGGGTTCCCTTTTTCGAAAGCATGCGACAGCATATCCGGCAAGCAGCCGGGCGGAAGAAGTTGGTTTTGACGGATCGTACAGTCGTATCCGTAGAGCAACAGGCTGATGTTGTTGTTTTGCAGCAGATCACTGAGTAGACGCGCCTTCGCGACCGATAAATAAGCCTTCTCTTCAGGCAATGCTTCAGGCAACGCTTGGACTTCCGGCCTTGAAACCGGCTCCGCACCACTCCGACAGCAGGTAAAAAGTGCCGCTGCTATTTTGTAAAAACCATCTTCCGTATCATTTTGCGAAGCCTTGATTTTTTCGAGCGTAACGTGCAAAAAAGGCGGTATATCGGAAGGCAACAGCTCCTTTCCTGTCGTACCCAGCAGTCCGAAATGGATCAAATCATTCGTCATCTTCATTGTCAAGTATATGATAATGCTGTTCTACCCATATAGTTTTAATGTTCCAGCGTTTTGCGTCGGCAAAGAGGAAAGCGGAAAAGGGTTTACCTCCCGTAATGAGAAGGAGTTGCGCACGGGCTTTTTCGGTAAGATATAGCGGAACCGTGTGCTTGTCCGCATCCATTGCGTGAAGTTCATTCCCCTGTTGGGTAAGGCGCAAATGAGCTATGATAACAGGCATCTTCGTCACGAACGGATTACGTGTAACGGTTTCACGAAACATTGCCATAACTTCCGCGACGGAAACACACGCTCGCGGAGCAAAAATATCTTGTGACACCGTATGTTGTTTAAATAATACCCGCTGCGACGAAACACCCGGATAAAAATACATATCTGCCGAAATAAAGCTTCCCGGAAGCAACGTAACTTCAGGGACGACACCGGGCGCAAGGAATTGAAGATAAAGCGCATAATACCCTGAAAATTTGCCATACAGCCAATGATACTGCACCGTGATCTTATCTTGCTTCTCCTCGCGAACGTACAACACCATCCACGTATCGGTTACGGGAGATCCGGACAGTATCTCTTCCTTTGCCTGCGTAAAACCGATCAGGCTTTTTATTTCTTCCTGCCATTCGGGAGTCAGTGTATCAATATTTTTATAACTTTCCGCCAGCAAATAAATGCGACTCAACGCATCGGTGAGATCATACTTCCAGACTTCAGTTTCAAAGTCGATCCTCATCAGTTCGGAGACCATGGCAGCCAGTCCGGGGGCTTGTGCGTCGATCAGACGTCGCCTCATTTCGGGGGCAAGCGTATAAATCTTTTCGGGCATGTTGAGTAAACCGTTACGAAGGATGTCTTTCAAACGTATCTGCAACTCTTCGACACCGTCGTTCACTTTGCGGAGGCGTTCGTTTACCCTGCGCTGCCGGGCTTTTTCGTCTACAGGTTTATTTGCTTTTTCCTGTGCACGTTTCTCTTTTTTCTCGGCGTTTTCGCTTCGTTTCTCAAGCCATGTCTTTACCCATTCAGGCTCATCCGTTCGATGAAACAGTTCGGGATGTGATGCATGGAGCAGCAACAGTCCCAGGCCATGTTTGCAGGGGAATTTACGACTCGGACACGAGCATTTGAACGCAATGTTTTGTAAATCTATCTGTGTCTGGTACGGGTTTTTACCACTACCCTGGCAATGTCCCCACAACGCCCGTTCGCTATACTCGCGAAGAACCCATTTAGCCGGTGAGGCAAGCCCTTTCCCCGCTTTTTCGGAAGCCGCATCAGGTGCGAGTTTGATAATCTGTTCTTCAGTCAGATGCATTGATGATCAATGATAGTAATGCTGTCTATAATTTTGTTGTCCGGTTTACCGATTGCTCCTGTCACAACCGACAGAGGTATGGAGATGCTTCAGATCCTCTATCAATGCTTTCACATCTTCTTCGCGTGTTGCCCAGCTTGTGCAGAAACGTACAGCGGTATGGTGAATATCGACTTTTGTCCAATATTCAAACGCGTATTTCTCCGACAACGAGGCGATTTGTATATCGTTCAAAACAGGAAACTGCTGATTGGTGGGCGAAGAATACAGGAACGAAATTCCTTTCGCCTCGAAAGCGTCGCGTATTTTCATGGCCATGCGAACGGCATGACGCGAGATATCGAAATACAGTCCATCTTCGAATAAGGTTTCAAACTGAATGCCCAGTAATCTTCCTTTGGCAAGCATAGCGCCCTGTCGCTTCATCAGATAACGGAAGTCTTGCTTAAGTGTATCGGCAAGAATGACTACCGCTTCACCGAAGAGTGCGCCTACTTTCGTTCCACCGATATAAAATACATCGCACAATCGGGCCATATCTGTTAGCGTGAGATCGTTTGTTTCGGCTTCGAGGCCATATCCAAGACGTGCTCCGTCGATAAAAAAAGGTATTCCGTAACGACGGCAAACCTCGCTCAGACGCTGTATTTCTTCCTTATAATATAACGTACCACATTCGGTGGGTTGTGAGATATACACCATTCCGGGCTGTACCGTATGTTCGCGGTTGGCATCATTCCGATGAGCGAGAACGGCTTCTTCCACTTGTGCGGCTGACAGTTTACCGTCGAAAGCCGGTAAAGCAAGCACTTTATGTCCGGTAGCTTCGACAGCCCCTGTCTCATGCACGTTAATATGCCCCGAATCGGCCGAGATAACCCCCTGATGCGGACGCAAGACAGAAGCTATAACGGTTGTATTGGTCTGTGTTCCTCCCACAAGAAAATGAATCTCCGCCTGATGATCACCGCAGAGACGACGAATGATTTGCCGTGCATGCTCGCAATGTCTGTCGTCGCCATATCCTTTTGTCTGTTCAAAGTTTGTTTGCACGAGGCGCTCCAGAATTTTAGGGTGCGCTCCTTCGGCATAATCACATTCAAACCGTATCATGTATATTCCATTTGTTTGTAGTACAAAAGTAATGATTATCTTGTAAGTCGTATGTTTTTTTCTGTCAACTCATAAAAAAAGCATTATCTTTGCGGTGCTGTCAGAGTCGGCAAGTATGCAAGCAATGAGAATTTTCTGGATCGTATTAGGAAGTATCAGTCTGGCATTGGGGATTATCGGGATATTTGTTCCGTTGTTACCGACTACACCTTTTCTCCTACTTTCGGCAGCAACCTATTTCAGAGGATCACCCCGCCTTTACAGTTGGTTGCTTCATCATAAATATTTCGGAAGTTATATTCGTAACATTCGCGAAAAGCGTGCCATTCCGCTACGCGCAAAGATTCTCTCCATTACGATTATGTGGCTTACGATTGGCCACTGTGTTCTGCTGATGGGTATTCCCGTTTGGTTGCGGATTGTCCTGACAGCCATCGCTGTCGGCGTTACCATTCATATTCTTTCGTATAAAACACTAAAACATTAATTTTTTATGACACAGTTTCTGAAATTCATCATCACAGGAAGCGCTTTATGTCTTTGCTACATCACCCGCGCACAAGACACACCTCAACAAAAAGGTTTACAGACAATCAACCGTGCAACTGCCGAGGCACATATCGGTTTTCTGGCAGATGATGCGCTGCGCGGGCGCGAAGCCGGAAGTCAGGAAGGCCGTGTAGCCGGCGTGTATCTGGCCTCTTATCTTCAAACATTGGGACTAAAACCTCTGTTCGACTCATATTACCAGCCCTTCGAGGTTTATCGCGCCGAGCGTCAGCAGAAAAAACCTTTTCAGGTGCATCCCGACTCCGTCGCGATGCTTCGCAAAGGGGTACATCAGAAACTTGCCATGCGCAATGTGCTTGCCCGGATTGAGGGTAAGCGTCGCGACGAAATCGTAATCATCGGCGCACATTACGATCATCTGGGTTACGATCCGCATTTGGACGGCGATCAGATTTATAACGGTGCAGATGATAACGCGTCGGGCGTTGCCGCGCTTTTACAGATAGCGCGTGCTTTTTTAGCTACCGGTGTGCAACCGGAACGAACCGTCATTTTCGCGCTATGGGACGGCGAGGAAAAAGGATTGCTCGGCTCAGCCTATTTTACGCAGACCTTTGCCGATCTGGGCAAGGTGAAAGGTTATTTGAATTTCGACATGATCGGGCGCAACACGAACGAAGCTGAGCCGGAACATGTCGTATATTTCTATACCGCCGCTCACCCTGTTTTCGGCGACTGGCTGAAAAACGACATCGCGACTTACGGGTTAAAACTCAAACCCGACTATCGCGCATGGGATAAGCCACTCGGAGGAAGCGATAATTCATCCTTTGCCGAACATGATATTCCTGTGATTTGGTACCATACCGACGGACATCCCGATTATCATCAACCGTCTGACCATACGGAAAAAATCAATTGGGAAAAAACCGTTGATATTACGAAAGCGGCCTTTCTCAATCTCTGGAATCTTGCTAACGAGTCGGATTTTTGATGTAATACGTACCATGAAATCCTTTCGTTTATTTATTCTGTCTGTTAAATGATGTGATTTATAATTTTTGTTATCTTTGCCCCCATAATACCCAAAGTAAGTAATCATCATGAAACAATTCAGTAAATCCGTTCAGTCTATCTATTCCGTTTTTAATTGGGAAAAGAAAAATGCCGAACATGCGAAAAATGCATCTGTAAGAAAAACAAGCCCAATCTTTCGGAACGCAGGTTTTACCTTATCGGCAGTCATAGTCTTTCTGCTGTTATCTTCTTTTCAGCAGATGCCCTCCTCCACTCCATTCGATGAAGAAGACAAAATGATGTCCGAACCGTTTGTTCAGGATCAAACGCCTGCCGGAGAAGATATGACACTTCTGGCCGAAGGACACGGAAAAGCGTTTTATCTCCGTTTGGACGCACCTCCCGGCGATGACGATTTTATCGGTCAATATACTTTATACGTGAAGCATACGCCCGATGGTTCTCTGACCCCTCTGTTTCAAACTTCGCCTTTTGGAAAACAGGGAACTAAATTAAAAATCAAAAAGGGAGATAAATATGTAGAGGAAGGAATCGAAGCCATCGAAGAAATAATACTCTTATCGGATTCGAAAATCTTAATCAGCGGATGTCCCGATGCCCGAAATATTTATTCTTATATTTATGATCTGCCAACAGGAAAGATCGTTTTTCTCGATGTTTACAGCGGATATGTCGATACCGTCGAAGAAGATGGACGTCCCTTAATCAAGATGTCCACATACGCCTATCGCCCGAACGGAGGCGGACGCTATGGGATCTACGTTTATTTCGATATGGACGGCAACAAAATCCGTCAGGAGAATGCTCCCGACGATGAAGATTATTAATCTTATATTTTATCACCAAATATATATTGACATGAAGACGTTCAAACATTACGCAAGCTGCCTTTTCGCGGCAACCCTCTTCTTTACAGGATGCCAAAACAGTAACGGCACAGGCACAACGGATCAAGCGACGACCGCGACAGACTCTCTCACGGTCGATAAGGATACAGACAATCCGGTGCTCCGTACCATCATGGAGCGTCGAAGCATCCGCAAGTATAAAACGGTTCCCGTACCGCGCGAAAAGATGGACATCATCCTGCGCTGCGGCATCAACGCTCCCAGCGCCATGAATGGACAACCGTGGGAAGTACGTGTAGTAGATAATACCGAATTTATCGACGGTATTACGAAAGTCTTTGTCGAATCCGCCAAGGACGATGAGCGCATGTTGAAAATGGTGCAGGATCCTGAGTTTAAAAATATGTTCCGCAATGCTCCCGCCGTTATCTTTGTAGCCGGAAAAGACGGCGAAGGAAAATTCGACTGCGGTTTATTAAGCGAAAACATCATGTTGGCGGCTTATGCCATGGGTTTAGGTACCTGCTGTCTCGGTAGCCCGATACGTTTCATGAAAAGCGATGTTGCCGCCGACTATATGAAGCGTCTCGACTTTTCTGAGGGTTACGAACTTTTTTACGCTATTGCGATCGGTTATCCCGACGAATCGCCCGAAGCCAAACCGCGCGACGCTTCCAAAGTCCGCTATGTAGAATAAAAACTTGCACTATGTAATAAACGGCCCCTCTGATCTTTCAATGTATCAGGTTGGGCCGTTTTTTTTGACAACATAAAATTATGTCTTCTCCTGATAGAGGTAACGCTTGATGCTCTGCTTGGGCGTCTTCTCAAAAGCTTCGGTACGCAGCCGGAACTCCTCTATTTTGCAGTATTTCGGAATATGCTCGTTGAGCGTTGTCAGATTCTCCTTCATCACCGCGTTGAGTTCTTCGTCCGTCAGCCCGTTTTTCGCCACCAGCTCATTGTCCGGATAAATCAACGCGGCTAATTTGTCGCCATAACTCACAATAAGCGACTCACCTACATAAGGCAGGTTATTTAAAACACTTTCAATCTCTTCAGGGTAAATATTCTGCCCGTTCGAACTGAGAATCATCGTCTTGCTTCGTCCGCGGATAAAGAGAAAACCGTCTTTGTCCATCATGCCGAGGTCGCCCGTAAGCATCCATCCGTCGGCAGCCATTACTTCGGACGTGGCAGCCGGGTTTTTATAATAGCCAAGCATGACGTTTGTTCCGCGCACCATGATCTCGCCCGCGACATTTTCAGGATCAGGCGAATCGATTTTCACTTCCATCCGGTCAACAATCCGCCCGACGGAACCTTCCTTATACGTATCCCATTGCTCGTACGAAATCAGCGGGCCACACTCCGTCATACCGTATCCGACCGTGTACCGGAACCCGATGAGACGAAGAAAAGCTTCTACTTCCTTATTGATCGCCGCTCCTCCGATCACCACCTCGGTAAATTCACCTCCGAAAGTGGCATTCAGTTGAGCTAAAATTTTCCGACGGATCATCTGTTTCACGATCGGCAACTTATAAAGAAATTTCATTTTAGGCTGTTCCAGAACCGGAAAGATTTTATTTCGCACAATCTTTTCGATAATCAGCGGCACGGTGATAATTAATCGCGGCTTAACCGCCGAGAAACTGTCGATAATGATTTTCGGGCTGGGAATGCGCGGCAGGAAATGAATATGGCAGCCTTTATTGATGCCGTTCAGGATTTCAAAAGCCAGTCCGTACATGTGCGCCATGGGAAGCATGCACACGAAATGGTCGCCCGAGCGCACGAAAGGCAAATTGTCTGCCGCGTACTTCGTGTTACTCCACAAACTGCGGTAAGGCAGCATGACGCCCTTGGAGAAACCTGTCGTACCCGATGTATAATTAAGTACCGCCAATTCTTCCGGTTCTTCCACATGAAAACGTATCTCATCGGCCGAAAACGAAGGATGCTGCTTGCTGAAAATAGCCTTCATCTGTTCGCGCACCTTCATCACTTCCGGACGTTTGCTACGAATCACCGACCAGTCTTCGAGCGACAAAATCAACTCGACATCCGCGATGGCATGCTCGTTAAGTACTTCCCAGTTTTGTTTGGCGGCAAGCAAAACCTTGGCCTCCGAGTGATTGACAATATGATGAACGTTTTCGGGCTTGAAGTCGTGCAAAACAGGGGTCGCCACCGCACCGTATGAAAGAATACCGAAAAAACTAATCACCCACCGCGACGAATTACGTCCGATGAGCGCTACCCTGTCGCCCTTACGGATGCCGGCTTGTTCCAGCAAAATATGCAGTTGATAAATCTCGGCGGCAATGTCTTTGTAGTAAAATGTTTCGCCCTGATAATCGGTCAATGCGGGCAATTCCCAATGAACCTTGAGACTGCCTTCGATAAGTTCTAGAAAACGATTTTTCATATCTGTGTTTTTTTATTTATTCTGCTTTATTTAGCCATACAAAGGTAGCATAAATCCATGTTTTATGTAAATATCACATAAAGAAAATAAAAACCCGCAAAACAGTCAAGAAAAGTTAATCCGTATGAAATACTTCTTCCATTACGGCCCACCATTCGCCGTCGGCGCGTGTGTCGAGCGGTTGTTGGCAGGGTTCGCAGAATGTCCACCATTTTTGGGTGACCGGATCGGCTGCCATTTTCTTCATATCGGCCTCGTAATTCGTTCCCACATATTCGTAGTAACTGAACAGCAGCCCGTCTTTGTAATAAATTGAATAGTTGCGGATATTTCATTCACAAATAGTTTGTAAAACCTCCGGCCACACTGCCGCATGTAATTTTTTGTATTCTTCCAGTTTTTCCGGCCTTACGCCGATGATACTTCCGTAACGTTTCATAGCAATCTGATCTTAATTATCGTACGAGAGACAAAAGTAACGCTTCTCCGAAAAAACTGAACCACTATGGATTGAAAATCCATAGGTTCGATTTCGACTAAAAGTCG
>NZ_JBQNAZ010000043.1:0-21620 GCF_052170195.1 Tannerella sp. | reverse complement strand
GGGCTTCGAGTAAGATGATTTTGTCTTTTTGAGTTTTACCGGACAGCAATAAATCAGAATATAAAATCAGTTGTCGAAGTGCGGGTTTTTTCTTACTTTTGCACTTCGACAATTTTACTTGTAGATTTATGCATATATTTAAAAGCTGAATTATTGAAAATCAGTTATATTTTTTGTCGTTTCTAACGACTTTTAATCGCACTATCGTAGAATTGAAACTGCGAACTAATTTCGCGAGTTCGTTTTTTGAAACTTCTTTTAATCGCACTATCGTAGAATTGAAACAGCGTGGGATGAGCATTGGTAGTTAAAAAGCATTTTCTTTTAATCGCACTATCGTAGAATTGAAACTCTCCTTAATCTGTCTTGCGTTAGTCGTTAAATGCCTTTTAATCGCACTATCGTAGAATTGAAACGAGGCAGAACCCAAAACATCGGATTAAATTGAATGCTTTTAATCGCACTATCGTAGAATTGAAACACTTTTAATTCGACGCAGGGGGCGGAAACGGCAGACTTTTAATCGCACTATCGTAGAATTGAAACCTATCACGGCGAAGTTAAACGCTGTAATTATGGCGAACTTTTAATCGCACTATCGTAGAATTGAAACTGCGCGATCATACGCGGAATAAGCTGTACATTGACTTTTAATCGCACTATCGTAGAATTGAAACAGTCCGTGAAGCGTGAATTGCTTCATTCCTTTTTCCTTTTAATCGCACTATCGTAGAATTGAAACGCAACGGTCGAAGACGTCGCTTGCGGTCGCATCCCTTTTAATCGCACTATCGTAGAATTGAAACACTTTCCGCAGAAACGTCTAAGTTCCTTGCCTTTCTCTTTTAATCGCACTATCGTAGAATTGAAACACATTAAGATGATTGATTTAAAGCGATTTAGAGAATACTTTTAATCGCACTATCGTAGAATTGAAACGCGTTAAGATCACGTTTGCATTCGAGGCATGAATACTTTTAATCGCACTATCGTAGAATTGAAACCGGTATCATTCAGCTTGTTATGCAGCTGCTTACGGCTTCTTTTAATCGCACTATCGTAGAATTGAAACGCATCAGTGGGAGTATGATTCCCAGCATCTTCTGCTTTTAATCGCACTATCGTAGAATTGAAACTATCGTTCACGCGCAAATCGAGCGGCTCGACGGTGCTTTTAATCGCACTATCGTAGAATTGAAACAGAAGCAGGCCGACCAGGCGATGGCGTCTTTCAACTTCTTTTAATCGCACTATCGTAGAATTGAAACTGTTTACGATAGTATTGCCGCTTACAGGGCGTACGACTTTTAATCGCACTATCGTAGAATTGAAACCTGCTCCGGAAACGCTAAATCTGCTGAAAGAAATGCTTTTAATCGCACTATCGTAGAATTGAAACCCGTTCGCGCCAGATTTTTCTACCTGCGCAGAGATCTTTTAATCGCACTATCGTAGAATTGAAACTCGACGGCAGTTCGCTCGCGCAAGGTGAAGTACATTCTTTTAATCGCACTATCGTAGAATTGAAACTTTGAGGTGATATTGCGATGTCTTGCTCCATACCTTCTTTTAATCGCACTATCGTAGAATTGAAACGGTACTACTGGCACGCGCCGAACATTTGTTAAATACTTTTAATCGCACTATCGTAGAATTGAAACTAACCGGATCGAAGGCACGGAGCCAGTTCAGGATTGCTTTTAATCGCACTATCGTAGAATTGAAACCTTCTGGCGAAACGGGCAAGGGGGTTGCCCTTGCGAATCTTTTAATCGCACTATCGTAGAATTGAAACTGATTCCTTTTCAGCCATCTACGTATGCAAGAGCTTACTTTTAATCGCACTATCGTAGAATTGAAACCAAGCATGTTGCTTTCGGCACCTTGTCCCCGAAAAACTTTTAATCGCACTATCGTAGAATTGACCAGTTGGGACTTTTATCTGAATGAGGTGATAACTATCAGGGGGTATATCTTCAAAAATATCGACTGATTGATTTTGGGTTATATGGCTACTTGGTGATTATCGGTTAAGTCACCAAATGATTACAGCATACTTTTACAAGCCGAGTGGAGGAGTGGCGGATGAGGGTTTCCCGATTGGGTATTTCGAGTTAGCTGTCTTTTAGATAAGCACCTTCGATCATTAACAAACGGTTCTTTAACATCTCTTCCTGACTTTGGCGGACACGGAGTGTGATCTCGCAATTCGCTTCGAATGTCTGTGAAACGATAGCAGGTTGCATCTCTTTCACCACACGCATGATGTCATTCAAGGAAGGGTATTCGAAAACCACAGTACATTCCACATCTACTGTACGTTCTTCTACTTCGGCAGCAGCAATCGCTTCGGCCGCTGCCGAACGATAAGCAACTATCAGGCCGCTCGTGCCAAGTTTGATGCCCCCGAAATAACGCACGACAATCACGAGGATATCCGTCAATTCGTTCGAATTGATCTGTCCGAGTATCGGTTTGCCGGCTGTCGACGAAGGTTCTCCGTCATCGTTGGCTCGAAAGGTGGTACGGTCCGCTCCGAGCATATAGGCCCAACAGACGTGACGCGCATCATAATATTTCTTTCGGCAGGCCTCAACTTGAGCTTTGACCTCTTCGGGGGTACGCACAGGGATGGCGAACGAAAGAAAACGGCTGCGTTTCTCCGTATAATAGCCTTCGCTTGCGGCACGAATGGTTTTGTAAAGATCGGACATCGGTTACGGTTATCCTTCTCGTCGTTTTTTCTTGTCGGCAGGTCAGTCCGGAATGTGCATCTGCTGTTCTTCCGAATAGGCGCGGAAGTCTTTCATGATTTCTTCGATCTCTTCGATAAAACGCGAATCATTCACCTTGTTTTTAACATTTTCGTAATAAGTTTCGATGGCAGGAAGTGCACAAATATCCTGACCGCGCAACAGAAAGTAGGGCTCGTCCTTCTCGTTGCATTGCTTAATCATCTGTATCGGATTCTTCATTTTTTTATTTCATATTTTTATTGTCAGATAGTTCTTCTTTTAAAAACGGTGCTGTAAAACTCTTTGTCCGCGCTTTTACCAACGCTTCCGGTGTTCCGGTAAACAGTACCTGTCCGCCCTGCTTCCCTCCGTCAGGCCCCATGTCGATTAAGTAGTCGGCACATTTGATGATGTCCAGATTATGCTCGATCACGATAATCGTGTTTCCTTTGTCGACGAGTTTGTTCAGCACGTCCAGCAGCACGCGGATATCTTCGAAATGCAATCCTGTAGTCGGTTCGTCCAAGATATAGAGTGTACGTCCCGTATCGCGCTTCGACAGTTCGGCTGCAAGTTTCACCCGTTGACTTTCTCCCCCCGATAATGTTGTCGAAGGTTGTCCCAGTTTGATATACCCCAGTCCTACATCTTGCAGCACCTTGATTTTATTAAGAATAGAAGGTATATTTTCAAAAAACTCGACAGCCATGTTGATGGTCATATCCAGCACGTCTGCAATCGATTTTCCGCGATAGCGTACTTCCAATGTCTCACGATTATAACGTTTGCCGTGGCAGTCTTCGCAAGGTGCTAATACGTCGGGCAAGAAGTTCATTTCAATCGTTTTATATCCGTTTCCCTTACAGGTTTCACAACGCCCTCCCGACACATTGAACGAGAAGCGTCCGGGTTTATACCCACGTATTTTCGCCTCCGGCAGTTCGACAAACAGGTTTCGGATATCTGAAAATACGCCGGTATACGTAGCCGGATTGCTCCGTGGCGAACGTCCTATCGGCGACTGATCTACATCCACCACCTTATCGATATGTTCCAATCCTTCGACTGACTGATAGCTGAGAGGCGAACGGAGCGAACGGTAGAAATGTCTACTCAAAATCGGTTGAAGGGTGGCATTGATAAGGGTTGATTTTCCACTTCCCGAAACGCCGGTGACGCAAATCAGCGTACCTAGCGGAAACGAGACATCGACCTTTTTCAGGTTATTCCCCGTGGCTCCTTTTAACACAAGCCAACGGCCGTTCCCTTTACGGCGAACGGCCGGTATATCGATCGATCTTTTTCCGTTCAAGTATGAAGACGTCAGCGTGTCGGTTGCGATCATTTCTTGCGGAGTGCCGGCAAAGACGACTTCGCCGCCCAGACGACCGGCCTTAGGTCCCATATCGACCACGTAGTCGGCATTCAGCATCATGTCTTTGTCATGTTCCACGACAATTACCGAGTTACCCATGTCACGCAATTCCTTGAGTGAGTCAATGAGCCGTTTGTTATCTCGCTGATGTAATCCGATGCTCGGCTCGTCGAGGATATACAGCACATTGACCAATCGGCTGCCGATTTGCGTAGCCAGTCGGATACGCTGACTCTCTCCCCCTGAGAGCGTGGCCGAAGGTCGGTTCAGAGACAAGTAATCAAGGCCAACTTCCAAAATAAATTCAAGCCGGGAACGAATCTCTTTCAATATCTCCACCGCAATTTTCTGTTGCGCGGGCGACATTTTCTTCTCTATTCTGTTTACCCACCGGGTTAACTCGGCGATATCCATCTGAGCCAGCTCGGCGATATTCTTGCCATCGATACGATAATGCAGGGCTTCTTTATTCAGGCGTTGCCCATGACATTCGGGACATTCCGTCATGCTGATAAACTGCTCCGCCCATTTCTGCGCCGAAGCCGGAGCATCATCGTCCTGCTGCATCAGGATGTATTTGGCAACCCCTTCGTAAGCATAAAGATAGCCGGAGTTTCCCAAAGATTCGTTCCGAATATGAATCCTCTCTTCGGTACCATTCATAATCTCATCCATCGCTTCTTCGGGAATCTCTTTAATGGGTGTTTTGATCGTGACACCATGTTTTTCGCAAAGTGCTTCGATCTGCCAGAAAATAAGTGATTTTTTATATTTTCCTAATGCTACGATGCCTCCGTTATAAATACTCATGGAAGGATCGGGGACAATTTTATCCATGTCCAGGATATTCACTTCTCCGATTCCTTTGCAGCGTGGGCACGCACCATGCGGAGAGTTGAACGAGAAGTTATGCGGCGCCGGTTCACTGTAGGATAGTCCTGTCACGGGGCACATCAATCGCCGGCTATAATAGCGTGTCTCGCCACTGTCGGCATCCAGCAGGAGGATCAATCCGTCGCCTTGTTTCATTGCCGTACGAAGACTTTCTTTCAGGCGTTGTCCGTCGGTTGCGGAGACAATCATCTTGTCGATCACCACCTCGATACTGTGCATCTTATAACGATCCAGTTTCATACCGTGATGTATCTCCTGTAACTTGCCGTCAACACGGACGTTCAAATAGCCTTTTTTGCGTATCTGTTCGAAAAGCTCCTTGTAGTGTCCTTTCCGGTTACGCACCAGCGGCGCCAGCATATACGTTTTTTTGCCTTTGTATTCCTGCAGAATCAGTTCCAGAATCTGTTCTTCGGTATATTTGACCATCTTCTCTCCGCTCAGATAGGAATAGGCATCGCCGGCACGTGCATAGAGCAGACGCAAGAAGTCATATACCTCGGTGGTCGTCCCAACCGTCGAACGCGGGTTTCGGTTCGTCGTTTTCTGTTCGATCGAGATGACCGGGCTCAATCCGGTAATCTTATCTACATCGGGTCGTTCGATGGCCCCTAAAAAGTTTCGGGCATAGGCCGAAAACGTATCGATATAACGCCGTTGACCTTCGGCAAAGATCGTATCAAATGCCAACGATGATTTACCGCTTCCACTCATCCCAGTGATCACGGATAAACTGTTACGGGGCAGTACGACATCAATATTTTTCAGGTTGTGAACACGTGCTCCCCAGACGCCGATACTTCCCCTTTCGATCTGCTCGCTTTGACTATATTCTTTCTTTTTCGCCATAATTATTTACTGAAACATTCCGTAGCCGGTATTTACCGTACCACCCAACGTTTATCGTGCACCGTTTGGTTCGGTTCGTTATAATACATGTCTTTTTTGTTCGGAATCAAGATCGCAAAACTTTTCCCATTGACGACGAGTTTCGTATCTCTCAACCACGGATTAAAACGTTTCAGGTCGGCATACGTGATGTTATGCGATTTGGCAAATGCTACCAGATCGGGAATATCGTTTGAAACGATCACCTTTTCGCATGAAATCGGACGGTATAAATCTTTCGCATGCAGCACAAAGCCATATTTATACGGATTCTCAAAAATCTGTTTGATGGCGAAGATCCGATAGACATAACGTGATGTTTCTTCGACCAACCACAAATTCAGTGCCGACGCTTCGTTCTGACGGGTATATTCGCTCGAGATGCGCCCCATCCCGGCATTGTATGACGCGGCCACCGAAATCCAGTCGCCATACTTGGCATAGGCCTCGCTGAGATAACGGCAGGCGGCTTCCGTAGCACGCTCCACATGGTACCGTTCGTCTACTGTCGGGGTAACGGTCAATTGGTATTGCTTGGCGGTTGCCTCCATAAATTGCCACATGCCCGCAGCCCGTGCCGGAGAAACGATTCGCGGATCGAGATGACTCTCGATAACAGCCAGATACTTGAAATCGTCCGGAATGCCGTTCGCTTTCAGGATCGGTTCAATCACAGGGAAATAGCGGTTCGCCCGTTTGATCATCAGCATGGTTGTTGAATGAAAGTATGTGAAACTGCTCAATTCCCTGTCCATGCTTTCATACATATTATATCGGGTCAGATCGACTTTCTCTCCGCAAAATGTAACATGCGTAGGGACAGCAGGCGTCATGGTGACTGATGAAACGGCCGGTCGTTCCTGCATAACCTGTTCCGAATCTTGCGAACCGACCGACAGACATGCCGTCAGGCCGATTCCTCCGGCCAGCAAAAGTGCTATGGCTATTGTTTTTATATTTTTTTTCATTAGGGCGTTTGACTGTTTATTCTACTAGATCTTACTACATTAATATCTCCACTCAGTTTATGTATTTTTCCGTCGGTTCCCGTATATTCGATCACATAATAATAAGCTCCCGCAGGCACATATTTTCCACGATACTTGCCATCCCATCCTCCATTCGGGTCTGTCCAATGATATAACTCATTCCCCCAGCGATTGAATACCCAAGCCCGGAAGCGTACCACCGATTTATGAACCACCTTAAAAATATCATTCACCCCCGGCGAATCGCCCGGAGTAAAAACATTCGGCACCTTAACGATAGTCTCTGTAATGTGGATGTTGTATGATGTTTCATTGTGCGTACATTTTCCTGATCGATCGCTTACTTCGAGCGTTACCTTATATTCGCCTGCCGTATCGAACGTGTAATCCATCTCTGCCTCCGTAAAGCGGACGATCGGTCTGTCGCCCGTCGGTTCTTTCTTTACAATCTGCCAGACGAACAGCGAAGCGACGGGGGTATTGGCATAAGCTTTGAAATGGACATCGGCCGGAGCCAGCAATTCGCCGTCTTTTCGTGATAGATTCGTTTTACTTTCCGACGAAACAAGCGTGTCGGCATGTACTTCGATGGCTATCGTTTTAAATAAATCGATCGCAGCCGATTGCTCTACTCCGAAGTGACGTGCAAACAAATCTCCCGTCAATTCAATTTTCGTATCGCGTAGAGGTGGACGGATTTGCGTACCGAACGGATTTCCTCTGAGCGTATCCATCGCCAACTCTTCAATAAATTGTTTTCCGGATTCACTCCATCTTTGCGTCAGATAACTTACTTCAAACTCGCGCTTGACCTCGGCTTCTTTTCCGTCCGGCAGAAAGTATGTTAACGACGGCATGTCCACCGTACCGGCAAGGCGCAGACCTGAACAGCGGTCGGACGATTCGTCCACCTTCAGATGGCTGATGTTAAGCGGATATTTGCTGTAATCAATCAGCCAGATATAATGTTTCATCCCTCCGTCATTGACGAAGTAGCCGTATCCTTCGGTCAGATTGGTCACCGTCGAAGTTGTTCCGTTCTGTGTAGCAGGGACAGCTTCCCACTCATCTTCAACGGCTGCCTTTGTTTTATAGCGATACCAACGGTGCGAAGCCGAGGCGGAAGTATAACTGATCGTTACTCCTTCCATGCCGTAGACTAAATAGACTTGCAATTTATATGCCGTATTTTCCACTACTTTCAACGGCTTTTTGACACCACCATTGACCTGATACTGTGCCCACAGTTTAGCTTCTGAAAGCATTAATATGAGCATACTGCCCACGATTATCCTAAACATTCTTTTTCGCATACTCATTCCGAATCAGTTTACAAAAGTACAACTTTATCCCACAACGACAAGGAGACTCCATCCACTTTCCTTCACGAGTTTTTTCTATTATCGGTTGTTCGGATGAAAAAATATATGCTATCTTTGCCTAAAAAAAATAATTGAAGAACAATGAATAGATATACCATTCACCTGCTCACCTTTTTATTCAGCTTGTCGATAACGTTTGTTTTCGCACAGGAAAATCGGTCACAACCTCTTACAAATAACGGAGAAGACGAAAATATATTTCACCATACGGTCGAACGCGGACAGACGGTATATGCCATCTCGGCAATGTATAATATTGATAAAGAAGAAATCTATCGTCTCAATCCGACAAGCCGAGACTATATCAAAGTGGGTGAGATATTGAAAATCCCTCAGAAACATGCTTCTGATCATCCCGCTACGGGAACAGAAGACCTGCACACGTATCATACCATCCGTGCAGGTGAAACGCTGTATGGCATATCGAAACAATATAATGTGCAGGCTGAAGCTATTACGAAGGCTAATCCAGGGCTGACATCTTTGACTTTCTCTGCCGGAAAGACCATCCGTATTCCGGCTACCCTGATCGAATCGTTACCGACGAGAGCCCTCCAAAAGGTCACGAAAGAAATCGAATATAAAGTCAAGAAGAAAGAAACGATGTATCGCCTCTGCAAGAAATTCAACACGACCAGCAGTGAGCTCATCAAACTTAACCCGGGGTTGAAAAGCGGACTGCAAGCAGGCATGATCATCAAGGTGCCGATGGAAACGGAAGAAACGGTCACGACACAAGCGCATGAAGCGAATGAATTCGATATCAATGCTCTGATTAAGTACCGGAAAGAGATGCAACGTGTCGATGTCGCGAAGATAGCTTTGCTACTGCCGTTTCAAACGAGCGACACAAAGAATTCGGCGCGTATCGTTGAGTATTATGAAGGTTTTCTGCTGGCAGTAGATAGTTTGAAGAAGATGGGCTGTTCGATCGACTTGTCGGTGTTTGATATTGGCGACGGCATACAGAAAACACAAGAAGTGCTCAAAAACGAACGTCTGACGGATGTACATCTGATGATTGGAGGCGTTACAAACGAACAAATCGAGATGATTGCAAATTTTGCCAGAAAGCATGAGATCAAATACGTGATCCCTTTATCGTCGAAGAGCGACAGGGTTACTTCGGGCAATGCCTACGTCTTTCAGGTGAATACCCCTCAATCGTACCTCTATTCCTTTGCGACGATGCGCGCTTGCACATTGTTCGCGAATTACAATGTGATACTGGTCAATACGGGCGATAAAGAACCGAAAATGGAGTTTATCCGCACATTCAAGGCTGATATGAATCAGAAAAATATTCCGTTCCGTGAGATCAATTATAACGAGCGAACCTTCCGTAACGATATTGCCGGCATGCTGAGCACTACAAAACCCAATCTCGTCATGCCTTTATCAGGTTCACTCGAGGCTCTCGTGAAAATCAAAGGGCCGTTGCGCACACTGGCTGACAAAAATCATGCATATCAACTGACGCTCTTCGGCTATCCGGAATGGCAGACGTACACAAATGAGTGTATCGAAGATTTCTTTGCACTCAACACATATATCTATACGCCATTTTATGTGAACAGCCTCTCGTCACAGACACAAAGCTTCAGCGCAAAGTACAGATACTGGTATAAGAAAAATATGAGTCAGACGTACCCTCGCTATGCGATGCTGGGGTTCGACACCGGCATGTATTTCATGAGTTCCATCTGTAAACTTGGGGCTAATTTTGAAGAACATCTCCGGCAGATGCAATATAATAGCTTACAGACCGGACTTCGTTTCGATACGCGCACCAACAACTGGGGCGGATTCATGAATACGAACCTCTACTTTGTGCATTACAACAAAGACTTATCTATCGTACGAACCGAATGAGGACGAAAAGACGGGACTTACTTTTTATGGCTCTGGCTGTCGTGCTTTTTTGCCCTTTACAGGCGCAGGAAACGTTTCATAAGGAATGGGTAGCCGGTGTTTCAGGTGGCATCAATGCTTCGTCGGTGTTTTTTGCGCCCAAGGTGCAGCAACAATTGCTATTAGGGTACAACGGGGGACTGACGGTGCGATGGATTACGGAAAAAAACCTTGGCTTGCAACTCGAAGCCAACTTCAAGCAGCAGGGCTGGAACGAACGTTTCGAAGCGCCTGAAGGGTATCCTAATCCCGAAACGTATCCCGATTATCGATATATCCGCCGAATGAACTATATTGAACTGCCGTTTCTAACACATATTTATTTCGGTAGCGAGCGGCTGCGCTTCTTTTTCAATATGGGCCCACAAATCGGACTGCTGACGGGCGAAAGTACGGAAGAAAACTTGCGGGGAGCAACCCCGAACAAAACAAACGCTCAGCATACGATGGCGGTCGAAAAGAAATTCGCATGGGGACTGTGTGGTGGGCCGGGACTTGAAGTTCGTACCGGGATCGGTTACTTCCTGCTCGAGGCACGCTATTACTATTCGTTGGGAGACTTTTACAACACCCGTCGTCAAGACGTTTTTTCCAAAGCCTCGACGCAGGTGTTCTCGGCCAAACTGTCTTACCTGATTCCATTTCGCTGAGACCAGTTAGACTGATTGAAACGAGACGAGTATAGCGGAACTTAGCCGATTTAAAAGCCTTATCTTCTTTTTTCAGTTTTCCATTTCCTTAACGGGATTCGGGCGGTAGCCTTCCAGCAACTCGTCGTTTTCCATCAGGAAAGGCGATGCGGTGGCTTGTCCCCATTCGGTGTCGTACATCCTCATCAGATAATCGTTCAGCTCGCTGCGGTTGTTGAAACGGATGGCCTGATAGGGAATTTGAAACGCCAATTTTTCGATAAAAAGCAGTTGATTGCCGACAGGGACCAGAACGCCGACATGCCCCACAAAGAGAAAGCTCTCCTCGGGCGTAATAGCCGAGTGCATCACCACGGAAATCAGCGATGCCTTTGTCGGGTCGTTTTTATGAATAAAGCGAATGCCTCTGCGCTGCCAATAATCTTGTATGTTTTTCAGATGCTTGTCGATATCTTTTTCGTAAGGCGTGGATACAGGAGCGAAAAGGTTTCGGAAAGCCCGTCTCTCGACAGGGGAAAAGAGTGTGCGACCGCAATTGTCGAGGGCCTCTTCATCGAATATCAACGTTGTGGGATGTTCATCGGCAGGCTGATCGACCGCGATAAAGTCTCTCATCAGATCGTAGGAAGTGATGCGACAATTGTAGCCCGCAAACTGAGGATACTTTTTGTCCCAATGCGTCTGTATGGCCGCTTCGTCGTAGTGAGGCAATATGCTGTCCAACTCCACAAAACCGTTTGGCACAAGTCCATGACCTTCGATAGCATCGTTGAACTGCTTTACGTTTTGCAGAAACGATGCGACGTTTTCGGGCGCTATGCCGGCATCGGTCATGGCTTTGCTTACTTCCTCCTGCGTCTGCTTATCCAGCAGGTTCGAATAACTAACGGAATTGCTGCCTTGCGCCTCATCTGAGCTATTGTGCTGTTGCCGATTGTTTCGGCAACCCAAGGTTATTGTGATGATAAGTGCCAAAGCTACTGCGGTATAAATGTAATTCCTGTTCATTTCTCTGTTTGTATGTGTTTTAAATTGTTTAATCGTTCTTTTATGTATTTACAATTGCTTTATCATGATGTAATCTTCGCTGTTTTCTTTTACGACGGTGAAGCCCAATTGTTGGTACCACCTTGCCGCATAATTTGCTTTCTGAACGGAAAGAGAGGTGTGCGTGTAGCCTTTTTCTTTGAGGTAGCGAAGCATTTCCTGCATCATCGCCGTCCCGATTCCTCGGTTTCTGTATTCCGGATAAAGCGATATGGAGAGGGAGGGAGTCCGGTCGTCGACGTGTCCGTAATCGTTCATGATACGCACCCATACGACACCCACGACCGTTCCGTCTACTTCGGCAAGCAGTGCGTGATCGTCGTCGTACGCGCCGAAGTTACGAATATACAGCTGCAGGTCGGGATGCTCGATAATCGACCTGTCGGGCGGCGTCACCCCTTCGGGAATGAAAATCGCTTCATAAAGAAAGTCCTCCAGTAAGGCCTGTTCGTTTTCTTCAATTTTTCTGATTCTGTAATTCATAGCGTATCGTTTTATTTTAAAAAATGCTCTCATTAATAAAGTGTTTTGAACTTGTGAGTGTCAATCACAAGTTGATAGTTTTCGGCAATCCGTCTGCGTTTGATCCGGTATCTTCGGGCTTTTTTAAGCACGAGATACACGCAAATATTACCGCAAGATACTGCAACCTATCAGAACGAGAAGCGCATGGCGATGCGGATCCCGTGTTTCTGAATATCGGGATGATCAAAATAGCTCAGTCGACGGTAGTAATTGATTTGCAGGACACGCAAAATATTCTCCAATCCGACGCTAAATTCGAGATACGGCTTGTTGCCGAACGCCTGCGAGCCTTCGGGGAAGACGAACAGTCCGTAACGCTTGTCCGGATTATTCTTGTCGCTCAGGCTTCCCCAGACGCCGCTGATCGAAGCCACCTCGCGCAGTTGCAAGAGGTTGATAAGCGGTATGCGGTTCAGAATCCATCCTTTCAGATGATAAGAAGCTTCGAACGAGACATACTGATCGGCCAGAAATTCCATGGGATTCATCAGATGGAAGGCTTCGGGCTGAATCGTGATGGCCTGGTTCGTATTCGGCATGATAAGCAGCGGGAACGGTACTTCGTCCCATACTTTTCCGCCTTTCAGGTTGGCATCGATATGTCCGAACGACGACAGCCAGATGCGTTTACTCACGCTTGCCTCCGTCCGATTATAGCGGTATTCTCCTCCGAGCAAGCCATTGAACCCGATTTGGTGCGAGAGTTTGAAGACCGGGGCGTCTTTCGAGAGATTTAATGCCGAGCTTTTTCCTAAACGACTGTTGTATGCTCGCTCGCCCGGAGCGAAGCGCAACTGAGCGCCCCATTCTACGGTGGTGATGTCTTTCAGACGAAGGTAGATATCGTCATCTTTATGAAGAATATACCGCAGCGATCCTGTTGCTTCGTTATTCTGGTGCTGCATCCATGTTCTGATGCTCAATCCGTTGAGCCATTCTTTTTCGTATTGCAGACGCGTTTTGCGCAGGTAGTTCATGTGATGGTTCGATTTACCAACCTTCCATGCTACGAAGACATTATCCTTACTCGTGAAGAGAAAATCCTGTCCCGGTGTGTACAAATCGTATTCGTGCAGGAAGGACAGGTTGTTGACGGGCGATTCTTTCTCGTGATATTCTTTTTCGTTGAAGCTGTACGTCACTTGTCCGCTGTATTTCCATTTGCGGTCATTCATACCATAGGCCGCGTATCCTCCGAAGAAGAGATGCGGATGAAGGTTAGCTGTCGTCATCGCTCCGGCACGAACGCGGAAGCCCTCAACCACGTTCGAGCTGAACGTCGTATTCATCGGGCCGAAATCGAGCTTATTCTTCGTATGTTCGTTGTTGATCGGGATATAGCCTGAGATCAGAATTTCGACCGTTTTAAGAAAAACGTTGAATACGGGCACTGCTCTTAACTGATCGAGCAGATGCTCGATGGCGTTCTCTTTCTCTTTCAGCGGGATGTGCCGGTTATTCACCCAGAACGAGTCGGGGCGTGCCAGATGTCTGGCTAACGGTGTATGTACTTTTCCCAGCAGGCCGAAGATCGAATCTCCGTTCAAAACGGGCGAATGATAATCGGAATAGCTGCGAAGCTGATGCGCGTAAATCTGCTGTCCGCCGTCGATAAAATAGAAAACGACATACGTGTTATCCTTATCCAGCTCCCACAGCCCGTCTTCGCGCCGTTTAAATTCCTGATCGATCCGCAAGTCTTTCACATAATTCAGGTTGATATGACGGGGCACGTTCAAACGTACTTTCTTGACGGCATACGTACCGTCGAGCGTAATGTAAAGCCGTCCCGTAAACCCGTAGCTCTGCGGATTAACCGGTACGAAAGCCAGATCGACGCAGGGTTCGCCTCCCACATCGACCGTATCCATGATATAATACTGGTAGTAGGCATTGGCCAGTGTGGACGAGAGCGGACTGACAAAGCGGTTGAGCAGAAACGGAATATTGTTGTCGAAGACATCGATGCCTTTGAGGATTTCTTCGAGGTTGGCCGAGATCGTACCGTATTCGTCGAGTGTCTGGTCTACGCCCTGCTGGCGTTGTGCCTTGACGATGATCTTTTCCGTCTTCGGACTTTTCCGGTAATACATGTCGGATATCTTTTCGCGCAGTGAAAGCGTCAGAATCGGCTTGCCGTCAATCTCGGACGAGTCGAGGTAGTTTTTGAGGAACTTAAACTTCTTCATTAGTTTGTTCTTCTCGAAATCGGTATCGAACTTGTCTAACGACAGGGTCATTTTCTCATAACATTCCGTCTGATATTCGTCCAGTTGCGTGATGCGGTTGCTGTCTTTACGCGCAACCACCTTTTTCATCAACTCGACGGCAGGGTTATTCTTCCGGCTGTATTTCTCGCGCTTAGGCTTGACGACGATTTCGGAAATCTGAATCGTCGAGGGGGCGAGCAGCACTTCGACGCCCTCGTTTTTCTGTCCGGCTTTCAGTCGAAGGACTTTCGTCGTGTAGCCGACGTATGAGATGGTCAGGGTGGTCAGTCCCTGATTATTTTGCAGGTTAAAGTTTCCGTCGAGGTCGCTGATGCCTCCGATCGAAGAGCCTTCGAAAAGCATCGAGACGTAAGGCAATGTTTCACCCGTAATCGAGTCGCGTACGACCCCTGATACAGAGGTGATCTGTTGGGCTTTCATCCCATTAATCCCAACTCCTGAGAAGGTGAATACAAGGAAAAATATATATCGTATCGTTTTCTTTATCATTATTATCTATAATCCGTTTATTTGTTGGATTTTGAGGCGCAAAGATAGAGAAATTTCCGGTATCTCATTTTTTTAATATGTAAAATTTGTATGATTATACCTTAATTATGTTTACATTCGCACATGATTCAAACGGAGATAAAACAATACTGGGCATTGTTCAGTTCGTTTTTTAAGATCGGGACGTTTACGATTGGCGGAGGGTATGTGATGATTCCGCTGATTGAAAAAGAGGTCGTCGAGCGCCGTCGGTGGATCGGGCGGGAGGAGTTCACCGAGATGCTGACCTTAGCGCAGTCGTCGCCCGGCCCGATTTCCATCAACGCGGCCGTTTTTGTGGGGTACAAGACGAAAGGCTACGGCGGACTGATTGCGACGGTATTGGGGACGGCTATCCCTTCGTTCGTTGCGATCTTACTGATCGCTTTCTTTTTTGCCGACATCCGTACCAATCCCGTCGTAGAACGTATCTTCTGCGGAATCCGTCCGGCAGTCGTCGCTTTGATTGTTGTTCCGGTGGTGAATATGCTTAAGAAAAGCGGATTCAAGTGGGGGATTGTCACGCTGGCGCTACTCTCGGCCGTTGCCGTCTGGGGATTCTCCGTTTCGCCCGTATGGATCATGGCTGTTTCGGGAATCATCGGGGTGGTTTATCATACATTCATCGCTCAATCATGATCGATCTTTATTTGGAATTATTTCTTACGTTCTTTAAAATCGGGCTGTTCGGCTTCGGTGGGGGGTACGCCATGCTGTCGATGGTGCAGTATGAAGTGGTGGAGGCACACGGGTGGCTTACGATGGGTGAATTTACCGACATCGTTGCCATCTCGCAGATGACGCCCGGCCCGATTATCATCAACAGCGCCACCTACATCGGTTATACGGCGACGGGAGGCAGCATTGCCGGCTCGCTGATCGCCACATCGGCCGTCTGTTTGCCGGCCATCGTGATCATGGCGCTTATCTGTCGCTTCTTTATGATATTCAAAAATAATCCCTATGTAAACGGAGCATTGCTGTGGATGAAACCGGCAGCCATCGGGCTGATTGCCGCCGCGGCGCTGCTGCTGATGAACGAACATAACTTCGTAGACTATCGCAGTGTGCTGATTGCGCTTGGTGCATTTATACTTGCTTATTTCTTTAAAATAGGCGTCATCCGGCTGATTATAATAGCGGGACTGACAGGCTATCTTGTGTTTTAACAAATTTATTGTATCTTTGAGCCTCTAAAATAAAGAATATACTATGCTTACGAAAATGCTGGATGAGGCTCAAGTGCAACGCTTCCGAAGTTATATTGACAAGGCGGAACGGTTTGTTTTGATGGCTCATGTTGCGCCCGACGGCGATGCTATCGGGGCGTCGTTGGGGATGTATCACTTTCTGACGGAGATCGGAAAAGAGCAAGTCTACGTTATTGTGCCGAACGAATTTCCCGCCTTTCTCAAGTGGATGCCGGGTACGAAAGATATTCTTGTCTACGAACGCTATCCGGAGTATGCTCAGCAATTGATCAGTGAGGCGGACGTCTTGTTCAATATGGATTATAACGAGCCGAAACGTGCCGGCAAGCTGGCGCCTTTCATCGAAGCGGCCGAAGGACGTAAGGTGATGATCGATCATCATCCGAATCCGGGCGACTTCTGCCGTCTGGTGATTTCGTATCCGATCATGTCGTCGACGAGCGAGCTTGTGTTTCGTCTGCTCTGCGCCATCAAATCGTATGACGACATCAATAAGGAGGCGGCCGAATGCCTTTACACGGGCATGATGACCGATACGGGAGCTTTTACGTACAACTCGAATCGGGCGGATATCTATACGGTGGTCGGCGAACTGATCAAAAAGGGGATTGACAAGGACGAAATCTACCGCAAGGTGTATCAGGTCTATTCCGAATCGCGTATGCGCCTGATGGGCTATACGATGAACGAGAAAATGAAGGTGTATCCGGAGTTGAGAACGGCGCTGATCACCTTGTCGTTGGAGGAACTGAAGCGCTACTCGTACGTTACGGGCGATACGGAAGGGTTTGTGAATATGCCGTTGAGCATCGACGGAATCGAGTTTTCGGTGTTTATCCGCGAAGACAGCGACCAGATCAAAATCTCGTTACGCTCGGTCGGAGAATTTCCGTGCAATCATTTTGCCGCAAACTACTTTGGCGGCGGCGGACATAAAAACGCTTCGGGCGGCGAATATTACGGCACGCTCGAGGAGGCTGTCCGGACGTTTGAACGCGGATTGGCGGAGTTGAATCCGGCGGTCTTTGCCGACAGCCCTCGTTAAGGGATCAATAGAAACGGAACGTTACTTTTTCGTAATAGAGCGGATTACCTCTGTTCTGTTGGTCCTCGCTTCCCACCTCGAACGGTACGATTATTCTTACGGTCGAACGATCGCCGACATATTTCAGCGCCGTTTCGAGGCCTGTACTGAAAAAGTAATAGTATGCGTCTCTTGCTTCTTTGTGTTGATACTGGACCATGTCAGCGCGTCCGTACGTGAATTCGAACGGCACTGATTCGTTGGCAAAAAAATCGAAGCGCGTCGTGTCTTTTTTGAAGAAATTCCGTCCGCTGAATCGCATGAGCACTTCGGTTTTCCGGAATTGCGCGCGATGGCCGTTGCCCGAATCGATAACATTGATATATACGCCTTCGTTAGTGAGATAAAACTGTTTCTCGCCGAATACTCCGTTGGCCGGGTATTTGTGCAGCACTTCAATCCCCTGACTGCTGATAAACTGATCGATTGCTTTTTTCTGTTCCTTCTTCATCTTCGGGTACGAGATTCTGTCTTTGTCGCACGACGAAAGACAAACCGACGCCAGAAGAAGCATTGCCATAAAAATCTTCGTTTTCATCCTTTTTTCTGAATTGGACGCAAATGTAGGGAATATCCTATAGTTTTCGTTTGAATATTCATATTTTAACGTGCATGCCGCCGGAAAGAGGAGGAGGCATGTTATTGTTTTTTCACCCATTCATATATAGGGTCTATTCCTTTTTTCAAATCGGAGAAGCTCGTTTCCAATATGACATCGGGTGCGAGGGTGTTTAGTTCTTCGTCCGTATTTTTAAAATATTTCGTTGAATATTGCACGACGAGTTGGGACGAAGGCAACCGAATGCTTCTTACTTCGCCGAAGTGATTCGGTTTGCCGGATGTTTCTTCGCCGATAAATACCGTTTTGGTGAGCCGTCTAAAATCCATCGCATTGAGGATGGCGGATGAAAAAGTCTGTCGTCCCAGAACGACGTACAGTTTAATCTGCGGATGTTTGTTCAGGTAGTCGGCCAGTGTTTCGATGTAGGAGGTGCCTTGCCGCGAGTCTCCGCCACCGTTCATTCTCAGGTCGAAGATGAGTTTGCGAACCGGGTTTTTGGCTAAGGTGCGGAGCGTTTTTGTTTCGAATGATTTGAACGACGGCATGGCTTCGGCCTTCTGTTGATCACCGCGTTCGGCTTCGAGTTCTTTGCTCCAGCATCTGTTGTATAAGATGTGATAAATCTGTTCGTCTGGAGAGTAGGCATCGGTAAAGAAAGTTCTTTCGTTCTTCAGGTAGAAGGCCATCGAGTCGGGTTTGACAGATACTCTGTTGTTTCGGTCGAGCGTGGCGGGCTTTATCGTGTGACGGACAGGTGTGCCGTCGGTCTTTTCAAGGCTCAGTTCGACTTGTGGGCTATCGGTAAACCCGAAATATTCGAGTAGTTGGAGTGAACGTATCAACCCGGGAACCATTGTTTTTACGACCGATTGATTATCGACCGTAAACAGTGTGCTCAGGCTGTCGATGATTTGCTGTATGGGTGTCTGGTTGATGGAGCTCAGTTTATATCCCAAGATGGCTTGATTTTCGGGAAGGGTATGCAGGACATGAAGCCCGTCGCTTGTCCATAATAAATGAAATGGCAGAAACTGGTCGTTATCGAGCAGTGGATAAAAATTCAGCATCGTATGACTGTCACCCATTTGGGCTAAGAGCTGTTGAATCTTCAACGCTTTTTGAAGGTCGGTCTGTTTCTCGGGATGATTCGAAATAGCGTGTATGCCGGACAAAAAATACTCGTTCGATTTTTTTGCGAACAAATTGCAATGTTTTGCGGGCAATTCCTTTGCGAGATAATCCAGGTCACTTTTCCAGTCGATCGGCTGTTCACGTTGTGCGGAGAGGCTCAGCGAAAAGCCCCAAACAATGGATAATGCGAGAATAATTTGTTTCATTGTTTTTTATATTGATGAATTTAATGGGTTATTATATTTCTTGAAATATCATGTAGGATTAGGGGGCAAAGATGAACTTGCGTACTTCGTTTTCGAAATTGTCGCGACGGATTCCGAGCAGTTTATCGATGCTTTTGAAAAAGTTTTCATCGCCACGACCGCATTTGAGCAGCTCGATGATACTTTCCGTTCCTTTTTGTCTCTCTATTTCTCTGCAGATAACAGCACTGATGATGCGTGTCACCTGTATGGGCTTCGGGTATCCGTATTCCGCAAGCACATCCGGGTCTTTATCGAATAGTTCGAGTAATTGGGCGTCTTTGTGCGAGCGGAGATATTGTTGTAATACGGGTAATAATTCATTCAGATCGGGCGCTTTGCCGGTCGCACCAGAATAATAGGCGTTTCCCCAGTAGTATGCCAGCCCGCATTCGGCCGAACGATTGCGCATTTTGCCACGAATTTTAGAGGCGTACTTGTGCAAAACATCGTGCGAAAAATCTTCGTCGTTCATGGCCGAAAAAAGTGTTTTCGGGTCCATGATATATCCGCTGTTGATCGATCCGTTGGACGCAGATTCGTAGAGACAGCCTTGCAAGCGTAGTACTGTCTGATAATCGGGACACATATACATATCCCAATGTCTGACCGGCTGATTTAGTTTTCGGGCTATTGTGATATTTTTCCGGTCGAAGAGTTCAGCCCTCCCGATATCGATTGTATCCGGAAAGAAATATGTAATTGTCCCGATGGTTTTTGTTTTCCAATGGCGGGTGTTGTATTTCAGTGGAGAAGCAAAAACAATTTTACCGTTGTTTTCTTTGGCCAGAAAGGTTTGTATGCAGCCGATTTCGTTGTTTTTGAGGTAAGCGAGTGTAAGTAAACATTCATGTTTCCCGACGGGGTAGAAATTGATCAGTTGTGCCCTGAAATAGTCGGGTATCGTGTCTTTCTTTTCGATACTTTTCAGATAACGGAAAAAGTTACGGTTCAGATCGGCTTCTTCGGTATCGATAAGTGTCGTATCCGGCTGTTCGTTTTCGATGCTAATCAATAGCCTATCGAATGAATGGATGACTTGATGGGTTAACGAATCCGGCCATGCCGAATGAAAATTGCCGATTACGTCGAATCGGGTTTGTGCATAACTGCATAACGAGATGAGCATTCCCGCTATAGCGACGTGGATTTTTGTTCTTCTGATGCCTGTCATAGGAATGAATTTTTGATCATGTTTCTAAAAAATGAGTACGTCCCGTTCCCTTAGGAGCATCAGGAACGAAGCGTACTGCGGAAAGCAATTATATCCCCGTAGGGGCTTTTTCTTTTTATGCGTTCTTTTTCGGGTCGTTCTTATAGGCAATGGTAGCGGCTTTCACCAATTCGTGAATGTCGGCGTAAATCATTTCCCATCCCGGCACGTTTCGCATGGCAGTGAGCAGGCCGATGTAATCGCGCAGGGCGCGTTCGAGGCGTCGACGGATGGCTGAGGCCGAGGGCAGAACGCGCAAATCGGCGTTGGCTTCGGCCTGTATGGCGTACAATGCTTCGAACCGTTCTTGGGCATCTTTTAGTTTGCCGAACGAGGCATCGAGGCGGAGCGTCGTCAGTCGCGCGGCATTTTCAGGCTTTTCGAGGGCTTCGATCAGCTTTTTCATCTGTGCCGATTCTTCGGCGTAATTCATCCGGTCTATATCGAGGCCGAATTGTTCGAATACGTCATACAATGCTTGGGCTTCGACGACGTCGGGCATCGAAGGCAAGTCTTTGTAGCTTTTAAGGAAGAGTTTGAGGCTGCTGAAAGCCTTGTCGCGCGTTTCGTCGGCTTCGGCTATTTTCGGTCCTTTTCCACTGTACGTCAGTTTGGAATAGACCGTGTCGTACGGTTTGTACTCGTTCTCTACGGCGAGTAGCAGTTCATGGTTTTCTACCACCTTGTATTGTCCGCTCTTTGACGAAGAAATGATTCGCTCGGCCAGGGTCGCCAAGTTTTTTGTGCTGATTTTTTGAAATGTAATTTTCATAGCTTTTCTTATTAAATCAAGTAAAACAATTTGTTGAATGATTCGGTCGCAAGATATACTTTTTTTGAATAAAATGCAAATGAATCACGATTTTTTTGTACTATCGATGCGTTTTTTTAAGAGTTGTCCATTCGGATGTGTCGTAAATGGTTTCTAATCATTTGAATATCTTTTTTGTTTACCACAATTCGATTGTAATAAATCTGCGTGAAGATTTATCTCCCGCAAATTGTTTGTAATAAATCTG
>NZ_JBQNAZ010000042.1:0-22495 GCF_052170195.1 Tannerella sp. | reverse complement strand
AAGCTGCCGTGCAACAGTGTACGGAATCTCAAAAATACCTTTTAGAGGAAAGGTAGCAAAAAATGACAATTATATACAAACACATCCGAACCGGGCTTTCGGAATGATAGTTGCTAAGTCGAAAAAAAGCATAGCATGTTGTTGAGAGAACCATCAATCACAATACAGAATCCGATTCTTATTCGTGTGATATACCGAAAGTGAGGATAGAGGTAGCTGAATTTTTCGATCCGCAATATGTGTGCTATTTTGTTTTTGCTTATCGATGTGTGACACTTACGATTGGAATATACATCCCGGGAAAAAGCTACCGATCGTTTTTTTAACTCTGAAATATTCGCTACCTTTGTCAATTCTTAAAACGAGATGGAACAAAGTTCGAAACAAGGATATTTTCTTCAGTGGTTGATTGGTGTGGGCGATTTAATCATATTAAACGCCTTGTTTTTCGGCATTTACTATGCCCTCGAACCGGTATATACCCAGCCTATTGCCCACAGTTTTAAAGAAGTGATATTGCTGCTTAATTTTTGCTATTTCTTTGCCTTGTACTTCGTACCGATCAAAATACATCTCTCCATCGTGTTTCTGGATAATGTCGTACAGCGCTCGTTTACCCTTGTTACGTTTCAAACATTTCTGTTCTGCACGTGTCTGACATTCTTGAAGGTAGGTAGTTCATTGGTCATTTTCCTCTTTCTCTACTACGTTTCTGTGCTGTTAGGTCTGTCTTTATGGCGGATTCTGATGCGTATCTTTGTTAAAATCTATCGTCGAAAAGGGTATAATGCCAAGAATATCATTATTATCGGAGCCGGAAAAAACGGGATGGAACTTTATAACGTGCTTCGAGATGATTTGGCGTACGGATTCAACGTTCTGGGCTTCTTCGACGATAATACGGCACTGAAAGAGATCCTGCCTAATTATTTAGGACGAATCGAAGCGATGAACGATTTTGTTTCGGAGCATAAAGTGCATGAAATTTATTGTACGATCCCCGGGTCGAGCAGTGACAAGATATCGAATTTGCTGCTCTTTGCCGAGAAGCATATGATTCGTTTCTATATCGTTCCGGAGTTTTACCGCGATATTAAAAAAAGTATGGTGATGGAGATCATGGAGTTTATCCCTTTGCTCTCGATCCGTAATGAACCTTTGCAATCGGTCTCGAATCGAGCGGTTAAACGAACTTTCGATATCATCTTTTCCACACTCGTGCTTGTCTTTCTTTATCCGGTGCTTTATATCGTAATTGGTTTGTTGATCAAATTAAGTTCTCCCGGACCGATCTTGTTTAAGCAGAAACGCACCGGCATATACGGTAAAGAGTTCGACTGTTACAAATTTCGGACAATGAAAGTAAATAAAGACGCCGATTTGGTGCAAGCTGTTAAAAACGATCCGCGTACCACGAAAATCGGAAGTTTTCTTCGGAGAACTAACTTGGATGAAATGCCTCAGTTTCTTAATGTCTTGTTTGGTGATATGTCGGTCGTAGGGCCGCGTCCTCATATGCTCAAACATACGGAACAATATTCCAAACTGATCGATAAGTATATGGTGCGTCACCTTGTTAAACCGGGCATTACCGGTTGGGCGCAGATTACAGGATACCGCGGAGAAACGAAAACGTTGGAACAAATGGAAGGACGTGTGAAGCGCGATGTATGGTATATCGAAAACTGGTCGTTCTTCCTGGACTTGAAAATTATTTTTGTGACAGTCTTCAATATGTTCCGAGGCGAAAAAAATGCCTACTGATATGGGAAGGATTTTGGCTGTTGATTATGGACAGAAACGTACCGGACTGGCTGTTACCGATACCCTGAAGTTGATTGCTAACGGACTGACCTCTCTTCCCAGCAGCGAAGTGGCAGGGTACATTGCCCGGTATGCGTCACAGGAGCCGGTCGAGTTGATTGTTGTCGGTTATCCGAAACAGATGAATAACGAACCTTCGGAGAACATGAAGCGTGTAGAAGCCTTCGTGGCTCAACTCACGAAAATACTTCCTGCTATTCCGGTAGAGTATTATGACGAGCGTTTTACGTCGGTCATGGCTCAGCGAGCGATGATTGACGGAGGTTTGAAGAAGAAAAAACGTCAGGACAAAGGACTGGTCGATGAAATTAGCGCCGTCCTGATTTTGCAGGGATTTCTCGAAAGATTAAGAAATAAAGGTTAAAAACAGAATATTATGATATTGCCGATTTATACATACGGACAACCCGTATTGAGAGAGCCGACAAAACCGATAGATAAAGACTATCCCGATCTGAAAAAGTTGATTGCCGATATGTTCGAAACCATGTATCATGCCGATGGTGTGGGGCTGGCTGCACCGCAGATCGGCCGGTCTATCTGTCTTGTTGTGATTGACGGAACACCGGTAGCTAACGATCGTATCGAATGCAAAGATTTTAAACGGGTTCTGATCAATCCGGAGATTATCGAAGAGAGCCACGAAACAGTGACGTTCGAAGAGGGTTGCCTGAGCTTTCCGGGTGTTCATGAGAAAGTAACCCGTCCGGAAAAAATCAAAGTAAGGTATATGAACGAACATTTTGAGCCGCAGGAGGAGAGCCTCGAGGGGTTTGCCGCACGGATCGTTTTGCACGAGTACGAACATCTGCAAGGGCACGTGTTTATCGATAATATATCGGCGATTCGCCGGCAACTCAACAAGGGTAAACTGAATAACATCATCAAGGGAACGACGTCGTGCTCCTACCGTATCAAACCGCTGAAGAAATAATGAGATGAGATGAAACGAACGTTCGCCTTCTTTCTTTTTCTGTCCTGCATGATCACGACCCAAGCACAGGTCAATACCGATCGGGTGATGGCCATCGGCAGAAACGCGCTTTATTTTGAGGATTATGTGCTGTCAATTCAGTACTTCAATCAGGTCATCAAAGCTAAACCGTGGCTGGCTGAGCCTTATTTCTACAGAGCCGTGGCGAAGCTGAATCTGGACGATTTCAAAGGTGCGGAGGAGGACTGTTCGTTAAGCCTTGCGCGAAATCCGTTTTTGGCGCAGGCTTATTACGCGCGTGGCATTGCCCGTCAGAGCCTTGAAATGTATGATGAAGCGATTGAAGACTATAATAAAGGACTGGAGTTTAAACCCGGCGATCGACCGATGATGTCGAACAAGGCGATTGCTTATGTGCAGAAAAAGGATTTTAGCGATGCGGAACATGTTTTCGAAGATTTGATCCGCGCTCATCCCAAATATTCGCTCGGCTATCTGACGCGCGGTGCCATGTATCTGGAGAAAGGAGATACAGCGCTTGCGCTAAACGATTACGACAAAGCGATAGAAATTGACCCATATCATGCTCCATGTTATGGGAATCGGGCGATCGTACTCTATCAGACAGGTCGTTTCAAGGATGCCTTAGCTGACTTGAACGAAGCCATCCGCCTGAATACACGTGAGAGTGGCTACTACATTAACCGTGGACTCGTTCGTTATCAGATGAATGATTTGCGAGGGGCTATGGCCGACTATGATCAAGTGATTGATATGGACAACAGAAACTTGATTGCCCGTTTTAATCGCGGTCTGCTGCGTGCGCAAGTAGGAGACAATAACCGGGCGATTGAAGATTTCGACGTCGTGCTCGAGCAGGAGCCGGATAATTATATGGCCTATTACAACCGCGCCCTGCTGAATCATGAAGTGGGTGATTACAGAGGAGCCGTACGAGATATCAACGTGGTGTTGAAGCAATATCCCAATTTCTTGCCCGGCTATTACAGTCGTGCCGAAGCCAAACGAAAACTGAACGATTTGAGCGGCGCCGATCGGGATTACCTCATGGCTATGAAGCTGGAGCAAGATAAGCGTCAGGGCCATAAGCCCGGTGGGGAGACATCCGGAAGCACCGAAAAAGAAACGAATACGCGTGAAGAGTCCGACAAGAATATCGACAAGTTTAATCGGTTGGTCGTTTACGATAAGAAAGATGAACAGAAAAATAAGTACCAGAGCGAAATACGTGGCAGGGTACAGGACCGCAACGTACATGTCGACCTCGAACCACAGTTTATCCTGACGTATTACGAAAAAAACAGCGAAGTACAGGAGTCTGTCTATTACGATAAGACGGTCGAGCAATTTAATGCACGCATGGTGCTGGCATGGAAACTGTTACTGACAAACAATGAGGCAGCTTTGACCGAGGATCAAATTGCCATGCACTTTGCTTCCATCAACGAGTATTCTGCTAAAATAGAGAGAGAACCTAATAATCCTGATAACTACTTCGGACGCGCCATCGATTTCATGCTCGTGCAGGATTTTGCGGAAGCTATTCGTAATTTCGATAAAGTCATTGAACTGGATCCGTCTTATACTTTGGCTTATTTCAATCGAGCTTCCGTTCGTTACAAGCAGATGGTGTATAATCTGTCGCAGGGTCATACGGATGAACAGGCAAGTACCCGAACCATAAACGTTCAATTCGGCAGTAGCAAAACTCCCGCCATGAATGAAAATGCGGTAAACGATCTGCCACAAGGCCGATTGAAAGAAGAGGCGAAAAGCTATGAACACGAAATGATTATCCGAGACTATGACATTGTCATCCGGCAAGCTCCCGGCTTCATTTATTCATATTACAATCGCGGTAACTTGCGCTGTGCCCAGCGTGATTTTCGTGCGGCTATTGCCGACTATAACGAGGCTATCCTGCGCGATCCCGAATTTGCCGAAGCATATTTCAATCGTGGCCTCGCAAGGCTCTCGCAAGGTGATGCTACGCAAGGTATTGCCGACCTGAGCAAGGCCGGTGAACTTGGTATTCTGAATGCTTACAGCATCATCAAGCGCATGACGGTTAACCAGTGAATTGGCGTGTTGATTCATGATCAGTAGGTTTATAACAGGTATTCCTGTGATGAGAAGAGGGTGGAAAATGCGGTAAAATCGGGCGTGAAAAATTTTTTGAAGGCGGGAAATTAAAGATTCTGCAAAAAATAGTTACCTTTGTGCCCTAATTTCAGATTTTCAGTAAAAAACAATGATAAAAATTACATTTCCGGATCAGTCTGTAAAGGAATTTGCAGAAGGTACGACTCCGATGGAGATTGCAAAAAATATCAGCCCTCGTCTGGCACAGGAAGTATTGGCTGCCAAAGTAAACGGAGAAGTGTGGGATTTAACGCGTCCGCTTATGCACGACACGGCGATACAGCTTTTGAAGTGGGATGATGAAGACGGTAAGCATGCTTACTGGCATTCGAGCGCTCACCTGATGGCCGAGGCTCTACAACAACTCTATCCGAACGTTAAGTTTGGCATCGGGCCGGCTATCGAAAACGGATTTTATTACGATGTTGATTTGGGAGACAATGTCATCACCGATAGCGATTTTGCGAAGATCGAGGCCAAAATGATGGAGCTGGCCGGCAAAGGAGAAGAGATTCAGCGGGCAAGCATCTCGAAGGAAGACGCTATGAAAATGTTCGGCGATCGCGGAGAAGTCTACAAGACGGAGCTTATCAGTGAGCTGGAAGATGGACAGATATCGACCTATACACAAGGTACGTTTACCGATTTGTGTCGGGGGCCGCACCTGCCTAATACATCGTATATCAAGGCTGTTAAAATAACAAGTGTCGCCGGCGCGTATTGGCGTGGCGACGAAAAACGGAAGCAACTCGTGCGTCTCTACGGGATCACGTTCCCCAAGAAAAAGATGCTCGATGAATATCTAACGATGATGGAAGAAGCGAAGAAGCGCGATCATCGTAAAATAGGGCATGAGTTGGAATTGTTTGCTTTCTCGTCTGCTGTCGGTTCGGGTTTGCCGTTGTGGTTACCGCGTGGTACCCAGTTACGCCTCAGGCTCGAAGATTTCTTGAAACGTATCCAGAAAAAGTATGGATATCAGCAGGTCATGACCCCGCATATCGGAGGTAAATTATTATATGTAACTTCCGGACATTATGCCAAATATGGCAAAGACTCGTTTCAGCCTATCCACACGCCGCAGGAAGGTGAAGAATTTTTGCTGAAACCGATGAACTGTCCGCATCATTGCGAAATTTATAAAATCACTCAGCATTCTTACAAAGACCTGCCATTACGTCTGGCAGAATTTGGTACGGTTTATCGTTACGAACAGAGCGGTGAATTGCACGGTCTGACAAGGGTGCGCGGATTCACGCAGGATGATGCCCATATCTTCTGTCGCCCGGATCAGTTGAAGGATGAGTTTTTGAAAGTAATGGATATCATCTTTATTATTTTCAAAGCGCTCGACTTCGAGAATTTCGAAGCACAGATATCGTTGCGCGATCCGGAAAATAGAGAAAAATATATTGGTTCGGACGAGAACTGGGAAAAAGCCGAACGTGCCATTATCGAGGCTTGCGAAGAAAAAGGCTTACCTGCGAAAGTGGAACTGGGAGAGGCCGCTTTCTATGGCCCGAAGCTCGACTTTATGGTAAAAGATGCCATCGGTCGCCGCTGGCAGTTAGGTACTATACAGGTAGATTATAACTTACCCGAGCGTTTTGAACTGGAATATACGGGCGACGACAATCAGAAGCACCGTCCGGTTATGATTCACCGTGCTCCTTTCGGATCGATCGAACGCTTTGTGGCTGTCTTGATTGAGCATACGGGAGGTAAATTCCCGTTGTGGCTGACACCCGACCAGGTGGTAGTACTGCCTATCGGAGAGCGCTTTAATGACTATGCGCATCAGGTTGCCAGAGAATTGGAACAGCACGATATCCGTGTGCTCGTAGACGACCGTAATGAAAAGATCGGTCGGAAAATCCGTGACAATGAGCTGAAACGAATCCCTTACATGCTGATTGTTGGCGAGAAAGAACAAGAAAATAACGAAATATCGATAAGAAAACAAGGAGAAGGCGATCAGGGTACGATGAAAATTGCTACCTTTGCCGCGCAAATCACTGCCGAAGTAGGCGATATGATGAACCGGTGGGAGAAAGAACAAAGAAATTGATACAATAGAAAAGGAGGATTTTTATTATTTGGACAATCAAAAGAAGATGAAAAACGACAGACTGAAGGAGCAATACCGGATTAATGAACGTATTCGGGTGCCCGAAGTTCGCTTAGTCGGTGATAATGTAACTCAAGGGGTATATCCTATTGAGAGGGCTTTACAGATCGCCGAAGCCCAAGAGATGGATTTAGTAGAGATTTCACCGAACGCCGATCCTCCGGTATGTAGAATCACCGATTATCAGAAGTTTCTCTATCAACAAAAGAAGCGACAGAAAGAACAGAAGGCAAAATCGGTGAGAATTGTCGTGAAAGAGATTCGGTTTGGGCCGCAAACAGACGACCACGATTACAATTTCAAGTTGCGTCACGCCAAAGAGTTTTTGGGAGAAGGAGCCAAAGTAAAAGCTTATGTGTTTTTCAAGGGACGCTCCATTCTTTTCAAGGAACAGGGTGAAGTGCTTCTGTTACGGTTTGCCAACGATTTGGAGGAATACGGAAAATTAGAGCAGATGCCGGTACTGGAAGGAAAGCGTATGACGATCATGCTCAGCCCGAAGAAGAGCAGTAGCTCGGCAAAGCAGGCCTCAACCAAGGTGACAGGAACTACGCCTCCGTCAAAACCTGCCGAAACGGCCTCCAAAGAGTAATCCGTTTGAAAAAAAAGTAAGATAAACTTGTATTTACATATTTATATTAACAACTTAACAATTTAAAAAAGAGTTATGCCAAAGATGAAGACTAATTCCGGTGCCAAAAAGAGGTTCGCCCTTACCGGAACAGGGAAAATCAAAAGAAAACATGCTTTTAAGAGTCATATTCTGACGAAAAAGACGAAAAAGCAAAAACGAAACTTGACCGCGACCGGTTTGGTAGACAGTGCGAATGTACGTAGTGTGAAGGAAATGCTTTGCATGAAATAAATCAGGAGCAAGAGATTATTCATTATTTTATTAACCGAATGTTTAGCTCCCAAGATCATCTGAAAAGGTGGCGCTGACATTCAAAAATTCAAAATTATGCCAAGATCAGTAAATCATGTTGCTTCAAGAGCAAAAAGAAAACGGATTCTGAAACTTACGAGAGGGTATTATGGAGCTCGTAAAAACGTATGGACAGTTGCTAAAAATACGTGGGAAAAAGGGTTAACCTATGCTTTCCGCGACCGTCGTAACAAGAAACGTAATTTCCGCGCATTGTGGATACAGCGTATCAACGCTGCCGCACGTCTGGAAGGTTTGTCGTATTCTCGCCTGATGGGGGGATTGCGCGAAGCAGGGATCGAAATCAACCGTAAGGTGCTGGCCGATTTGGCCGTGAATCATCCTGAAGCTTTCAAGGCTGTGGTCAACAAAATCGCCAAATAACATGCGACATTACTCTTAGTCTATTTTGTAATGAAGAGAGGGTGTGCCCAAAACGGTACACCCTTTTTTTGTTTGATTGTCATGATGAACATTCTCTAACGGGGGGAAGTCCCGAGTGAGCCCTAATAGCGGGAATCACATAGCCAAGGGCAAGGGTGTCCATTGCGAGTGTAATCTCAAAGAAGCCGGCGGCAAACATCCGACCTGACGAAGAGACACTTGATATAAGGCTGAGGGTATGGATAAGGCTGCAAGAAGAGGCAAAGTGCCAAAACTACTCGGAAATGCACTTAGTAGATCAAGCAGGTATAAGTTGAAAAGACGCGAAAACACGTACGTCCGTATGCAGCAAAATTTATATACGGGAGAAAATAAATTTACATCCGTATGTAAGTTTACGCGCGTCCGTATGTAACGAAATTTATATACGGACGAAAATTTTCGCGCATCCGTATGTACGTAAAATCCGAGCGAGAATGAGGTGCGGGTGCTCTTCTATACTTTTGGACGACTATTGAGTGGCGTATTCTTGTTTATTTGTTCTATCACGTATATAGATTCTCTTCTTCCCAGCTTTTTATTGCTTTAAGTAAGGCTATTGCTTGACTGTTGTTAGGGTATTTCTGTAGTGTTGCCTTTATTTGTTGTATAGGCTTTGGGCTTTTACCTAAACAAACTATTCCAAAAAACAGTATCTGCGCATAGTCTATTTCATAGGCTGATGGATTGTTTTTCACCAATATTTCTCTTATCGCAAGGGCTTCTTTATATGCCTGTTCTGCCTCTTTTCGATTATTGATTTGGTAGTATAAAACAGCCAGATTATTCAATGTCATGGCCAAATCCGGATTATAGGCCTGAGGATTTTTCTTTGCGAGTACTCTGTATATCTCCAAGGCCTCTTGAAAACAGTCTTTGGCTTGCTTCGGCTCATTGTGTTTGTGGAATAAGGCCCCCAGATTGTTCAATGTCATGGCCAAATCTGGATTATAGGCCTGAGGATTTTTCTTTGCGAGATATCTGTATATCTTCAAGGCCTCTTGATAACAGTCTTTTGCTTGTTTTATCTCATTGTTATTGCTGAGTAAGTTTGCCAGATTGTTCAATGTCCCAGCCAAATCCGGATTATAGGCCTGAGGATTTTTCTTTGCGAGATCTCCTCTTATATCCAAGGCCTCTTGATAATAGATTTGGGCTTGCTTTATTTCGTTGTTATTGCTAAGTAAGTTTGCCAGATTGTTCAATGTCATGGCCAAGTCCGGATTATAAGCCTGAAGATTTTTCTTTGCGAGATCTCTGTATATCTTCAAGGCCTCTTGATAACAGTCTTTTGCTTGTTTTATCTCATTGTTATTGCTGAGTAAGAGACCCAGATTGTTCAATGTTGAGGCCAAGTAGGGATTATAGGCCTGAGGATTTTTCTTTGCGAGATATCTTCTTATCTCCAAGGCCTCTTGATAACAGTCTTTTGCTTGCTTCGGCTCATTGTGTTTGTGGAATAAGGCCCCCAGATTGTTCAATGTCATGGCCAAGTCCGGATTATAGGCCTGAGGATTTTTCTTTGCGAGTTCTCTTCTTATCTCCAAGGCCTTTTGATAACAGTCTTTGGCTCGTTCTATCTCGTTCTTTTTTCTGAGTAAGAGACCCAGATTGTTTAATGTCATAGCCAAGTCTTGATTGTAGGCCTGAGGACTTTTTTTTACGAGTTCTCTTCTTATCACCAAGGCCTCTTGATGGCAGTCTTTCGCTTGCTTTAGCTCATTGTTATTGCTGTATAATAGACCTAGATTGTTCAATGTTAAGGCCAAGTAGGGATTATAGGCCTGAGGATTTTTCTTTGCGAGTGCTCTGTATATCTTCAAGGCCTCTTGATAACAGTCTTTTGCTTGCTTCGGCTCATTGTGTTTGTGGAATAAGGCCCCCAGATTGTTCAATGTCATGGCCAAGTCCGGATTATAGGCCTGAGGATTTTTCGTTGCGATTGCTCTATAGGTAACTAAGATTTCTTCATAATATTGTTTGGCTTTGGTGAAGTCATTAAGAGAATATAGCAGGTGGGCATAGCCGAAGAGGTTTTTGAGAGATCGTTCAATCGCGATCAGCTTCTCATAGAAATTGCAAGCCTCGTCAAATGAAAACTTGGTCTTGGCTGCTTCGATTAGCTCCCTTAAAACCTTAATAGCCTCTTCATTCCTTTTTTCTTCATACTCTTCGTAAATCCGTGTGAGGCTATTGTCGCTTCTGCCGATCACTACTTGCCGGATGGATTCTAAAGTATCGGCTAATAGAGTTTTTCCACTTTTCTTCAACTCCTCTATTACATGTAATAACTCGGCCGAGTGTTCGAACAGATTTCGGACTATGATTTGCAATGTCTCGCGTAAAGAAAGTTCTATCTCTCGATTGTGGTATAAATCTTCTATGGCCTGTTCTGCTTTTGCTTGACCATCTTTGATTGGCAGTCGCTTTAAGTAGTTCTCAATATCCCGTGGATCAATGCCTCTTGCTTTGATAGCTTCTATGATTTCTGCATGTTGCTCTCTATTCTCCAATTGGGTCAAGTAGTTGTAAGCTGCTTGATGTTTGGATTCAGCAAGTCGTTTCTCAAAACGGGCAATAAAATCTCGTATTTCTTGATCCTCCGCCTCGAATGAAGCGGGACTTTGGGCATAGGCTTCTAATGCTTGGGTTAGGTTGATTCGTGTGGTTGTTGCCACATCGTGTTTTGACCAATCGTTTATGGCATATTCGAAAGCGGATCGGATCTGCTCATCGACTTCAGAACGATGAAAACTGTGGATATTCAAGCCGATTTTAATCGCTGCTTTTAATGCATACTCGCATAATGTAAGGGTCATATTTATAGATGTTTGTGTTTTAAATTGTGGGTATAAAATAATAAATGTTTTTTTGTTACAAATGTAAGAAAAAACTTTTGGAATGTAAAATTGAGCTTATATATTGGTTTCTTGTTAATTTTATAGTGTATCTACTTGACCATCATGTTACCATTTTTGTTTATATGACTATCTCCAAAAGTCTAAGACTTTCTCACTCTCGTTACAGATAAAGTAATTTTTAACACCATAAGTCCCATAGAAAATTACAATCTATTCGACTTGTTTACTAAATTACGTTTTCTCTTTCCGCGCGCATTTAGATTATGTATAAAAAGAGAGAAATCGGAAGATTTTTCCGGTTTTATTTAGGGTTTATGCCTAAACGTTTGCTTTATATACAAACGATAATGAATGAAACGCGAAACGTTACATAGTTTTTTCGACGGAACGGCTACGTCCGAAGAGGTACAGTCGGTCAAGGAATGGCTGGCCGAATCGGAGGAACACATGAAGGAGCTGATATCCGAACGTGCTTTTTTCGACGCGCTGATCTTGTCAAAAAATGAAGAGGAAACATCTATCCTGCGTGCTGAAAAACAACGGAGAGTTTATCGCAGGATAGGAGTAGAGCTGCTGAAAATTGCTGCTGTGGCGGCTGTCATTGCTGGAATAGCTTTCTCGGTTTACTCGGCGAAGATGAACGAAGTCAGATCGGAAAGGCATACGCTTACCGTTCCGGCCGGGCAACGCGCGAATCTTCGTCTGCCGGACGGTACGAACGTGTGGCTCAATGCCCGTTCGGTTATTACCTATCCATCGTATTTTTCGGACGACGTTCGCGAGGTAGAGCTGAACGGCGAAGCTTATTTCGAGGTCGCCCACGATGCCCGCCATCCTTTTGTCGTGCATACCGAACGCTACGATATCAACGTGCTGGGCACGAAGTTTAATGTCGAGTCGTATACTGACTCGAGATCATTCTCTACGGCTTTGATGGAGGGAGCTGTTGAAATTACGGTTGCGGACGATCCGCTTCATTCCATCAGGCTGGCACCGAATCAAAAGGCTGTCGAAACAGATGGGCGGCTGTCGGTGACGGCGATCGATGAGTATGAAAGTTACCGTTGGCGTGAAGGGCTGCTTTGCTTCCGGAACACTCCCTTTGAAGAACTGATGTCTCGCCTCGAAAAATGTTACGGCATTACTGTCCGGATCGAAAACGACCGGATCAGGCGGAAGGTTTTCAGCGGTAAGTTCCGCGTATCGGACGGAATGGAAAATATATTGCGCCTGCTCCAACAAGAAGAGCGTTATGTGTTTGAACGTGACGAATCCGAGTCGGTCATTTACATTCACTGAAAATTCATGCTAAATATCTAATTCCATCATAAAAAACATTTAACAATATGGCAAAAAAACATTTATCAAAGAATCCGGATAAACGGAATCCTTTATTCAGAAACTTGTTCCGATGTACGAACATGTTTGTGCTATCGTTTTTACTGGCTTCCGGTAGTATACATGCCGGCGTATTGTCGGAGCAGGAGAACAAAGTCTCGCTTGAGAAAAACAACGTTCGTCTCGAACAGATTATTCATGAAATCGAATCTCAGTCCGGCTATTTGTTCATTTACTCGGGCGATGTAGACATCAAGCGCGAGTATTCCCTCAATGTACGTCAGCAGGGAATTCGGGAGACATTGCAGGAATTGTTCGGCAATTCCGGTATCAAGTATCGAATCGACGGTTCTTATATCGTCCTTTCGAAAGACAAACAAGAAGCCGCTAAACAATCGGTTACTCAGGCCTCGCGACGTATCAGCGGAAAAGTGGTTGATGCCGAAGAGCGGCCGGTGATCGGAGCCAATGTCGTGGAGAAAGGCACAGGCCACGGCGTGATCACCGATGTCGACGGGCGTTTTTCGCTCGAGGTTCCGGAGAAGGCTGTTCTTCAGATCTCGTACATCGGCTACGTGACACAGGAAATTATGGTCAGAAACCGTAAAGACTTTTCTATTGTGCTGGAAGACGATACTAAACTCTTGGACGAAGTGGTCGTAGTCGGTTACGGCACGCAGAAGAAAGTGAGCGTTACAGGGTCTGTCGTACAGATTCAGGGAAAAGAGCTGTTAAAGAATCCGGTATCGAACATCTCCTCGATGCTTACCGGGCGTTTGCCGGGTATTACTTCTACGCAGGTTTCGGGGCAGCCGGGTAGCGACGATGCCAGCATCTTGGTAAGAGGATTTTCAACGACCGGAAACAATGCTCCGATTATTTTGGTCGACGGGGTGCAGCGTTCGTATAATCAACTTGACCCTTACGAAATTGAGTCTGTTACCATTCTGAAAGATGCTTCGGCAGCAGCGGTATATGGAATGCAGGCAGCTAATGGAGTCATCTTGGTTACTACAAGAAAAGGTGTTGCTCAGAAGACTAAAATCACGTATTCGACGAGTTTTTCGTCCAACGAAAATACCGCTTTCCCAAAATTCCTTGATGGGCCTCAATATGCGTATTACTATAACAAAGCCCGTGAAATGGACGGAAGAGATCCTCTGTTTACGGAAGATGACGTAAATAAAATGAGAAATGGAGATCCGAGCGGTAAACTGGGAAATACGAATTGGCTGGATGAGATTTTCCAGACAGGACATACCCAACATCATAATATTGCCGTAAACGGAGGAAATGAAAATGTGAAGTACTACGTTATGGCCGGATATTATAATCAGAAGGGAAATATCAAGAATTTCGATTTCGAACGCTATAACATTCGTAGCAATGTAGACGCCAATATCACGAAAAACCTGTCTCTATCGTTAGATATTGGTGCCCGGCTGGAAGAAAGAAAAGCTCCGGCTTTAGACGCAGGACAAGGTGGCGGAATCAAAGGAAGCGCTCATAGTTACAGTATCCTTAGGCAAGCGGTGAAGGCTTTACCCTTCCTTCCGAAAGAATACGAAGGCGTTCCTACCGGTTCGAAAGTGAATCCGATACCAATGAACCCGATTGCGGCAAGAGATTTATCGGGATACAACAATACGACCATGGCGGTTTTGCAAAGCAACCTCTCTTTGAAATGGAATATCCCCCATATAAGAGGCTTGCATATCAAGGCGATGTTAAGCTACGACCATGACTATACGTACGGAAAGAATTTTAAGAATACGTATGAGTTGATGGGGGCAGATATTACCCAATTGCATACGGATAAATTTTACACTAAAAATAATTTTCAGGCCATCTCAAGACCTTCTCTGACCGAGTCGATGGGAAGAGCATCCCGGTTTACCGGCCAATATTCGATCAACTATGCCAATACGTTCGGCGATCACGATGTGACGGGATTGTTCCTTTATGAACATTCCGACAGAAGATTCAATAAATTTCATGTATCCGGGATTGATCTGGATATTCTCGGTTTGGAAGAGCTCGACCTGATGAATAAGATCAGCGATATCGGAAAAGGGTTTGGCGGAGAAAGCAAAACATCTCCTCGGGCTGGCTATGTCGGACGTATTACGTATGCCTACAAACAGAAGTATCTGGCCGAACTGTCGGGTCGCTATGACGGATCGTATAAATTTGCGAAGAATAAACGCTGGGACTTTTTCCCCGCGCTCTCTTTGGGATGGAGAATCTCGAACGAAGATTTCTTCAAAAACAACTCGAACCTCTCTTTTGTCGATGATCTGAAAATAAAGGCTTCATACGGTAAATTGGGGAATGATGCGGCGGTGGATCCGTTCTCTTACCTGAGCTACATGAAGTTTATTTCGGAAAACGCATCGGTTATCTTCGGAGAAACTCCTCAGAGGGCATTGATGACCGATGTCGTAGCAAGTCCCGATATGCTGTGGGAAGTAGCTACCACCTATAACTTCGGACTCGAGTCCATGTTTTGGGGGGGCAAACTTGGCGTAGAATTCGACGCGTTTTATAAAGTGACTTCCAATATTCTGCGCAAGCCTTCTTCTTATCCGCCTTCTGTCGGAAAGTATTACCCCATCTACGTGAATGAAGGGATTGTAGATAGCCGCGGGTTTGAATTGACGCTCTCTCATAATAATCGCATCAATGACTTCAACTACCGAATCAGAGCCAATGTGAGCTGGGCTCGGAGTAAAATAATCAAATGGGACCAAAGCCCGAATATCCCTTATTGGCAGAAGAATAACGGACGTACCGTCGGACAAAAAGAAGGTTTTATCGCGTTGGGTCTGTTCCAAAGCGAAGAAGAGATTGCCAATTCGGCCGTTGTGGCAGGTAAACCGACCCGTCCGGGAGACATCAAGTATAAAGACCTCAATGGGGATGGAAAAATTACGTACGATCAAGACCGTACGTTTATCGGCAAAAGCAACTATCCCGAACTGATTGCCGGTTTGAATCTGGGGGCCGACTGGAGAGGATTCGACTTCTCGGCACTGTTTCAGGGCGGAGCGATGTCGGATGTCGCGTTGATGGGATCCTACTACGGAGTAGGTTGGGATAACACGCAGTTTACACGTCCTTTCTACGGAGGCGGAAACTCTCCCGTTTACCTGATGGAAGGCGCATGGCGGCCGGATAACCCGAATGCCAAATATCCGCGTCTGACACTCGAACCCGACAACAACGGATACGCCAATACGCTATGGCTTATCGACGGTTCCTATGTGCGTCTCAAAAGTGTTCAATTAGGGTACAGCATCCCTAGAAGGATGATACAGAAGATAGGGGCTGATAATTTGCGCCTTTATGTTTCAGGATCGAACTTGTTTACATTAAGTCACATGCCGTATATCGATCCGGAGGCTCCCGATGTAAACAACGGGTATTATCCTCAACAGAAAACGTACAGTATCGGATTAAACATTACTTTCTAAAATAAGCAAATTATGAAAAATAAATTTTATCATACGATCTTGTTATTCGGCTTTATTCTTTTTGTCGGCTGTCAGGACTTTTTAGATCCTACGCCTACCAATAAATATTCGAATAAGTTCACGTGGGAAAGTGAAAAAAATGCCACCCTTTATTTAAATGGGTTTTATACTTATATAGGAACTTACGGAAACTTTGGAAACGGACAGTTCGGCGCAACCCTGCTGACCGATGGTCTTACCGACCAACTCAAATATGCCGGAAATGTTGCGGGAGTAGGTACGCCTAATCTTTACGCGTACTACCCCGAACGCATCACGCCCGACCAGAACTCGCTCGGTGTTTGGAACGATGCTTACGAAAGAGTGCGCCGTGTCAATGAGGCCTTGTTGGGATTAAATGAATTTGCCAAATTTCCAGACGAGAAGAAAAAAGATTATGAAGGACAGTTGCGTTTCTTCAGGTCTTATCTTTATTTCCAATTGATGAAGCGCCATAAGAGCGTCATTTTATTAGATAAGCCGACTTCTCACAAAGACAATCCGAGAGCATCGGAAGCCGATGGATGGGATTTCATCGAAAAGGATCTGAATGAAGCCATCGCTTCTCTGCCGGTTACTCGTCCGGCTGCCGAATCGGGACGCCTGACGAAAGGAATGGCTTTGGCGTTTAAATCAAGAGTGATGCTTTATGCCCAGCGGTGGGATAAGGCCAAAACAGCCGCTCAGGAATGTATCGATTTGAAAGATGATAAAGGGGGGCTTGTGTACGAACTCAATCCTGAATATCGAAAAGCTTTTGCGAGCTACGAGCAGGGAAACAAGGAAGCGATCCTGTATTTCCGCTATGTTTCCCCTGCCCCAACGCATAACTTCGACAAGAACTACGTGCCCGGAGGCGATTATGCCGGACTGGGGGCTTTGGCGGGTCCTACGCAGGAAATGGTGGAAGAATATGAACTGGCAACCGGAGGAAAGCCCGATTGGAGTAAATGGCGTTCCAAAACAACCGAAACACCGCCATACGAACTGTTGGAGCCTCGTTTCAAAGCTTCCATACTCTACAATGGCGCTTCCTGGAAAGGTCGTAAAATTGAAGCTTTTGTGGGAGGTGCCGACGGCTTTCAGGACTATGGCTCTGCTTCGGCGTCGAACGGACATACCGTTACCGGGTATTTCTTGAGAAAAAATCTGGATGAAAAAAATACGGATGTGGAAAAAAACCTCAGCACACAACCCTGGATCGAAATTCGTCTGGCCGAAGTGTACTTGAATTTGGCGGAGGCTGCGGCCGAGTTGAAAGACGCGGCAACGGCTAATCAAGCGCTTACTGCCGTAAGGAAACGTGTAAGTCTGCCCTGGAGTGCCAAAACCGGCGATGCTTTAATGCAGGCTGTACGTCATGAACGAAAAGTAGAACTGGCTTTTGAAGGACAATATTATTGGGATCTTCGCCGGTGGAACAGAGCCATGACGGAGCTTAACAACGTGCGTTTTCATGGGTTGAAAATAGAAAAGGCCGGAGATTCGTTCAGTTATCAGTATGTGGTTGTAGACGATCAGGTAAGAAAATATACCGAAAGACTTCAAAAGTCGTTTCCCATACCTTCTGCCGAACTTGCCAACAATTCGGCTATTCAGCAATTAGATGAATGGAAATAAAAACAGAAAGAAAGATGAAAAATATTTATTTTAGCATATTGTGCAGCATAGCCTTATCATTAACAGGCTGCCAAACTCCCGAGGAGTTGGTGATGGATGAATCTTCGGCCGGAGCACACGGATTTAATGTTAAATTCTCCGATGGGTCGGGAGACTTTTATCCCGAGAAAGCCGCTCCTTATAACGACGGAGATGTGTTGACATTTGTTGTTCCCTGGTTCTATCCCGAAGACAGCAACAACGAGACGGATCTGACGAAGATGAAGCTGTATGCTTCTTTACCGAATAATGTGACCGTAGAACCGGGATTAGGCGGTATCTTTGATTTGACGAAGGAACATCAGATTACCGTTATTTCGCCGAATGGATCGAAAGCCAGACTGACGGTCAAAGGAGAACGTCGGAAGAGTTCCAAGAAAATGATCACCGAGTTTTCGCTTTCCAAAGGAATACAAGGGATTATTTTCGAAGATAAGAAAATGATCGGACTTATTTCCGGAGGATTGGATCTTTCGAACATGGTACCGACCATCAAGGTATCGGCACATGCTACGGTTTCTCCCGATCCGTCGTTGCCGCAGGATTTCAGTAAACCGGTGGAATATACCGTAACGGCTCATGATGGATCGACACAGAAATATACGGTGCAAATTCTTATTCCCGATAAGATTCCGTACGGATTGCGTAAAGAAAGTGCCAAACAACTGTTCAGCATTCGTCTTTCCGATATCGGGATTAATCAAGGTAATCACTGGAGTACCGGCATCGCCGTATCTTCCAAATATGTGTTTATCAATACACGGAATTCCGATTTGACGTATGTCGACCGTTTCACGGGCAAAAAGGTAGGTGCTATTTCGTTGCCTTTCAAATCCAGTTTGGGGAACTTCTTTATTACGAATGATGATCATGATAATTTGCTTATCTCGAATTACAACAACAAAGCCGGAGGAACGTTGACGATCTACAGAATAAAAGATACCGCCAATCCGGAGAAGTACATTGAATTCAAAAATGCTCCCGTATCGGGACGCCGAATGTCTGTTACCGGAAGTCTGGATGGAGATGCGATCATTTTCGCTCCTGCCGATAAGTCGAGCAATGTTCTTTACTGGACGGTAACCGGTGGCGTATTGAAGTCGCAGGAACCGCAGGTGTACACGGCCGATGAGACGAAGATTAAATGGAACTTTGTCGCCGATATGGCCGCTATAGAGAAAGATTTGAACAAAGGTTTGTTTATTGCCGGTTACGGTCCTGTGAATGCCGTCGGGTTCTTCAATGCAGATGGAACGCTGAATACCGGGGCAAACTTAACCGGTCTGGGAATAGATAATCATGTGAACCATGCACTCGATTTAGTGGTATTTAACGGAGCTGCTTACCTTGCTTTAGGCAGTCAATTCTATGCAGCGAACGCAACCGGTTTCATTTTCGATGTGACGGTTCCTTCGAGTATCGGAGGAGATAATGCGCTCGTATATAAATCACCTTCGTTGCCGACCGACAACAACGCAAACTCAACGGCAGACATTCATCTGAAAGTTTCTGAAGACGGATTGAAAATGGTGTTGTATCTCTTCGGTACCAATGGAGGAGTAGACGCTTATGAGTTCGATTGTATCGATGTAAGTAAACTGATGTAATTATAAATTGTTTTTACGGGGAAGGGGATTCAATGCCCTTTCCTTTTTTATGTTTTATGATGAAATATCCATACGCTTATTTATTACTGCTTATTTTTGCGTTTCTTTCCGCCTGTGGAGAAAAAAAGAAAGAATTGCCCTGGGAATGGCCGAAAAAACCGGACACACCCGATGTCACGCCGGCTTCGGAGAAGCCCCGCTTTATCTGGATCGATGCGGCCGCCAATTTCCCCGATTTTGCCGACAGCAAGGAGAACATTGCCCGTGATCTGGCGCTTGCCAAAGACGCCGGTTTTACCGACGTGGTCGTGGATGTGCGTCCGACCAGCGGAGACCTTCTCTTTCGTTCTTCCGTGCCCGGTTCCAAACCGGTTAGTTGGCTGGGAGCTTGGGTGAAAGGTACGTATACGAAAATCGAACGGAAGGCAACGTGGGACTATCTTCAGGTTTTTATCGACGAAGGCCATCGGCTGGGATTAAAGGTTCATGCCGGGTTCAACACCATGACCGGCGGCAACAGTAACTCGCTGGGAGCGGAAGGTATCCTCTTTCGCGATGCCTCGAAAAAGAACTGGGCAACCTCCGAGAATCTCGCTTCCGGTATTACGAATACTTTGAATAACGGTCAGCGAAACACCAAATTTTTTAATCCCGTAAACCCCGAAGTGCAAGACTACTTGTGCGCCTTGCTGAAAGACCTTGCTCAATACGATTTGGACGGGATTTTCCTCGACCGGGGACGCTTCGACGGTATTCAGTCCGATTTCTCCGATCTGACGCGCAAACAATTCGAGGCTTATATCGGAAAGCAAGTAAACAATTTCCCCGACGATATATTGCCTAAAGGCGCTACGATGGTCGATATAAACAAGATGACGTCTTATCCCCCTTATTTTAAGAAATGGCTTGAATTCCGTGCTAAAGTGATGCACGATTTTATGGCGAAAGCCCGTAAAGCGGTTAAAGACACGAATCCGAAGGTGAAGTTCGGCGTATATGTCGGCGGATGGTACTCTATTTATTACGAAGTGGGTGTCAACTGGGCGAGCAAGAAATATTCCGCTTCCGATTACCGTTGGGCTTCGGCCGAATACCGCAAGTACGGGTATGCCGACTTGATGGATCAGATGCTGATCGGAGCTTACGCCTCGCCGCTCAAGGTCTATGGAAGTACGGAGTGGACGATGGAAGGATTCTGCCGTTTGGCGAAAGAGAGAATCCGAAAGGATTGTCCGATGGTGGCCGGTGGTCCCGATGTGGGCAACTGGGACCTGAAAAATATAGCTACGCCCGCGCAGGAAAACGAGGCCATTGTGAAGTCCGTCAAAGCTTGCATGGACGCTTGCGACGGATATTTCCTTTTCGATATGATCCATCTGAAACTGGCCAATCAGTGGAACTATGCCAAAGAGGGTATCCGGTTGGCTACCGGAAACAGCAGTAAGTAGCAGAACACTTTTTTTATTACGATCAAAATTTATTTTCAAGAAAAGCAGAAACGTATGAAACGATTTTTTGTGTATGTATTAGGGTGCGTCGTGTTTGGCGGAGGATGGAACGCTCCGGAAGCCTCGGCGCAGGCGGCCGTCGAAGGCCGTGTGACATGTGAAGGAAAAGGCGTGTCGAACGTTGTCGTTACCGACGGACAAACGTGTGTGACGACCGATCGCGAAGGGCGTTACGTGTTGCCCGCGACCGATCCGACGGCCGAGTTCGTCTATGTATCGACGCCGGCGGGGTATCTGCCTCCCGACAGTGCGGGTATTCCACGGTTCTATCGGGCGATCGACCGCGCGAAACCGCAACGGCATGACTTTTCCCTCCGCCGGAATCCGAAGGATGATCAGCGTCATTTGCTCGTCGTACATGCCGATCCGCAGTTTTTCAGCGAAGAGAATTTCGCCTCGTACGTCGATATCGTCGCCGATTGCCGGCAAACCGTCGACGCGTACAGGCAGGGTGATGTGTTCGGCATCGATTGCGGCGATCTCGTGGGCGACAAGCCGCAGCTTTACTCGCGTTATATCGACGAACTGAGCAAGGTCGGAGTCCCCTTCTACCGCGTATTGGGCAACCACGACATGCACTACGGAGGCCGCACCGACGAACTGTCGACAGCCACCTATACCCGTCATTTCGGGCCGGCCTACTATTCGTTCAACCGTGGCAAAGTACATTACATCGTACTCGACAATGTTTTTTACATCGGCCGCGATCATTTCTACATGGGCTATATCACCGAAAAAATGTTTCGCTGGTTGGAGCAGGACTTGTCGCATGTGCCTGCGGGAAGCACCGTCTTCGTGGCGATGCATATTCCGGCGCGACTGGCCGAGAACCCCGAACCCTTCACGTATTCGAACGAGCAAATGGGCGGACAAACGATCAACGCGCAGGGATTGTTTGAACTCTTGAAACCCTATCAGGCGCATATCCTGACCGGACACATGCACTACAATAAGAATATCGTACACTCGCCGCAACTGTACGAACATAACACGGCGGCCATCTGCGGCACGTGGTGGCAGGGAGCGTATTGCCTCGACGGTACGCCGCTCGGCTACGGGGTGTACGAGGTCGACGGCGATCGGGTAACGTGGTATTTCAAGAGCGCCGGTCATCCGCGCGACTATCAGATGCGTGGTTTTCCGGTCGGAGCCAATACGGAATTTCCCGACGACGTGACGGTGAACATCTGGAACTGGGATGCCGGATGGAAGGTCGAATGGTACGAGGACGGACACCTTCAGGGCGAGATGACCCGTTTCGACGGTATTGATCCCGAAGTCGTGACCATGTGTGCCGACAAAGACCGGCTGAGGTTTAAATGGATTGCACCGATTAAAACGGCGCACATGTTTCGGGCGACGCCCGCCTCGCGGCAATCGACCGTCGAAATCGTAGCCACCGACCGATTCGGAAACCAATATAAAACAAGTATACAACCGACAAAAAACAAGTAAACAAAGGAAGAGCCATATCCTGCCGAAGCGGAATAAACCGCGGGTAAGGCTGATATCCTGTTTCAGGAAACTGAGTATCCGGCATTCAAACAGCTGTTTTTACCCTGGAAACTGAGTATCCGGCATTCAAACAGCTGTTTTTGTCCTGGAAACTGAGT
>NZ_JBQNAZ010000041.1:0-23181 GCF_052170195.1 Tannerella sp. | reverse complement strand
AAGTGTCGGCCCTAATTTTTTACAGTCCTAAAAGTTTTACCGGACAGCAATAATTTTTTTTAATAACTTTTCATTGACAGAGTACATTTAATCACCAAACTTAAAAAAACACAAACAACACCTTGATGCTTTTACATGACAGAATCATGTTACGCAAAAGGGTCTTATATCTTAACCGCTCAGGCTAAAACGTTATTTTAAGCGTATCGCTATTGACAGGCTTATGAATGCAGATAAAAGCACAAGAAGCAACTACCCTCCATCATCCGATGCAAAGGGTAGCTCTCCGTTTTTGGATTTTTACTTCAACCGGTACGTTATGCCTCCCATCAGCCAGAAGCCAGCCTGAGGCACGTTGCCCACGTCGTAATACTGCGTATCGTAAAGATTATTCATGCTCACATGTAAATCGACGTTCCGAAGTGTATAGTTGAGTTTCAGGTCGAGTACCGAAAAAGCCGGATAGGGATGCAGTCCCGCATCAGCGCCTCCCTCAAACCGGCGGTAGTTCCCCATCCGTTTTTGAAGCCGGAAATGCCATGCGGCCGAAAAATTCCGGCACACCGGATGCCGTAGTTGCACGATCAACTTGTCGCGCAGATAGTTCAGCAGATATTTTGATTCCAATCCTTTCGAGTCGGCGGTCTGATTCATTCGTGCATAGCTGATCGAAAGTTCGGAGTGCCCGAGCATCGGCCACTGGTGTCCCGGTCGTAATGTGACGCCTGTCTCCACGCCCTGCTTATCTACTTCCGTCAGATTCCATGACGCCCATTTCGCATCGCCCGATGTGCGCACCCAGTCAATCATATCGCGCCCCCACATCAGGAAGCCTTTTACGTAAGCGCTTACGAGCGGACGGTCGTACGTCACTCCCAAGTCGACCGACTCCGACCGTTCAGGTTTCAACTGCTCATTGGCATGATGCGTCTCCTGCGTATAATACAAGTCGGTAAAGGTCGGCATGCGGGTTGACTGGCTCCATGTCGTGGCAATCTTCAGCCCTTCTGCCGGACGGTATGCCGCGCTGACCGACGGATAGAAACGAATGGCATCCGTCAAGGTATTGTAGTTTACCAGCGCTCCCGCCGAAAGCGAGAAACGGTTCGTCGTATACGTGTGCTCCAGTGTTACACTGCTCGTCGTGCGGTCGTCATATTTCGTATAATCTCCCTCCGGACGGGCACGTAGCTTGCCCAGTTTGCTGCTGACGATGTCTTCGCGTCGCACTTCACCTCCCAATGTCGTCGTACCGATGCGAGAAGTATATTGAAGAATCAGATTGGCACCATACGTATCGCCACGATGGAAATTACGCCCTTTAGGGGTATCTTTAATCAGGTCGAACTGGTCGTAGTGGCGACTCCAGTAGAGGATGGGAATTACCCGCAGCGTCTGACCAAAGGAACCTTTCAGTGTTGCCATGTAAGCGCTTGTCCGTTCATACTGATTCGGGAACTTTGCCGAATAAAACGTATTAGCGCCGTAGTGTTTGTTGTTGTAGCCCAGTTGCATGTCCAGATATGCGCTTTCGCGTGCATTCCAGCGTGTCTGCCAGAGCAGGTTATGCATCCGGTAGTCGCTGTGAGGAATATATCCGTCGGACGACTGGTAGCCTGCCGAAAGGCTGTTTTTCGTCCGCCCGATCTCAGCCGCTCCACGTACATCGCCTCGCCACAGGTTATGCATCCCTGCCTCCGCATTGGCATATACGCGTGCGTCGATTTCTTTTTTTGTGATGATATTGATCCCTCCGGAAAAAGCGCCCGAGCCGTAGATCAGTGCCGAAGGGCCGTGGATGATTTCAATACGTTCGATGTCGGAGAGATTGACCGGAAGGTCGAGGTTGTAATGTCCGGTGTGTGGATTGGTCAGGTTGATGCCGTTTAGCAGGATGGCGGTCTGATCGGCTGAGCCGCCGCGGATGGAGATGTCGGCCTGAACACCGTGCCCGCCACGTTGAATCACGTCGATATGGGCGGCATAGACCAGTAGTTCCTGCAGACTTTGGACGGGCGCCTGTTCGATCTGCGCTTTGGTGATAACCGTTACCAATCGTGCCGACTGAGCAAGAGGTGTCTCAATGCGTGCGGCCGTCACCGTGACCTCATCCAATTCTTCTTCGGGCATCTTGTCGGTTACTGCCCCTGCTCCCTGCTGTGCCGATACCGGCGACAAGTGTGCAAAGGCCAGCATACTGCTTGTCAGCACCCCGATGTTCACTACTTTGTGCATACTGTTAAATGCACTGTACGCCTTCCGCACAAATCGTCTGAAACGGAAAGCCTGTTGATCATTCAATCGTTTTTTTGTTCTCATATGAATTATTTAATGTTAAAAAACACACTACAAAGATAGGGAAACCCCGATTACTCACCTCTAAAATTATCAATTCTTAACGAATTCATTTGCATTAAGCTACCTTATACGAACAAAAATATGTATATTTACGCCGTGAAAAAGAGGTCGATCAGACTGTACAAGGAAGAAGAGGTAACGGAACGCCTTCGCAATCCGGAGACCCAGCGGAATGCGTTTGCCGAGGTGGTTGAAGCATACGGTGAAAAACTGTATTGGCAGATCCGTAAAATGGTGCTTTCGCACGACGATGCCAATGATATTCTGCAAAACTCTTTCCTGAAAGCATGGTCGAACCTCGACTGTTTCCGGGGCGAAGCCAAGATCTCGACGTGGCTGTATAAGATCGCCACGAACGAATGCATCACCTTTCTGAACCGGCAACGTTCCAATCGTAACATTTCGCTTGATGACACGGATGTCTTCTTACTGGAAACCCTGAAAAGCGACGAATATTTCGATGGGGATGAATTGGAACTTAAATTTCAGGAAGCGATTCTCAAACTTCCCGAAAAGCAGCGACTCGTCTTCACGATGAAGTACGGTACAGACATGAAATACGAGGAGATGTCTGAGGTGCTTAGTACCTCTGTCGGAGCGCTAAAAGCCTCTTACCATCATGCCGTCAAAAAAATCGAAGCGTTTTTAACAAAAGACGGTTAAACCTTCTCAATTTTAACACGTCAAAAGATACGCAATCCCTGATTAGACAGTTATGAAGATACAGCAATTCAATATAGAGGATGGGAAGAAGAAAAATCCGTTCCGTATGCCTGAAGGATATATGGAAGGGCTGACGGATCAGATTATGGCTCGTCTGCCGGAGCGTCCCCAACAAAAAGAAACCAAAGCCGTTTCGATGGCTGATAAGATGCGTCCGTGGCTTTATTTGGCAGCAAGTTTTATCGGGTTGCTCCTAATCTTCAAAGGAATACAGGGAGAACGGGTGCAAAAAGATCACACAGCCGATCCGTTGCTCGTAAAAACGGAATCGCCCGAAGCCTCGTTAAATGCAATCTCTGAAGAAGATCAGGAATTTTTGGAATACTTGGAGGCACAATATGCGGACGAGCTGTTTTTAGAAGAAGTCGAAGCAATGGAATAAGAACATATGAGAAAGCGTACACTTTTTATATTGATTATGGTCGCTGTAACAGGTATTTTTCTTACGGTTATGGCACAGGATGACAAAGGAAAGTTTGATCGTGAAGCTTTTATGGCTAAACGGAATGCTTATATCACAGCATCAGCCGGCCTGACAGCCGATGAAGCCGCGGCTTTCATTCCGATCGAGAATGAAATGCAGCGAAAGAAGTTCGAGATTGGGCGGGATTGCCGGAAATTGGCACGCAAGAGCCGTTCGAAAGAAGGGCTGACGGAAGAAGAACAGCAGAAGCTGGTCGATTGCACGACCGAAACACGGCTGAAAGAAGCCGAGCTGGAAAAAGAATACCACGAGAAATTCAAGCGGATACTATCTGTGGAAAAGTTATATAAATATCAGGAAGCAGAAGCCCGGTTTATGCGTGAGTTTATGCAGGAACGAGGGCATGCGCATGGAGGACGGCATGGAGGAAAACCATAGAGACATTACATTTCTCTCTACTTTCGTAGCAGGCGTTTCATACGCATCGTCAAGACGACAAATAAAGCAAGTCCCACGATAGAGCCGACGGCCAACATTCGAAGTCTCTCGGACGAAGCATCCGCCGTGATAGCATTTTCCGATTTTCCGCCGGCCGATATCCCGATGATTGCACACGCGTTGTTAATGAAGTGGGCGAAGACAGGCATCCAGATGCTACGACACCAGTAGATCAGATAACCCAGGAATGCACCCAGCAGCATACGCGGCAGGAATCCGTAAAACTGGAAATGGAGAGCACTGAAAAGTGCGGCAACAATCCAGATCAGTACATGAGGATTGCGGATTTTCTTTCGCAGGAGAGAGAAGAGAGTCCCGCGAAAAAAGAATTCTTCTGTTATACTGGCTCCTACGGCCATCACCAGCAGGCTGAAAGGCAGCAATGTGCCGGAGCCGGAAAGCATCTGTCGTACGAGGGCGTCGGCAGCTTGCTGTGTCTCGCGCATGCGACTTTCGAGCGATGCCAGCGCATCAGGCAATTCCATCTGCGCGTTCAGGATGCTGATGAGCGAAACGACCGGCATCAGGAGCATAGTCATACCACCCACCAGAAACCAAATACGTATATTAGGGAGGCTTTTCATGTGCAGAAAGCGACGAGGATCGTCGCTGCAAAGAAAGGCGGTAACGAGTGTCGGTATCAAAAAGGCGGTCACAGAGCCAACGAACTGCATCCCTAACAGTATGCCGGGCGGCAGATGTGTTTTATCATTTTCTCCCGTCATCAACAGGATGCTTGCATAAAACAACGAGGCAAGCAAATATCCGACCATCATGGTGATGAGCAACACACCGGCCTGAAATCCGGCCCCTCGATCGGCAAAAATCCCTTTCATCGATACAAAAGTATAAAAAAACAACTTCCGCCCCCCGTCTTTTCGACGAGCAACGGAAGTTATCCTTTCATTCGTTCAGAGAGAAGTAATGACTCAGGTTCTTGGGAGTGCTTCTTTAACAACCATCTGACGGCCTTCAAACTCCGTCTCGTTCATTTCCGAAATTGCCCGCTGTGCCTCGACCGCATTCGGCATTTCGGCAAAAGCATAACCTTTCGACCGGCCTGTTTCGCGGTCCTTGATTACTTTCACGGAATCTACCGCCCCGTACTCTTCCAATCGTTGTTGTAACTCGTTCTCCCGAACACGATAGTTCAGGTTTCCAATGTAAATGTTCATAAATATAAAATTAAAAATACTCGTCGTTACTAATGAAAAGTGCAAGAAAACTGGAAGTTCAAAACAATGAAAAATAAATCATCAGTAACTGACAGAGATAAAAACCGATTGTTAAGTACATTCGAAAGTATAATCACTCCTTACACGCCGCAAAGAAACAGATAAAATCGGAATAAACAAGTGTTTTATAGCGAAAATTATTGTTTATTGCATGTTTTATATTTGCGAGATTAAAATTATAAGTCTAATTTTGCACCCTGCATAAAAGAAAAAACAGATTTAAAAGATTAAATATTAAACAGAACGGAATGAATGTTTCATTAAAAAGCAACGACTCCGTCAGTGGCGTTGTAACAGTAGCGATAGAAAAGAAAGATTACGAAGCGCAGGTTGATAAGAGTCTGCGTCAGTATCGTCAGAAAGCCAATATACCGGGTTTCCGGAAAGGGATGGTCCCGTTGGGTATGGTCAAAAAAATGTACGGCAAATACGTGTTGGCTGAAGAGATTAACCAGATCGCTTCAGAGAGTCTGTTTAATTACATCCGTGAGAATGACATAGCCGTTCTCGGACAGCCTGTACCATGCACCGATCATCCGACAATTGACTTCGAGACACAGGAAAATTTTGAGTTTCGATTCGACGTTGCATTGGCGCCTGCACTCGATATTAAATTAACGAAACGCGATAAGTTAACACGGTATGAGGTAGAGATAGACGATGCTTTGATAGACAAACAAATTGACTCGTACCGGAGAAGTTTCGGCTCGTACGATAATGTCGAGGACGTTGAAGAAACAGACCTTGTAAAAGGTACGGTGGTTGAGATGGAAGATGGCGAGCAATTGCCCGGCGGTATTTGGGTCGAAGATGCCATGCTCATGCCGAAATATATCAAAGACGAAGAAGAACGCAACAAATTCCTTGGGGCTAAACTGAACGACAAGGTTGTTTTCAATCCGAACAAGGCATACGAAGGCGCCGAAGCAGAGATCGCATCCTTCTTGAAAGTGAAGAAAGAAGAAGTGGCGGGTATTACCCATGATTTTCGTTTCGAGATCAAAGAAATCACACGTCATAAGCCTTCCGATCTGAATCAGGAATTGTTCGACAAGATTTTCAACGAAGGAGTCGTGAAGAGTGAAGCCGAGTTTCGTGATAAGGTGAAAGATTCGTTGAAAGAGCAGTTCCGTCCGCAGAGTGATTATAAGTTCTTTGCCGATGTGCGTACTTTGATGCTCAAGAAGACGGCTGACATATCCTTTGCCGACGATATCCTGAAGCGCTGGTTACTCAAATCGGACGAGAAGAATACGCCGGAAATGGTAGAGAAGGACTATCCGCATGTGGTGGAAGATCTGAAAGTTCATCTGGCAAAGGAACAACTCGTACGTGCTCATGATATTAAAGTGGAGGACGCTGATATTGAGTCGCTCGCCAAACGGGTCGCTCAGGCGCAGTTCGCACAGTACGGCATGCTCTCCGTGCCCGACGATGTACTTGACAACTACGCCAAAGATATGATGAAAAAAGAAGAAACCGTAAGAAATTTGGTCGATCGTGTAATTGACGAAAAACTTGCGGAATGGCTCAAAGAGCAGGTTAAGGTAGAGACAAAAACCGTCTCGCTCGATGAGTTTGAAAAAGTGCTGGCAGAAAAATAGAACTAACATAGAAAAAAGACACGAATGGGAAGCGAATTTAAGAAATACGCAACAAAACATCTGGGGATGAGCACTACAGCGCTTGAGAGCTACATGAATATTTCAAGCAGCTATATCTCACCTACCATCATCGAAGAACGCCAGTTGAACGTTGCTCAGATGGATGTTTTCTCACGTCTGATGATGGACCGCATCATTTTTTTGGGTACACAGATCGATGATTATACCGCCAATGTGATACAAGCCCAGTTGCTTTATTTGGACTCGAGCGACCCGGGCAAAGACATTTCGATTTATATCAATTCACCGGGTGGTTCCGTTTATGCCGGACTGGGGATTTACGACACGATGCAATTTATCGGCAGTCAGGTAACAACGATCTGCACCGGGATTGCTGCATCGATGGCTTCGGTGTTGCTCGTAGCCGGTGCGAAAGGGAAACGCTACTGCTTGCCACACTCACGCGTGCTAATTCACCAACCGCTCAGTGGTGTGCAGGGACAGGCTTCGGACATGGAAATCGCTGTTCGTGAAGTCTTGAGGGTAAAAGATGAGCTCTATCGCATCATCTCCGAACATTCGGGCAAACCATACGATGTGATTTCCCGCGACAGTGACCGTGATTACTGGATGAACGCACAGGAAGCGCAGGAATACGGCATGGTCGACGAAATTATGAAGCGTAAATAAACAACAGAAAAAACAATATGGCAAAGACAATAGACGGTTCTTGTTCTTTCTGTGGGAAAAGCCGCAAAGACGCTACGTTGCTGATTACCGGTCTGACCGGTGCGATCTGCGACGACTGTGTCATGCAGGCATACGACATCGTGCGTGAGGCAAAACCGAAAAGTCAGAAGTTTATGCCAAAAGGAGAAGACGTGCCTAAGCCACAGGAGCTGAAAGCGTTTCTCGATCAATACGTGATCGGTCAGGATGCGGCTAAACGTTACCTTTCGGTAGCTGTCTATAATCATTACAAGCGACTGATGCAGAAAGTGACGCCGGACGATGTGGAGATCGAAAAATCAAACATCATCATGGTCGGTGCGACAGGGACGGGGAAAACATTACTGGCACGCACCATCGCGCGTAAGTTGCATGTGCCGTTCTGTATTGTCGATGCCACGGTCCTCACCGAAGCCGGCTATGTAGGAGAAGATATCGAAAGCATTCTGACACGCTTGTTGCAAGCGGCAGACTACAATGTAGAAGCTGCTCAGCGTGGCATTGTCTTTATTGACGAGATCGACAAGATTGCCCGCAAGAGCGATAACCCGTCGATCACACGCGATGTCAGTGGCGAAGGGGTACAGCAAGGCTTGCTGAAGTTGCTGGAAGGATCGATCGTGAATGTCCCGCCGCAGGGAGGACGCAAACATCCCGAACAGCGCATGATTGCGGTAGATACCCGCAATATTCTGTTTGTTTGTGGAGGAGCATTCGACGGCATCGAAAAGAAGATCGCACAGCGGCTCAACACACGTGTGGTCGGCTATGCCGCCAGCAGAGAAACAGCTGTCGTAGACCGGAACAATTTGATGCAATACATCACCCCGACCGACCTGAAATCGTTCGGCATGATCCCGGAGATTATCGGCCGTCTGCCGATCCTGACGTATTTGGAACCTTTAGACCGGTCCGCTCTGCGACAGATTTTGACAGAGCCGAAGAACTCTATCATCAAGCAGTATGTTAAACTGTTCGAAATGGACGGTATTAAACTCTCCTTTGATGAGGCGGTCTATGAATATGTGGTAGATAAAGCCATTGAATTTAAACTGGGGGCACGTGGTTTGCGTTCCATCGTGGAAGCTATCATGATGGATGCCATGTATCAAATGCCTTCTCAGAACAGGAAGAAACTGGCTGTCTCTTTGGATTATGCGAAAGAGCAGTTCGAGAAGACAGATGTCAGCCGTTTGCAAAGAGCATAAAGCTATAGTAATATTGTACAAATAAATATGGCAAAGAAAAAAGACATCACGGAGGACGAATCGAAAGTGAAAAAGAAAAAAGCGTCAGATGAGAAAAGTAAATCTGTAGAGAAGACATCGGTAAGCAAGTCGGACAAAAAAAAGTCGGATGAAGCGGCTGTGCGAACTACTAAAAAAGTCTCTACGGATCGGACGAAAAAAAATCTTGCCGGTGTTGATATAACGGAGGCGCTGCAATTTCATTTCGGGTTCTCTTCGTTTAAAGGCAACCAGAAAGAAATTATCGAGAATGTATTAGCCGGAAAAGATACATTTGTGCTGATGCCGACCGGTGGTGGAAAATCGCTTTGCTATCAGTTGCCGTCGCTAATTATGGAAGGGACGGCTTTAGTTATCTCGCCTCTGATCGCTCTGATGAAGAATCAGGTAGATGCCATGCGCAACTTCAGCGAGGAAGACGGCGTAGCCCATTTTATCAATTCATCTTTGAACCGTGCAGCCATTGAGCAGGTCAAGCAGGATATTTTGTCCGGCAAGACGAAGTTGCTCTATGTAGCCCCAGAGTCGCTGACCAAAGAAGAAAATATCGGATTTCTGCGTCAAGTTAAAATATCGTTCTACGCGGTAGACGAAGCACATTGTATTTCGGAGTGGGGACATGATTTTCGTCCGGAATATCGTCGGATCCGTCCTATCATCAACGAGATCGGGAAACGCCCTTTGATTGCACTGACAGCTACGGCTACTCCGAAAGTACAGCACGATATTCAGAAGAACCTCGGAATGACGGAAGCGAAAGTGTTCAAGTCCTCATTTAACCGAGCAAATCTGTACTACGAAGTACGTCCGAAAGGGAAGGATATCGATCGTGAAATCATCAAATACATCAAGGCGAACGAAGGCAAGTCCGGTATTATCTACTGCCTGAGTCGCAAAAAAGTCGAGGAATTTGCCGATATATTGTGTGCAAATGGCATCAAAGCCCTGCCTTATCATGCCGGTATGGATTCTCAGCAACGGTCGGCTAATCAGGATGCTTTCCTGATGGAAGAAACCGATGTGATTGTGGCCACGATCGCTTTTGGTATGGGAATCGATAAGCCCGATGTGCGCTATGTGATACACTACGATATCCCGAAGAGCTTAGAAGGATATTATCAGGAAACGGGGCGTGCCGGACGTGACGGAGGCGAGGGCCGATGTGTCGCCTTCTATGCAAACAAAGACTTGCAGAAGTTAGAAAAATTCTTGCAAGGCAAGCCGATCGTAGAACAGGAGATCGGCAAGCAGTTGTTGCTTGAAACGGCAGCTTATGCCGAAACGGCTGTATGCCGTCGTAAAGTATTGTTACATTATTTTGGAGAAGAATATATGGAGGAAAATTGCGGTTGCTGCGATAATTGCCTCGAACCAAAAACACTGATGGAAGCCAAGGAATTATTGCTCACTGTTCTGGAAGCTATCGATTCCTTAAAAGAAAAATATAAGACAGATTATGTGATCAGCTTTTTGCAGGGGAATGAGACAGCGGATATTTTATCGTATAAACAAAATGAGCTGGAATTGTTCGGCGCCGGTCAGGATGAAGACGAAAAGACATGGAATGCCGTGATTCGTCAAGCTCAGATTGCCGGTTATATTGCTAAGGATATTGAAAATTACGGGTTGCTGAAAATAACAGCCCAAGGGAGAGATTATATGAAGCGTCCTGTTTCGTTTAAGATTGTTAAAGATAATGAGTTCGAGGATGATGATACTCCGGAAACCGCTCTGCGCGGAGGTGGATCGAGTGCCGTAGACCCGGCCTTGTTCTCGATCATGAAAGATTTGCGAAAAAAATTATCGAAACAGTTGGATGTGCCTCCGTTCGTGATCTTTCAGGACCCGTCACTGGAAGCGATGGCGACGACTTATCCCGTCACATTAGACGAATTGCAGAATATTCCGGGCGTAGGTGCCGGAAAAGCGAAGCGGTATGGAGCGGAGTTTGTGGCACTCATCAAAAAGTACGTCGAAGAGAACGAGATCGAACGTCCGGAAGATATGCGTGTCCGCACCGTTGCGAACAAGTCGAAGCTAAAAGTGTGGATTGTTCAGAGTATCGATCGGAAGGTGGCTCTTGACGATATCGCCGTCTCGAAAGGACTGGAGTTTAACGAGCTGTTGGATGAAATCGAGTCGATTGTATATTCAGGAACACGAATTAATATCGACTATTTTATCGACGAAGCGATGGACGAAGATCATATTGATGAAATCTACGAGTATTTCAAAGAGGCGAATACCGATGATCTGGAAGAAGCCATCGAAGAGTTGGGAAGCGATTATACGGAAGAAGAGATTCGCCTGATCCGTATTAAGTTCCTTTCCGAAATGGCCAACTAAAACAAGACAACAAACATCATAAAATAAAATAAAAGGTAATGAAGAAGATTATTTTATGTACCGCGTTAGCCGCAGCGATATGTATGCCGACATTTGCACAGAAAAAAGCGGCTGAAGATCCTACTGTGATGACAATCGCAGGGAAAGATATTCCATTATCGGAATTTCTTTTTATCGCACAGAAAGACAGCGGGGTAGATTTGACGAATAAAAAGTCGTTGGAAAACTATGTAACGTTATTTAAGAACTTCAAGCTAAAGGTGGCAGATGCCGAAGCAGCGGGCATAGACCAAACGAGAGCCTTTCAGGAAGAGTTGACAAACTATGAATCACAGCTGCGCTCCAGCTTTCTTTCCGATAAACCCGGTGAAGCTTTAGCGATTCACGAAATATATAACCGAAGTAAGCAAATCCCTACGGTCACGCATATTTTCTTTCCGTTACCAAGTCAGACGGTATCGAAAGATACGGTCTCGGTTTATCGCAAAGCAAAAGCCGCCTACGACCGCATCCGAGGAGGGGAAGACTTCGATAAAGTCGGTAAAGAGCTTATGGCCTCAAGTGGAGACAAGGATACCGTTATGTACGAACGTATCGAGTATTTGTTTCCTCTTCAAGCAGTAAAGGCATTTGAAAATGCTGTGTTCCGGATGAATGTCGGAGATATTTCTGAGCCCGTACGTACGCCATTAGGTTTCCATATTATCCGTATCGACCGGAAGATTCCGAATCCGGGCAAAGTTCGCGTAGCACATATCTTAGTCGGCCCCGATCAACAATCAGGCGAAGCTTTTGATACCATCGTTTTCGCTCAAAAGGCCAAAGAAGTCTACGAAAAAGCGAAAAACGGAGAGAAGTTTGAAGAATTGGTCCTTGCGTATTCTATTGACGGAAGAACGCATGCTACGGGAGGAGCCGTACCTTACTTCGGATTAGGTGAAATGGTCAAACCTTTTGAACAGGCCGCATTTGCGTTAAAGGAAATCAATGATATCTCCGAGCCGGTTCAAACACGTTACGGTTATCATATCATTAAGCTGCTGGACAAGAAGCCCCAAGCTCCGTACGAAGAAGTCGAGAAAGCGTATTATACGGTGATGCGGCAGGGAGAACACAACTTCGAACTCTTCTACAGCTATGACGAACGCGAAAAGAAGAAGTTGGGTTATACGCTGAATCAGGAGGCATACGACGAACTACAACGTCTGTGCGATGACTATTTCCCTACCGATACTGCGTTCTATAACCGCGCCAGCAAAATGGACAAAGTACTGATGCGGATGAATAATATGGATTTTCCGCAGAAAGAGTTTGCAGAGTACCTTCATCGTTATCCATTCTCTACAAAAACGTATTCGGGCGATTTTATGAACGAAGTATACCGGCTTTTTGTACGTGATATCATCAACGAGTTGGGACGGAGAAGTCTAGACAAAGATCATCCGGAATTTCAACAGCTATTGAAAGAGTACCGCGACGGTATTTTGTTGTTCGAGAAAAGCAACGAGCGGATTTGGAGCAAACCTGTTGAAGAGCAGGCTCGGCTCGAAGAAGAATGGATCAAAGAACTGAACAGTAAATATGACGTAAAAGTTCATTGGAAGGTTCTGAAAGATCTGAAAAAACATATTCGGTGATCTGTAATTCTCTGTGATGAAAGGAAAAACTCCATTGTTGTGGTGTATATGGGCAGGTTTCTGTATCTTCAGTGCTTGCCGGCCTTCGACCGTGAAGGAAGATACTGATATCCTGGTAGAGGTCGAAGGGATGACTCTCACACGCGGCGAGGTGGAGAAAGTTATTCCGCAAGGAAGCACGCCGGCCGACAGTCTCCTGATGGCCGAGAGCTACATCAAGAAATGGATCACGGATGTATTGATCTACGAAGTCGCCGAGCATAATCTGGGAAGAGACGAAAAGGAACTTAACCGGCTTGTCGAAGAATATCGCCGAGCATTACTCCGACATCGTTATCTGGAGGAGATGGTACACAGCAAACTGTCTGCCGAGATTCAGGAGAATGACAGGCGAAGTTATTATCAGGAGAATATTCAGAAATTCACTTTAGACAGACATTTGATCAAGGGACTTTTTATCAAAGTCCCGGTCGATGCTCCCGGTTTGGAAGATGTGCGGAAATGGTATAAATCCGATAAGCTGGAAGCTGTAGAAAACATTGAGAAATACAGTATTCAGAATGCTTCGATCTACGATTACTTCTATGATCGATGGGTCGATTTCGATGAAGCCTTAGCTAAAATTCCGATGCATGTGTCGAATAAGGCCCAATTTCTCAAAACAAACCGTTACGTGGAATTCACGGATAGCTCATACCGTTATTTCCTGAATATCTCCGAACATCTGTTGGCCGGCAATGTCGCTCCCTATGAATATGCCGAACCGCAAATTGAGGAAATGATGATCAATAAGCGGAAAGTCGAGTTTCTACGAAATTTTGAAGAAGAACTATACCGTGATGCCGTACGGAAAGGGGACGTCATCTTTTATAATACAAAACCATAAAATACAAAACAAGATGAAAAAAGGTTGGATATGCCTCTTGTTGGCTTGTCATTTGGGCATGGCTTACGGACAGAAGAATGTGATCGATGAGATTGTTTGGGTGGTGGGTGACGAAGCGATACTCCTCTCCGACGTAGAATCTCAGCGACTGTATATGCAGAACGAAGGACAGCGTTTCGACGGTGATCCTTACTGTATCATTCCGGAACAGATCGCAATTCAGAAATTATACCTGAATCAGGCGAAAACCGACAGTGTAGACGTGAGTGAAAGTCAGGTGATCCGTGCCGTGGATCAGTGGATCACGTGGGCGATTAATCAAAGCGGGTCGAAAGAGAAACTGGAAGAATACTACAACAAAAAATTGTCGCAGATCAAGGAAGAACGGAAGGCGATGGTACGGGAGCAGCAGATTGTGCAGGAAATGCAGAAGAAGCTGGTCGGTAAAATCAAGCTCACTCCCTCCGATGTGCGCCGTTATTTTCAGCATATCCCGGAGGACAGTTTGCCAATGATCCCTACAACCGTGGAGGTACAGATCATCACGATGGAGCCTAAAATACCTTTCGAAGAAACGGATGCCATCAAGGCTCGCTTACGCGAATTTACCGAGCAGGTCAACAGCGGTAAGATGGAATTTTCAACGCTGGCACGTCTATACTCCGAAGATCCCGGCTCCGCCTCCCGTGGCGGAGAGATGGGCTTTCTGGGCAAAACGAGTTTGCTGCCCGAATTTGCCAACGTCGCATTTAACCTTTCCGACCCGAAACGCGTCTCGAACATTGTTGAAACCGAATACGGCTATCACATCATCCAGCTGATCGAAAAACGGGGCGACCGCGTCAATTGCCGGCATATCCTGTTACGCCCGAGAGTATCGGACAAGGAGCTGAACGAAGCAACCGCCCGCATGGATTCGCTTTATGCCGATATCCAAAGCAATAAGCTGACGTTTGAAGAGGCGGCGATGTATCTTTCGTTCGACAAAGATACCCGTAACAACAAAGGATTGATGGTCAATCAGAATTATGAGAGCAGTCATGCCGGAACTCCTAAATTCGAGATGCAGGAGTTGCCGCAGGACGTCAGCAAGGTCGTCTATGGGATGAAGGTGGGAGAACTTTCGAAACCTTTCCGGATGCTTACGGACAAGCAGAAAGAGGTGATTGCCATCGTCAAGTTGAAATCGCGTACTGACAGTCACCGTGCCAACATCGCCGACGATTATCAGGTATTGAAAGCGCTCGTCGAAAACCGCAAGCGTGAAGAATTGCTGAAGGACTGGGTCATTAAACAACAAAAAACGACCTACATCCGCATTGCCGATGGATGGCGTAATTGCGACTTCCGGTATCCGGGTTGGATCAAAGAATGAAGACTGCCGGCAGATACTTTTTGCTGAACTCTCTGTTGCTCTTTTGTCTTTTGCTTGCCGCGCAGCAACCTGAGAGATCCGTTCCGAAAAAAACGAAAGTTTATCTGGAACATGCGGACATGCAATCGTTCGACAAAGAGGTGAACGCCGACCGACAGGTCTTGAGCGGCAATGTCAGTTTCCGTCACGACAGTTCGTATATGTACTGCGACAGCGCTTACTTCTACGAACAAAGCAGTTCGTTGGAAGCATTCGGATCGGTACGTATGGAACAGGGCGACACCCTGTTCGTGTACGGGAACTACCTTTTCTACGACGGGAATATACAACTGGCCAAGATGCGCGAAAACGTGCGCATGGAAAATATTCAGGCAGACAACTCGGTCGTAACGCTTTTTACCGACAGCCTGAACTACGACCGCGCCGCCAATATCGGCTATTATTTCGAGGGAGGAACGATTGTAGACGCTCAGAACGAGTTGTCCTCCTTCTACGGTCAATATTCTCCGGGCACAAAGATCGCCGTCTTTAACGATAGCGTGCGACTTCAAAACGAAAAATTCACATTATATTCCGACACGTTGCAATACAGTACGGAAACGAAGATCGCGACGATTCTGGGACCGTCGGTCATCGTATCGGACAGTGGCAATATCTACACGTCGAAAGGCTGGTACAACACGGTCGAGAATACGGCGCTGCTCTTAGACCGTTCGCAAATTGTCTCCGGCAACCGTCTGCTGACAGGCGACTCGATCTCCTATAAGCGGGAGGCCGATTTCGGCGAGGCTTTCGGCCATATCTTCCTGCAAGACACGGCGCAGAAAATTATTTTTGAAGGACAGTACGGGTTTTACGACGGGAAAAACGAATACGCGTTTGCGACCGACAGCGCCCGTTGCCTCGAATATTCACAGGGCGATACACTTTACATGCACGCCGACTCCTTCGAAATGATTACGATCGATTCGACGGCGCGAATCGTCAAGGCCTATCACGGTGTACGTTTCTTCCGTGTCGACTTGCAGGGAGTCTGCGATTCGATGCAGTTCAGTACGAAAGATTCGGTTTTATATATGTACACCAACCCCGTACTGTGGAGCGGAGCGTATCAGTTATATGGCGATACGATTGCCGTGTATATGAAAGACACGACGGTCGATTATGTGCATGTGATCCGTTTTGCTTTTTCGATTCAGCACCTTGACTCCTCATATTACAATCAATTGAAAGGAAGCGATCTGAAAGCCTACTTCGAGGGACGTTCCGTCCGTAAGATTCATATCGACGGCAATGCCGAATCCATTTTCTATCCGTTGGAGAAAGACGGAAGCATGGTGGGGATGAACGAAACGAAGAGCAGTTACATGACGATCTGGTTGAAAGAAAACAAAATCGATAAGCTCCTTATCTGGCCGTCACCGCAGGGCAGCTTGACGCCTGTCCCCCAACTCAACTCCGAGCAGAAAACACTCAAAGACTTTTACTGGTACGACTATATGCGTCCTCTCGATAAAGACGATATTTACACGCCGATACGAAGAAAAACGCAGGACATACCCAAACGAAGCGATAAATTTCGTAATTTAGCCCCCGAATAATCGATAAGGACAATCATGGGAATGTTTTCTTTTTATAACGTGCGCAAGCCTCGGCAGTTCGAGCACAAACCGATTTATTGGGATCCCCGCAAGGAGAATCTCGAGAAACGAATTCATCGGGTAAAAATGGAAATGGGCGTCGAAGAAACCGATTACGAGCAATACAAGGAGGCCATCAGGGACAGTTTCGTCGAAGGAACAACTCATCTGAAGAAAAGCAAAACAAAAGGCGACGACGCGCGCGACCGCATCTACAAGAATATGCGTTTGCTGCTTATCCTCGCCATTCTCGCCGTCATTTACTGGTTCTTATACGTTCGTCAATGAGCGACATCATCCACTTATTACCCGACCACATTGCCAACCAGATCGCAGCCGGCGAAGTCATTCAGCGGCCTGCCTCGGTCGTAAAAGAGTTGATGGAGAACGCCGTCGATGCGGAGGCGACGGAGATCACCGTAAATATCAAGGACGCGGGGCGTACGCTCGTGCAGGTGACAGACAACGGCAAAGGCATGTCGGAGACCGATGCCCGCATGGCTTTCGAGCGTCACGCCACCTCGAAGATTTCGGATGCGAAAGACCTCTATGCCTTGCGTACGATGGGCTTTCGGGGCGAGGCGCTAGCCTCGATCGCGGCAGTGGCGCAAGTCGAACTGCGCACACGGGCAAGAGGCGCCGAACTGGGAACGAGGCTCTCGATCTCCGGCTCCGTGCTCGAATCGATCGAAGCCGATGCCTGCATCGAAGGAGCGATTTTCTCGATTAAAAACCTGTTCTACAATGTTCCGGTACGTCGTAAATTTCTCAAATCGAACGAAACGGAATTTCGCAACATCATGACCGAGTTCGAGCGCGTCGCACTCGTGCATCCGCAGATTGGTTTCAAGCTCTATCACAACGACGCGGAGGTGATGAACCTGCCGGCAGCAGGGCTGCGTCAACGCATCGTAAACGTATTCGGCAAAAGTTTTAGTCCCAAGCTCCTCCCGCTCGAAAGCGCGACCTCGCTCGTGAAAATCGAAGGATTCATCGGACGGACGGATACCGTGCGCCGGCGCGGATACCAAAACTATTTCTTCGTCAACGGACGATATATGCGGCATCCCTATTTCCACAAAGCCGTCATGCACGCTTACGAGCCGCTCATACCGGCAGGCGAATGCCCCGATTATTTTATTTATATGACGTTAGACCCGTCGGAAATCGACGTGAATATCCATCCCACCAAAACGGAGATCAAGTTCGAGAACGAACAGCCCATCTGGCAGATCCTTTCGTCGGCCGTGCGCGAAGCGCTGGGCAAATCGAATTCCGTGCCGAGCATCGACTTCGATACCGAAGGCGCAATCGATATTCCGGTATATAATCCATCAACGCAGGGAAGTATTCGCCCCCCCGTTGTGCAGATCGATACGAAATACAATCCGTTTCAGACATCGCACCGGCCGTCTTATCCCGAACGGAATTGGGAAATGCTGTATCAGGATTTTGAAAAAGGACGCAGAGACACTTCCGAAGAGAGCGGACTGCCCGCCGATATACCCTCGCACGAGCCGAAGCCGGAAACGCTCTTCCCCGACGTGTCCTCTCCCTGCTTTCAGTATAAGAACCGTTATATCATCACTTCGCTGAAATCGGGGCTGGTGTTGATCGACCAGCATCGGGCGCATGTACGGATTCTGTACAATCAATACATCCGCAACGTCAGACAGCAGAAAGCTGCCTCACAGCAGATGCTCTTCCCCGAACTCATCGAGCTTACACCTGCCGAAGCCGCCTTGATACCGAACTTGATGGACGACCTGCGCCGGCTGGGCTTCGACCTCAACCCGATGGGAAACAACAGTTACTCGATAACGGCGCTCCCGGCCGGAGTGGAGGAAAACAATCCCGCCGAACTGCTCAAAGACCTCGTCCATTGTGCGGCCGAATTGTGCGGCGCTATCGGCGACGAGATGGCCGAAGCTCTTGCGCTCTCGCTGGCTCAATCGGCTGCCATACGTCCGGGAAAACCGCTCTCCGTCGAAGAAATGGAAGCGATGATGGCCGCCCTGTTCTCGTCCGAATCGAACCGCCTGACACCCGATGGAAAACCGATCCTCTTTATCCTTACGGACGACGAACTTGCCTCGCGCTTCAAGAGCTGACAACAAAAATACACCAATCCCTCAATTGATGACAAACCTTTTGCGGGAGATAAATCAAATGACGTGTATGGACAAAACATACCGGTATCTCTTTTATTGATTCCGCTCCCCTTCGCAGTTGTGTTTAACCCAAATTACGTGATACCCTGTTTGGCGTTTACCATTTAATAATGGACGTGCGAATGTACGACAATGGTTACGTCAGGCTTACAGCCCTCCCAACGGGGATATTGCTTTTTCCCCAACGCTTCGCATTGGGCTGAATTATCTCGCCCTTTCAGGGCTGTTTTTCAATGGTTAATTGTCAATGATTAGTGGTTATTTGCCGGGTACATGATTCGGCGTGTACCACGCATAACCATTAACCATTGTCCGAAAGGGCTGAAAGCCCGAATTATTTCAGCCCCATCCCGCAAGGGTGGGGTATCGACATCCGGACCTTGTTCGGAGGGCTGAAGGCCTGAATGAAATTCATTCTTATTTCTTCTATTGCGGAATCTGGGTTTAATAGAGAGTATATTCGGAAACACCGACCATTTGACGACTTTATCATCAATTTGTTATCTGCGCTGGCGGCATATTTATTTTTCGATAAAAAGCCCCTTCCATCGCGGAGGGGGCTTTCCTTAAATACATTTAAACAAAAAACAAAAGCAACAATGATTCATTATTATTCATCTTCTTGAATTGTCGCATAATCTTTCAGCAACTTATCTTGTATTTCGGACGGCACGAGTTCATAGCCGGCAAACCTCATGGTAAAGGAAGCCCGACCTCCGGTAATCGAACTGAGGGAAGTCGAATAGCTTGCCATTTCTTTCAACGGCACCTTAGCCATAAGTTTCTCATAACCCTTCTCGCTGTTCATACCCATAATCAGTGCACGACGTCCCTGCAAGTCACCCATCACATCGCCCATATAGTCGCCCGGCACAAGTACTTCAACGTCATAGATCGGTTCCAGAATTTTCGGGCCGGCATCTTTAAATGCCGTGCTGAATGCGTTACGGCCTGCGAGCATAAACGAGATTTCATTACTGTCTACCGGATGCATTTTTCCGTCATAAACACAAACCCGTACGTCACGCGCATACGATCCGGTTAGAGGTCCCTGTTCCATGCGTCCCATGATACCTTTCAAGATAGCGGGAAGGAAGCGAGCATCAATAGCACCTCCGACAATGCAGTTCACAAATACCAGCTTGCCGCCCCATTCAAGGTCATAAACCTGCGTATCCCGTACATTCATGCGGTATTCCTGTCCGCCGAAACGATAGGTCGTAGGAGCCGGCATACCTTCGTAGTATGGTTCGATGATCAGGTGTACTTCACCAAACTGACCTGCGCCACCTGACTGTTTTTTATGTCGGTAGTCGGCACGTGCTGCCTTTGTAATTGTTTCGCGATAAGGGATCTTCGGCTCAAGATATTCAATAGCCAGCTTATCGTTATTTTCAATCCTCCATTTGAGTGTGCGCAAATGGAATTCTCCCTGACCCGAAACTATCGTCTGCTTCAATTCTTTCGACAGTTCGACGAGCCATGTCGGATCTTCTTCATGCATCCGGGCAAGAATTTCACTCAGTTTCTCGGCATCCGCCTCGTTAACCGGCTTAATGGCACGGCGGTATTTGGGCTCCGGATATTTGATAAAGTCAAACCGATACTCACAGCCTTTTCCGTTAAGGGTATTACCGCGACGCACGTCTTTCAACTTTACGGTTGCGCCAATATCGCCAGCTTCCATTTCCGTCACTTCGTTACGCATCTGTCCGTCTACGGAAAAGAGTTGAGCGATGCGCTCTTTTGAACCACGATCGGCATTTGTCAAATCGTCACCGACTTTCACTTTTCCTGATACGACCTTGAAATAAGAAACCTGCCCGATATGCGGCTCTACGGTTGTTTTGAAAAAGAACAGGCTTGTTGGACCCGATGCGCTCGGAGTAACTTCAACTCCTTCCGTCGTCACAAGGCGTGGCATTTTATCGGTGCACGGCACCACATTGCCCAGAAATTCCAATGTACGGCGCACGCACATATCCTTTCCGGCACATACACAGAAGATGGGGAACATCCCGCGTGTAACGAGTCCGGCACGAATACCCGCGCGCATATCATCCTCCGAAAGCGTTCCTTCTTCAAAGAATTTCTCCATCAGAGAGTCGTCGTGCTCTGCCGCAGCTTCGACGAGAATTTTATGCAATTCTGTAGCCTTTTCCGCTTCCTCGGCCGGTATCTCCAATACTTCAGGTACGCCTCCTTCAGGCTTCCAACGATACATTTTCATCTTCAACACATCGACAACTGCATTAAATGCAGCGCCACATTGTGTCGGATATTGTATTTGAACGACTTTTGAACCATAGTTATCTTTCAGTTGTGCAACCGTATTATCAAAGTCCGCCTTGTCATTATCCAACTGATTGACCACAAAGATCACAGGCTTATGAAATTCTTCCGTATAACGGAACTGGTTGATCGTGCCTACCTCCACACCATACTGGGCATTGATAACCATCAGGGCTGTATCCGTCACGTTGAGGGCCGATACAGCTCCGCCGATGAAGTCGTCAGATCCGGGACAGTCGATAAAGTTCAACTTCAATCCGTTCCACTCCACACTGAAAACGGTTGAGAAGACAGAATACCCATAGTCTTTCTCAACCGGAAAATAATCACACACCGTATTGCCGGCTTCCACCGTACCGCGACGTTTTATAACCCCACCCTCGTAAAGCATTGCTTCAGCGAGAGTGGTTTTCCCCGAGCCGGAACTTCCCAAAATGGAGATGTTCTTGATTTCATTTGTTTGATAAACTTTCATATTATTGCTCTTTTAAAATTAACGCAAGATACTATGTTGTTATGAGAAATCACTTTCTCTTTATTTTTAAATTGGTCGCAAAATAGACATTGTTCCCGAACTTGCCGGCAAGAAAATCCATGTTTAAAAACATTATTCTGCAACATACAACTTCTATTTCCTGAAAAACAGTATTTTTGCACTCTCTTTATCCATAAAACGGAATGGCTGGAATTTACATTCACGTCCCTTTTTGCGCAAAACGGTGTGCTTATTGCGACTTCTATTCGCAGACGAGTCATGCGTATCAGGATACCTATGTCGAATCCGTTGCGCGTGAACTGGAAGAAAGGGCAGGATATGTGCAGGGAGAATCGATTGAAACGATTTACTTTGGCGGAGGTACGCCGTCTCAATTGAAAGCAGATGCGTTAGGACGGATTTTTAGTGTGATCGAGCAACATTTTAATGTATCGAAGCATGCAGAAGTGACGCTCGAAGCTAATCCCGACGACCTTACCGAAGCATATCTGAACAGTATCCGTCGTTTGCCATTCAATCGCATCAGCCTTGGCGTGCAAAGTTTCAACGATGATGACCTGCGAAGGCTGAATCGTCGTCATGATCGCAATAAGGCCATCGAGGCGGTGCGTCGTTGCCAAGAGACAGGATGGACAAACCTCAGCATCGACCTTATTTACGGACTGCCCGGACAAACCTCGGAGGCATGGGAGGCTAATCTGGAAAAAGCGTTCGGCTTGGCCATCCCTCATTTTTCCGCATATCACCTCAGCTATGAAGAAGGAACACCTCTCTACCGGGCAATGAAAAGCGGAGCGGTGTGTCCGGTCGATGAAGAAACAAGTGTGGAGCTCTACCATCTGCTGATAGCGAAAGCTGCCTCGGCAGGATATATCCATTATGAGATTTCCAATTTTTGCGCTCCCGGCTGTTTTTCAAAACATAACACCTCGTATTGGATCGGCAAAAAATATCTGGGCGTAGGCCCTTCCGCTCATTCATATGATGGTTTTTCCCGACAATGGAACGTTGCCTCTTTGCCTCAATACTGCGACGCATTATTGCATAACCGACCTTATTTCGAGCAGGAATTTCCAACGGTACGCATGCGCTACAACGAGTATATCATCACCGGTCTGCGTACCATGTGGGGCATACGGTTTTCTCTGTTGAGAGAGATGTTCGGGGAGGTTTATATGCGTCACTTCGAACAGCAGGCAGAACCTTATCTGCGATGTGGAAAACTCCGACACACGGACGACACCGTATGTATTCCGGAAGAAGCGCTGTTTACTTCCGACGGAATCATTTGTGACTTGATGATTTAAACCCAAATTACGCGATACCCTGTTCGGCGTTTACCATTAATAATGGATGTGCGAATGTACGACAATGGTTACGTCAGGCTTACAGCCCTCCCAACGGGGATATTGCTTTTTCCCCAACGCTTCGCATTGGGCTGAATTATCTCGCCCTTTTAGGGCTGTTTTTCAATGGTTAATTGTCAATGATTAATGGTTATTTGCCGGGTACATGATTCG
>NZ_JBQNAZ010000040.1:0-23311 GCF_052170195.1 Tannerella sp. | reverse complement strand
TTTTTGAAGCAAATGTTAGACAAAATCGGGTTTAAAGAACAGGTGTTTTCTTGCCATTCTTTACCTACCCAAAACTCTAATCGCGCTTATGATGTGGGCGTAATTTTAGAGTCTTTTATAACCAGTATTTGGTGTGGCGCCAACCGCTTTTTGCATACCGAGGTCACTCGGGCAGATAAGGCGTTGGGACATATCTTCGGTTGGAAACATACCCCCGCACAAGACGCTTACAAGCGATATTTTTCCAAATTCAACGCCAAGACCAATTTGGAAGTTGCTCGTCACTTCTTTGGTTGGTTTTTCAAGAGTTTGAATATCAACTATTTTACATTAGATATTGATTCTTCGGTAATTACTCGTTATGGGGAACAGGATGGCGCTACAAAAGGCTATAATCCCAAGAAAAAGGGCAGAAAAAGTCATCATCCCCTCATTGCATTTGTCAATGATATAAAAATAGTCGCCAATTTTTGGCTTCGTAGCGGAAACACGAATGCTTCCCATAATTTCATTGGTTTTTTGGAAGAGACTTTAGCCATGTTTGGCAACAAAAAAATCGGTTTGGTACGACTTGACAGCGGTTTTTGCTAGAGGGAAATATATTTGACTATTTGGAGGAAAAATCTTTACCTTACATTGTTGCAGCCCGATTTACACACCCCATTCAACACCTGATAGACAAACAGGATTTTTGGGTAAAAGTAGATGACGGTATAGAGATTTGCGACAAAACCTATCAGGCACAATCTTGGCAAAAACCAAGAAGAATCGTTATTGTAAGGCAAAAAATAGAGAAAAGACCTCAAGCGGGCGGAAAACAGTTGAGCCTTTTCCCCGAAGATGAAATCCATCGTAACTACCGCTACTCTGCCTATTTTACCAATCAAGCCTGCTCAATGGTCGATGTTTGGAGAACCTACCGCATGCGGGGAGATGCTGAGAACAGAATAAAAGAGTTGAAGCAGGATTTTGGGGCTGAAAGTTTTAATCTAAAAGACTTTTATGCAACCGAAGCTGCCTTGATTTTTTCGATGATAGCCTACAATTTAATGTCTCTGTTCCGTCTATTTGTTCTTCAAGAAAAAACGCAAAAAACACTATCTACACTGCGTTACAGAACCTTTGCTATAGGGGCATATTTTGAAAGGACCGGCGATACGCTCAAACTAAAAATAGCGCTTACTAAAAAACGACGAAAATGGTTCATCGGACTATGGGATTACCCCATAAATCTGAACCAAAAAATTCCTATTGCGTAATCTGGGATTAATCCCCAATTACACGAAACACGGTGCGGAATGTACAATATCATCAGAGACGCCCAAATTGGACGTCTCTACAACATGCGCTATTATAACAATTGATAATTAACCATTAAACTATATCAGGCTTCCAGCCCTCCGCAAGAGGGGTATTCTTTTTCCCCATCGCTACACATTGGGCTGAATTAACGCGCCCCTGCGAGGCTGTTACAGTGGTCAGCAATCAGTTTTCAGCCAACAGCACAACAGCTAGACGCCCGAAGGGCATCCAATACTCGCAGGGCTGAAAGCCCGATATATTTTAGCCCTATCCCGCAAGGGTAGGGGTAATTTGATTTCCATCCTTGTTTTTTGAGGGCTGTAAGCCTGAATCAATTTATTAGCTATCAGCCAACAGTCAAAACAACTCAACAATTCAACAATCAAACAACTCAACGCCCTAAGGGCATCACTTCTTAATCAACTTCTGTGTGTACGTCTGTCCGTCTTTGACGACACGCACGAAGTAGAGTCCTGCCGGCAGTCCGACCATCGGGATTTGGAACGTCGGCTCATTCGTCCGGAACGAACGCAGCATCTTCATACCGCTCCAGAGCTGGATTTCGTAGGTGCTTCGATTCCAAACGACAGGTTGGGTAACTTGACTGTTGTTATTCATTGAAATCTCTTCTCTGGATAATTTCCACTGCAAAGTGGTTACATCTGTAACAGGGTTGGGAGAGAGGCTAAAACTATAAGTAGACGGAAGTTCAAATTCTTTGTATATAATTGTTTCCGATCCGCATGGATCATTAAAACGGACTGTGATATAGACACTTGATGCGTTACTCTGAGGATTTCCCGAAAAATCAGTAAAGTGATGGCCTTGTATCGTTGCTTCCCAATTATTAGAAGCAGACCATTGAAAATTTCTGCCTAACTCCTGAATTGGATATATCGCTTCGACTTGACCTCCTGAAGCATCTAACTGGCCAACTAGTAAATTATCTGTTTGCGTTATACCAGATTTCCACAAAAGGATATCATCTTTTCTCAATGTTGTACCATTTCCTGTAATAGTTGCCTTTATCCAGCCTCCTTTCATAGATGACGTCAATGATTGTTTGCTTACAGATATCGAATTGTTTGTTTGCCTATATGTGTACAACTCTGGATGAACCTGCCATTGTACTTTTGCCCCTGGTGGTAGGTTTTCTACTGTATAGGTCGCCTGATTGCAAACAGCTGAAGGCCCGGAGAGGTAAGGAGAGGGGGCTTTATTTACATTAATTGTGATTGCAGGAATGGAAATAGACATACAACCATTAACCACTAAAATTGCTGATATTTTCATTTGACCATAAAGGGGTATTTGATAGCTTAATGCTGATTTATTCTTAGTTTTTCCAATAGAATTTCCGTTTACAAACCATTCAACTGATGTGATTTTATCATCAGATATATTATTTAATGATAATGTGATAGTTTGATATTGAGTTATTTTTTTTGTGGGAATATTGATTGTTGGTAACATTACAACCGTAGGAAATTCTGTCCATGAAGATCCTTTGCTCATCTTAACTTTCACCTTATCCATTGTCATGCAATTATTTGTTGTAATTTGTACATTCTTTCCTCCCCGATAAACATTGCTCCCTCCATTTATTTTCCATCCAGAGGGGGCAGACCAATCAAACGAAGTAATTCCATTCATTTTTACACTGAATTGATATGTGTTTATTTCCCCCAAGGGAACACTTTTAGGATAATTTTCTAAAGTCAACTTTCCAGGTCTAGTAAATGTAATATTATTGTATAAGCTGTGATCTCCGGCCTCCCAACATCCATCAGCTCCCCCTCCACTTAATCCTCTGACACTAACAGTTCCTCCATCGATATCATTGGTGATTAGCTGAATTTTTGGTCCATCTGTTATATATGTCCCTGATGAAGTTGGCTGCTGACCAGATCTCAATTTCCATCCTTTTGGAATTTTCCATTCAAATTTGAGTACTACGGTGGGAGGATTCTCTTTGCCTATCTCAAATCCCGGATACCACATAATATCAGATAAGAAAACATCTATATTTTGTTCCCCATAATCTAAGCTTGTTAAAGATGGATTGCATTCTAATGGTGGAGGGAGAATACCATTCAAACTTTTGATCTTCTGAATGTGTTTTCCAGTTGCTGTAACTCTTTTCCAGTCTCTGTAATGATAAACTTTTAACGTAATAGTTCCAATTGGCACTTTTCCTTTTTGGGCGCTTACATTATCCCACTCTACTAAAACATCGTCTACACTTGGAAGAGAGATGGATTTAACCTTTTGATTATTATGGATAAAAGAGCCTCCAGATATTTTCCATTCATAGACACCGTAATGGTCCTTTCTCTCAACAAAATAATTGATAGCCCTTTTCGGGCATGCAGGGTTATTTTCATGATAACTATCACTACGTATTGGAATAGTTGTTTGGCTTAATAAGGTGGTTTTAAATAATATGTAAAAAAAAGCAATAACTGTTTTTGAATTTTTCATGATGAAATTATTTTTGATAGTTAGAAATAATACGATAAATTGATGGATATTCCGGGACAAACCTTTAGTTCCGTAATATCTTTATCGGGATAAAGCTCTTCCCATGTGGATTTTGCAGCAGGGTAGTTTATTTCTGTAAAAGAATAAGCATCTCTTTCGAGGCGATTTATTGAAATATCCATCAACAATTCGGTTGCTACTCTTCCCGCAGAGACTCTAATCCCTGCATTGGGTGTCAGAGAAATGCCATTGACCTTATCCCGATAATAAAACTCTTCTTTCTGTTCATAAGCGATTTTATCTTCTTTGTATACCGGATAAACACTATATCTGTCATATCTGCTTTGATACCAACGATAATCTGCTTTTATTCCGGCGAAAAAGTCAAACAGAGAGTATGAGACGAATGTGTAATCATAGCCGATGCCGATGCCATAAACCGTTTCTTTACGCACATTAGATGTTTTCCGAATATGACTTCTTTTAAAAGAAAGTGGTACATATAGTTGAAATGTATGTTTGTCTCTCATCTTATAACGGAATGACAGATTTACCGGACGTACACTGTCTCCGATTAGCGAATAGAATCCGTATTCTAAAGCCATTCCGAATCTTTCGGTTTTTACTTGTTGCTTGTCGGACTGGGCTAACGTATCAATAGATAGCATTAACAAAATTAATGTACATGTGTTTTTTATACACTTATTTAGATTCATGTTGATAAAAAAATTGTAATCTTACATTGCAATAGAGTTATTATCTTCAAAAATTAAAAATGTTTTTTGGTATTGTTAAGTTGCTATAGTTTTTAAAAACATTAAAACATCTAACGCATTTATAATCAAATTATTGCAAATCCAAAAAGAACAAAATTCTATACTAATTTAACAATACCTGTTTTTTTAATATCAGTATGTATTATATTCATTTTTTATTTTTGAGTGTAACTAATATATCGCAAAGATATAAATGGTTTTTGATAATATGCAAATATTCCACTTATTTTTGATATTTTTTTGATGCCTGGAAAATAGAGTGAAATATTTAATGGTCGTTCCTTCATCTTAAGGAATCGATCCTTGAGCTTAAGGAAGTGTTCCTTTACGTTAAGGAGACCTTCCTTAAAGATATCCGGACGGTCTGCATGCTTTTTGAACAAAAATGGCACCCCAAGTCGGCTTTTTTGCTTACTTTTGCGAGGCTTAAAGATAAAAAGACTCTGTTTATGAAGCAATATGCAGATTTGCTAAGGCATGTACTCCGTTCCGGTACAACAAAGGAAGACCGTACAGGGACGGGGACAACGAGCGTATTCGGGTATCAGATGCGATTCGATCTGAGGGAGGGATTCCCGCTGCTTACGACCAAGAAGCTGCATCTCAAATCGATCATTTACGAGTTGCTGTGGTTCTTGAAAGGCGACACGAATGTACGTTACCTGCAGGAGCATGGTGTACGCATCTGGAACGAATGGGCGGATGCGGATGGAAATCTGGGACCCGTCTACGGTCACCAGTGGCGTTCGTGGGCGGACTACGAAGGCGGGGCGATCGATCAGATCAGTGAGGCGATCGACATGATTCGCCACCATCCGGACTCGCGCCGTATCATCGTCAGCGCATGGAATGTCGGCGATTTGCGGAACATGAACCTGCCGCCCTGTCATGCCTTCTTTCAGTTCTACGTTGCCGGGGGGCGGCTCAGTCTTCAACTCTACCAGCGCAGCGCGGATATCTTCCTCGGAGTGCCGTTCAACATCGCTTCTTACGCGCTGTTGCTGCAAATGGTTGCGCACGTTACCGGTCTCGAGGCCGGTGAGTTTATCCATACCCTCGGCGATGCGCATATCTATCACAATCATCTCGAGCAGGTGAAACTGCAACTGACGCGCGAGCCCCGTTCGCTCCCGCAAATGAAACTCAATCCGGAAGTACGTAACATCTTCGACTTCGGCTATGAAGACTTCGAACTGCTCGGATATGATCCTCACCCGCATATCCCGGGTGTCGTTTCCGTATAACTTCCTAACATCAAAAAACCAATGATATCGATTATAGTAGCCACAGACCAACGCGGAGCGATAGGCAAAGACAACAGCTTGCTCTGGCGTCTCCCGAACGATATGAAACATTTTCGTGAACTGACCGTCGGGCATACCGTCGTCATGGGGCGGCGAACGTTCGAGTCCCTGCCCAAAGGCGCTTTGCCCGACCGCAGGAATATTGTGCTTACCACCGAACCGGGCGCCCGTTTCGACGGTTGTACGGTATACAATACGCTGTGGGGCGCGCTTATGGCTACCGAGGGGGAAGACGAAGTGTTTATCATCGGCGGAGGAAATGTCTATGAACAGGCATTGGAGGTAGCCGATAAACTCTATCTTACGCTTGTGCATCATACGTTTCCGGAAGCCGACACGTTTTTTCCTCCCGTCGATCCGAATGTGTGGGAAGAAGTTTCCCGAACAGATGCGCCGACGGACGAAAAAAATCCTTATCCGCACAGCTTTTTAACGTACATTCGAAAAAAATAACCCCGTACCGCATCTTATTCCTGATAAATATATTACTTTTGCTGCGTTATTAACTTAAATGCATAGTGAAATGAAACGTATCTTATTTGTTTTAACAGCCATCTTGATGATGACGGCAGGTGTAGCTCGCGCACAGGAAAAAAGTGCTTCGATTACGGTAACCGGCAGTGCAACGTATGATTTCGGAGACATCGTCGAGACGTCAGGCCCTGCAAGCCACGTTTTCACGGTGATGAATAATGGAGAAATGCCGTTGGTCATCTCACGCGTTGTGGCTTCTTGCGGATGTACGACACCGGACTGGACGAAAGAACCGATTGCTCCGGGAAAAACGGGCGAAATCAAGGTTACATATAATCCGGCCGGACGCCCGGGTAAATTTGTTAAAACGATTTCCGTGTACAGTAACGGCAAGGCCGATGGGAATTATGTCCTGACGATCCGCGGAAATGTCGTACAGAAGAACTCATAAACCGATGAGCGGAAGAATCTGCGCAGTCGGCTTATCCTTGTTTCTCTGCCTCTTTTCGGTGCAATGCTTATCTGCCCGGGAAGAGGCTGAAATCGTCATATCCGAAACCGTTCATGATTTCGGCCGGATTGAAAGCGCAAATGGGCCGGTGAAACATGTCTTTGCCGTCAGGAACGATGGGAAAGCAACCTTGGAACTGATTCGTGTTTCTTCTTCGTGCCGTTGCCTTTTGGCCGAATGGTCGAAGAAAACGGTAGAACCGGGTGAGACAGCAAGGCTTGAAGTGACGTACGACCCTTTGGGACAGTCCGGAGCTTTTAGCCACACTATGCAGGTCTTCAGTAACGGTTCGGAAGCTCCGCTTGTCTTGACCATCAAGGGAAATGTGCACGCCGTATCGGGGGCTGTGGCCGGAGAACCCGAGTTTACGCCCGACACGTGGACGCACGATTTTGGCAAGATTGATGAGGAGCAGAATTACTATACCCATATTTTCCAGATTACGAATACCGGTAAGGCTCCGCTCATCATTTCGCATGTGCAATCTTCCTGCGGATGTGCCGAACCGGAATGGACGACCGACCCGATCGCTCCGGGTGAAGTCGGTGATGTGGTGATCACGTATTCGGCGAAGAATCGTCCGGGGCCGTTTAAAAAGCATATCACCGTCTATACGAATGCGAAAGGAGGGAGGCAGCGTCTTTCCATTATGGGCGAGGTGATTCCCAAGCCGAGTGAATTACCGGTCGTATATCAGGATACGATCGGAACGATACAGTTGGAAAGTAAAACATTTATGTTCCATACCATCCGTCCGAAAGAGATTGCGACGCAGGAGATATGGATTCGTAACTTTTCCGATGCGAGTCAAACACTTTCTCTCGTTAATATGCCGGCACATATTCAGGTGGAAGCTCCTGCCGAATTAGCGCCCGGTAAGGCCGAACGGCTGAAAGTAACTGTCGACGGTACGAAAGTTACGACGAAAGGACGGATGCTTGGCGGGTTCACGTGGATGGCACGTAGCGCCGCCTCCGGAGAAGTTGTCTCACATGAAATCCCCGTTTCCGTCAACTTTATCGACGATTTCAGTACGCTTTCGCCCATGCAGAAAACGTATGGCGCAGGCATCAAACTCTCGGCAACTTTGCTGGAATTCGGGCGAATGAAACGAGGCGGACTCTTTGGCATCGGTAGCAAGCGCGCCTCGAAGCAGGTGACCCTTACGAACGAAGGCAAAGAACTGCTCGAACTGCATAGCGTATCGTGCGACGACCGGCGGGTACACGTTACCGGGTTTAACCGCAAGATGCTTGCTCCCGGTGAATCGGTAACCCTGACCCTTCTTATCCGACCTAAAGAGGTGACGAAGCCGATGGAGACCATGCTTTATGTGGTCTGCAACGATCCTCGAGGGCCGGTCCGTCAAGTGAAAATTACGGCAGAATAAAAAAATAGAATCTGGCACAAGAGGGAGATGAAACGATTTCCCTCTTGCTTTTTAAACGATAAATAAAACAATGGATCATCCCGAAAACGACGAAAAATATAAAGGATTGAAAGTGAGCAGCGGTGTGGCGGGTGTGCCGACCGTCAGCCCTTACCTGCGGCAAATGCGCAAACGAACGCGCTCGTTCACGACGCATGAGTTTGTCGAAGGCATCTTGCGCGGAGATACCTCGGTACTTAGTCAGGCGGTGACGCTGGTCGAGAGTTCCCGGCACGAACACCAGCAACAGGCGCAGGAGATTATCGAGAAATGCTTGCCTCATACCGGGCGGTCTATCCGCGTCGGGATTACGGGAGTGCCCGGTGCCGGAAAAAGTACGTCGATCGATGCATTCGGGATGTACATGGTACGCAGGGGGCATAAGCTGGCGGTGTTAGCCATCGATCCCAGCAGCGAGCGATCGAAAGGGAGTATCCTCGGTGATAAGACGCGTATGGAACAGCTCTCACGTGAACATAACGCTTTTATTCGTCCTTCTCCTACGGCCGGCTCATTGGGCGGAGTAGCCCGTAAAACACGCGAAACGATTATCCTCTGCGAAGCGGCCGGATTTGATACCGTCTTCGTCGAGACGGTCGGTGTCGGACAGAGCGAAACGGCCGTACATTCGATGGTCGACTTTTTCCTGCTTATCCAGTTGGCTGGTACGGGCGATGAGCTGCAAGGCATTAAACGAGGGATTATGGAGATGGCCGACGGGATCGTAATCAATAAAGCCGACGGAGATAATATCGAACGTGCCAAGATGGCCGCCGGACATTTCCGCAACGCGCTTCATCTTTTTCCGCCTACCGCTTCGGGATGGTTCCCTAAGGTGCTGACGTATTCGGGATATTACAATCTGGGCATAGAAGAAGTTTGGAATATGATCGAGGAATATATGGCGTTCACGAAAGCGAATGGCTATTTCGATCGGAAACGTAACGAGCAAGCCAAATACTGGATGTACGAGAGTATTCACGACATGCTGAACGATGCGTTCTATCATCATCCGCGTATAGAGGAGCGGCTGCCCGTCATCGAACGGCAGGTGCTGAACAACGAGGTCAGCTCGTTCGTCGCAGCCCGCGAAATGATGGACCTGTTCCTGAAGAAGTAAGCGAAAAGAGGATCGAAAGTCCGTTTCGTACAGGCATTCCAAGGAGCGGATGATATTTGAAAGTGTGCTCAAATGCTGAAAAATGATAAAGCCCCGGCTTGTTAAGCCGGGGCTTTATCATGTATATCAAGATGCTTTTATAACTCTTCTTTCACTTCCCAGCCGAGTGCGCTGGCGCCTAATACGGCGGCATCACTTTCTTTCAGCTGCGAGAACAGCAGACGGGTCTTGTTTTGGAATACCTTCAGCATGTGGGCTTCCATGGAGCGTTTCACCGGATCCATAAGCAGCTGTCCAGCTTTTGTCAGGCCGCCGAACAGAATGATTGCTTCCGGGCTTGAGAAAGCGACGAAGTCGGCAAAGGCTTCACCTAAAATCGCGCCGGTTGTTTCAAAGATTTCCTGAGAGAGCTTGTCGCCTTTAACAGCCGCATCATACACATCTTTCGAGGTGATTTTGTCCGGTTCCAACTCACGCAACAGACTCTCTTCGGTACGTGTCATCAGCAGTTCGCAAGCTGTACGGGCTACACCTGTGGCCGAAGCATAAGCCTCTAAACATCCGTGACGGCCGCATCCGCACAGACGTCCGTTCTCACGGCGCACGATTACGTGTCCCAACTCACCGGCAAACCCGTCGTGACCGTATACCAGATTACCGCCGATGACGATTCCGCTGCCCACACCTGTACCCAGTGTGATGACGATAAAATCTTTCAGACCGCGAGCCACACCATATGTCATCTCACCGATAGCCGCCGCATTGGCATCGTTTGTCAAGGTGACCGGAATGCCTCCCGTCTGGTCGCTGATCAACTGTGCCAAAGGAATTTTTCCTTTCCACGGCAGGTTGGGCGCAAATTCAATGCAACCGTTGAAATAGTTGCCGTTAGGCGCTCCTACCCCTATGCCTTTGATCTTGTCTTTGCCTCCGGCCGAGCTAATCACATTCTGTAACCCGTCGCCAAGGGCCTTTACATAGTTGTTAATGTCATCATAATGCCCTGTCTTAATCGAACCGCTATATAAAATGGCTCCTCGTGCATCTACTACGCCGAATACGGTATTCGTACCCCCTATATCAATCCCAATTACATAAGGCTTCTCCATGAGTTCTGTGTTTTTTAATTGAATGATTATTTTTGTTTCAGTGAGCAAATATATAGGCTTTCGTGAAAGAAAACAATTTTTTTCTGAAAAAAATGTTTTAAAAGGCACAAAAGAGCGCTTGTTTAACCTTTCGGTTCGGTTGCTCTGATCTCGATCTCACTTTTTCCGTTCGATGTTTTTGTGAGGCTAATCCGTACGGCGATGCGTTCAGTCATCTCCGAGACATGCGAGATAACGCCGATCTTGCGTCCTTGGGTCTGTAAACGTTCAAGTGCATCCATAGCGACACCCAGCGTGTCGTTGTCCAGCGATCCGAATCCTTCGTCGATAAAGAGGGACTCCACGTTCATGCGATTCGACGACAGGGATGAGAGGCCGAGGGCAAGTGCGAGCGAGATCAGGAACGATTCGCCCCCCGAGAGCGAGTGTACCGTGCGTACCTCGTTGAGCATATCGAGATCGACGACCTGCAGAGCGAGTGATCCGGGTACTCGTTGCAGCTTATAGCGCGACGTGAGTTCCCGAAGATGCTTGTTCGCGTAGCCGAGTAGCGTGTCGAGGGTATATCCCTGAGCGATCTCTTTGAACTTATTGCCGGAGGCCGATCCGAGCAGGATATTCAACTTTTGCCAGTTCTCGGCGTGTGCATATTTCTCCTGCCGTTCTTTTTCCAATGTTTCAACCTGCTTTTCGTTACGAGCGTTTGTAGTCAGTACTACTTCGAGTTCGGTCTGTCGCCGGGTACGTTCTTCGGTCTGCAGCCTTCTCTCTTGCAGACAGGCTTGCAGCGCTTCGTTCGTAGTGTTCTGATCTGTCGGCCGGTCATTTGACTCGTAATGCAATGTAAGGTTCTTATTTCGTTCGGCCAAGGTAGCGCGGGCGGTTGTCTCAGCTTCGGTCAGAGAGTTCAGCGCCTTTTTTTCAGCCTGAATCCATGCGTTGCTTTTCGAGAGCAGCTCCGGGAGTCGTTCGCGGGTGATGCCATCTTTTCCGGCCATCCATGTTTCGACGGCTTTTTGCAGCGTTTCCTGTTCGACAACGAGCTTATCCAGATCCTGCCGGCGTTGGGCGATGTGATCGCTCAGGCTTTTCTGCTCGGCCGACAGCAGGTTTCTTTTCTCATTCAGTTTTTTGATTTTCGATGTGATAAGAGACAAGTTGTCGGTAAAGTATTTCTCGGCAGCGTCGGCCGGTTTCCCGCGCAGCACAGTTTGTCGTTCGGCCTGCCATTGTTCCACTATGTTCCGACAGTGTTCATTCTTCCCGGTCGTGACTTTCCATATTCGGTCGGTCTCCTGTATGCGCACCCGCCCGTTCTCAAGATCGATTTTGAGTCGTTTGAGTCGTTCCTGCGCTTCGGTCAGGGCTGTGCTTGCATTGTCCCACTCCGTCTTGCGGGTAATCAGGTGTTCGGTCAGTGTAGCATGTTCGAAAAAAGTTTGCCAGCCGGGGAGAGTGATAAGATGTTCCTCTAACTTGCCGTATGTGGCCGTATACTGCGCCGTGTAATTCTCGATCAGTGCGGAAAGTTTCGTGATCTCATCTTTGCGTATTTCGAGATCGGCGGCGACCTCCTCCGTTTGCCGGACATTGTCAGCCTTCGCCTGTTCCAGCTCCTGTTCTTTCATACGTTGCGTCTCTGCGAGACTCGCAACCGGGTGATGGAGGCTGCCGCATACCGGACAAGGCATCCCTTCTTTCAGCTGTGCACGGAGCGTCGCGATTTCGGCAGGCATCATCTTGTTCAGCCGTTCCGCCTCCTGCCTGAGTTGTTCCATTTTTTTCTCCTGATCGGACAGGATTTGCTTACTTCTCTCTAATGTTTGTTCGTTACGTTGCTTCTGCTTTTGTACGGTCTGCGCTTCGGCAATCAGGGAGAGAAGGAGATCCATTCGTGCGGCGATCAGCTCAAAGTCACGATGCGTTTTAAACCATTCCTCTCGTGTGATGAGTTCTTTTTGCGTCTGTGCCAGCGTCTCCTGTATGCAGCGGATCTCCTCTTCGGTTTTTACTTTTCTTTCTTGAGCATCCTTAAGCTCTCTTCGAACCTCTTCAAGGTCTTTCTTCGCCTTTGAAATTAAGACGTCCAATTCGCGGGCGCGGACGATTTGAGGGGCAATCTGCTGTTGTTTATCCATGAGCTGCGTATGTTCCTGCTCACAGTCGGCTACGGCGCGTATGGCTTCGGTAAGCAACGGCTCGTTTTCGGCTTGTCGGCGGACGGCTGTTTCCAGATCGGCCTGTGACTCGGACAATGTGTGGCGGAGGTTCTCCAGATGTTTGAACGTATCACGTATCTCCTGTACACGGTCGATTTGCACGATGTAGTCGTAACGCTCACGTGCTTCCGCGATGGCTTGCTTGGCTTGCACCAGACGATGTTCGGCCTGTTTTTGTTCGTCGCACAAACGAGCGTGTTCGGTCTGCCATTTCAACTGTGCCGTCAATCGGTCGACCGTCTTTTTCAGTTCCGTCAGTTCATGTGTTACCTCCGACTTTTCCGTCTCATACGCCCTTCGTTGCTCTTCCGAAAGTCGTTCGATGCTTTCGATGTGCCGCGTGACAGCTTCCAGCTCCGCGCCGGCGTTCTTCGACTTCTCATAGATGGCGATCGAGAGGCGCGAATAGATATCCGTGCCCGTCAATTTCTCGAGCAGCTCAGCCTTCTCCGGCTGACGCGCTTTGAGAAATGTGGCGAAATCGCCTTGTGCCAGTAACACCGAACGGGTAAACTGATCGAACGTAAGCCCGATCAGATCGACGATGCGTGCGAGCAGTTCCGTCTTTCGTCCCGGCTCTTCATGTCCTGTGGATAAATTGCGGAGGCGTATTTCACTGCTTTGCATCGATCCTTCGGCTTTGTTATAAGCCCGCTTGACCGACCAGCGTGCCCGAAATGTCTCTCGGCCGAGCGATACGAAATCGACTTCGGCATAGCCTTCGCTCGTACCACGGCGCAGGATATTACGGCAATCGCGTTGACTGAGAGCCTTGTCGCCCACGTCGCGGATCAGGATATTTTCTGAGGCATGGCTCGTGCGTGGCGTCTGGTCGAACAACGCCAGACATAAAGCGTCGAGCAAGGTAGACTTACCCGATCCGGTACTCCCCGTAATGGCAAAAATACCGGCCGATTTGAGCGGTTCTGCGGTGAAATCGATTTCGAAAGCCTTTTCGAGTGAGGCCAGATTTTTCCCTCGGATAGCCAGAATTCTCATTGTTTTTTCTTTTTTCGTTCGGATCTACAAACATACGTAAAAAAGCCGAGAGAGGTATACAGTTAAAGCGATCCTTCGACTTCTCGAAGGGTCTGTCGCAAAAGTTTCTGCATGGCTTCAGGCATCGGTTCATCGCCATATTGACGTTTAAAGACGTTCATGGCCAGATCCATCGGATCGATAGTCTGCAAATCTTCCGGGCCGGAAAGGGGGTCGCTATCTTTTCGTGCAGCCGTTACGGCTTCGATACGTGTCAGTCGGACGGACTTGTCTTTCAGTGCCTCTTCGATCTGGTGCCGAAGGGAAGGCTCCGGTTCCGTGATCCGTATCTTGATTTCCAGATAGGGAGAATGTCCGTTCGCTTCTCCTGCCGGTAACCGTCCGATCTCTTCCAGTACTTCGGGCAAAGCGCGGGCTTCGCGGGGAAGGGTGATCAGCCTGACCGTATCTTCGAACTCGATGTGTTCGATCTTGACCGTATCGTCTATCTCGATAAAAACGACTCCTTGTCTGTTGTTCTTTTCAGCGAACGACATGGGAATCGGGGCGCCCGCATAACGCACATTTTCTCGTCCGGAAACACGCTGAGCGCGATGCAGGTGCCCTAATGCGGTATATGTTATTCCGGGTCCGAAAGCATCGGGAGAGACACATTCCAACCCTCCGATGACGGTGCGTTCCGAACGGTCATTTTCCGAAATCTCCGAACCGGTCGCCTGTAAATGTCCCATGGCAATCACCGGAAGATGTTTATCAGGGACGAGATCATACAGCTTCTCGTACATCGTCCGCACAGCCTGCGAATAATTTTCCGCATCGGGATAGTCGCCTTGCCGCAGGTAGGGCACGGCAAGACAGTATCCTCCCTTTTTGAGTGGTATGATCAGACGGGCATAATCGATGTCGCCTTCCGGCGTCCGTCGCACCGTACCGCGCACATCGATATGCATCTCCTCGAACAATGGGCTGGGAGCCTCAAGACGTGCCGCCGAGTCGTGGTTTCCGGCAATGATGATCATCTGCAGTTCGGGATTTTCGTGCGTTACTTCGCGCAGAAATGTATAGTACATCTTTTGCGAGTCGGCCGACGGGTTCGGACTGTCGAACACATCGCCCGCAATCAGCAGCACGTCAACTTGTCGGTCTTTCAGCACGTTTTTGAGCCATGCCAGGAAACGTGCGTGTTCAGTCCGGCGGTCGTATTCAAAGAAATGTTGTCCGAGGTGCCAGTCTGCGGTATGAATGATCCGAATCTGCCGTTTCCCGCTCATTTCTCTACTCGGATGCGTGCATCGACCGCGATGATGCCCTTCTCCGTAGCCAGCAGCGGATTAAGATCAAGCTCCTTGATCTCGGTTGCGAAACGAAGCAAAGTAGAGAGGCGCACGATAAATTCGGCAAATTGATGTTCGTTTACGCCTTTCTGTCCGCGGGTGCCTTTGAATATCTTATAAGCTCTCAACGAGCGGATCATCGAATAAGCTTCTTCGTATTCGAGGGGTGCGAGCCCCGAGGCCACATCGCCCAGTACTTCCACAAAGATACCTCCCAGACCGCACAATACGATATGTCCGAACCGGTCTTCGTACTTGGCGCCGATAAACAGCTCCGTTCCTTTCAGCATGGGCTGAATCATCACAGATCTGACACCCGGCAACTTCATCATGCGCCTGAACTCCAACGATAAATGTTCCTCCGTCTTGATGTTTAGCGCCACTCCGCCAATATCGGTTTTGTGTACGGGGCCGACTACTTTGGCAACAACCGGAAAACCTGTCTGACGTGCGAAAGCCAACACTTCTTCTTCGCTTGTCGATACACATTCTTCGACCATGGCCAACCCCGCCGCCTTCAGCAGGATTTGCATGTCGGAAGGTTGCAGGTACCCGTTCTCGTCGATCCGGTCGATTGTGAGGCGGATCAGAGGGATATCGACTCCCTGCAATTCGATTTGTCCTGCCGTCGGTTTAGGCGTATTCACTACACGCGATACAGCGCTTGCCAAGGCTACTTCGTCGGAGAAGTTAACCCCACCTGCACGAATAAAATCTTCGACTTCTCTGGATGAATTGACAATCGACGGAAGAATCGGAAACACCGGTTTGGTGCATGTCTCCGACTTTTGGCGGATCATTTCCAACGCATCCGAGATTTTTCCCAATCCTGTGCTCCCGAAGATGGTAGCAATGGCATCCGTTTCGGGAAAATGCTGATCCGCATAGTCGATGGCCAGCCCCAGATCGGCCGTAGAGCCTGTTCCCAGAATATCGATCGGATTGGATACGGACGAGCCAGGCAACAAGCGTGATTTCAGTTCTTCGGCACTCTTGCCCTGATAGGCCGGAACACCCAAGCCGCCGCGTGACAAAGCATCAGTAAGAATCACCGCCGGGCCACCGGCATGGGTAACGACAGCGAAATTTTTGCCATGGATATCTTTCAAGGTGAAGACACAAGCTACAGTAGCCAGCTCTTCGCGGCTGTAACAACGCACAATACCGGCCTTTCGGAATAATGCCTCCACCGCCGAATCGCTCGATGCCAAAGCGCCCGTGTGGGATGAGGCCGCTCTCATGCCGCTTTCCGAGCAGCCGCTTTTAATGGCTGCAATCTTGCAACCCTTGCGTATCAAGGACGATGCATGATAAAGCAATTTGTCAGGGTCTTTGATGTTTTCGATATATAATAACTTGATCTTAGAGTCTTCTTCCGGGTTGAAATGTTCGTCCATATACTCCAGAACCGCTTCGATACCGATTTGCGAGGCATTTCCTACCGACCAGATCGAATTGAACCGAAGACCCTTCGGGATAGCACATTCCATGATAAACAGAGCAACGCCGCCGGAGGCTGAGATCAGATCGGCGCCATTCGGGTGGAATTCCGGAACAGGAGCCGTGAATACGCTGTGGTGATAGCGGTTGGCCAGCCCGATGCAGTTGGGGCCGATAAGTGAGACACCCGCCTGCGAACAAATGTGCTGGATCTCTTTTTCAATCACCCCGCCCTCGGGTGTCTCTTCACTGAAACCTGATGAGATGATGATAATGGCTTTGGCTCCTTTCTGATGTACCAACACATCGACCGCTTCTTTACAAAATGGTGAAGCAACGGCCAATACACCCATATCTACCTGTGGAAGATCGTGAACGGAAGGCGTCACTTTGATGCCTTGAATCTTTGTCTCTTTGGGGTTAACGATGTAGAGCTTCCCAGCAAATCCTCCGGTCAGGATATTCTTTGCCATTTGCCCTCCCGGCTTGTTGATGTTATTCGAACCGCCAACAACGGCGATAGATTGCGGGTTTATCAATTGCTGTGTAATCATGTCTGTTCTCTTTTTTAATGAGTTATAAGTCGGACAAAAGTACAAAAAAATATTTAATACCCGATTTTCCCGTAAAAAATTTCTTTCTTTGCAAAGAGACAAACGAAACAAATATTATTAAAATAATAATTTGATATGATTTTCAGGCATATATGTGCTTTCTGTGCGCTGATCATGAGTAGTGGGATATATGCCCAATTTACCGTGAAAGGTACGGTGCTTTTTGAGGGCGGTGACAAAGCGGCGGGTGCAACGTTGCATCTGTTGCAGTCGCGTACGGTAGCGACGACCGGTGTCGACGGGGCATTTACGTTGCAAAGCCACGTGTCGCCCGATACGCTTGTCATTGTGTATATGGGCTTCGAGTCGGACACGCTTGTCGTCAGGGCGAATAGTCCGGTGCTCTCCGTCGTCCTGAAAGAAGTGAGCCGGCAGGTCGACGAGGTCGTTGTGACGGGGCGCACGGCGTCGACCTTGAAGCCGCGCTTTGCCACCTTGCAGACAGAGCGGATCAATGCCGATGAATTGACACGCGCCGCATGTTGTAACCTCTCGGAAAGTTTTGAAACGAATGCTTCGGTCGATGTATCATATTCGGATGCGGCTACGGGCGCAAAACAGATTCGTCTGCTCGGCTTACCGGGCACATACGTGCAGATGCTGACCGAGAACGTGCCGAGCTTTCGCGGGGCGGCTTCGCTCTTTGGGCTCGATTATGTGCCGGGCACATGGATGGAAAGCATTCAGGTCTCGAAAGGGAGCGCCTCGGTGCGTAACGGCTACGAATCCGTCACGGGGCAGATCAATGTGGAATACAAGAAACCGATTACGGCAAGTCCTTTGACGGTTAACCTGTTTGTGTCCGACGCGGGACGGATGGAAGGAAACCTCGACGGGGCGGTGCGACTGTCGAAGCATCTGTCGACAGGACTGTTTGCGCACTATTCGCAAGACAAACGGGTACATGACGCAAATGGAGACGGTTTTCTCGACCTCCCGCTGCTCGAACAGTTCAATTTCTTCAATCGCTGGTATTATACGCGCAAAAATTTCATTTCACAAGTGGGGGTAAAGGTTGTGCATGAGACACGTGAAAACGGACAGGCAGAGCATGTAAAAAACACGTCGCCCGACAAGCCGCGCTATGAAATCGATATTCGTACGCTTCGCGGCGAGGTGTTCACGAAGAACGGGTATGTGCTCGATGCCGATATGAACCGCAGTATCGCACTGATTCTTTCCGGGTCGTTCCATCGCCAGAACGCGAAGTACGGACTTATCGGATATGATTTGAAGCAGCAGAACGTATATGCCAATCTGCTGTTCGATACGGATATCGATATAAAGAACAAAATCAGCACGGGGCTTAGCATGAATATGGACCGAACCGAGCAGCTGTCGGAATATCTGGCGTCTCACCCGGCTTTTCTTCCTCTGCGCACCGAGTGGGTCACCGGCGCTTTTGCGGAATATACGTGGATGCCATTGCGTGAACTGACGGTCATGGCCGGCCTTCGCGGCGATTATCATAACGAATACGGGTTCTTTGTTACGCCACGGTTGCATCTGCGGTATAATCCTATCGAACAACTCCATCTGCGCACTTCGGTCGGGAAAGGATACCGCTCGGCAAATGTGTTTGTCGAAAACAACTTTCTTTTCGCATCGAATCGCGTGAGGAAGCTGTCCGTTGCTCCCGACTTAAAGATGGAGTCTGCCTTGAATTGGGGGGCGAGCATCACGGGATACATCCCACTGGCCGGGAAGGAGCTGGTGCTCTCGGCCGAGTATTATCAGACGGATTTTGGGCAGCAGGTCGTCACCGATGTCATGACAGATGCGCATGCCGTCCGCTTTTATAACCTCGACGGACGATCCTATGCGCGTAACATTCAGCTGGAAGCAAGCTGTGTGTTTTTTGAAAGTCTCGATGTGCGTGGCGCATGGCGATGGACAGACGCCCGCACAACTTATAACGGTCAATTGATGGAAAAGCCGTTGACGAGTCGATATAAAGGACTGATTACGCTCGGATATCGGACGCCCGTTTACCGGTGGCAGTTCGATGCGACGGCGCAGTTCAACGGGCCCGGCACGTTACCGACTCCCGATGCGAAAACCCCATTGTGGGAGAAAACCTTCGAGGCTTATACGCTCGTCGGCGCACAAATCACGAAGCGGTTTAAGAAGCTGTCGTTGTATGTGGGGGTGGAAAACCTGTTTGACTTCACGCAACCGCACCCGATCGTTGCCTCATCCGATCCGTGGGGAGACGATTTCGATGCAACCATGGTCTGGGGACCTGTGCATGGGCGGAAAATCTACGGTGGTCTGCGGTGGAATTTATAATCATGTATTAATCATATAAAAAGTAAGAAAATGAAAACAATTCAATGGATGATCTGCTGTTTGATGCTGCTGATCGGGAGTGATGCGGTAGCACAGAAAGAGGCGAAGAAAAAAGAAGCGCAGACGACGTTTGCCGTAGAAATCATGTGCGATAATTGCGTCAAAAACATTAAAAAGAATATCGCTTACGAGAAAGGCGTGAAAAACCTGAAAATCGACTCCGAAAATCAGAAGGTAACGGTGATTTATAATCCCGAAAAGACGAATCCCGAAAAACTGATCGAGGCATTTAAGAAGATCGGGAAAGAAGCCATTCCGATTGATGAAGTCCCTTTGAAAAAAGACAACTGAAGGAAGATAAAGAAATCCCGAAAGCATTAATGACACGTATGCTAAAGTAATCGCCGTAAAACTTTATGACCGTAGAGAGGCTTTGGCAGTCGCTAATATGCTCAATGAAAAGGTTATGTTGCTACTTATTTTTTGATTTTTGCAACTTCCAAAATGCTTTTAAGTACTTATTTAACCGTTTTACATCTTCTTCGTTAAGTTCTTTTAAGCGAGTTATGTCCATATTATCAAGCAAATCATTTATTTTAACTTCAATGGCTATCGGATTTTGAGCGATTCGATTGATAAAAACGTCGTAATCTTCTTTTTCCGATTCTTTGGTGACACAACGTAATACAGCAATTACCTCATTCGAAAATCCTTCATTTTCAAGCTTTTTAAATGTCCATTCGCTATCTTCCACTACATCGTGTAACACACCGCAAATCTTCTCAATTTCACTTTTCCCTCGTTCCATAACACGCAATGGGTGTAAAATATAATCTGCTCCAGATTTGTCTTTTTGACCCTTGTGTGCTGCAACTGCTATTTCTATTGCTTTCTCTATCGTGGACATCGTTTATTTATTGTTGTTTATGCGTATTTTATTTCATCGCTGTCCGATAAAAGTTATTCTCGAAAGAAATAGTGTCTTTTTTATCGGACAGCATTGATTGGCAATATTGTGTGTTAGTAACTGGGCTTTATTCTCCGTTTTGGTATCGTTAAGTTGCTATAGTTTTTGGAAACATTGAAAAGTTCAACATTTTCATAATCAAAACAGTCGAATTATAAAAAGAACGATGCTCTATACCAATTTAATAATGCCGAATACAGAGACAAAATTAATTAAAAGCAAATATGCGGATAATCATTTAGAAAATATTTTTGTGTTAGAAAACCAGACCTTTCCATATGCCGTCCCCCAACTAGAATCTCATTTTAACTGTTTTTTTATACAATAATATAAGCTTATTCACTTTTTACGACTTTTGCAGGATTACTGCCAGCTGCTTTTAGCACATGTCCTAACACCGTGAATAATACGAGTGTAATGCTACCCGTAAAGACCATTACCGGTAACCACCATGGAATGTTCGTGTGATAAGCATACCCATGCAGCCAGCGGTACATAACATAATGAGCTACCGGGAGAGCTACAATGGCTGCAAAAACAACCAATAGAAAATATTCGCAAACAAACATACGAACAACATTTTGTATATCAGCTCCAAATATCTTGCGAATCGCTATTTCTTTGCGACGCTTTTGAGTTGTCGAACTTGCTATGGCATAAATCCCGAATAAAGAGATTGAAAGGCAAACGATTGCCAATATGGAAAATAATTTTAGACCGATCTGTTCCGAATAGTCTAACCGGTCGTATACTTCATCAAGCAAAGTCAGACGAGTATCCGCTAAACTGATATCTATATCTGTCAGTATCGAGGATATTCGCTGCATCACTTCCTGTTCTTGTCCGGGCACGACACGGATATACCAGATGTTTTCTAAACCGGCTCTAATAATAGTCGGATGAATACGACTTCGAAGAGAATGAGAGTGAAAATCGTTTACCACACCTATCACTTCATATTCTTCCATGGGAGCAACGCCATCATTAGTAATCAAAAAAGGATTCATTCGAATAATGGAACCTACCGGTTCACTAAGCCCCATAACCTTGACCGCTTCTTCGTTGAGAACGACTTTACGATTTTCGTTTTGACCTTCTTCCCACCATTGCCCTGCGATCAATTTTAATCGGAAAGTCTTAGCAAAATTAGCATCGGCAAAGAGCCATTGGAAAACAGGTTTTTTATGCGACTGTTTGCCTGACCATTCTACCTCGGTTGTCATGGTCGCATTTTTATCGGGAGAATAGTCTGTAGCAGAAATGTTCATAATTTGAGGAATTGCTTCAAGCTGTTGTCTTATGGTAGCTTTATGTTCATCCAGCTTCATGTTCTCACTATATAATTGAATGATTCCACTCCGGTCGAATCCCAAATCTTTTTGATTGATAAAACGCATTTGCATCATTGTGACTGAAGCGGCAATAATAAAAACGATGCTGACCGCGAGTTGAAAAGATATCGCTATTCGCTGTAACATAGGCTGATTAGATATTTTTCTTTCAGCCATGTTTCTTGTAATCAGTTGATTCATTTTCCAACAGGGGATCAGGCTGAAGAGCAATACGAACAGCATTATGCCCAGACCGGAAAGCAGAGAAAAATAAAGCAATTGCGGTGTAGGCATGACTATACCCAACAGATTGGAAACGATAGGTCGAGTAAGGAAAATGAAGAAAGCTCCAATCAGTAATGCCGACAATACAACACAAGTTAACTCGAACATCATTTGTGAGATAATTTGCCGGCTTGTAGCTCCATGAATCATACGTTGACGGAATTCATTGATACGTTGACGGAAAAGGCCAAGATACAAATTTAAGAAATTGAAGAGTGCACTAAGCATCAATAAGATGCCTGAAATCACCAGCAATCGTATGAAGTTCAATGTGAAAAGCAGATCGCTGTTTAGTTTGTGGCGAGCATCGCTAATCGGAAGCATCCTTAGCTCAATATCGGTATTCTTTTTTATTTTTGAAGTGAAATCACGGAGTTGTTGTTCAAATCCTTCGCTATTTGCTTGAGGATAAAACTTTACGTATAGATTGTTGTTGTAATATTGCCATTGTTCGGAAGTGCTCATGATCATAGATGCATCTTGTAAGGCGGGAAAATTAAAAATGGCATCGAATGGCAGGTTCGTGTTTGCCGGCGAATCTTGAACGACGGCCGTTACTGTACAAGGACCGAAAATTCTGGATAAAGAGTGCTCCAGTTTTTGTCCAATCGCATTTTCTGCAGTGCCAAATAAACGCGAAGCCACAGTTTCGGTTAAAACGATATTTCCCGCCATCTGTAACGCTTGCTTCATGTCTCCATAAACACACGGCTGTTGAAAAACGTTTAGAAAGGCGCTGTCAACACATAGTGTCTTTAACTGGATATAATCGTTTCCTTCTGTCTGGTAATCTAATTGTTCCGTGACAAAACCAGCAGAAGCTTTCAATACAGGAAAGTATTTGAGTAACTCGTTGCCTAAAAGCCCGGGTACCTGTTCATTCACTTTACCGGAGCCTTTTTCGACAGCATATATGCGGTATATTTCCTTTGCATCCGAATAAAAACGATCGTAGGTCGTTTCGTGATGTAGCCAATAAATAGTCGGGACAAAACATACCAAGCTAAAGGCGAGTCCCAAAATCGCGATAGATAATTGTATTTTATATTTCAAAAAAACACGAAAACCTGTTTTTAAATACTGTCTTAATAGATTCATGTTCATATCAATAAAAAATTTAGTCTGCAATGTAACTCTTTTATTGCTACTTTTTTATAAGTTCTCATTGTGTTGAGAAAATATACTATCTTGCCGGAAAGTCCATCGAAGCATAAAAGATGTAAATTCAATTTACCAATGTAATTTTTTCGCCTCCAAATTTATAAAAAAATCCACTATTAACCGACTAAAATCAAAATTCATCGGATTTTATTTTTAAATAGTTAAT
>NZ_JBQNAZ010000039.1:0-23553 GCF_052170195.1 Tannerella sp. | reverse complement strand
TCATACGTATCTACATTTTTAGTTTGCAAATACAAAAATATACCAATAACCCCTATTTTTTATACCGTTGCAACAAAGTCATGGTTAATTGTCAATTGTTATTTTCCGGGTACACGGTGTACAGCGTTGATTTGCGCCATTTGCGAAATCTGCGTTCGGATAACCCGGCATAACAATTAACAATTAATTTGTCATTCAGAGCGAAGCGAAGAATCTCTTTCCTTTCCCCACGAGATTCCTCACTGTGTTCGGAATGACAAACGCGGTTATTCGCGTCCATTTGCGTTCGGATAGATTCGCATTCGGATTCCCCGACATAACACCAAAAAGGGGGCGAACACAGAGGTTCGCCCCTACGCTGCACACCGAATGCTGTTTGCTGATGGCTGAGCACTGATAATCAAATGCCCTGAAAGAGCGCATTAATTCAGCTCAATGCGAAGCGTTGAGAGAAAACGGCAAAACACTCCGGCTGAGGACTGTAAACATGACTTTCCATGTAACAAAAATTTTATCGGACGGAAATAATTCTCTTTATACCCTTTGAAAAGTCTTCTCTAATGAGAGAGGTATTCCATCTCAAAAGATTGTCTGCAAAAAAACAGCATGACGAGCTATCAGATTTTTCTTTTTATTCGCTGCGTAGTTAAAATTATTAGCTAACTTCGCAAAGTTTTAAAAAAGTTACATCAAACAACATCTAAACATCATGAGTAATCGATTTACAAGAAGACAATTTCTGAAAACGGCAGCTCTCGGAGTTGCCGGAATCACTGTTTTTCCTCAGTTTATCACATCATGCAAGAACAAACAAACAACTACCGATGAAGGAATCATCCGGATCGGATTCATCGGATTGGGTCAACAAGCCATGTACCTGTTGAATGGATATATGAGCATTCCCGATGTGCGGGTAGTTGCCGGTGCCGATGTATACGGGGTAAAAAGAGAGCGTTTCCTGAAAAGGGTGAAAGAACATTATGCCAATCAACAGGAGGAAGTGGCGGTGGAAGCATTCGAAAACTACAAAGATTTGCTGGCACGCGAGGATATCGACGCGGTAGTCATCGCTTCGCCCGATCACTGGCATGCCTTTATGGCCATCGACGCCTGCAAGGCCAAAAAGCATATCTATCTGGAGAAACCGCTCACATTTACGATTCATGAAGGAAAAATGCTGGTAAAAGCCGTCCGCGAAAACGGAGTGATTCTGGGTGTGGGCAGCCAGCAACGTTCCGACCCCAATTTCCAACATGCCGTGAAGATGGTTCAGGAAGGCAGGATCGGTAAAATAGAGCGGGTGAATGCCTATGTGGGCGCTCCTCCCAAGCCGTACGATTTGCCCGAACAGCCTGTTCCGGCCGACCTGAATTGGCCGTTGTGGCTGGGTCCGTCGGAATACGTACACTACAACGCGGAGCTTAACCCGCCCATCTCGCTCGATCCCGAGCAGAACGAACAGTTCTGGGGAGGTTGGCGCTGGTACAGCGAACTGGGTGGAGGATTTACCACCGACTGGGGCGCTCACATGTTCGATATTGCCCAATGGGGATTGGGTATGGACAAGAGCGGACCGGTTGAAATTATTCCGGCCGGATATGAAGACACGAAATTCCTGACCTACAAATACGCCAACGGTGTAATCATGACGGAAGAGCCTTTCAACGAGAAACAGACAAAAGGAGTGAAATTCTGGGGTGACAAAGGTTGGATTGAAGTGTCGAGAGAACATTTCCTTGCGTCGGACGACAGTCTGTTGCCGCCTAAAACGGAAGAGAGCGAAGGGGCTTACGAAACAAAGATTCCGCACCTTGCTAATTTCATCGAAGCCGTAAAAACGAAAACCGATCCGGTAGTCCCCGTGGAGATCGGCCATCGCTCATGTACGGTCTGCACGCTCGGGAATATCGCCTACGAAATGAAGCGTCCGATTCAATGGGATCCGGAAGCCGAAAAGTTTGTAAACGATCCGGAAGCCGAAGCCAACCGGCTGTTCAACAAAACGTATTCGGAAGGTTATACGCTTTAACGCATAGAGAGGTCGTCGCGAACAGGCGTTACCGGCTGAGAAGAAGAACAATGCCGGATAATTTCAAGGCAGTGTGTCATAACGGGCAAACTGCTTCGTTGCTTGCGGAATATGAGCTCAGTCACATACCTTAGTATGCTCTTTCGAACTCATCCTTAGCGCCTTGCATTTCACCCATGCTTACACACCAAAAGAGGGTATGCCCAAACATTGCATTTTGGCACACCCTCTTTTTTTCATTGATTGATGCTTTCTTTGTCGTCGTCTTCGCGGTACTACTTATGGCCGACAGTATGCTTTGCCTTACGCCGGAAGAGACGCACGATATATTTTACTCCCAGCACCACGCCACTCAATGATACGAACACGCCGCCGAGCAGCAGCGTCCACATCACCGTTGTCCACAGTACGGGATGCTCCGTGAGGAACTTGAAGCGCAGCGCATGCAGAGCGGAATACATCCAGAAACGTGTCCGACGGCGCGTATTGTATTCGCGCAAACGACCATCGGACGGAGTGATGTAGTAACAACTCCGATCTTCATTCTCAACGCTGACTTTCCAGACGGGCAGCTCCAGCCGACGCTTCCGATCAAGGTAGTACGTGTCGTACTCGTTAAGCTGTTCGGTGCGGATGACGGCGTCATCGCCGTGAATCCTGCGCACGGCCTCGGTGGCCTGCGCTTCCGTCAAGGCAAGTGGTTGGGCAGTCATAGCGTCGATGGTCAACCGTTCGGCTCCGGAGAGCACGATTTCGTACGTAGGTAAGCCGAAAAAGTGTGACCAGCGTATCTCGGTGACACGTCCGTCGTATTGACTGATCAAATCTTTGTAATCGAACGGATAAGCAGCAGGCGACGGAGCCACGGAGTCCATCGTTTCACGGACGGGATATTTTTGATGTTCCTTCACGAGCCATTCGGGCGGATCGGCGAGCGACATCATCCCGCTGAATGCCCACGTCAGCGCAAAGAGGCCGAAGACGATCCCCGTCACGTGATGCCAGTAATACCATTTCTTCTTATACGGGAACCATTTCTTTTTCCGCCGGCGCGACTTCACACTGACGTAAATGCCCACATAAAGACCGGCTATGACCATGATAGACCCGATGCCCGAAAGCCAAATAACCGTTTTGATCCACAACTCGCGGTCTTGCCTCAACAACGTAAAGTAAACCCAGTGAGGCACCGCTCCGACCCATGCCCAAAGGCGTTCGGAGCGCGTCGTATATTGCAACACCTCACCGCTGCGCGACGAGATGTACAGCTCGGTGCCGTCGTGATCAGCAAAATGAAACTTATAAATCGGGAACTCTTCCTTCAGCCGTCCGAAGGGTATCCACTGGTCTAAAGCATGCAGCGAATCGATCCGGCTGACGGGAGCGCTGCACCAGAGCGCCGCCACGCGAGCGATATATGCTCCGTCGATGACAGGCAGTTGCTCGGCGCTGTCGGCCGGCAGACGAAACGTTTCTTTGCCGCTGCGAATCTCGTAAACGGCCTGTCCGAGGTAACGGCTGACCGACAGTTCGTCGATCGTACAAGTGTCGGGCAAGCGTCGCACTAGTTCATCGACTGATGGAAGATCGGTACCGAGCGGCTCCAATTTGGCCGCTTTCTCGTCGCGATCGGCCGAAGGAAATCCGTGATATATCATCACGATGCCCGACACGAACCACATGAGAAACAAGACGCTGAGCAACGTGCCCAGCACCCGGTGAATGGTAAACATGATACGTGAAAACATGGTGTTTGAATTATGATATGAATGAAACAAAAGAAGGAGAAGCGGCAGCGCCAGAAACTCCCGACACCGCCCCCTCTCCTCAGAGTAAAGAATAAATTATGCGTTTTACTTTTTTCATTTAAAACGAATACGAGGCCGAAAGTAAGAAGTTACGCGGCATACTCGGCACAAACTGGTTACCGAGCGATTGATTGAAATAATCCTGATCGAACAGGTTGTTCACATTCAACGCCAAACGGACGTTATTCTTCATCCGGTACGAAAGACCTGCATTAGCCAACCAATAAGCATCGAACGATGTCGTATTGTCGGCATTACGGAAGACCTTATCCTGATAGGTCACGTCGAAGTTTGCTCCCCAACCTTTCAACATCCTGTCGGCTACTTCATAGTCACCATAGACATAGAACGTATGTTTGGGAATGCGGGCATATTGTTTTCCTTTCAGACGGTAGCTTTCGAGGTAGGGATTGTCGGCGACCTCTCGCACACGCGCATCGGTATAACCGTATCCGGCTGTGAGCGACATTCCGGCGATCGGCTTGTACGTCAACTCGACATCAAATCCTTTCGAGTCCATACGGCCTACCTGTCCCAATATCGCTTTCCCCAACGTATCGCCTTTGACGATATCGCCTTTGTTACCCAGCGTATATTGGATATTGTTTTTGTTGATATAGAACAGGCTGACATTCGCTTCGAGTTTCTCGGCCAGTGTGTAACGTGCGCCTGCTTCGATCTGGAAGCCCTGCTCGGGATCGAATACTTTACCGTTTTTCGTAGGGAAGAATTCTTTACCGTGACGGTCGAAATAGCGTACATCGTCGCGATAGAAGCTGACAATCGGTTTGAAGTACGAACCGATCGAAGCATAGAGCGAAAGCTGCTCGACAGGCAGATAAACGGCACCGATACGATACGTAAGTGCCCCGGTCTTCACGCGATCAAAGAGCGTATCGGCCGGCATCTCGTAGCTGCGTTGCCCGTTGATGGTCGGCACACCGGCTGCGCGCTTGTAGCCGTACAAATCGTAACGTCCGGCCAATAGCACTTTCAGTTTGTCGCTGATTTCGACCAAGTCTTGCAGGTAGAACCCGTGCATTTGAGTACGTTGAACGGATGCTTTACCGAAGTTGGTTTCCATCCAACCGATACTGTGCGGGTTACGCACGGTGCCTCGTCCGGTCAGACCGGGTCCGTAGACATTCTTTCCCAAGTCGTAACCGCTGTATGTATCACGAATCAGAGCAATCAACGAATATCCTGCCAGATAATTGTGTTTGATGTTTCCGGTCGAAAACTTACCGTTCAGCTCCAACTGATTGTTGTACGTCTGTGCCATGTGCGAAAAGCGCAACGGAAAATCATAATGAAGCGAATCGAGCGAAATATATACTTTCGTCTTTCCTTTCATATAATAGTGGGGATAGATCGGCTTATCGCTCGTCAGATAGGCCAGGTCTTCGGTACCGAAATAGTCGATATCGTCGTTCGTGTACGAGAACTTATTCATCAGTTTGGCGGCATCGCTAAACGTATGTTTCCACATGAGCGACGCGTTGAAATTACGGTTATACATAAAATCCGATTCGCTGTTATAACGCGCCTTTCGGTCTAACCCCGGCAGCATATCCCCTTTGCTGAGGTACTTCGAGTTATCGGCCGTGTTATAAATATCGGCGGCCATCACATCGGGCAGACCGATTTCGGTCGGATAATAATCGCGGTGAGCAGCGATACGGATATCGAGCTCATCGGCCTGGGTCAGCTTGCCTCCCAAGACTACATAGCCCGACAAGCGCCTCATGGCATTATCGCGCCAGCCTTCCTGCGTCTGATAATTGAAATTCGCGAAGTAATTGAGCGGCCCTGCGAGTTTGCCTCCGAAACCGAGCGTCGTTTCCAGATTATAATAACTGCCGTAAGCGATGCGTGCATCGACTTTTTGCTTTTCAGAAGGCGCCTTACGGACGATGTTTAGTACACCGCCCACGGCTGACTGTCCGTAAAGCACCGATGCGGGACCTTTGAGCAGTTCGATGCTCTCGATCGACGAGAGATCCATGAACGGATACGAGTTGTTGATTGACGAACGTTCATCACGTACCCCGTCGACCATCACGATAGAGTGGTCGAAACCGCGGATTGAGATTTGTTGAAACGCTCCGTAGGAGGTTTGTACACGTACGCCGGGCAAGAAACGCACAGCGTCCTGAATATTGCGGATGCCTCGGTTTTCGAGCACCTTCGACGGCAAACTGTTGGTCGATACCGGCAGAAATGACGTCGGCACGTCGAGTTTCATCACGGAAACTTTCTTTTGCTGCGCCCCCGTTATCGAAATTTCGTCGAGATGAAAGGTGGTGTCCTGAAAGTTCGTGTAACCTTTCTGATCCTGTGCCTGCACGGTACATAAAACACCGAAAAGCACAGCACATAACGTAATACTTTTGGTTCTCATAAAAAACTAATACTATTAAAATAACTGTTTTACTTTATTTTGCATAGCATAGCTTCGGCGTGTGGCGGTCGAATGGTGAAGAACACAAAGTGTGGTCCGGCATACGCTGCGGACGCATTTTCCCCCTCATTCGCTTTTCCACCCGAAAGCTATCTGATGTTATATATTTGTACGGCAGGTCTTCTGACTTGTTCCCGAAAACGAACCTTCCCGGCTTGATGAGATGCCAGTGGTATCCTTCGTTTTCGTTGATAATGGAACTTACAGCTGCGGGGACAGTTCCGGATTTACACCGGATTCCCTTTTAAGCAATTACTTGCACCGATACAAACGGTTTACAGGTACCCTATTCGTCGTGCCGGTATTCGTACCCGGGCGTCGCATAGACCTTTTTTCTTTCTACAATGTCCGTCATCTTATGATGCAGACTGAAACGGATATGGTCGATAAAAACGGCACGGATACCTTCATATTCTCCCAATCCCTTCAATATCGTTTCTACCTGAAACCCTTTTGTTTCAAGTTGTTCCTTTATCTCGCCGGCAATATCATTCTTGGCATGGTCGCCGGCCACGAACATGAGCGGACATAATACCATACGTTCGGCTCCGCTCTTCCTGATCCGTGCTTCGGTATCAGAAAGCATCGGGTAGCCTTCGAGTGTCACGACGAAATGATGCTCGTGTCCTTCGACATTCATCACATCGCCCAGCATGGCATACTGTGCCGTGGCCGGTATATACGTTCCATGTCCGACCCATACGACAGCACGGCCTTCAGAAGGCACAGTGCCGAGCGTTGCGGCTACCGCCCGGTAATCTTCGGGCGTATACAGCAACGGCGTCCCCACGCGGATATCCTTAAAATCGCCCGATATGCCGGCTACCTCACGGCGCAGGGCTTCCATCTCCACGCCTTCGATCAGCGTCGTAGGCTGTACGATCACGTGCGTGTAACCGTGTCTTTTCAACCAGTCGAGCTCTTCGAGCGGCGTCTTTTTCGCAATGTCTCTTTTGGCGAGACGTTGAATCACCGTGCGCGACGTATACGCTTCACGCACCTTAAAATCGGGAAACGTTTCCTGCACCTGTGCCGTCAAACGGTCGATCGTCAGGGCGCGTGTATCGTCGTGCGTCGTACCAAAATAAACCATTACGATCGCCGCCTTGTCGTTTGCCGACATCGTTTTCAGCATGTCCGAGTGAACGAAGTTTCGTCCTTCGTGTGCCTTACATATACTCATTACCATAAGCATCCCCATCCATAAATATGTTTTCATCATCTTTCTTATTTTATAAGTGAAAAATTAAAAGTTAAAAACGAAAAGTGAAAAGCTAAAAATCAAAGGTTCCCCTTAACCATTAACCATTGACAATTAACCATTATCTCCTCTTCATCTTCCGCCGAAGATATTTTATACCCAACCAGATACCGGACAACGACACATACGCTCCGCCAAGGCACAGCGTCCAGATGGCGATGGTCCACAAGACCGGACGTTCCACTAACCAATGAATATTCAGATAATGCAATCCGCTGAACACCCATTTTTTGGCTTTGCGGGCACGGTTCAGATAACGAAACTCGCCCGTAGCCGGATCGACATAATAGACGCTACGATCCGCATTATCGACCTCCACTTTATATACAGGCAAGGGCAACCGACCGCTTCGCAAGAGGTAATACTCTTCGTATGCGTTGATAAGCGAAACCGTGAGTTCCGCCTCTTCACCATGGATATGACGTACGGCCTGCGTAATCTGCTTATCCGTCAGGCTCAGCTCTTTCACGTCTGTACCCGAGGCGTCGATGCTGACCGTAAGGTCGGCCGTTTGCACCTCATAGACGGGCACATCGCGGAAATGCGACCATTCGACCGTTTTCAGCCCGGGATAAGCTTCCGCGAGAAGGCGGTAATCGAGCGTATAACGTTCGACCGGAAGCGGACGCCCCCGAAACTTCGTGTCGCTGACGCGATAGTCGCCATGCGTCTTGATGACCCACTGCGGAATACGCTGCAAAGCCATCGCGCCGCTGAAGGCGAACGTAACGAGAAAGACGCCGAAAATCAGTCCGCTGATATGATGCCACTTATACCAGTGTTTCTTATACGGACTGCCGAATTTGCCGCGCGACTTGTAGCGCTTATATAAAATGTATATGCCGGCATACAACCCCGACAGGGCGGCAATCAGCGCAATAATCCCGCCGATGGTGAGCGACCAGACCCATGCGTCGGTATGTTGGCGAAGCACAGGCAGGTAGAACTTATGCGGAATGGCTCCGATATACGCCCAGAACCGCTGACGGGCGGTGGTGAACTGCAACACTTCTCCCGTGCGGGAAGCGATATACAGCTCATGCTTTTCGACATCGTCGTAATAAAATTTGCAGATCGGCATCTCGCTCAGGTAACGCGAATACATGATCCAGATGTCACGTTTATGCAACGTATCGACACGCACAGGATCGGCATCGACCCACCTCCGTGCTACGGCATCGATCGTCTCGCGCGTAACCGGCATGACCGTCTGCAACGTATCGGCGCAACGCACATAGGCGCTGTCTGCCGTCTCGATGGTCAAGAGCGTCTGCCCCTGAAACTGACGCACACCGACAGCCTCAATGTTTGAGACCGGCTCCGGCAGACGCGCCAACACGGCCTCCACATCAGGCAATGAAGAAGGCAACGGCTCCATCCGTTCGCGCAACTGTTGATCGGTCACATTCGGGAACGGGTGATAAATCAGTACCAGCCCCGACACGAACCACATAAAAAAGAATACGCAGACAATCGTTCCGAATATCCGGTGAACGGAAAAGAAAAACGCCCTTACCTTCTTCATTTCAATACTGTTTCTATTTATCTTTCAATGCCACGATACGACCGAACAGATAGCCTTTGGCAATCGTCAGACCTTTCGTTACCTCTCCCGTTTTGATATCGTAGATATAAACACAAGGCAGCTCATTTTCGGGATTTACCCCGATATATGCCTTGTCACCCAGCACAATGGAACGCTGTGAGAACGTACCGCTGCTGTAAGGCAGCACTTTACCATCGTGTTTGATCTCTTCCACTTTCTCGGTCTTCAAGTCGAGGACGGCATAGTAGCAGTTATAGTCATCTCCCCAGCCTTTCGCTTTCGTATATTCCGGATCCTGAATGTAAAGCAACGCTTTTTCATTCCCCAGATAATCGACCGTTACGATTTTGCCTTTCGGATAATTATACCCTTTGTAGCTCTTGTCGAAGTCGGTCTCACCTTTCTTAATACGTAACAATGAGCCATATTGTTGGGTGTTGCTCGTTGCCCCTTTCAGTACGCTGTTGCAGGCCAAGTAGTAGTCGCCTTCGGGCGTAAAGAAACTCTTGCTCTGCAAAAGTTCGCCGTAAGCCGTTCCGGCCATAAACTCGGCGCGGTCTTCCATCACGGTCTTCTCTACCGACATATCGGCCGGGTTAATAAAAGCCATGTAAAAACGTACCTTATCGTTGTTATCCAGATACGAATACAAGATTTTCCCGTCGCTCTTTCTGAAGCTGGCAATACCCGATGTGCTGAATTTACCCGGTTTACCGGCTTTGCCCGGCAATTTCGGCAACTTCAGTTCGCCTTCGGCAATAATGTTCATCTGATCCGTATTCACCTTGATCCAGATCACTTTATCGGCCTTTCCGTTAGCAGCCATCAACACCAGCGTATGGTCATCGATCCACGCATGCGTATAACGGCGATCTTTCAGCGTATTCTTCTGAAACGGAAACTCTTTGATAACTCTGACTTCATTTCCTACAATCTGATATTTTCCAAAACGATCATTTTTTTTGGGAACCTGATAGTAATAAGCACCTTTAATGATCGACTCCTGAAACAATTTAGCCGTTACGTCGGCTCCGGTATTCACAAAATTAATCTGTTCTTTCGCGTCGAGCGATTTCGTATTTTGCACCAATAAAGTCCCTGCAGACCCCATACCGGCATTCTCGCCGATCGATACCCAAATATCGAAATGCGATTCCAACAGCGGATCGATGATCTTCGGATCGGGTTTGTCATCTTCACACGCCGTAAAAGCTACGCCAGCCAATGCGGCCAGCAGCATCCATACATAAAATCGAATAGTTTTCATTGTCCTTGTTAATATAATTAATTAATAAATATTCTGAATTTGCAAAAGAACGACCGGCCGGGCTTCTGCAGCTTAAAATTATCGTAAGCCAAACGATCGAACAGGTTGTTACAGGTAACAGACACATTGTATTTGTCGTTATCGAACGATAGCGAAAGTGATACGTTGTGCTGATATTGCGAGGGAATACGCGACTTGCTCGCAAGGCTGCCGTATCCTTCCCACGTCAGGAAAAACCAATGCACATACTCGAAGTTATAACCTGCACGCAGAATACTCTTTTTCAGCAGAAAGTCGCGCTTCTTCACGTTCACCTCCACGTTACCGAACAGCCACGGCCGATTCGGCACACGGTTTTTGTATGTAATCATCTCCTTGCCGTCGGGGTAATAGCGCGTCATGCTGCGGGCGTCTTCATAACTGCCATTGGCAATCACCTGCAACCAGTCATCGTACGTATATCTTACTTCGCTCTCAATGCCTTTAATGGCTACGCTGGCCACATTGCCGTACTGGCTCAGCCCTTCGGCCTCGGAGATCACGGCGCGGATATAGTCTTTCACATTGCGGAAAAAGCCGTTCACTTCGTAAAACAGCTGATGACCGGGCGCAGGGTTCAGCGTACCGAACAGTCCGAGGTTGTAATTGTCGCTGCTTTCGGGCTTCAGCTGCAGGTTGGCATAGACGGTCGTGCCGTTGCCGAGCAACTCGCGTGCCAGCGGCAGACGCATGCTGTGTTCGTACGAAGCCTTGAGCGACAATCCTTCGCTGAAACCATAGCGCGTAGCCAGTCCGTAGCCGGTATAGTTTTTCGTCGAAGCGCCCTGCTTCTCGCGCGAGCCGGTAATCCACGGCAAATCCTGCTGGGTGACATTCAAATAATTCGTATAATTCTTCACAAAGAACGAGTTCTGCCAACGATCGTTCACGAGACGCTGATTATACGAAAGCCCCAGAATATGCTTCGTAAAGATATCGTTCGACGGATCAAAGTCGGTATCGATCTCGTCGTATCGTTCGTTGCCCGTGCGGTTCATCAAATAGTTTAGGTTAAGACCGTGACGCGTGTCGATGCGGTAATCGAACCCGGTGCGCACAGTCGTCAGCGGCCGTTTGTTATGCCGACGTGTACGGTCGCGTCCCGTAATCTCGTTGCGCGACGATTCGATGTAAGCGCCGTCCCAGTTGTATTTGCGGAATGCCGTGTCGGTCGTCAGCGCATGGTCCCACGTATGCGATATGGAAAGGTTGGCTTTGAGGCCGGGCAGCAGAAAATCGTTCTTCATATACCGCGCCGAGATGTTCCATGCTTCAGATTCGCGCTCGGCCTTACCGTACACGATGCTTTGAATCGAACCGGTCTGCAACTGCTTGTGTACGGACGAGAACGATCCCGAAAGGAAAAATTCATCAGCCCACCGGCGATGCGTAACACCGGCTTCAAGCTGTGTCAGTACCGAAAAATAATCGTCATGGAAACGCTTGCGGTCGAACGGCCGGAAGCGTCGCTCGGCCTCGTCCCACAGCTCGACGCCTTTCATCAGATAATCGTTCTTTGAATAATTGATCCCGGCCACGGGACGGATCACGATGCCGCTCTTCGGCATCACATACTGCCCGAACAAATCGGCCTTATGTGTATGAAACGACCCGATGCCGTACGACACGTCAAGGTAGTTTTTCCGCTCCTTTCGGGTGATGACGTTAATGGCGCCTCCCAAGGCATCGCCCCCCAAATGTGAAGGCACCACTCCTTTGTAGATCTCTACCCGGTCGATGATATTGACCGGCAAGTTGGCCAGCGATATGCCGCGCCCTTTCGCGCTCATCGGCACTCCGTCGATAAAGTAACGCACGGAGTTACCCGAGAGCCCGTTGACCGACAATTCGAAATCGGACCCTACCCCACCCTCTTCGCGCACTTTGACACCCGTGCTACGGTTCACCAGCGTATTCAGATTGTGGATCGTATTGGTAAGCGGCTTCACATCAAGGGCATTGGCGGCATATACTCCTTCCCTCACCTGTTGGGTCTGTGTCTTGCCGTAGACCTCTACGGCTTTCAAGACCACGGTGTTTTCTTCGAGCGTAAAATCCTGCTTCGTGTTTTTTCGGAGGTTCAGTTCCTTCCTTTCGGTTTTATATCCGACCGAAGATACGGCAACGATATGCTTCCCGGCCGACAGCTCCAAGGTATAATGTCCCTTGTCGTCGGTGAATGCCCCCAGCGAAGTATGTTCAATCGCAACAGTTGCCATCGATACGGGATGTCCTGTCGCATCGGTAACGGTTCCGGATAACACATACTTATTCTGCGCCACCGTTTTCGCACCAAACAAACATAAACATAATGCAAACGACAGGATCAACCTCATCATAAAATTGATAAACAATAACCTAAACGTACCTGCATAGCCGGCATGGCTGCTTGCAGGCTTCTCACCCCTATAGTCGAAACTAAAAAATCATTCGATTCCAATCACGTAGTTCTTGCCCCCGAGAACATATTCGTCTTTTATGCTTGGCAGGTTTCCTGACTACACCCCGAAAAGCGACCTTCCCGTCAATGACGACAGTGGTGTAAGTTTGCTTTTCCTCTTCACGGGTTACACAGTAGCGGGCACTGTTCCGGACTCCGACCGGATTCCCTTTTATGCGAACGGCAGAATGACCGACGCATCACCAAAACGGCTGCAAAATTAAGTATTATTTCTATCTTTGCGTACTTTTCATTCGATATTTTTAAACGATGAAGTCACAACTACTGATCGGTGCAACCAGTTCGGGATGCGGAAAGACTACGTTTACCGCCGGACTGCTTCGCTTGATAAAACGACGAGGGATGAGCGTTCAGCCGTTCAAATGCGGCCCCGACTATATTGATCCCCATTATCATAAGTTGGCGGCGGGCTGTGAGTCCGTGAATCTCGACAGTTGGCTGTCGTCTCCCGTGCATATCCACTATCTCTATGACCGTTATGCAGCGCCGGCCGAAGTCTGTGTGACCGAAGGAGTCATGGGACTGTTCGACGGATACGCGAAGATGCGCGGGAGCAGCGCCGAGATAGCCCGACTGCTCAATATCCCCGTCGTACTGATTGTCAATGCCCGCTCCGTAGCCTACTCCGTAGCGCCTGTCATCTACGGATTCAAGCATTTCAACCCGGACGTGCGTATCGCCGGAGTCGTATTTAACCGCACGGCCTCAGCCACGCATGCCTCGTATCTGAAAGAAGCCTGTGCGGACGTAGGGATCGAATGTTTCGGTTGCCTGCCCAAGATCAACGATCTCGAAATACCGTCCCGTCATTTGGGACTTACGACAGATGCCTCGTTTCAGTTCGAACAACTGATCGAAAAAACCGCGGATGCCATCGCGGCGAATATCGATATCGATCGTCTGCTGCAAGTCTGCCGACAGGCAGTACTGCCCGGAGTTACCATCACTCCACCGGCACGACTGCCGGACAGAGGACTGTCGATCGCCGTAGCACGCGACGAAGCATTTACGTTTACCTATAAAGAAAACATCGCACGCCTCGAACAAACGGGCACAGTCACGTATTTCAGTCCGATCAAAGACCCGACACTGCCACCGGCCGATCTCGTTTATCTTCCCGGCGGATACCCCGAGTTCTACCTGAACGAACTGAGTGCCAACCGGTCGATGCTCGAAGCGATCCGTTCGCACGTTGAAAACGGAGGGAAGCTATTGGCCGAATGCGGCGGGATGATGTACCTGTGTCGCTCGGTCACGGGCATGGACGGTGTAAGCTACCCGTTAGCAGGTGTACTTCCGCAAGAGGCGACCCTGAGCGGCATGCGTCTGCATCTCGGCTATCGTCGCTTCGCGCTGAACGGAACGGAATGGAAAGGACACGAGTTTCATTATTCATCGATCGTCGGAGGAGACGCGACTCCCCTTTCGGCCGCTCAACAATATAATGTCAGGGACGAGATGGTCGATACGCCCGTTTACCGTTACAAGAACGTGATCGCCGGTTACACCCATTTATATTGGGGCGAAAACGATGTAATGAATTTGTGGGAAACATAACACGCCTGCCCTTAGCGCGTGCCGAGATAAAGAAAGAACATACCGAGCAGCACCAACAGCAGATCGACGGCTTTACTTCTGAGATTCTTCTCGTGGAGCAACAGGGCGCCGGCGGCGAAAGTGACGAGTACGCTGCTTCGCCGGATCATCGAAACGATCGAGATCATCGAGTCGGGAAAACTTAGCGCGTAGAAATAGATCCAGTCGGCCACCGCCAGAAACAGGGAAATCAGCAGAATGCCCCACCGCCATTCGAACGGCGTGGTGCGTTTGCGGTGCGGATACCAGAGAAACAGCAAGATGGGAGTCATCAGCGCGAACTGATATATATTAAACCAGACCTGAACCGTCATCACATCGAGCGACCGCATCAGGTACTTGTCGTACAAGCCGCTCATCGAACCGGCAACGACCGAAAGCACCGCATAAAGAATCCATTTGTTGTGCGTAAACCGTATGCCTTCCTTACGCCCCGACGACGACAACATATAAAAAGACAGGACGGCCAGCAGCACCCCGATCCATTGATAGAGGTTGAGCCTTTCGCCGAAAATGATCATTGCGCCAAGCAGTGTCAGTACGGGCTGTGTGGCCTTAACAGGACCGATGATGGTCAGCGGCAGATGCTTGACCGAGAAATATCCGGCCATCCACGAAGTAAGTACGATGACCGATTTCAGGAACACGAACCCGTGCGTTTGCCACGAGACACGAGGCACGTAAAACATCGTTCCGTCGAGCATATCCGATCCGTAAGAGACAAGCACGAAAGGCAAAAAAAGCAGGCTGGAAATCATCGTATTCAGAAACAGCACGGGGATCACGGCGTTCCGGCTGACAGCCATTTTCTTGCTTACATCATAACATCCCAACAGGAATGCCGAAAGAAATGCCCAAGCGACCCACATCATCAGCCAACCGTCATTTGGTGAATAAAAAGATCGTCCGGATAGTCGATACCCGTCAGAGCAAGTCCTTCGGGAGGTGCGGACGTACCGGCCCGACAGCGGTCTTTCGCTTCGATCAGCCGGCGAAAATCATCGACACTGCGCTTACCGCGCCCTACCTCGAACATCGTACCGACAATCGCGCGCACCATATTCCGCAAAAAACGATCGGCCTGAATCGTAAACACCCATCGCGCTCCGTCTCTCTCCCATCGGGCTTCGTCGATCCGGCAATTATTCGTCTTCACATCGGTATGCAACTTGCTGAAGCTCGTAAAATCCATATAGTCGTATAAGGTTTCGGCCGCCTCATTCATCGCCCCGAAGTCCATACCGCGCAACGACATGCGACAAACGGTTTCGTAATCAAAAGGATCTTTCTTTTCGGACACGATATACTGATATCGGCGCGACAGAGCGTCGAACCGCGCATGCGCGTCGGCACGTACCGGAACAATCCGCTCTATCGCGATATCTTGAGGGAGCATGCGGTTCAGCTTGCCCGCAAGCCGTTCCGTATCGTCCAAGGCCGTCGACACATCGAAATGCGCCGCCATACGACGCGCATGCACGCCGGCATCGGTACGTCCGGCGCCCGTCAGCGGCACAGGATGGCGAAGCACCGTTTCCAAGACCTCCTCCACGCACTGCTGCACGCTCAACCCGTTCGGCTGACGTTGCCAACCGCAATAATTCGTTCCCTTATATGCCAACCAGATAAAATACCGATTCATACGTCTGCTGTCTTCCGTAACAGGCGGCAAAGGTACGAAAACCCTTTCCGTCTGCCAGCATAAAAGCAACTATAATCACATCAGTGAAACACTCTGTGCCAACTTGCCGGCTTCCGTTACAATATCCGCCCTGTCTTTATTTCACGATACCCCCTGTTTTTTTCGTTTTGAGCAGGTCACATCCCGAAATACTGTTTTTTTCGTATTTTTGTGTCACAATAAATCGAAAACATATTACAATCATCCCATGCGACATCATTCAAAAAAAACTATATGAAACAGATAGCATACTTATTTATCGGCTTTATAGCCGGCATTTCGACAGTCTGCACAGCCAAAGACGGAATGGTTGCAACACCTCAGACACCGCAGAAAAACTCGCTGACAAGAGACACCATCCATCTGGACGAAGTGATTGTAACCGGTTCGCGGGTTCCCATGTCGCGCGATATGATGCCTATTCCGGTCAGTGTCGTAGAACGTCAGGACCTTGAACAAAGCGGCGAGACGACCCTTCTCCCGACGCTTATGCAACAGGTGCCGGGACTGTTCGTCACATCGCGGGGTATGTCAGGCTACGGCGTATCGCCCGGTGCGGCGGGTGCCATCAGCTTGCGCGGTTTCTCCGGAAGCGCGGGACGAGTGCTGATACTCATCGATGGTCATCCGCAATACGCCTCGATTTTCGGGCACCCGATTGCCGATGCTTACATTGCCTCGGATGCTGAACGCGTCGAGGTCTCACACGGTCCGGCATCGGTACTATACGGGTCGAATGCGATGGGTGGCGCCATCAACATCATCACGCGCAAAACAACCGGCGAAGGGAATCACCTGCGGGCACGGCTCTCGGGCGGATCGTACGGTACGCAGCGCTACATGCTCAACAACAGCTACCGGAAAGGACGCTTCGAAGGGGTCGTCGGCGGAAATTACGAACGATCGGACGGACACCGGAAGAATTCCTTCTACGAGTCGTTGAGCGGTTTTGCCAAAGCAGGCTATACCCTAAACGACGAATGGCAACTGACGGCCAACGTGAACCTCGTCCGCTTCAAGGCCGAAAATCCGGGAACGGTCAGCCGTCCCATGCTTGACGGAACGGTCGACATCGTGCGCGGGACGTCCGGTTTCTCGCTCGAAAACCAATACGCAAAGACACAAGGCGCCATTAATTTCTATTATAACTGGGGAAATCATACGATCAACGACGGTTATTTCGAAGGCGGAACGCCACAACCTTACCTCTTCCATTCGACCGATTACATGGGGGGAGTCAACCTCTATCAGGCCGTCCATCCATTCGAAGGAAACACGGTGACCGGAGGATTTGACGTCAAGCTCTACGGCGGAAACGCCTACCGCAACCCCAAAACGGAAATCTATGCCGATCATAAAAAGCTGTACGAGCTTGCAGGTTATGTCTTTATTCAGCAGCAAATCCGTCGTTTGATGCTGCATGCGGGGCTTCGCCTCGAACACCATAAACTCTACGGCAACGAATGGGTACCGCAAGCAGGTGTCTCATTCAGAGCCGCCCCGCAAACGCACTTGAAACTCTCCGTTTCAAAAGGGTTTCGGTCACCGAACATCCGCGAATTGTACATGTACGTACCGGCCAATGAAAAGCTGCTGCCCGAACGTAGCCTGAGCTATGATTTTACGGTATCGCAACGGCTTTTGGACAATCGTCTGTCGATGGAAATGAGTCTCTTTTGGACAAAGGGCGACAATATCGTGCAGGTAGTCCGTGTGGAGGGACGGCCGCAAAACCAAAACGCCGGCGAGTTCATCCACAAAGGTATCGAATTCGGGTTTCATTGGCATATCCTGCACAATCTCCGCCTGAACGGGAATTACAGCTACCTGCACATGGACAAACCTATTACCGGAGCGCCACGCAACAAACTGTACACGGCCCTGACATACGCTCCCGGACGATTCACGTTCAACGCCGGAGTGCAGACGATCGAAAAACTTTACCTCTCGACCGGCGAAAAGGCGCAGACAAGCGACTATACGCTCGTCGACGCACGTGCGGCCTACCGTCCGCTGAAATGGGCGGAAGTGTTCGTAAAAGGAGACAACCTCCTCTCACGAAGCTACGAAACAATGCCCGGGTTCCCCATGCCCGGCGTCACATGGATGGCAGGTGTCATACTCGACTTGTAAAGAACGGAATATACGTTAAATCAATGTGGAAGGGTATGTCAGGACATGGTGTCTGGGCATACCCTTTTACGTATGTGTAAAAACAGGTGAAATCTGAAGACACTTAATAAGCACGTATTAGATGACCTAATAAGCACGTATTAGGACACCTAATAAACACGTATTAGGATACCTAATAAACACGTATTAGACGACCCGATAAATAAGACCCCGTAGATAGACCGGAATTTCATCTTTATCCACACAATGTCTACGTGCTTCTGAACCTCTTATCCGTCTCATCTGTTATAAACTGTGTATAGCGCAGCCTCTTTTCGGTCCGATATGGGAGTATGGAAAAGAATGCATAAGATAAAAATTGTTTATTTTGAACAATAATTCTATTCGATGCAACGTTTTTATATAAAGTTGCATCATGCAAGTAAAAGCATAAAAAAATGAAGGCATTGTTATTATCTTTTTTCGCTGTGATTTTGTGTTACGCTCTGTTTTTCGACAGAGAAGAGCCGCTTACTCCCGTGGATGAGATGAACTATACGATCCCTTCGGAAGCCCACGAACATATCCACCTGTCGGATTCTACCGTATATTATGCGAAATGTATCAATCCTCACTTTGAATAGATAAGCAATTGTTCTTTTTTATATCATAGTGATTTGATATATAGATTTAAGCTCTTATCTAAAGAGTATATTTCGGCAAACAACGTTTTAAGAAACGATCCATTTTGCAGAAGATATGAACAGTACGTAGTGGCTTTGAACAACTAATTGTTTTCAGATATCTCTATTTCTATAATAGACCAGCAAAACACAAACAAAAAACATAATCAGCCTATTACAAACCAGACAGCAAAGTCTTTTTCTTGAATATCTTCGATATTTAGATAGCCCTATGTTACACAACATACAAAAATAAACATCTTCAATTACAAAATACCGAAAATACATCTATCTTTGTCTTAAATTTCCAAAAACACAAATAAGAATGGACGAATATTCGGACATATAGGCACTAATCATCATCATGTTTTACCATGGTACTCGAACTCCTTAAAGAAACATATTCATCGATCAAACAACACAAATCACGTTCTATCTTAACGGGAAGTGGTATTACATGGGGCATCTTTATTCTTATCATTCTTTTAGGTATTGGCAACGGCTTTCGACATGGAATGCTGAACATGTTCAAAGATTATGCATCGAACAGCATGTGGATAACGGGATACTACGTAAAAGAATCTAAAATCGGAGGAAAGCCGATCGATTCTAAAATAAGATTCAACGACGAAGTACTTCACAAATTAAAGTCAAGAATCCCGGAAATCACCTTTATTTCACCCGAGATCTCTATGGGATACAGCCTACCCGTATCATATAAAAACAACACGGGAGCATACGGCATAAAAGGAATAGGAACTGATTATATGCGAATTAAGACTCTTGATATTGATATGGGACGTAATCTGAATATGAAAGATTATATCGAAAAAAGAAGAAATATAATTATTGGAGAACAAATTAAGAACAGCTTATTCGGAGAAGAATATCCTATAGGGAAAGAGATTGACATCGCAGGTGTTTTTTTTAAGGTTGTCGGCGTTTTAGAAGGAGGTACATTATACGGCATGCTGGAACAAAACTCAATCTATACGCCGGACATTGTCTTATACCATACGTTCAATGTGGAAAGGGAATATGATACCTTCGGTTTATTACTCGATAGCGAAACGTTAACCAACGAATACGAAAAGAAAATACGTTCATTCTTGGCAGAAGAATTAAGATTTAATGAAAATGATACAAGGGCTTTATATATCCAGAATGTGCAATTGCAAGTAGGCGCTTTTAATGTTTTGTTTGATGGAGTGAATATTTTTCTATGGTTTATTGGCGGATGTATTCTGTTATGTGGCGCCATTGGAGTGACCAACATCATGATGTTAGCGACCAAAGAAAGAACGCGAGAGTTCGGAATAAGAAAAGCCATAGGAGCAACTCCACGCACAATCATCCAATTGGTCATTAGTGAAGCCGTCATCATCACGACCTTTTTTGGGCTGATCGGCATTCTCTTGGGATATGTAGGTATTGAAACATATAACTGGTTTACATCTTCATTCGGAGAAAATGAAAACCGAATCTTTGAAGCAGCATTTATAAATAGCAATGTCATATTGGTCGCTCTGACTTTACTGATTATATGCGGTATTGTCTCGGGTATCTTCCCTGCCAAAAAAGCAGCGTCTGTTCGACCGATAGAGGCACTTAATCAAGAAGTATGAAAATAAATAAATGGTATATTATCATCGGTTTATTATTTACAATGTGCGTGATCGCATTTATTGTAGTAGATAAATTCTCGAAAGATAAAACGGACTCGTCAAATACGATACAGCCAACGATTCAAACGATTGTTGTAAGCAAGTATATTTCCGGCAACTTATATCCTATCAAAGAGATCGATGTTAAGTCCTCTATCTCAGGTGCATTAGAAGAGTATTATGTAAAGATTGGAGACAATGTGAAAATCGGTGATAATATCGCGAAAATCAAGATGATCCCCGAAGCAGCACAAATAGATAATGCTCGTAAGAATGCCAAAACAGCCTATCTTCAGTATAAAAATCATGAAGAGAATTACAGAGCAGACAGCATATTATTTTCAAAAACGGTGATTTCCAAATATGATTTTGAAACAAGTCGTACCAATTATTTCTTGAGTAAAGAAAACTATATTTCTGCCCAAAACCAATTGGCGCTGATAGAGGGTAACTTGTCTTATAAGAGCAATATATCAAACATCGTTAAGGCAACATCCGCCGGAACCATTACCGATATTCCCTTGGAAGAAGGAACGTCTGTCATGGAAAGGAGCAATTACAATGAAGGTACATCTATTGCACAGATTGCCCGGTTAGACTCTTTTCTTTTTAAAGGGAAAGTAGTAGAAAACGACGTCTTAGTACTCCGACATGGCATGGAAATAATCATCACCCCTACCTCTTCGGACACCCTGAAAATAATCGCTAAGATCCGAAAAATTTCGACCCGAGGAAAACTGGATCAAGGCATTATGAAGTATGACATTGAAGCCGTTTTCAAGTCACCCGAGCAGACTACCCTATATTCCGGTTTCAACGCAACAGCTGAAATTATCATACACAAACGTGATAGCGTGCTCTCGATACCGGAAAAATGTATCACCTTCCAACACGATTCTGCTTTCGTTGAAGTTTTGCAATTGAATAAATTTATACGCCGACATATTCACACAGGAATCTCTGATGGAATTCATATTGAAGTGATTGAAGGCATAGATAAAAAGGATATTATAAAAAAATAACAGGAAGGATGACACCGTAATAAATGCATTTCTTGCTAATGTGAATACCCAAAGTATTATGATGATAAAAAGAATGAACGTCTTACAAAAACTTTAAAGAGAACTAACTATGAAATCAAAAATGATTGACTTTTACACTAAAATTGCGGAAACCAATAAGTTTCCTTCCGCTTTGTTTTTTTGTCTGATTCTGCTGATGGTATTCAATGTAATACTGAGCCTGCCCATCACCCAAAGAATCTCCGAAATCATGTTTTCTTCGATGAATGTTCCCGAAGAACAGATGAATATGATGATGGGTATAATGCAAAAGATGAAATATGTATCCATTGTTTCCGCCCTATTCACAGGGGCTGTTTATATCTTTGTGGTTTCGCTGATTTTGTATTTGCTGTGCAAGCTGTTTCGCACAAAAATTACATACTGGGGAGCCATGACAGTATTTCTTGTTGGTGCTCTATTTCATACTCTGAACGATATTATCAATACGGGAATAACTTTATTCAAAGGTTTGGAACAAATAAGCAGCCCGTACGACGTCTATCATACAGGCTTAAATGTCCTGACATCAGTAGAGCAAATAGGGGTTGCCGGATATATACTGCTCAGTAATATAACTGTTTTGGGAGTACTCTTTGTTATTATAATAGCCATAGGGCTTAAATTTGTATGCAACATATCCAAATTCAAAGCTTCAATCATTGCAATTATACTCTGGCTACTTTTAGCTTCCTTTACAGTAGCGTCGGTCAGTCTTTCATCCATGGCAAGTAATTTGCCAAGATAGGCATCATCAGATAAATGAATCCGGATTTCTTTTCCCGAAACAGACTGTAAAATCCCCATTAACAAAACAACACAGAGATGTTAGGAGCAATCATAGGAGATATCGTCGGGTCACGTTTCGAGTTCAATAACACGAACCAAACAAACTTTAAGCTGTTCACGCCGGACTGCAACTTTACCGATGACACGATTTGTACGATCGCTGTAGCCGATGCCTTGCTGAACGGTTCGGATTTCGGAGATACCATACACCGATGGTGTAGGAAATACCCCTACCCGACGGGAGGCTACGGCGGTTCGTTCGCACGCTGGGTACATTCCGACATCCCGAAGCCGTACAACAGCTTCGGGAACGGTTCTGCCATGCGCGTTTCTCCCTGCGGATGGCTTTCAACACGGCAAGAAGTACTGAGCCATGCGAGACAATCAGCCGAATGCACCCACAATCATCCGGAAGGTATCAAAGGAGCGATGTGTATTGCCGATTGCATCTACCATGCCCACGTCGGGGCTGATAAATCCGAGATGGTAGCATTAGTCACGAAAGAATATACCTATCCGCTTGACATGACGTGTCATGAGATCAGGAGCATCAACACATTCAACGAGACTTGCCAAGTAACCGTCCCGCAAGCGATTGTCTGCTTTGTCGAAAGTACAGATTTTGAAAACTCCATACGGTTGGCCGTTTCTATCGGCGGAGACAGCGATACGATCGCAGCCATAACCGGAAGCATAGCCGAGGCATACTACGGTATACCCGAAAATATCGAACAGAAGGCGTTAAGTCTGCTAACGCCCGAAATGAAAGAAGTGATAACCCAATTCAAACAAAAATACAAAAAGAGTATCACGCGTTAAACAGCTGAAAACTTTAAAATAAAACACAAGCGAGACACTTTACTGTCGCAGAAAATATCTATCTCATAATGGCAGATTGCGTCTTTGTAAGATACGCCTGACCTATTTACCGGACGAAAAAAACGAATCCGAAAAAGTCCCTGCATCCGGTACGCGCTGAAGCAGGGCTGACGCATTAAAAGGACTTTCTGTATATTTTTGTAGTCGTTAAATAAATAAGTTGTTAGTTATGTATGATTCTTTATTTGAAAGCCTCTGCATGGTTCCGGACCCACG
>NZ_JBQNAZ010000038.1:0-24084 GCF_052170195.1 Tannerella sp. | reverse complement strand
CCTGGAAACTGAGTATCCGGCATTCAAACAGCTGTTTTTGTCCTGGAAACTGAGTATCCGGCATCCAAACAGCTGTTTTTGTCCTGGAAACTGAGTATCCGGCATTCAAACAGCTGTTTTTGTCCTGGAAACTGAGTATCCGGCATTCAAACAGTTGTTTTTACCCTGGAAACTGAGTATCCGGAGATATTTAAGAGTAGAAGATGAGGAAAAATATTCCGGATGTAATTTTTTTTGGCTAAAAAAACGCATAAATAGTTTTATTGTTCAAATGATTATCGTATATTTATGCCCGAATAGCAATCAATAAACTATTATGATGTAAAATTTTAAAAAAAGGAGGCGAAATGAAAACACTGCATGTTTACAATGTTGCCCGCTTGCAACAGATGGAATTGATTCCGATGTTACGTGAAACGGTGTCCGACACCGAGAAGAAAGCAGCCGTGCTGCTGGGAACCGATGCGCCGCTGAAACGGTATCTGCATAACGTGAAAGACGGGATCGACCCGTTCGAGGTCGTTACCCGTAATCCGCAAAAAGACCCGTACACTCAGGTGCTGAACGAAAAAGACCGCCTGCGCGATGTGGCCGTGAGCCGCTTCGGGCGTAAGCTGCAATACTATGAGTATGCCGAAAAAGAAGACGAACGGAAAGCCTTCGACGCGCTCGACGCGCTTTGGGCACACCACCGCAGCCTGCCCCGGCTCAATGTGAAGAAGCAGACGGGAGCTACAGACAACTTCCTGAACGACCTAACGAAGGAACCGTATGCTGCGGCCATCGCGACACTCGGCATGCAGCCCGAAGTCGATGCCGTACGTGCCACGAACGACGATTACCGCGCAGCAGCGGCCGACCGTCGCGCGATGACAGCCGAGCAACCCGTGGCCGACATCAAAGCGATGCGTCGCGCGCTCGTGGCCGACTATACGGCGCTCTGTAACTACATCGTCACCATGGCCAACGCCTATCCCGACGATGTGGCCTGGGATGAGTTGCTGACGGCCATCAACGTCATACGCAAACGCTATGCCGATCTGCTCGCGCGTCGCGCCGGCGCGAAAAAAGACGAGCAGCCGTAAGAAAAAAGACGACCGCAAGCGATGGGGCGGGGGAGTGCCCGCCCCTTGTACGGAAAGGAAGGTGAACACATGGAGGCCGGATTGAAAATTCAAATTTCGATCCGGCCTCCTTAACAATATTAGTGGATTGTATATGTATCTATTTTCGTACGGTTAAGAATTTTATATGAGTTCTATACTGAAAATCACGATAGATGCCTCTTAATCCATGTAAATCGGAATTTTCACATGTGTAATACCATGTATTGGAACTATCTCCCCATCCCATATTAAGATGACAGTAATAAAGATCATATTTTATGATAAATTCTCCTATAGGAAGGGAGTCATATCCACGTGCTGCTATTTTTTCCGCATCTTCGTCATGCATGAACATATGATAGCTTTCCATTCTCAATCCATCGGCTATCCATGAATGTCCATCAAGAGGGATAATTATTTGTTTCTTGAAGCCACTCATAATGACAGGGTATCCCTTGTTAAGTTCATTAAGTAAGGTGCTGTTGCCTTCAGGGAGGTTATATGATTTTACATTATTGTACCCGATCTTTTTTAGAAATTGTTCTTCTCGATAATTTAAATTTTTGATCAGATTAAAATTTGCCCAATCCGGATAACTGCCCCCTTTGTGATAGGTCATTTTTACCCCACTTCCTACGGTTCGAATAAATCTACTGATTTCCGGTCTTTCACTGCGGTTAACTTTATCCCAGTTCCAACTCTCGCCATCCCATTTTCTATAGTGATTAAGTATCTGTCCCACTGATATAGCAACGCATCCGGCAGGATAATGATGCGGGCAATTGTCATTGTAAGGAAAATCCTGATGCCAATTTGTTTTTATAATAGGTTGCGTTATGTTTTTTTCTTCATAAAGTGATGCTAAATAATCTCTTGCTTTCGCAACTTCGTCAGGGCTTAAATCGGATAATTTGGAATTTAGTATCCGTTCGATATCTTTATCTTTTACGGTGTGCAATTTGATTTTATTCTTTCGGATGACATTTTCTGACATTTTCTCCTTTTCGGATGCTTTTATTGATAAGTATTCCATCGTGTAATCCTTCCATAGAGAAAATTGACCGGAATTCAACTCATTTTCCGAGATGGCTTCGTTTTCCGAAAATGCAAGAATTCGTTCATTCATTTTTTTGATCGGATTAATGATAACGAATCCACCTTTTTGATAATTAAATACATACAGGTTGATATTGCCCATAGCTTTTGTTGTAAATGTTTGTGATAAAACAGGCTTCTGTTTTCCTCCGGATCGTAACTTAACATTGGAACTCCTCAGATTTGAATAAAAGCGGGTTGCTAATTCTTCCGCTTCATCTAATGAATAAACATCGTCATTTTTTTCTGCAGGAGAAACGGTCTGTGCTCTTTCTTCTTCTTGGATTATTACATCATCATCATTTTTACAAGATCAAAGGACAAAAGTAATAACAAGAGATAGACTCAATAAGTAAATTGTTCGCGTTTTCATAACTGTTTTAATTTATTTAATGTTGAAATATATTCGATGGCCAGCCATTTTACTCATTAATAATAAAGTTATTTTATGTGCTTGGGAAGCATGCTTGTTTTTGATCTCTACTTTATATACAGGCCTCTTGTCGTCTTGATCATCCGATAGAGCGGTAATGTAGAAGAAAGGGATATTTACCGATTTTGCAGGTGCTCCATCGTACATTGGTTTTATGGGGAAATATGTCACGGCTAATGAGTCTTTTTGATTCGTAATCGGATATTTTTCTCTGGGATATCTAAAGAAAATTTCATTCGTATCAATAATAACGCCGTTCATTCTATTATATCCCTTCGTTTGGATATAAATGGTGGTATCAGTTCCTCTTTCGATGACATATTCCGTACTGGATAAAATATCGAAATCATCGATTTTATCATAACACGACGATAATATCATACATATGACGCCCCCAAACATCATGCCGATTTTCCATGCTCTTTTCATTGCTTTTATCCTTTCCATTTAGTTTGTTAAATTAAAGCTTTACAAATGCAAAGGACGGCCATTCTGTGGGTATGGGCAATCCCTAATAATGGGTGTTTTTTTATCTTGGTATCCCTATTTTTAGTTATTTGATTTTCTCTTTTTGTCTGAACTTATCGGCTCTTTTGTGAATTTTTATAGTGTGTGATCGGACGTTTGGTTATTGAGATGTTTGTTTGTTTGTTTAGTATTCAGCATTCAGCCAACATTTCAACATCTCAACAATTCAACAACTAAACGCCCGGAAGGCATCGTAATTCGTAATTTGTCATTCGTAATTCTTATCAGCGGTCAGCATTTAACCACAAGTTGCACAAGTTATGACAAATTACACAAATTTTAATTTGCGTTGATTTGCGCTATTTGCGTTCATTTGCGTTCGGACATCGTCATTTGTCATTTGTCATTCGTAATTGATTTACGCGTTCGGAACATCGTCATTTGTCATTCAGAGCGTCAGCGAAGAATCTCTTCCCGTTACCCCGCGAGATTCCTCACGGTGTTCGGAATGACAAGAGGAGGTGTTCGGAATGACAAACACAGCTATTTGTGTTGATTCGCGCCATTTGCGAAATTTGCGTTCGGATAACCACGCATAACAATTAACCATTAATTTATCATTCAGATCGAAGCGAAGAATCTCTTTCCTTTTCCGAGGCGAGATTCCTCACGGCGTTCGGAATAACAAGAGGAGGTGTTCGTCATTCTTATTAGCGGTCAGTCCTTCGGGTGTTGATTCGTTGAGTTGTTTAATTGTTGAGTTGTCGGTCAGCGGTCAGCATTTAACCACAAGTTGCACAAGTTATGACAAATTACACAAATTTTAATTTGCGTTGATTTGCGCTATTTGTGTTCATTTGCGTTCGGACATCGTCATTCGTCATTCTTATTAGTGGTCAGCATTCAGCCAACAACTCAACATTTCAACACCTCAACACCCGCAGGGCTTCACTCTTCACTTTTCACTTTTCGTTTTGACGGAATTTGGGATAAAAACGGTACTTTTGAAGCGTCAAAACGAAAGACAAACCTATTTTTATGATGAACAGGAAAATTTATGCGGCCGCTTCTCTGCTGATGGCTGCTCTGAGTGCGTCTGCACAGGTGGCCGGTACCGATACGGCTGTGATGGCGCCCCGCGTGGTGGGGGTACCGCCGAGCGACGCTTATATCGGTCTGTCACTGCTCGAAACGGGAGAAATCAGACATTACAACTACGGCGAACAGGCCGAACCCGGCTCGTTCTATCTGTCGAGCGTCGATAAAGGGTTTACGTGGAAGCGCGTCAATACGTCCGCCGACATTCCCTTTGCCGACACGCGCAGCCCCCTGAGCGGCGAATACCTTCGCCTGATCGCCGCGCCCCGCATGGGAACATATGCTCTACGTACCGACGGCGGCATTAACGGGCATCGTACACTCACCAAAATATCGGACTCGATGGCCATCATGCTCAAACCGCCCGTCTTTATCCGCGGCGGCAAGCGGGCGGTGGTCGCCGGACATTACGGCCTGCAACCGGGACTGCCGAAGGTCTGCTTCACTTTTGTCTCGGACGACGACGGACGCACATGGCAACAATCTTCGTTCGTCTCTACGCCCGACCATCGGGGAGGAGGTTTCCATCAGGGAATCCGATGGAATCATGGCGCGGTGGAGCCGACCGTCGTCGAACTGAACGACGGACGGTTATGGATGCTCATCCGCACTTCGCAAGACTTTCATTATCAATCGTTCTCGCACGACGGAGGACTTACGTGGGACGAGGCTACGCCATCGCCTTTCTACGGCACCATCACCATGCCGACTATCGGCCGACTGCGCGACGGCCGGCTGCTTTTCCTCTGGTCCAACACCACGCCGCTGCCCGAAGTAAATCAGACCGACGGCGTGTGGGACGACGTCTTTACGAACCGCAACGCCATCCATGCCGCTCTCTCGGCCGATGACGGACGCACGTGGCACGGTTTCCGTGAGCTTTATCTTGATCCGCGACGCGACGCGGCCGACTTCGGCTCCGCTTCCGGTATCGACAAAAGCGTTCACCAGAGTCAGTTCGTCGAAACGGATCCCGGACGCGTGCTCGTCTCGCTCGGACAGTCGGCGCGTCACCGTGTCATGCTGATCTTCGATGTCGACTGGCTCATGGCGCGAAGCCGTTATTGCGACTTTTCCGACAGCCTTCGCCAATGGTCTGTCTTCTGTTATTATAAAGGCATCGTCGGGCATTGCGGATACAACCGTACGCCCGGGTGCGCGCTCGTCGACGGACGGTTGCAGGTTCGCTACCTTCCCAACGATTCCCTGCTTACTTCCCGCCGCGGCGCGGTCTGGAATTTTCCCGCTTTTCGCAAGGGACGCTTTACCGCTTCCCTCCGCTTCAACGACCTCGCCACAAAAGGGCACCTTTTGCTCAACGACCGGTGGTTCAACCCCACCGACAGCATCGCGCGTCATTATGCGCCGTTTGACGTTCCGTTAAGTCCCGAAACGCTTAAGATTCGCGACAACAAGCCGCATCTGATCCGTATCGACTGGAACCTCGATACGAAACATCCTGCGGCCGAGGTCTATGTCGATAACCGGAAGCGTCTGACCGTTCCGCTCCGCAACGCGTCGCAACACGGATTGTCATACGTCCATTTTCTGAGCGATACCCGCGCCGACGACAAAGGCTACGAAATCGAATGGGTAAAAGCAGAAGCCGGACGGTAATCTTTGGTAAGGAATAATATTTTTTTGTAAAATCAGACGAAATGTTCGATTCTTTCGTTTTCTTTGTAGGGAAATAATCGTATTATGGAGAATAATTATTGCGTAATTATGGGAGGCGGCATCGGAAGCCGCTTTTGGCCTTTCAGCCGGGAGAATAAACCGAAACAGTTTCTGGATTTTTTTGGCGTCGGACGATCGTTACTGCAAATGACCGTCGACCGTTTTGCCAAAATCGTTCCCATGAAGAATATCTACGTCGTCACGAATGAGCGATATGCCGACTTGGTCAAGGAACAGCTGCCTCAGCTTCTTGACGAGCAGATTTTACTCGAACCCGCGCGTCGTAACACGGCGCCCTGCATTGCGTATGCCGCCTATCATATCAAGGCCTGTAATCCCAAAGCCAATATTGTGGTTGCTCCGTCCGATCATTTAATCCTGAAAGAAGAAGAATTTCTTGCGGCCATCCAAAAAGGGTTTGACTTCGTGAGCCGGCACAATGCCCTCGTTACGTTAGGCATCAAGCCGAGTCGTCCGGAAACGGGTTACGGCTACATTCAAAGCAGCGAAACGATGATCGGAGACTTTACGAAAGTGAAGACATTCACCGAAAAGCCGAATCTGGAACTGGCCAAAGTCTTTATGGAAAGTGGCGAATTTTTCTGGAACTCGGGGTTGTTTCTTTGGAACGTCGACACGATCTTAAATGCCATACGCAGCCATCTCCCTGATATATCCGCACGTTTTGATATGGGGATGGGCATCTTCAATACCCCTGCCGAAGACGCGTTTATCCAAGAACATTTCGCTTACTGCCCGAGTATATCGATCGATTACGGAATCATGGAGAAGGCCGATAACGTCTATATGCAATGTGTTGATTTCGGATGGGCAGACTTGGGCACGTGGGGATCGATCTTCGATATCGCCCCCCGTGACGAAGCCGATAACGCTGTGCTGAAAACAAGGGCTTTGCTTTACGAGTCGGAAAGCAATATCATCGCATTGGAAAATACGGACCGGTTAGCCGTCATTCAAGGACTGAAAGAATATATTGTGGCCGAATCGGGCAATGTACTGCTGATTTGCAAGAAAGACGAAGAGCAACGAATCAAGCAATACATGGCCGACGCGCAGATCAAATACGGTCAGGAATTTAGTTGAACGATCACGTAAGAAGCGGAGGAGAGGGGCAATAGCTACAATCTTCCGTCTACCGTCTCGCGCGGCAAAACGCTTCTGACGTCATACACTACGGCGTTCGTTTTGAGGAGTCCGGAAAGATCCAACGCTCCGAACGCTTTATGCGCAACGGCAAAGATCACGGCGTCGTACTTCCCTGCCGGTTGCTCGGTGACGACGTCGACGCCGTACACTTCCCGCACGTCGGAGGGGGCTACCCACGGATCGTATATCGTAATGCGGTTCGTATATTCCTGTAGCGTATGATGAATGTCGGTCACCTTCGTATTTCGCGTGTCCGGACAATTTTCTTTAAAGGCGAAACCGAGTATTAAAATTTCGGCGTCTTTCACGAGGATACCTTTTTTATTCATGCACTTGATGGTCTGGTGGGCGATGTAGGCGCCCATGCCGTCGTTAAGCCGTCGCGCGGCTGTCATGATACGGGGCAGCACGCCGTAGACCTGCGCTTTCTGGATAAGGTAATAAGGGTCGACGCTGATGCAGTGCCCACCGACGAGGCCGGGATGCATCCGTATAAAGTTCCATTTTGTCGCGGCCGCCTCGATCACGTCGTGCGTGTCGATATCCATTGCGTTAAATATCTTGGCCAGCTCGTTCATGAAAGCGATATTGACATCGCGCTGGGCGTTTTCGATAATTTTGGAGGCTTCGGCCACACGGATCGAAGGCGCTTTATGCGTCCCGCCCGTCAGCACGGATCGATAGATTGCATCGATTTGCCCGGCCGCCTCCGGCGTAGAGCCCGACGTTACTTTTTGAATCGTCTCTACCGTACGCTCCTTGTCGCCCGGATTGATTCGCTCGGGCGAATATCCGGCATAGAAATCGATGTTGAGCTTCAAACCCGAAACCTGCTCTACGACGGGAAGACATTCTTCTTCGGTCACACCGGGATAGACGGTCGACTCATATACGACGATATCTCCTTTTCCGATGACTTTTCCTACCGTCGTGCTGGCGTCAATCAACGCTTTCAGGTTCGGACGGTTGTATACATCGACCGGAGTAGGGACGGCGACGATATAAAAGTTACAGTCGCGGAGGTCTTCGGGGTTCGTCGTACATCGGAAACCGTTCTTCAAGGCTGCCTGCAACAATTCGTCGGACACTTCGAGCGTATCGTCGTGTCCCGACATGATCTTTTCAACCCGTGCAGGGTTCACGTCGAAGCCGATCGTCGGATATTTCGTGGAGAAGAGGCGTGCCAGAGGTAAGCCGACATACCCCATTCCGATGACACAGATTTTTGTTGATTTCATGGAACAAAGGTAATCACATCTTCCCGAATCTTCCAAATCGAAGTTTTTTATGGCGATAGTGCTTCTTTCCTTCACCGCCGAAATAGCGGACGGATACGTTGTTTTTCGTTGCAGACATTTGGTTACATTCTTCCAAACATCTACCTTTGGGCATTGTTTTTTATGTTTTCGGCAAAAATGAAATACATCGATCGATTTATGATTGTAGCTTGGGGGCTGATTCTCGCCTGTCATCTGTCTGCGCAAAAGAATGGCCGGACGGAAGTTTTCTCGAACCGGGTGAAAAGTCTTCAGGCTAAGGTGACCGGAGAACTGATTTCGGAACCTTATATCGAGCTGCATGGCGACCGCCGGCTTGAGGTCAGCTTCGACGTGCTGAACCATACGCAGGGACGATATGCTTATTCGATCATTCATTGCGACGCGGACTGGAAACCGTCGGTGCTGACCCCGATCGAGTACATGGACGGCTTTCAGGGCATGACTATTGAGGATTATTCTCCTTCTTTTAATACGACCGTATCCTATATGAATTACCGCCTTCTCTTGCCCAATGACAATATTCGATTTAAGGTATCAGGCAATTATTTGCTGCAAATATATGAAGAAGAAAGACCCGATCAAATCGTTTGTTCGGTACGATTCGGAGTTTATGAACCGCTTATAGGAATCGATGCCATGGTCAGCGGTAACACGGATATATCGCTCAATAGAGAGTATCAGCAGGTCAGTTTTCAGATTGATCGAAAGGGGGTAACGGTGAACTATCCGCAGACGGAGCTGAAGGTTTATGTTTATCAGAACAACCGGACGGACAATGCGGTGAAGAATATACAGCCTCAGATTATCACGAATGACCGGCTAACGTATGAACATATCCGCGAACTGATTTTCGATGCCGGCAATGAATACCGTCGTTTCGAGTTTTTGACGCATCGTTACAACGGACTGAATATCGACGGTATCGGGTTTCACAATCCGTACTATCATGCCGACGTGATGATCGATCAAAGCCGAACGCGCACCGGCTACCGTTACGATCAGGATCAGGACGGGCGCTTCTTTGTCCGTTGCAGTGGCTCTAATGATCCGGATACGGAAGCTGATTATTATATTGTTCATTTTACGTATGCTTCCGAACCATTGCTCGAAGGCGATGTTTATCTGCTGGGGGACTTTGTGCAAAATCAATTCAATGAGACGAGCCGGATGGAATATAACCCCCAGACACGGCAATATGAAAAAGCGCTGATGTTGAAGCAGGGATATTATAATTATCAGTATGTATTGCTCCCTCATGGGGAAACAAAGGCACAGACATTGCCGACAGAGGGCGATTATTACCAGACCGAAAACGAATATACGATTCTCGTCTATCATCGTCCGATGGGGATGCGTTATGACCGGCTGATCGGTAAACTGACCCTTCGCAACACGCATTTTGTTTTATAAATTAACATCATGGAAGAAAACAAACAAACAACGAAAAAGAAAAATCCTGTAAAATGGATGATCCTGTCCGTTCTTTTACTGCTGACGGGCTATGGGGTGTACCGTTTGGTCATGTTTTATTATGCTCCGCATCGTTCAACCCAGCAAATTTACCTCGTACCCAGAGATGCCGTATTTATCCTTCATTCGAGCAATCCGGTCAATGACTGGAAGCGATTCAGCACGAGTGAGCCGTGGCAATGCCTCAAGCGCAGTCCTTCGTTTGCCGATGTCGCACGCGATGCGAGTAAGCTCGATTCCGCTCTGCAAGCTAACCAGCGACTTCTCGCTTTGGTAGGGAAAAGAGACCTGATGATTTCGGTGCATCGGATGCGCCATGGGAAGCTCGGCTTTCTGTACGTCCTCGACTTGCAAAAGATTTCGGAAGTACAGGCCTTGAAAGAACAGATCGATAAACTCTACGCATGGATGAACTACGGGGTGACATATCGGAAATACAAGGACACGGAAATTGTCGAGCTGCGTGATCCTAAGACACGCGACATGCTTTATACCGCTTTTGTAGACAATCATTACATCGCATCGGCGACGGCCGGACTTATCGAAGCCTCCATCTCGGAACGCAACGATCCTGTCATCGGATTAGACCCGCTTTTTATCGAAGCCGACCAATCGACCGATAATGACGGTGTGTGCCGCATTTTCGTGCAGCATGCTGTTCTGCCTCGCTTGCTCGATCTGTATATGGGTAAGCGAAAGGGCTATCTGCCGGCTATTGGTGCTTCGATGGCATACACCGGACTAAGCCTGCAAGCCGACAAGGAAAAATTTGCATTGAGTGGTTATACCTTTCTGAAAGATACGGTCAGTCCCTATATCGCTACGCTCCTGCATTCAGAGGGCAGGGAAATAACAGCTCATAAGATACTGTCGGATCGTACGGCTTTTTACACCGGTATCTGTGTTGACGATCCGGTCTCGTTCGTCGAAGAGTTGGAAACGATGCTGGCCAATGATGAACCGTCGCTCTATGCGACTTATAAAGAATCGTATGAGCGCATTGAAAAAATGTTCGATATATCCTTGCGCGACGATTTCCTGAGCTGGATGGCCGGCGAATTTGCCGTGACCGAGCTTGAGCCGGGGCTGTTGGGGCATGATACGGAGATGTTACTTGCCGTTCGTGCCGAAGATCTCGGACGAGCGCAGGAAAAGATGGCATACATCGAGAAGCAGGTGAAAAAGAATACGCCGGTTCATATTCGCAAGGCGAATTATAAAGGGTATGAAATTAATTATGTAGAGTTGAAAGGGTTCTTTGCACTCTTTTTCGGGAAAATGTTCGAGAAGTTCGAAAAACCTTACTATACGTATGTAAATGACTTCGTCGTCTTCAGCAATAAACCTGCGACGTTACTCTCCTTTATCGAAGATTACGAACAGGAGCGTACGCTGCGTAACGACGACGGTTTCAAGCAGGTGCTCTCGCAAGTCAATGGCCGGTCTACGTATTTCGTTTACACGAACAGCATCAAATTCTTCCCGCTTATGGAGCCGCTGCTAAACCAGAAGACGTGGGAAAGTTGGTCGGCTAATCGTGAGATTGTCTATTCGTTTCCTTACTCGGCTTTGCAGATCGTTGGTAATCGTCATAAGGTCGCTTTGCGGATGATTATGAATTATCATCCTTATCAGCCACCGCTTCTGTCAGAAGAAGAGTTGCGCGAAGATGATGATACGGATATTTCGGAAAAGGCCGTTATTGATGAACTGAATCGCTTCTATGCCGAGACGTTTCAGGGAAATGTTTATCGCGAGTTTTATCCCGAAGGTGCGTTGAAGAGCGAATGTGAGATACGCAATGGGCAGCGCCACGGCAAATATCACGAATATTTCGAGAATGGCAACTTGAAAATACGTGGCCGATACGATAAAGATCATCCTACGGGAACATGGAAGTATTATACGGAAGACGGCACACTGGAGAAGAAAGTTCGGCTGTAAGGAACATCCTTTTCGTTCCAATGTGTTGGTATGATGGTTGGGGGCAGATAGAGAAGGATTTCTTCAGGAACGTTTCTTGTTTGTTTTTCCGGTAAAGAAGCTGCGCCGGTCGAGATCGATTTCCTCGCTCGTGAGGATAATCAAATATTCATCGACGGCTGGGAGTAGTGCCGTTGCAAGCACCATCTTCAGAATAATTTCGTTTACTTCGCTTTCGCATACGATAAACAGCATCGTGGCAAAGACAAGCACTACCGTCAGTTTGTTTCCGAGTGTATGAATGGATAGGAACCGTCCGAAGCGGTATCGGGCGGTGCAGAGTGAAAGACTTCTGACGGTTACGATGGCAGCTAGTTCCCAAATATGTTCGGAAACGAGTGATTCGTATTTCGTGCAAAAAACGATCCCTGTCATGCCGAAGAATATCCAGTCGCCGAGCGAGTCGAGCCGTGCACCGGAAACGCTTCGGCAATGATAGCGTCGGGCAATGAATCCGTCTGCCAGGTCGGACAATCCGATAAGCAGAATCAATGCAGCCAATACAGGCGGCCGGTCAGCCACAGCGAGCATGACCGGCGAAAGGATGATGCGCGAAATCGATAAGATGTTCGGAATCTTTTTCACTCCTTTGTTCATCATTCGTTTGTCAAGGTGGGCGTTTGGCTCTGCCCGCATTCGCATGCAAATTTAGATAAAATCTCCGAGATTTTATCTAAATTTGCGGCTTCTAAAAAAAGCGATTGAATATGCGTTCAGTTTGTGTGTATTGTGCGTCCAGTTCGCGGATCGACACGGGATATACCGAAGCGGCCGAAGCTTTGGGAACATTGCTTGGCGAAGGCCGGTGGCGGGTGATTAACGGGGCCGGAAGTTTCGGTCTGATGCGAGTTATTTCGGATGCGACATTGAAGGCGGGAGGAACGGTCGTCGGGGTCATTCCGCATTTTATGGTCGATAACGGATGGTGTCATTCGGGGCTTACGGAGCTGATCCGTGTTGAGACGATGCACGAGCGCAAGCAACGGATGGCCGATATGTCTGATGCGGTCATTGCTCTGCCGGGCGGTTGCGGTACATTGGAAGAGTTGATGGAAATCATTACGTGGCGGCAATTGGGTCTGTATCATCATCCGGTGGTGATTCTCAATACGAACCATTATTACGATCCTCTGTTGGAGATGTTGAACCGTGCCGAAGACGAACAATTTATGCGTTTGCAGAGATGTATGCTCTGGCAAGTGGCTGAAACGCCGGAAGAAGCTATGCGGATGATTGATCCCTGAGAGAGGGCAGGAGAGAGCGGGGCGGTTCAGTTTTTCAACCCGTATGAAGTGCTTCGACCGCCGTCGCCGTGTTTGTGAAGAATTTTTTTATCAATCAGGTCCTGAATATCTCTGAGCGCGGTATCGGGGGAACAGAGATTGATATTCGCCCAAATGGACGAGGTAAGTTTATCGTCCATCCCTTCCCACAACAGGTTGATCATTTTTACCTGACGATCATTCAGACGTACTAATCGATATTTCTCCCAGAATTTTGATTTCTCCAAGATACGTGTAATTGATGCTTCGGCTTCGCTCAGAGCCGTTTCCAGACAATAAAGAAACCACATGATCCATTCGGTAATATCCAGATTATGATTGCAGGCGGTTTCTAATAGTTGCCGGTATGTTTCTTTCCGTTTGCAAAACTGCTCCGACAAGCAAAAGAAACGTTGCGGAAAGTTATCGGCTCGTGTGAGAAAGAGATGCGATATTACCCGTGCAATTTGCCCGTTGGCTGTTGCAAATGGATGGAGAAGCCAGAAGTAAACATGTGCCACTGCCGCTTTGATGACCGGATCGGTTGGATGCTTTGTATTCATCCACTTAACAAATCGTTTCATCTCGTTTGAGATCGGCGACGTATCCTGCATGGCGAGAGAATGAAGAGACCCGGAAGAAGTGGCCGTTGTAACAGCATCCGTATGAGACGATGTTTCGGGAGAGAGCGGGCTCAGGGCATCCCTCCATCCCAAAATACGTTCTTCCGTGACGGGTTCGAGATAATTCCGCAGCACATCGGTCGAAACACGGACGATGTCGTCGACAGCAATATCGATATCATGATCGGGTTTCTGTGTCTTCTTTTCCAGTTTAAGCTGATGAATCACAGATAAGCGTACTTTGTCGGCATCGAGTGTGTAACCGTCAAGCTCGGCCGATCGGAGAATTTCGTTAGAGATCGCATTCAACAGCGCATTTTTTTTCAGATCGATTCCCAGCAAGCTCGTCTTGCCGACAAGTCGTCCCTGCCGGTTACGCACTTCCCCCAATATGGACATTACTTCCTGATAATTCCATGTCAGGTAAGGCCATCCTTTTTCTTGCCATATAGCTGTTTTACGCATATTCTCCGTAAGATCTGCGGCAAAAATAAGGAACTTTTTCGGAAATAACGTACGAATATCGGACTAAAAACGCAAAACTTTGTTAACTGTTACTTATTTTGTTGTATGTAAATGATTTATTTTGTTGTAAAAAGAGTGTTTGGATGGTTTTATTTATCTGTAAATTAGTGGAATAGATGGTGTGTTGCGATGTTTTGATAAAGATGAAGGAAAAAAATATAGAAATAGAGTTATCAACACTTTTTGATGTGTGTTGTTGAAAACTATTTTTTATAGCTTTGCGAACGGAGATTATTTTTGTAACTCATCCTTAACGAAGAGATGTAAAACAAGAAGGATAAAATACGGAGGAAAAACGCAATGATGGAACACGGCACAAATTATTCATTTTTCATAGAGGCTTTGCAGCCTCTGACCTTTCATTCGGTAAAGGAATTATCCGATCGGTTTATTTCGGAACTTTCTGAAGAAGAGCGAATCAAACTCTTCGATGAGTTGAAGCGCAGCGGTAACTTGCAGGAAACCGAACCGCAACTTTCAGCCTATCTTTACGCGTTCGGCGACATGCAGGAGGCTCGCTTACAGAAGGCTTACGACCGTTTGCCTGAATCATTTTTCAGCGGAGAGATCGAATGGATTGATTATGGTTGCGGGCAGGGGCTCGGAGCGATGGTGTATCATGATTTTCTGCAGGCGCGAAATCTTACTTCGTCCGTTCGTCGGTTTACGCTGATCGATCCATCAGAGCGTTGTTTGCAACGAGCAGCTTTGCACGTCCGTCGCTTTTTTCCGCATTCCGAAATCCGTACGGTATGTAAATATATCGATGAATTAACGACAGACGATCTCTTTTCCGGGAATCAGTCCCGTACGTTGCACCTTCTTTCCAACCTCCCCGGCATGGCTGTTCACACGGTCGAATGTTTGGCGGATGTCATGACTACCATGTCCGAGGGATATCATCAATTTGTCTGCGTAGGACCTTATTATGGAAATAGTCCGGAGCGTATGACACGGCTGGATACTTTGATCGAACGAATGGAGATACCGTTAGAAACGGTTGTAGCTGAAGATTGGGGCGACGAACAGTTTGTGCCCGGCCAAGCGTGGACGTGTGCGTTGCGTATCTTCGCGAAGGATGGGGGAGATCTGAAGTCCGAGACTCCTTCTGAAGCACAGCCTGTCTCGCCTGTTGGATCGGCAGAGGTACCCGAATCGGAGTCTCCGACACAAGTTTCTTCCGACGATGATCAAGAAAAAAAGTCGAAAATCGAACAAATTCTGGAAGCCCTGAATGATCCGGAAGAGCCGGAATATGTCGCTCAATTGCGTGCTGAAGCTGAACAGAATGAATCCCGTTCGCAAAACAGACTCGGTTATCTGTACGACGTGGGGAAGGACGTATTTCAGAATGATGCCGAAGCCGTGCGATGGTACCGGCGAGCAGCGGCGCAAGGCTACGCTATGGCACAGTATAATCTGGGCAATCATTACTTAGCTGGGCGCGGTGTGCCACAAGATTACGGTGAGGCGATCAAATGGTATCGGCGAGCGGCCGAACAGGATATTTTACCTGCCATGAATAATCTCGGCGTGATCTACGCAACGGGGCAGGGTGTCAAACGCAATGAGACCGAGGCGATCAAATGGTATCGTAAAGCAGCTCAAAAGGGCGATCAAACAGCTATTCGGAACTTACAGAAACGTGAAATTTCTCTTTGAAATTTTTCCGTCGGATACTTAATTACTACTTTGTTTTTTTTAAAACGATCAATAAGCCAGCTGTTTATAGAAGATTTTTCAAAAATAAATTGGTAACACAACAGGGATCGGAGTTTTCGCCGAATCCTTGTTGTGTCAGGACGTTTTTACACCCTTACGACGATTTTTTATTTTGGCAAAAAATCTTACCTTTGCGGCAATTTTTTAAAAACATGCATAATATAAGATGAGTAATCGATTTGCCGAATACAATACGTTCGATTTGTCAGACATTAACAAAAAAATACTGCAAAGATGGCAGGAAGGTAATGTCTTTCACCAGAGTCTGAATATCCGCAAGGATGCCCCTTCTTTCGTTTTCTACGAAGGACCTCCTTCGGCTAACGGTATGCCCGGCATTCATCACGTCATAGCCCGTTCGATTAAAGATATTTTCTGCCGTTACAAGACGATGAAAGGGTATCGTGTCGACCGCAAGGCTGGATGGGATACACACGGTTTACCCGTAGAGCTTGGGGTAGAGAAAGAACTTGGGGTCACAAAAGAAGATATCGGCAAAAAAATATCGGTGTCCGATTACAATATGGCTTGTCGCAAAAACGTGATGAAGTTCACGAAAGAATGGGAAGACCTGACACAGAAGATGGGCTATTGGGTTGATATGGATCATCCGTATATCACCTACGATAACCGATATATCGAAACGCTTTGGTATCTTCTCAAAGAATTGCACCGGAAAGGGCTTTTATATAAAGGATATACGATTCAGCCCTATTCGCCTGCCGCGGGTACGGGGCTTAGCTCGCACGAGTTGAACCAACCGGGTTGCTACCGTGATGTGAAGGATACGACGGTGACGGCGCAGTTCCGTGCTAAAATGCCCGCCGCGAAAGAGAATGACTTCTTGAAACAGCTATTCGGCGAAGACTCGGACAACGTCTATTTCCTTGCGTGGACGACAACGCCCTGGACCTTGTCGTCGAATACGGCGTTGTGTGTCGGCGAAGACATCGATTACGCCGCTGTTCGCTCTTTTAACCCGTATTCCGGGGCGCCGAGCATCTATATTCTGGCAAAAGCTTGTATGGATGCATACTTCAATCCGAAAGCGGTCGAATTGTCACTCGGCGAATACAAACCGGGTGACAAACTGATTCCGTTCGAGGTACTTGCTACATGCAAAGGTAAAGATCTGATCGGTATCGGATATGAACAGCTGATACCGTGGTTCAATCCCGGAGAAGGCGCGTTCCGTGTCATTTCCGGCGACTATGTGACAACCGACGACGGTACGGGTATCGTGCATATCGCACCGACTTTCGGTGCCGATGACGCCCGGGTAGCCAAGAATTTCGGTGTCCCGCCGTTACAGCTTGTCGACAAAGCGGGTAACTTGCGTCCGGCCGTCGATCTGAAAGGCCGTTTCTACTGTCTCGAAGACCTCGATGACGATTATGTAAAGAAGAACGTCAACATTTCATTATATAAAGAATATGCCGGCCGTTATGTGAAGAACGATTACGACCCGCAACTTAATGGAAACGACGAGATACTCGATATCGACTTGTGCGTCATGCTTAAACAACAGGGACTGGCGTTCAAGATCGAAAAGCATGTGCACAATTATCCGCATTGCTGGCGTACCGATAAACCGGTACTTTATTATCCGTTAGACAGCTGGTTTATCCGTACTACGGCTTGCCGCGACCGGATGATCGAACTCAACGAAACCATTAACTGGAAGCCTCAAAGCACCGGAACGGGACGCTTCGGGAAATGGCTCGAAAACCTTCAGGATTGGAACCTGAGCCGAAGTCGTTATTGGGGTACACCGCTCCCGATCTGGCGTACCGACGATGGGGCGGAAGAGTTCTGTATCGGATCGGTCGAAGAGCTGTATCACGAAATCGATAAATCCGTTGCCGCTGGTTTTATGAAGAGCAATCCGTATAAGGACAACGGCTTTAAACCGGGTGAATATACATCGGAAAATTACGACCGGATTGATTTGCATCGTCCGTATGTCGATGAAATCACGCTGGTTTCTCCGCAGGGAAAACCGATGAAACGCGAGATCGACCTGATCGATGTATGGTTCGACTCCGGTGCGATGCCTTACGCGCAGATTCATTATCCGTTCGAACATAAAGACGCATTTGACCGACGCGATGTTTATCCTGCCGATTTTATTGCCGAAGGGGTAGATCAGACGCGCGGATGGTTCTTTACGCTCCATGCCATCGCCACGATGATTTTCGACAGTGTGGCGTTTAAGAATGTGGTATCCAATGGGCTGGTGCTCGACAAGAATGGTAACAAGATGTCCAAACGTCTCGGCAATGCGGTCGATCCGTTCGAGACGATCGAAAAATACGGTTCCGACCCGTTGCGTTGGTACATGATTACGAATGCGTCGCCATGGGATAATCTCAAATTCGATGTCGAAGGCATTGAAGAAGTACGTCGCAAATTTTTCGGTACATTATATAATACATACTCGTTCTTTGCATTGTATGCCAATGTAGACGGTTTCACCTACAGCGAACCGGACGTTCCGATGACCGAACGTCCTGAGATAGACCGCTGGATATTGTCGTTGCTCAATTCGCTCGTCAAAGAGGTGGATGAGTTTTATGAAACATACGAACCGACCCGTGCCGGACGTGCGATCTCGGATTTTGTCAATGATCACTTAAGCAACTGGTATGTTCGTTTGAACCGTCGCCGCTTCTGGGGCGGGGGGATGACACAGGATAAGCTCTCGGCTTATCAGACGCTCTACATCTGCCTCGAAACGGTCAGCAAACTCATGGCGCCGATCTCTCCGTTCTATGCCGATCGACTGTTTACCGATTTGATTACCGTAACCGGACGCGACAAGGCGGAGTCCGTGCATCTGAGTGACTTCCCCAGATGCAATGAGGCGATGATCGACAAAACGCTCGAAGAACAGATGCAGATTGCGCAGGACATCTCGTCGATGGTGCTCGCGCTGCGTCGCAAAGTGAATATCAAGGTGCGTCAACCGCTGCAAACCATCATGGTGCCGGTGACCGACACCCGGCAGAAGGAACATATCGAGGCGGTAAAAAACTTAATCTTAAGCGAGGTCAACGTAAAAGAACTTAACTTTGCGGATAATTCGGCCGGCATATTAGTGAAGAAGATCAAGCCCGACTTTAAGAAATTGGGGCCGCGTTACGGAAAGGTTATGAAACAATTGGCTGCTGCCATTCAGGCCATGACGCAAGAAGATATTGCTTCGCTCGAACAAAACGGTTCGTTTGCTTTCAACCTTGAAGGGGTGGAAAGTGTTATTGTAGCGGACGATGTCGAGATTATTTCGGAAGATATTCCCGGCTGGCTTGTGGCCAACGAAGGACGCCTGACAATCGCGCTCGATATCACCGTCACGGATGAGCTGCGCAAGGAAGGATTGGCACGCGAATTGGTAAACCGTATTCAAAACCTGCGTAAAAGCAGCGGACTGGAGATCACGGACAAGATACGTATCGTCATGGTACCGGCGCCGGAAATGAACGGAACAATCAGTGAATATGCCGATTATATTCAAAAGCAAGTGCTTGCCGAGTCGATCGGAATAAAGGAGAATCTGCCGGATGCGACAGAGCTCGATCTGGATGATTTTAAATTATACGTAAGCATCGAAAAAGTTTGAACGGATAGAGAGTGTAATAAAAAAAGAATATCGTATTTTTGAAAACAAAATAAAAGGAGGACTGAATTATGGCTGAGAAGACAAGATACTCGGATGCGGAGCTGGAAGAATTTCGCGCCATTATCATGGAAAAGCTCGATAAGGCAAAGAAAGATTACGACTTGTTGAGATCGGGGATTACGAATGCCGACGGCAACGACGTCTCCGACACTTCACCGACATTCAAAGTAATGGAAGAAGGGGCGGCTACTTTGTCGAAAGAAGAAGCCGGCCGTCTGGCGCAACGTCAGATGAAATTTATTCAGAGTTTGCAGGCAGCGCTTATCCGTATCGAAAACAAGACATACGGAGTATGTCGTGAAACGGGTAAACTGATCGCAAAAGAACGTTTGCGTGCGGTACCTCATGCCACGCTGAGCATCGAGGCCAAACAGAGCGGAGTAAAATAAGCGGCACGTCTGATGAAAGGAAAAAAAGCGTGGGGGGCAGCAGTCGTTATTTTACTGCTTCTCTTTCTTGATCAGGCTTCGAAAATATGGGTGAAAACCCACATGCAACTGCACGAAAGCATTGAAATCTTTTCATGGTTTCAGCTTTACTTCACCGAAAATCCCGGCATGGCTTTCGGGATGGAGTTTTTCAACAAGCTCGTGCTGTCCGTCTTTCGTATCGCGGCGGTGATCGCCATCGCTTATTACCTGATTCGTCTCGTACAACGTAACTATTCGTTCGGTTTCATCACCTGCGTTGCATTGGTCTTTGCCGGAGCACTCGGTAACATTATCGACAGTGTATTCTATGGCGTCATCTTCGATCACAGTTACGGGCAGGTCGCTACGTTTATGCCTGCCGGCGGAGGGTATGCTTCTCTGTTGCACGGCAAAGTAGTGGACATGTTGTATTTTCCGCTCATCCAAACCACCTTCCCTGACTGGTTGCCGATATGGGGCGGAGAAGAGTTTATCTTTTTCCGGCCTATCTTTAATCTGGCCGACTCGTCTATTTGTGTCGGAGGAGCGCTGTTGTTGCTGTTCTATCACCGCACCCTTTCCAAAAGTCTCTCGACGAAGTAGGTTTGATACATGCCGGGTAGGGAATTTCAGCGATTTTTTATCGGATGGTCGGCTGCCATCTTGTTGTCGGCATGCAGCCACACACCCAAAGGAATTATTCCGGAGAAAAAAATGTGTGATGTGCTGATCGATATGCAAATGGCAGAAACGATCATCAATGATGATCCGTACACTTACGGATCGTTCTGTCAAAAAAACGCGTTGTTCCAGTCGGTCTTTAAGAAGCACAATCTGACGCAGGCAGAATATGACAGTTCATTGATATGGTACGGTAAGAACATTGATATCTATATGCGTGTTCATGATATGGCAATGGCCGAAGTAGACAAGCGTATAAACGCGCTCGGTGAAGTGAAACCCGAAGCATTCGATATTCCGCGGGCCGACTCGGTCGATCTGTGGATTGATAAACGATGCTATATTTTCTTTCCCAAGGCGGTGGCTAACACGATCGTGTTCGATCTGAAACCTGCCGAGGCGTACCCGGCCGGTTGTCGTTTCGTATGGGAAATGCAAGTATGGGGATTGACACCCGGAAAGCATGTGATGGAACTGAATCTGCGTGCCGACGTGTCCGATTCGATCCTCGTTGTAAAAGATTCGATTGTCGGGAACGGTTTTCACCAATATACTTTGCAGGGTACGCCATACGATCCGGTACAGCGTGTTTACGGTTATATCCGTTTGAAGAAGTCACCGGCTGTTCCGTATCCCAAAATCTACATTGACCGAATCCGGCTGATGAGATACAGGGTCGGAGAGTAGGCGTTTTTGTGCATGTTCCCTTAGTATGTTGATATATTCGTTCAGGCGGTGGCGTTCGTGTTCTTCCTTCGAGATAGACGGAGGAGCAACGTTGAATTGTTTATAAGCCTGTGCATTCCATGCATTGCGTTTTTTGGCGCGGTGACTCGGCCAGAAGACAGTTCGGGCAAGATCTTCGGCATCGAACGATATGGAAGGATTCACATTTAAGTCTTTCATCACTGCTTCTACACTCTTTTTTAGGTATTTTTTCATCTCCTCGATTTGTCTTTCCGATAACATCATACCTCCTTCCGTTTTTATACCTTTGTGCGGATCGGTTGCCGAATGGTTCTCCGGGCCATACAAATTGAAAACGTAAGGCGGGAGCAGATGAAGCGCACGATGGCTTTCAGGTTGGATGATGCTGTCGAACGATTTGACGATGGGTAATTCCAGCGGGCTGTGTTTCATCTGATCGGGTGTGAGAGCGGGATTGATCAGCGTACCGGATCGGATGGCTCGCAGGGTTTCTTCGTTCAGTTTTAGCTTTTCCTGACCCGACAACACACGCTGCAACCACAGCGAGTCTTTTGCCGACCAGTCTTTCTGTGCCGATGCGGTGATACACACCTGCAATCCCAAGACTAAAAACAACACGTAGCGTCTTTCCATAGCCCGATATATATATTTTAGGCAAAAATAAAGCGCAGTCCCTGAAAAGTTCGTGCGCTTGTATGTAAAAAAACGTAGAAGATGTTTATTTCAAAAAAAATAAATGATTTTCCATCTATGTTTTGCCAAAAAGTATGGATTCAGTGTGTACTATCCTCTGACAATGCACCATCCACCATTAAATGATGTCAGGCTTTCAGCCCTTGTGTCTTCTTTGGGTGTTTAATTGTTGAGTTGTTTGTTGAGTTGTTTAGTTGTTTAGTTGTTGATCTGTTTGCTGACCGCTGTAACAGCCCTGAAAGGGCGCATTAATTCAGCCCAATGTGTAGCGAAAGCGCAGCGTTGGGGAAAGGGCGCCCCTCCTCGGCGGAGGGCTGAAAGCCTGAATGAATATTAATTTAGATGCTCCTCTTGTCATTCCGAACGCAGTGAGGAATCTCGCGAGGAAGAGGAAAGAAATTCTTCGCTTCGCTCTGAATGACAAAAGACCGAACGCAGAGGAACATCCCCCCAGCCCCCCTTCAAAGGGGGAAGAGCGAAGCGAAGGGGGATGTTATCCCTTCAAAGGGGGAATGCGGAAGCGCAGCGTAGGGAAAACAGGCGAACGCTTCGGCGTTCGTCCCTTGGGCCTCGGGCGGTGAGCCGACGGAGCAGCGAGCGAGGCGAAAGAAAATCAGGCTGTCCGAAGCGAAGCGAGTTACCTGATTTTCCGGCCTGCAAGCGTCGCGACGGCGTGCGAAGCGCACGAAGCCTTGACCTTTTGGTTACTTTTGGGTCAAGCCAAAAGTGACAGAAAAGAGATTCATCGCTTCGCTCTGAATGACAAAAAAACGGTGTTATTGTTAATTGTCATGCCCCGGATACATGGTTCGGTGCGTTTCAAACGAATCAAACACCGGCAGGGCTTTAAATCTCCTGTTCTATTTTGTACTTGTTGCGGTTCGGAGCATTACGCGAGATCAGTTCGCCGATAAACCCGGCCAAAAAGAGTTGCGTACCGATCACCATAGCCGTAAGTGAGATGTAGAAATAGGGCGAAGTCGTAACGAGTGGTCGCAGGTCGCCGTCGTAGATGGAAATCAATTTCATGATCAGCACGGCGACGAGCGCTGCGAACCCGATCAGAAACATCACGCTTCCCCATAATCCGAAGAAGTGCATGGGTTTTTTCCCGAATTTCGAGGTAAACCAAAGTGAAATCAGGTCTAAATATCCATTGACGAAGCGGTCGAGACCGAACTTCGTTTCGCCGTATTTGCGCGCCTGATGATGCACGACCTTTTCGCCGATCTTATTGAATCCGGCAATTTTAGCCAGATAGGGGATATAGCGATGCATGTCGTTATATACTTCGATATTCTTCACCACTTCGCGCCGGTACGATTTCAGTCCGCAGTTAAAATCGTGCAGATTGATGCCCGAGAACTTCCGTGCCGTGGCGTTGAAGAGTTTCGAGGGGAGGTTCTTTGTCAGTTTGTTGTCGTAGCGTTTCTTTTTCCACCCCGACACGATGTCGTAGCCGTCTTCCTTAATCATCCGGTAGAGTTCGGGGATTTCGTCGGGACTGTCCTGCAAGTCGGCATCCATCGTAATGATCACGTCGCCCTCGGCGCGTTGGAATCCGCAGTGCAATGCCGGCGATTTGCCGTAGTTGCGGCGGAACTTGATGCCTTTCACGTGTGTCGACTGTCGTGCCAGCTGCTCGATCACCTGCCATGAATGATCGGTGCTTCCGTCGTTGACAAAGATGATTTCGTAGCTGAAATGATGCTCATTCATTACCCGTTCGATCCACGCGTGCAGTTCGGGGAGCGATTCGGCTTCGTTATACAGAGGTACGACTACTGATATATCCATTGATCTTATTTACATTGTTTCGGTTGGCAAAGGTAAAATAAAAATTTGTTTAAGGGAAATTCCGTCTCTTGTATAAAACGTGCGCCGGACACAAACGAAACGATGTATCCGGCGCAACCATGAAAACAAAAATTTCTATAATCTCTCCCTCTTTTCGAGCCTCTTGTCGGATTCGAACCAACGACCCCGAGATTACAAATCACGTGC
>NZ_JBQNAZ010000037.1:0-24951 GCF_052170195.1 Tannerella sp. | reverse complement strand
TCTACTATTACTTGGACTACATGATAAAACCAACGCAATTCGGGGATGAACCTAAGTTTTTTCATCCATTCCCCTGTATCAAACGATAAAAATCGGTCGGGAGTTCCCTGCACACTTTCATTAAACGATGAAGAAACGCCCCGATTATTGATTAAGGTCAATTCTTAATTGATATGACAGACAAACACACGGGGTTGCCCCTACGCATGTCCTTGTCCTGTCCTGAAAAACGGACTACTGACCGCTGGATGCTGACTAATTCGGGCTTTCAGCCCTTGTGCCCCGTGCGAGCTAACCCCTTCGGGGCGGTTGAAGTGTTGAGGTGTTGAGGTGTTTACTGACTGCTGTAAGAGCCCTGAAAGAGCGTAATAATTCAGCCCAATGCGTAGCGAAGCGAAGCGTTGGGAAAAAAGGGCGACCCCCTCGGCGGAGGGCTGAAAGCCTGACGTAATTCAATGGTTAATTGTTATGCCGGGTACACGGTATCCGAACGCAGAGGAACATCCCCCCAGCCCCCCCCTTCAAAGGGGGAAAGAGCAAAGCGTTGGGGAAACGGGCGAACGCCCTCAACGTTCATCCCTTCGGCCTCGGGCGATGAGCCGACGGAGCAGCGAGCAGGGCGAAAGAAAATCAGGCTGTCCGAAGCGAAGCGAGTTACCTGATTTTCCGACCTGCGAGCGTCGCGAAGTCGTGTGAAGCGCACGAAGCCTTGACCTTTGGGTTACTTTTGGGTCAAGCCAAAAGTGACAAAAAGAGATTCATCGCTTGACGCTCTGAATGACAAATTAATTGTTAATGGTCAATTGTTAATTGTTATGTGCCCGAGCACAGAGGAACATCCCCCCCCTTCAAAGGAGGGAATGCGGAAGCGAAGCGTTGGGAAAACAGGCGGCCCCCTCGGCGGAGGGCTGAAAGCCTGACGTAATATTAGCCGATACTCCGAAAAAATATGATTCGGACGTAAAAAAGACGGGTGCTGTTTTTCGTTGTTTCGGGAGAGAAGAGCGTCGCGACAGAACGCAAACGGTCAGCGATAGAAATCTCTTTTTTTCACGCGGATGACGTCTCCGAACGTTGCAAGACGCCGCATATCGATTTTGCGCGAATTGCCGACGATGACGTAGACGAGCGTACGTCCCTGCACATGCGAACGGTAGAAACGCGCGATGTCGTCCATACTCATACGGCCGATATCGTCGAGCAGCGAACGGTTCGGGTCTTCCGTGTACCCGTCGCGGCGGTAATCGGCAATTTTGGCGGAGATGTCGCGGAAGGCCGGATACTCGTTGTTCGTGAGGTTAATGCTGGCGCGGATCAGCGCCTCGATGCGTTCGGGGCGTTCGGGCATCTCCTGTATCAGCGCGTTGAGCACATTCAGGGCATCGATCGTCTTGTCGCATTGCGTAGAAAGGTAGGCGACGAAACGGGAAGGTTTGTCGGCAAGACAGTAAGGCGGCAGCCGGTAGGCGCCCGACGTGTAATACGCCAGCGACCGGAACTCGCGGATTTCCTGAAACATGAGCGACGACATGCCTTCGCCGAAGTAACGCGAAAACAGGTCTGCCTCGTGCCTCTTCTTCAGCGTATCGAGCGGTTTGCACGCCATATAGGCGTAGATGATATTCTGAAACACATCGGGAATATGATAGAAGAAAACGAGTGGTTTCTCATACGTCACGAAATCGCGCCAGACGGGCGAGAGCGACGGGCGGATTATCTTCTCCAGCGCCAGCGAGCGGGAGATCTGCTCCGCTACCTTTTCAGCTTCCAGCGTCCCGCAATAGTGCATCGTGCAGGCCACCTGCGTGGCGCGGTGAAAGAGGTCGACCAGTTCGCGCCCCCGGATACGCTTAATCTCCTTGAACGAGGGTTTGGTCAGGTATTGTGACAGGCTGCCGTACTGTACGTACTCGAACAGCGCTTCGGCCACTTCGTTGTTCGACTTGAAGAATGCCTTTTCGGCCACCTTCGCATCGTCGACGAGGGTTTTCAGTTTCCGGTCGTCGGGAGATACATTCGCCAGAAAATCACCGGCCACCTCCAGCGTCTCATCAAAAGCCCTGTCGAAGCCCGTAATTTTGAACGTCAAACTATGTTTGTCCGCATCCAGATCGAGCGTGCTGCCCAGCGTCTGCAACCGCATACGTAAGGCTTCGAACGATTGCGACTTTGTGCCCAACAGCGGGATATACCCGGCCAGCAGTTTGAGCCTCGGCTCCTCGATCAGCCCGATCCCGTACGAGAGCTTAAGCGTAAAAATATGATTCACCCGGTTGGGCGTCACATACAGGGTCGTGCGCGGCGTCAAATGAAGCGTCTGCACATCCCGCTCGAAGTCCACGTAACGCGGCTGAACCTCCTGTACGGGTATCGTATCCAATTGCTTGCTATAGGCCGACGAGGCATCGGCATGCCGCGGAACGATGGGGGCGAAATCGGGCTTAGCCAAGTGCGTCTTGGCATAACGCCCCGTCTTTTTGCGGACATAGAGATAATTATCGCCGAAATAACGGTTGGCCACCTTCACCACGTCGTCTTTCGTCAGCGCCTCGGCACGGTCTAACTCTTCCTGATAATCCGCCCACGTCTTGCCCTGCGAAAACAGACGCACCAGCACCTGACTGCGTGAATCGATGTCTTCCAGCTCCGTCAGATGACGACGCAGCTGCTCACGCTTGAGGCTGTTGAACATCTCGTCCGTGAAATCGCCCTTCTTCACCCGCTCCAACTCGCGCCAGATCATTTTCTCGGCCGAGCGGCACGTGTGCGACAGCCTCGGCACCACCACAATCCCGATGAATCCGGCCTCGTTAAACGACTCTCCGCCTACCATCGCGCCCATCACCCGGCGGTTCACCATCAGCTTGTCCAGATACCCCGTACCGTTTGAATTATTAAGGATGCCGACTGCCACGTCGAATGCAGTCTGATCGGGATGATTGGCCGGAACGCCGCGAAAACCGAGCGCCACCGCCTTGAGCAGCGGAAGCGGAATCTTCACCGTCGTCTTCTCCCGACCGCGGAACGGACGAATCTTTACCGACGATACCGGTTCGACGACACCGCGCGGAATACGCGAAAACGTTCGCTCCAAAACGGGAAGCACCCGTTCCGTATCGAAATCGCCGCTCAGAATCAACCCCATGTTCGACGATACGTAATAGGCCTCGAAGAACTTGCGCATCTCCGACAGGCGCGGGTTCTTCAGGTTCTCCGCACTCCCGATAATCGGATAGGCATAGGGGTGCGGACGGAAATAAATCTCCATCAACCTCTCGATAGCCTGATTGAGAATCATGTCGTCGCGCCGATTCTTTTCCTCGTAGACCGTCTCGAGTTCGCTCTGAAACATGCGGAATACGGGGTTCAGCAAACGTTCGCTGTTCAGCTCCGCCCACTGCTCCATATATTGCGGCAAAAAAAGATTGTGATATACGGTATAATCGTACGACGTGCCCGCATTCAGCTTCGATCCTCCGTATTTGGTAATCAGTTTGTCAAATTCGTTGGGGATCACATACTCGGCAGCCTGCACGCTCAGTTCGTTGATTGCCTGCTGAATGACGGCGCGCGCCTTCGCGTCTTTCGTGCGCGCCAGTTCGTCGTATTTCCCGGCAATGGCGTCGAGCAGCACCTTCTCTGCCGCGTAATCCATCGTCCCGATCTTATCCGTCCCTTTGAACATCATGTGCTCGAAGTAATGAGCGATACCCGTATTGGGCGAATCTTTCGAGCCGGCCTTGACGACTACGGCACCGAAAACTTTCGGCTGACTGTGGTCTTCGTTCAGCCAGACCGTCAAACCATTATCCAGTATATATTCATGAACTTCCGTCGATGCTCGAACGGACGAAGTTTGTTTTATTTTCGGAACGTGAACTGTCATCGTATCCTTTCAACATTTTTCAAGCAAAAATAGTTCACACCTTCCGATGTTCGCCCCCACTTTGTCCGACCATCATCACCGCCTCTTTCCGAACGAAAGCGAACGTCTTTTTCATTTTCAAGCACTTGACTTATGAATAAATAATCACGTATCGACAGCAAACATTCAGAATTGAAAATAAATAAACGGAACTACGCCGGAACTTTTCACCTGTATCACCACGAAAATCGCCAGAATCAGGTACAAAGCCTGAAGCAACATGGGCGAATCCGTCACCAAACGTTGCATCTTCAAGTCGATGTGCTTAGGTACGAAATGAAGCAGATAGCCTGTAACAATAAGAATCGAAACGCCGGGGTAACCGACAAGGAACTGCGTGAAAACCTCTGGATGAAAATCGGTAAAAATCCGTGTCACCACATCCACCCCGATTTGCACCGTATCGGCCCGAAAAAAGATCCATCCCAGACATACCAGATGGAAAGTCAGAATCATACCAGCCAGTCGGCGGAACGGGGACATCTCTTCTCCCATTGGCTTAAAACTGCTGAAACGTCCCATCACAAACTTATGCACAGCCAGCGAAACACCATGTAGGGCGCCCCACAGGATAAAACGCATCGAAGCACCGTGCCACAGGCCGCCCAAGAGCATCGTCACAATCAGGTTGACATAGGTACGAAGCTTCCCCTTACGGTTTCCGCCCATCGAGATATACAGGTAATCTTTCAACCAGCTCGACAACGAGATATGCCAACGCCGCCAGAACTCGGTGATGGTCGCCGATTGATAAGGCGAATCGAAATTGACGTTGAAACGGATTCCCATCAGCAATGCTATACCGATGGCCATATCGGAATATCCCGAAAAATCGCAGTAGATCTGAAGCGCGTAGCCGTAGACCCCGAACAGGTTTTCGAGACCGGTATAGAGCGTAGGCGCATCGAAAATGCGATCCACGAAGTTGATACTGATGTAATCGGAGATCACACATTTTTTGAACAGACCACAGATGATCAGGTAAAGGCCCTCACCTAAATGCTCTTTCGACAGTCTTGGGCTGCGAAACATCTGCGGGATGAAATCGCGTGCCCGCACAATCGGCCCGGCTACCAAACCCGGAAAGAAGGAAACGTAAAACAGATAGTCGATCCACCGCTTCAACGGATCCAAACGTTTCCGGTACACATCGATCGTATAGCTGAGCGACTGAAATGTAAAGAACGAAATACCGACCGGCAGGAAAATATCCAGTGGAGTATAGCTCAGCTGTGCCAGTTCGCGGATGCCCATCCATTGCCCCATACTGCTCAGCAGCATCACGCCCGCATCGTAAAGAAAGTTCGTATATTTGAAGTAGGCCAGCATCCCGATGTTAATACATACACTCAACGCTACCCACGCTTTGCGCAGGCCCTTATGTGACGTTTGCGCAATCGCGCGGGCAATCAGAAAGTCGGAAGTGGCTGTAAGGATCAGCAGGGCGAACCACAGACCGCTGCTTTTATAATAAAAGTACAGGGAAAATAGCGCGACGTAAATGATACGGGTTGTCGTACATCGACGTAACGACCAGTAAACCGCAAAGAAGACGATAAAAAGGAAAAAGAACAGCCCCGTACTGAAGAGCATCGGCGCGTCTTGCCGGTAACACAGCAGCGAACCGATACGCTCCCATATCACACCGGTTTTCATTTCCGAAAAAAGGGTTTCTGAAAGAGTCGACAGCGTACTCATAAAGATCTCCGTTTCTGATAGTTCAATTCACTACGGACAAGCGCTTTGTAAAGCAGTTTGCCCTGTTCCTGATAACCGGCCACATTGAAATGAATACGGTCGTACCCTAGATAATCCGAAGCCAGCCAATGTTCACACGAATTCGCTCCTCCGGTCATCCCGTACAAGTCGAAGCAGGCAATCCCCTCGCGTCGGGCGTATTCTTTGATAGCGCGTGCCGCCAGATCGATATTTTCGTTGCGCCTGTAACTCCGCTTGCCACGTCGCACGCGCACCGAGCGGAAACTCTCGGCTGGCGTACTCAACACCAAAGCAGTGAAGGGCAGGTGTGCCTTGACCAAACGTACAAAGCGATCTACCTGCGACAGAAATTCGGAGGTCGAAAAGTTGGCGCCGAACGTCTCGTTCGTGCCCAGCGTAACAATCAGCAGTGAAGGATCGAGCAGCGACAACTGCCGGATGTATTCCTCATTCGTGTAGTTCACGAACATGGCACCGTTCTGCCCGATGGAATGATACAAAATACCCGGCTGACCGTTCGTGAGCACAAAGCCGTAGTAACAATTCCGTAGCGACGAGAGACGTGCCGGTGTCAGTCGCCCCTGCGAGGCGGTGTAAAGCTGCAACTCCCCCGACTTGGCCGGCAGCTTGAACGTGTCGACCATCACTCCCGGCGAGTAAGGAGCCTTTGCCCAGACAGCCTCCACCTGCTCACCTTCCCCGACAGGAAGCATCGGCAAGGCGTCTTCGTTACGATAAAGAATCACTTGATTAAACTCGTAACCCGCTCCGTTATTCGGCGCAATGCTGATTGTAAAATCGACACCCGGCACATCGGTCTGAATGCCGATCCCTCCGGGACCCCATGCACAGTCCGACGTGCGGCGGGTACAACGTCCCACAGCCCAGTTTTTCACCTTCGATGAGGTGATAAAGTAATCCGTCGGCTCGTTATCCCGCGCCAGCTTATACGGCGCGATCCAGCCGCGCCCGGCATTGCCGAAAGCACCTTGCAGCAAACGCATCGCCTCGCCGCTGTAAAAACCGGCCTGCACATGCGAATCGCCCAAATGAACGATCTGAATCGTCGTATCTTTTCCCGCCATTAACTGATTCAGCTCTTCCAAAAAAGAATCGAGCGAGCGGGCAGGATCCGTAATCCGACAAAGCGAATCGACAACAAACGAAAGATTCGAACGCATGTTATCCGTCAGCGGAGCGAGTGGTGTCCAGATCGCTTCTGCCTTTTCAGACGAAAGAACCGGTACCGGCTCGTTCTTCTGTGGCTCCGGCTTCATGCGGGCACTGATCAATCCGACCGTCAACGCAGCCATGAATACAAACGATCCGCCCCATTCAATATGTTTTCTTATCCATTTCATCATAAAACTCTTTTTCTAAAATCAGCGCATCAAATAACGAAGCGGCCAACTCGCGCCCGCCTCGAAAGCTCAGATGCGTATAATCCTTACTCGCCCAGCGCCGCTCCACGTAGCGTACCATGCTGCCTTCGCCTCCCATTGCCGAAAAGACGCTCCAGAAAGGCACTCGAGCCTCGGCCGCCGCTTCGCGCTGAGCACGCAACAAAGCCCGTATCGACGGCATCGTGCGGTAAGCGCCATCACGGTAATGGCTGCGGTCGGACACGCTGAGCAGCAGCACATCCGCCTCCGGAAAACAACGCTGCACGTGACGGATGGCATCTACCATCCGCTTGCGATACCAGCTATAGTCTTTTGTCTTTTCGGTAACCACGTTCAGCCCATATTGCAGAACGATCAGATCATAGGGGCGCACATTCCGAAAAGCCATACAGCTCGACTCGTCCAGTTCACTCAATGTCATACCCGAATTGCCGCGCAGCGAAAAATTATCGACCACCACCCCTCTGTTGTCTTCGAGTGCAATCCCCAGCGCCCGCAGTCCACGCGCTTTATGAAAACGCAGTTGGCCGTCCGTAAATCGGCCATTCACCTCATATTGTACAATTGAATCAGTCGCCGGCAAAGTGTCGAGAATCGTATCTTTCGAATGGTTGCATATCCAGCGTATCTCCGACTGCGTGTTACGCGAATAAATGAATTTGAGCGACGAAACCGCTTCCAGACGAGGGTACGCATCGACCGTTTTGAACGAAATTGAGGCTACCCCGGCCTCCGAATCGGCATCGAAGAGCAAGCCCGGAAGTACATATTTATACTTACGATCGCTAAGTATCGACCGTGTAAGCCAACCTTTCGACCGCTGATAAACCGTCGGGCGGTACTGCTCCACCTTCGAAGCCACCGGAACAAATCCTACGCCTCGTCCTCCGAAATGCTCCTGCATCTTCGCGCGAAAATCAGCAACAATAATATCACCTTCGATAAACGAATCGCCCAGAAAAGCAATCCGTACGGGACGATTCAGGGAGCGGAGCCGATTCAGCGACGTAAAAAACTGATACAAACCCGTATGCCCCGCCGAATAATCTTCGATACGGGCACCCGTCGTATCTTCCGGCATGCTCGATGCAAGCGTTTCGTAGGCGACATTTCGTTGGGTAATCTGTTGAGAATTGAAACCTCGGATAATTACCGTGTCGGAAAGCGACAACGAATCAACCGGCAACGCCCCCGCCAGTACTCTATCCGTTGAGTCGGACAATAGCGCCTCGTCTTCAGAACGCAGGTCGGACAGCATATCCACTTTCTTGATCGGAATACCGAACAGCTCATCCGGCAGCCAATATAATCCCAGACAGCACACCATCGTTATCAACATGATAGCCAGAAGCCGTCCGAAATAATTTCTCTCTGTTGCTCTCATTTTTATTGAAAAAACGCACAAAGGTACGTGAAAAATCATACGCTCCCAAACAGAGGCACGGACGATGGTTAACGCATCAAAATTTTGATTAAATTGATTACACTGCCCCGCTTTAGCTCCCAAAGGTAAATAATTTACAATAAGCCTATTCATGCCATAATAGTTATCATAAATCTGGAGATGTTCTCCCACGCTATTCGCATGCAGTTTTTTACATTTAACATTCAACGATCGCAGGACCGCCAATAAATTTGCCTCTTGATACACTAACCGACAACCTTCTGTCCTCTTCTCGGATTTCATCGGAAAGAACTTTTAGCAGCCTTACAAAATAATCGGTCGGGCAGACTCATTCTTTCGGAACATGCCCACGCATTTTGCCGGATCAACAGCGTCGATCATGTGTTGCACAAGCAGACTAAAACCGCTATCTTTGTCCCTGTATTTTAAACAATGAATGTATGAAAAAGACTTTGAAAATTACGGGAGCGGCTGCTGTTACGGCTGCATTTTTCCTGTGCAGCCCGCAAGTAAAAGCGACCGGCCTCGTCATGGAGCGTGACAACACGACCGTACTTGCAGCGGCCGACTATACCCAAACGAATCGCCCGCCTGTGTCCGAACGACTATTCTCGTCGAAAGCGATCGAAAAAGAGATTGTCCGTATCAAAAAACTGCTGACGAATCCGAAGCTGGCATGGATGTTCGAAAACTGCTTCCCGAACACGCTCGACACCACCGTCCACTACCGAGCCATTGACGGGGAAGACGATACGTTCGTCTATACGGGAGACATTCATGCCATGTGGCTGCGTGACTCGGGCGCTCAGGTATGGCCCTATGTGCAGTTCGCCAAAAAAGACGAGGAGCTGCGCCGAATGATTCGCGGGGTGATTCTCCGTCAGTTCAAATGTATCCTGCTCGATCCTTATGCCAACGCGTTCAACGACGGGCCAGTCGGCGGCGAATGGCAGAAAGACCTGACCAAAATGATTCCCGAACTGCACGAACGCAAATGGGAGATCGACTCGCTCTGCTACCCGCTTCGTCTGGCTTACGAATACTGGAAAGTGACGGGAGATAAAAGCATCTTCACGAATGAACAATGGCTCGAAACGGTACGAAGCATCTTGCGTACTTTTAAAGAACAACAACGCAAAAACGACCTTGGCCCGTATAAGTTCCAACGTGTCACAGCCGTAGCGACAGACACACAGTCGAACTACGGATGGGGTAACCCCGTAAAACCGGTCGGACTGATTGCCTCCGCATTCCGTCCGTCGGACGACGCCACGATCCTGCAATTCCTCATCCCGTCGAACTTTTTCGCGGTAAGCTCACTGCGTAAAGCAGCCGAAATTCTGGACAAAGTGAACAAAGACAACGACCTTGCGAAGGAATGCACCGAATTGGCTTCCGAAGTCGAAACGGCTCTAAAACAATATGCCGTGAACGATCATCCGAAATATGGAAAAATCTACGCGTTCGAAATAGACGGCTTCGGAAACCAATTGATGATGGACGATGCCAACGTACCCAGCCTGCTGGCGATGGCATACCTCGGCGATGTAGATATCAACGACCCGATTTATCAGAACACGCGTCGCTTCGTGTGGAGCGAAGATAACCCGTACTTCTTCAAAGGCAAAGCCGGCGAAGGAATCGGCGGGCCGCATATCGGCTATGACATGGTTTGGCCGATGTCCATCATGATGAAAGCGTTTACCAGCCGCGACAATGCCGAAATCAAGACCTGCATCCGCATGCTGATGGATACGGACAACGAAATGGGATTCATGCACGAATCGTTCCACAAAGATGACCCGTCGAACTTTACACGCGAATGGTTCGCCTGGCAAAACACACTCTTCGGAGAACTGATTATCAAATTAGTAAAGGAGGGAAAAACAGATCTGCTGAACAGTCTCTGATTCTCTCTGTCCAAATAAGCTGGACAAAAAATGACACATTTCAACAGGCAGCCTCGAAAAAAACAATTTTGAGGTTGCCTCTTTTTTTATGGCGGAATGTCACCCAAAGAGGAATCAGCCAATCAAAAAAACGCCAAAATGTCAGAAATCATGACAACCTTCCCTTTCATCATTTTTGGCACACTATTTGCCGCTAATCAATCGATGTGTGTAACACATGAATGGTATTGAAGTAAAAAATAAAACATTAATAATATAGAATAAATATGGGAAAAATTATTGGAATCGACTTAGGAACAACCAACTCGTGCGTTGCCGTCCTTGAGGGTAACGAACCGGTGGTGATTACGAATAGCGAAGGTAAACGTACAACGCCTTCGATCGTCGCCTTTGTGGAAGGGGGCGAACGTAAAGTGGGTGATCCGGCCAAACGTCAGGCGATCACGAACCCCCAGAAGACGGTCTTCTCGATCAAGCGTTTTATGGGTGAAACATTCGATCAGGTGCAAAAAGAAATCAATCGTATCCCTTACAAAGTGGTGCAGGGCGATAACAATACACCGCGTGTCGATATTGACGGGCGTCTCTATACTCCGCAGGAAATCTCGGCGATGATCCTTCAGAAGATGAAGAAAACGGCCGAAGATTATCTCGGACAGGAAGTAACGGAAGCCGTGATCACGGTACCGGCATACTTCAACGACGCACAACGTCAGGCAACGAAAGAAGCCGGCGAAATCGCAGGATTGAAAGTTCGCCGTATCGTTAACGAACCGACAGCCGCCTCGTTGGCTTATGGTCTCGACAAATCGAACAAAGACATGAAGATCGCGGTGTTCGACCTCGGGGGCGGTACGTTCGATATCTCTATCCTCGAGCTGGGCGGAGGTGTATTCGAAGTAAAATCGACGAATGGCGACACGCACCTCGGAGGTGATGATTTCGACCATGTGATCATCGACTGGCTAGCCGAAGAGTTTCTGAAGGACGAAAATATCGACCTGCGGAAAGACCCGATGGCCCTCCAACGTCTGAAAGAAGCGGCCGAAAAGGCGAAAATCGAATTGTCAAGCTCGACAAGCACGGAGATCAACCTGCCGTATATCATGCCGGTGGACGGAATTCCCAAGCACCTTGTACGTACACTGACGCGTGCCAAGTTCGAACAGCTGGCCGACACCCTGATTCAGGCATGCCTCGAGCCGTGTAAACGCGCATTGGCCGACGCTGGCCTGACTACCTCGGATATCAACGAAGTGATCCTTGTCGGCGGATCGACCCGTATCCCGGCCGTACAACAGCTCGTTGAGCAGTTCTTCGGCAAAGCTCCTTCCAAAGGGGTGAACCCGGACGAAGTCGTTGCAGTCGGTGCAGCCATCCAGGGCGGTGTCCTCTCGGGCGATGTCAAAGACGTCGTACTGCTCGACGTAACGCCGCTGTCACTCGGTATCGAGACCATGGGTAGTGTCATGACCCGCCTGATTGATGCGAATACGACGATTCCGACCAAAAAATCGGAGGTGTTTACGACGGCGGTCGACAACCAGCCTTCGGTCGAGATTCATGTGTTGCAGGGCGAACGTTCCATGGCTAAGGATAACAAATCGATCGGACGCTTCCACCTCGACGGAATCCCACCCGCACCACGCGGCGTCCCGCAGATTGAAGTAACGTTCGACATCGATGCCAACGGAATCCTGAATGTATCGGCTAAGGACAAAGGTACGGGTAAGGTGCAGAGCATACGCATCGAAGCCTCGAGCGGTCTGAGCGAAGACGAGATCAAGCGAATGAAAGACGAAGCGGCCGCCAATGCCGAAGCGGACAAGAAAGAACGTGAACGCATCGATAAGATCAATCAGGCGGACAGCATGATTTTCCAGACGGAAAAACAGCTGAAAGACCTGGGCGACAAACTGCCGGCCGACAAAAAGTCGCAGATCGAAGCAGCTCTGAATAAGCTGAAAGAGGCACATAAAGCGCAAGACCTCGCAGCGATCGATACCGCTACGGCTGAGCTGAACAACGTATTCCAGGCAGCCAGTCAGGATCTGTACAACGCACAGAATGCACAGGCAGGCGGTCCGTCAGCCGGAGGCGCTCCCACCGGAGGCAGTGAAGGAGGCTCTTCCGACGGCAACGTAACAGATGTGGATTTTGAGGAGGTCAAGTAGCATAAAATCAAACATCTAAAAAGAGGGTGAAATCACTTTGTGATACACCCTCTTTTTTGAATCGTCAGGGAATGAGAAAAATCCTCATTCCTTTTTATATGCTATCCTATTTCCTATCTTTGTGCCATCAAAAGACTATGGAAAGCAATGATGAACACCCCAAAATGAGTAACCATTTTCATTATGGCAGAGCATAAAGAGCAACATAAAAAATCAATCCGCTTCTTCAACGATCGTGAAGTGAGGACGGTATGGGATGAAAAGAACAGTAAGTGGTGGTTCTCGGTACTGGACATCATTGCAGCAATCAATGAGCAAGACGATTATCAGAAGACGAGAAACTATTGGAAGTATCTCAAAACAAAGTTAAAGAAAGAAAACAACAAACTGGTTAGTGACACTAACCGGTTCAAACTGCAAGCACCTGATGGGAAGCAACGACTGACAGATATGTTAGATGGCGAAGGTGTTGTTTTGTTGGCGAAAGCAATACCTAATGTCAAGGCAATGGGATTTCTCGACTGGTTTATCTACAGTGACAACACCATTGACGGGCAGAGTAAGAAGAAAGCCTACCAACTTTTTGAGAGCGATCTCTTGAAAACGGCAGAGCCCGGAGGCTTAAAGTGTCTCCAACAGATACACGCTTACCTCTTTGGAGGATTATACGACTTTGCCGGACAAATCAGAACTAAGAATATATCCAAAGGAGGCTTTACGTTTGCTAATTGTATGCACTTCCCCGATACACCTCTGAATATTGAGCGTATGCCCGAAACTACCTTTGATGAGATTATGGATAAATACATCGAGATGAACGTTGCCCATCCTTTTATGGAAGGTAATGGTCGCAGCACCCGCATTTGGCTTGACTTGATGTTCAAACGCTCATTGAAGCGGTGTGTGGATTGGAGTCAGATAGATAAGAACGAATATCTGTCTGCCATGTGTGAGAGTGTAACTGATAGCACGCATATTAAGTCTTTAGTACTGCCTGCGCTCACCACCAAGATTGACGACCGAGACATGTTTATGAAAGGTATTGATTATTCATATTATTATGAACAAAATGAGTGATTTGAAATGTAGTCCAATCATTGCTTGGAACTCTGTTTCCTGTTGCAACCAGCCCTTACAGATAAAACAGATGACCGAGAAGTAATCTTCAATGGCATTGAACAGTCTTATTATTATGAACGGATTAAAAATAACAGTTATACATTAAAAAAAACATTATCATGACTCACAAGATGTTTATTTCACATAGTAGTGTACAGAAACCATATGTAGAAGAATTAGTCAAACTGATAGGGACTAATTATTTAGTTGTTGATAAATATACTTTTGAAAGTGGGAAAAAACTCTGGGAAGAAATTCGCACTTCGATTAATGAGTGTAATCATTTTGTATATCTGATTTCAAAGGAAGCTTTAGCATCGAATTGGGTTAAGCAAGAAATTTCCTACGTTAGAGAAAGAATAGACGATGATGCCATAAACTTCTATCCTGTAATCATTGATGAAACTATAGATATAGACCATCCTAATATCTCAAAATGGATAAAGAAAGAATATCTGATCAATAAATATATTAATCCACATATTCTGTCCATTTTATTGAAAAGAAATATATTACGCAGTATTTGGAAAGAATTCCCCTCATTACAGGAACAAAGCCATTTATTCATTGGCAGGGATGAGGAAATGCTAGAATTATCAAAATTATATTTTGAGAATCGTGGCTACAGCAAAAATACTATAATAGTTTCAGGGTTGAATAGTATAGGACGCAAGCGGTTACTACGTGAATTTGTTTCTAAGCGTGTTGTTGTTAAAGGAGATAGTACAGATCTTATAGATATAAGACTAACAGATACTGATAGTATTTCTGAGTTCGCAATACAACTTAATGATATCTTAGGACAATTTAGTTATGATTCTCTGTTGTTAAATATTAATGACAAGGAAAACTCGCTGACTACGACTATTTCTTTATTGAATCAACTACATGAGGTAAAAGAGAATATTATCATCAATGATGATAATTGTATTGTGAAAAGTAATGGACGGCTTACTGAATGGTTCGTTGATTTAGTAAAGGATAGTAGGCTTTGTAATCATTTGCATTGTAGTATTGCCTCTCGATATACTCCACGCCCTGATTTAAGCCAAATTTTCCCTCATATTGTAACACTACAAATACATCCTCTTACAAATAATAATATGGAATTGCTCTTCAATGCATACTCAAAATTAAGAGAACTGTCAATACCTAATGTTGACATGAGGTTCTTTATAGACAAATTATCAGGCTATCCTGGACAAGTATTATCAATTATTAATTCTATAAAGCAGAGTAATATAGCTATCGCCAAGAAGGATATTAACAAATTAATTTGTCAGTTTGATCACAACTATGAAAGTGTCTTATCTGAAATTAAAGATGATTCCCGAGCATTTCAGATTTTAATCCTATTATCGAATTTCGAATTTATTAGTTACGATTATTTATGTAGGATTTGTGGAGAAGATATTGCTGATGTGTTAGAACGATTCCATTACCTATCATTGACCGAGTCGTTTGGATTGGGGAAACAATATATTTGTTTAAATTCAGCAATCACAGATTACATTAGACGTGTTAAGTTTAAATTATCCTCTGAATATTCGAAAAAGATAAAGGAAATTACAAGGCAAATTATTATAGATACAGACGATAATATTACTGATATATCTTACCGTTTATATGCAGCTAAAAGTATATTGAAAGAAGGAATTAAAGGAGGAAAAATAGATGAACGGTACCTTTTGCCATCTTTTATCTTAAAAGTCATCACGGAAGAATATTATGAAGGCAATAATGACAATGTAATATATCTTGCAGACCGTATAAAGAAAGGATACCATAAAAAATCATATGAGGAAATTATTAGAAGTATAAACTATTGGTTATGTTGTGCATTATGCCGCAATAAAGATGTTCGCTTCTTTAATGAAATAGAATATTTCAAAAAATCTCCGTATTCTTACTACTTTTTACAAGGTTTTTATTACAGACATATAAAGCAATATGAAAAGGCAAAAGAGTTATATGCAGAGGCTCTTAAAAATGTAAAACAATACGACGATGATAACTATTCCTCAAAGGCTGAACATGAAATGGTTATGGTTTGTATGTTTCTTGGTAGATATGATGAAGCTTTAGATTTAGCTAGACATAGTTATGAGAGAACCCCATCAAACACCTATCATATTGAATCTTATTTCCGTTGTCTTGTAAGAACAGCACATCCAGACAAAGAAACTCTTAATCAACTAATGGAGGATATGCACAATTCTTTTGATATACACAAAGACACAATTTTCAATACGATGAAGGCTGAATACACGTATTATGTGGACAAAAATTTTCATGGGGCAATTGGACTATTAGAGGATGCCATTCGCCTCGGCAAGGATAGCTACCGTAATTATCCAGTGAAATCTTTAAAGGAAATTTGCAAAAAGCAGGATGCAATTAGCATCTCAGACTCTATTATTAAAAAATATGGGGTTTTAACTAAAGACTCTATATCGTAGTAAAAAAATGATAACATCCAAGATATTTTCTAATCAACACTACTCAAATTGAGATATCCTCAAAGAAGAGAACAAGCAAATTAAGAAATAAAAATAAACCCAACCTCTCTTTTTACTGTCAGTTGAAAAGCGGCCAGTTGGGGTCTTCGACATGCGACTGCTCCATAAGCGCTCGTAATTCATCGGCTTTTTGCGGGTACTCGGAGATGACATTCTGATTTTCAGATGGGTCGGAGGAGATATTGTACAATTCGTAAGTGCCACCGTCTTTGCGGATATTCTGCCGGATCAGTTTCCAGTCGCCTTTGCGAACGGCTTGTCGTCCGCCCAGTTCCAGAAATTCAAGATACAGATAATCGCGGGTTGCCTGCTTTCCTTTACCGGTGATTGCAGGCAGTATGCTGATGCCGTCGGTTGGCACGTTGCGGGTGCCCGTCAGTTCGGCGAAGGTAGGCATCCAATCCCAGAAAGCGCATACGAGGTCGTTGCTCGTTCCCTCAGCCACATGTCCTTTCCATGAAACGATCATCGGCACACGAATCCCTCCTTCGTAGAGGTCGCGTTTATAGCCGCGATAGATACCGTTGCTGTTGAAGAAGTCCGGATCGGCGCCTCCCTCCTGATGCGGTCCGTTGTCGCTGGTAATGATGATCAATGTCTTATCGTACACACCCAGCTCTTTCAGCTTCTGCACAATCTGCCCGACATAGACATCGAAACGATAGATCATGGCGGCGAAAGTGGCACGCGGATAAACCTGCGAACAGTAACCGCCTTTACGGAATGCCGGCCCTGAGTCCGTACCGCGATGAGGCTTCTCCGGGTACATTCCGCGAAACTTGCGAATGATGCTGTCTTCAGGCACAAGCAGCTCGGCATGAGGCAGCACACAAGGCACGAAGAGGAAGAACGGCTTGCGGTGATGCTCGTCGAGGAAAGCGAGGCATTTCTCCTGAATCAGGTCTTGCGCATACGTTCCGAACGCACCGTTATCGTTATCGGGCAACTCGATGCGCCGCTCATTGTGCCAGATATGGTCGGGATAATAATTATGCGCCAGCAGTTGGCAGTTGTATCCCCAGAACTCATCGACGTATTGCCGGTTCGGATCCCCTTCCGAGCCGGGCGCTCCCAAGCCCCACTTCCCGAAGACTCCGGTTGTATAGCCGGCCTCCTTGAACAGTTTAAAGAAGGTATTCGTGCCGTGCGGCAACGGAAATTGTCCTTCGGGCTTCACCTCCTTGTTCCCTCTCACACACGTATGTCCCGTATGAAGGCCGGTGAGCAGGCTGGCACGTGAAGGGGCGCTGACCGTCGTGCCGGAATAACATTGTGTGAAACGCATGCCATGCAGCGCCACACGGTCGATCTCGGGCGTCCGAAACTTCTCCTGTCCGTAACAGCTCAAATCGCCGTACCCCAAATCATCAGCAATAATAAAGACAACGTTCGGTTTCTCTGCTGTTTGCTTCTTGCTTTGTGCCGTTGCTGTTCCGCCGACTGCCAGAAGCAGTGATCCGGAAATCCAAAAGGCAGGTTTTGCTGCATGTTTCATGATGTTTCTGTTTGTATGTATAACTCGTTCTGCGAATGAATGGCAAACATACAAAAAAATCATGATTTTTCTGCCATCCGAAAAAAACGAGTCTTATCCATCCTCTCGCAAAAACGACGAAACACACAGAAACCGGAACAGCTGCACTGAATTTACACGTAGTTCCGGGCACGAAAAGAAGCGGAAAACAGACGGCTACTTTGCCAAAAATATATCGTATCTTTGGCGACAAAATAGAACATTATAATCACTAAACAATTCGATATGGAAAATACTCGACGCAATTTTTTGAAGAAAGTAACGGCTGCCGGTATCGGCGCCGCAGGACTGGCTGTGACCGATCAGGCCATGGCCGCAGTAAATCAGCCGGGCGAAGCGGCACAGCAAAAGAAGAAACCGGCAGGCAAGTCGGACGGCATGCTACGCTTCGGTTTCATCGGAACCGGTTCGCGCTGTCAGGAGCACATCAACAACGTATTAGGCATTCCGGGCAACAAGATCGTAGCCGTCTGCGACATACAAAAAGGACCGTTGGAGAAGACACTGAAACACATCGCCAAGTTCAACGTACCCGAGCCGAAGGTGTACACCGGCGGCGAGCGCGAGTTTGAGAAGATGCTGAATAATGAGGAGTTCGACTGTGTGATCATTGCCAGTCCGTGGGAATGGCACGTGCCGATGGCTGTCGCAGCGATGAAGGCCGGTGTGCCATACGTCGGTGTCGAAGTATCGGCCGCCAATACGGTCGAAGAATGCTGGGACCTTGTCAATGTTTCCGAAGCGACGGGCTCACACCTGAATATCCTCGAAAACGTATGCTATCGCCGCGACGTGATGGCCGCGTTGCGGATGGTGCGCGAGGGCCTGTTCGGCGAGATGATACACGGCACATGCGGCTATCAGCACGATCTGCGCGATGTCAAGTTCAACGACGGCGTACACTACACCTATCAGGAAGGTGGCGAGCTGCGGATGGGTCCCACAGCCTACGCCGAAGCGCAATGGCGCACGCAGCACTCCGTCACCCGTAACGGCGACGTCTATCCCACGCACGGCATCGGGCCGGTGGCTAACTGCCTGAACATAAACCGGGGCAACCGCTTCCTATCGCTCACTTCGATGGCCACCCAGTCGCGCGGGTTACACAACTTCGTAGTAGACAAAGGCGGAGCAAACCACCCGTATGCGAAGATTCACTTTAACCTCGGCGATATCGTCACCTCGATGATTAAATGCGCCAACGGGCAGACCGTCATCGTCACGCACGACACCAACCTGCCCCGCCCCTATTCGCTCGGCTTCCGCATTCAGGGCACGCGCGGGCTGTGGATGAACGACGGCAACCATGTCTACGTCGAAGGACAGTCGAAGCCTCATCGCTGGGATGCGTCGGACGACTGGTTTAAGAAGTACGATCACAAGTTGTGGAGCACCCTCGAAGCGAAGGCTAAGGAAGCCGGTCACGGCGGAATGGATTACATCATGATGTACGACTTTATCGATGCGATCCGAAACAAGAAACCGGCGCCGATGGACTGCTACGACGCGGCCGCATGGAGCGCTATTTCGGGACTGTCGGAAATGTCGATCGCGCGCGGAGGAGCCGTGGTAGACTTCCCCGACTTCACCCGCGGGCAGTGGATTCATCGCCAGCCGGCTTTTGCCCTGTAAACCGATCGAAACCGGTCGGTTATACCCCATAGCCGGAAAAGGAATGAAGAGGCGGCACGTATACGCCATCCGCATAAGCACGTATCGAATGCTTCGATAAGAAAAAGGGCGGGTCAAAACGTTTTGTTTTTGGCCCGCCTTTTTAACCATGAGATGATTCTGTCGATCTTCAGCCCAACGGAGAAGGGCTTAACCCATCTTTCTTTCTACGGCGCTTTTCAGTTTCTCCAGCGCCTTCTCAAGTGTAGCACGCGGGCAACCTACGTTCAGACGCATGTATCCTTCGCCCTCGCGGCCGAACATCGAGCCGTCGTTCAATGCCAGTCCGGCATCATTCACAAAGAGATCGACGAGTTCTTTCTGTTTCAACTTCAGCCCGCAGCAGTTAAGCCATACGAGGAATGACGCCTGCGGCCGGTACATGCAAAGCTGCGGAATATGTTGCTTCAGATACGCTTCCACAAAATCTATATTCTTCGACACATAGTCCAGCATCTGCCTGCGCCATTCCGCACCATGCCGGTAAGCGGCGATGGTAGCCGTATAAGCGAAAATCGTACCATGGTTGAACTCGCCCGATTCAAGGAACGAGTAAAACTCCTTGCGCAACTTATCGTCGGGTACGATAGCGTAGGATGACACGATGCCGGCAATATTAAAGGTCTTACTGGGAGCCGTGAACGTGATGCTGCATGCCGCCGCTTCGTCCGACACGGTCGGGAACGGATGATGCGTAAACGAGGGGTAGGCCATTTCGGCATGAATCTCGTCCGAAATAACGAGAATATGGTGTTTGGCACAGATCGAAGCCAGCCTTTGCAACGTTTCTTTCGGCCAGACGATACCGGCAGGGTTATGCGGATTGGAAAGGATCAAGGCTTTACAGCCTTCGTCAATGACGGATTCGAGGTGATCGAAATCCATTTCGTACGAGCCGTTCGTTTTACGCAACGGGTTATATACCATTTCGCGATGCATCGCTTCGGGCACCAGGTGGAACGGATGATACACCGGCGGTTGGATGATGACCTTATCCCCTTTGTGCGTAAAATGATCGAGTACAAACGCAAAGCCTTTGACGATGCCGGGAATATACGAAAGCCATTCGCGACGAATCTCCCACCCGTGCAGGTCACGCACCCAATCAATAATACTGTCGTAATATTCGTCCGACGGATATGTATACCCGAAAACCGGATGTTCGCATCGTGCCTTCAGCGCATCAAGGATAAAATCGGGGGTGCGAAAATCCATGTCGGCAATCCAAAACGACATCAGATCATCACGTCCGAAATTCTCTTTCAGCGCATCAAACTTGATACAATCCGTACCTTTTCTCTCAATAATTTCATCAAAGTCATAACGTTTCATAAAAAGATTTTTTTTGCTGGCAAATGTAGTACTTTTGCCCCGATAAAAAAACCAAGTTTAACTCTAAGAAGAAGAATGATGAAAAAAAGTTTAATGTATTGCTGCATGCTCATATGTACGATGGGCATTTTCAGCGGATGTAACAAAAATGACGACAAGAAGCCATTCGAATTGGCGGGTAAATGGAATGTAAAAGAAATGCCGATGGATATCGTATGGGAAGCTCCGGACAATGTCGTGATTGAGGCGGGAAAGATCAAACTTACGGTCAAGCAATTGACTGCCATGATGACTCCGACCCTGAACGAACTCGTACAGGCCGGGCTGAAAGACGTTACGTTCACGGCCGATGGCAAAATCGAAGCCACATATAAGAAAAAAGATTCGAAAGAATGGATGACGGCCAAAGATTATGCGACATACAACACAAAAGTCGCTAACAAAATCCTGTTGCATCCGGACGCAGACAAGGTTTTCGCGGAAATGAAAGGTCTTGATGCTACGAAATTGGCTGCTATCAAAGTGCTGTTTAAGGCCGGGATACCCGTATATTATACCTCGAACGGTTCCTCTACCCGCTTCTATCTCGACACGGAAACGGTTAAGGCATTACGCAATGTGCTGCCTGTCCTGTTGGCATCGGTCAAAAGTATTCCGGACTACGCAAAGCCTCTTATGGCCAAGGAACTCCCCAACCTGTTGGAAAAATCGACGAAAATCGAGATCGGTCTGACTTTGACCAAAGCGGCCAATTGATTAAAAGACATATCCGAATCCGGCATTCAGATAGATGGGGTACAGAGCGAATGAGATGGTTTCAAAATCGCTTTTAAACAGACCGTTCAAGCCCCACGAGAGATCGGCGAACGTATTGAAATGCTTGAAGGCGCGCCATGAGATACCCATTTGAGCGCCATATACGAAACGTCGCAGCCGGTTGGAAAAATCGTAGGTGGCGATCCGCCCGTCCTTAAACTCGATTTTAGGACCGGTCGGGTCGCCTTCTCGCAGGTAGCCGTCGTACACGTGTCCGGAAAAGTCGCCCTCTGTCAGATAGGAGACGTAAGCGCCGCCGCGCATCACCCAGCGCTCATCGAGCCGGTAAGCAGCCAGCAGAGGCATCGTCAGGTACGTAGTACGCATTTTCGTCTTGACATACCCCGTCCAGCGCCCGCTGACTTTCTCTCCCCCGTCGCCGATAATCTCGGTACGGTAATTCTTCACACGCGAGCGAGTAATCATCCCTTTATTCTCTAATTTCAGTCCTGCGGTCACGCCCCATTTCCTCTGCTTACCTACCCATTGCGTCACCGTCCCTTCGATCGGGATGGCTAATGTCGGGTTATAACCGCTGATCTCACGTATCTCGTGCGGCAAGGGCAACGGCGATGCCCCCCCGATATGAAACCCGGCCTTCACTTCATATTCCAGTCCCTTGGCAGCAGAACGAAGAACGGTTGCACTACGATCGTGCTGCGCATGGATGATCCATACACAAAACGATAGTAAAGCAACCATATATATCTTTGTCATTTCGGTATCGGGAAAGAGGTTAAAACAGCTCAAGAGTATTTCAATCAACTCATTCAGAGTTTCACTTTACGTACCCAGCCCGACGAGCCTTTCACGATGACGATGCCGCGCGGCACGTTCAGATCGAAGACCGTCTCACCCGGCTGTTTCGTTGCACGATGAACGACTACGCCTGTCAGGGCATACACTTCAATCACCTCCTTCACCGGCGATGTAACGTACAGCCGGCCATAGTCGCTCCATGCCGACGTTTCCGCCTCACCCGCCCTGCTGGCATACACCTTGCCATCGCCATCGATCAGGGCCATCGATTCTTGGTTGCCGCTCCACGTCATATTGCGGTTCGCGGCATCGTTGGGAACGATCACGGACGCATAAACTCCCGACACGCTTAAAAGCATGACGACAACAAGAAGCATCCATGGGTGAAAAGCAGTTTTCATTATGTTTCGATAAATGTAAATATATAACGTGACCCTTTCTATGTCACAAAGAATGATAACCTGAATCGTCGACAAAAATACATCTTTTCGAGGAGGAAGCAGGGATGCATTAACGTTTTTTACCCGTCGATATATATTTATTTTTGATTTTTATTCTTTCGGTAAAGTCTTCATCCGGACTGATTGTCAGACCGAATCCCCGTTCTATTCGGGTTTCTTCCGCAAAAGAACGACGGAATAAATCAAAATCACCGCAAACGCCGTCAAGGGTACAAGGAACGAGAAGGTCATGTTGTGCATATCGGCGGCCATTCCCATCAGTACCGTACCGATGGCTCCGCCGATAGGCGTCATCATCAAGATAGCTGACGCCTTTTGCGTAAGGCCTCCTAAGCCCTTGATCGATAAGGCAAAAATTGTCGGGAACATAATCGATTCAAAAACAAAAATCAAGATTGAGGCCACGAAAGAGACTCCGTGTATATCCATCACCACAAGGGTGGTCATCGTCACCGTCCCGATGGCACAGCCAAGCAGGACTTGCTCGGCACGCATGCGTTGCATAAGCATACTGCCCGCAAACCGGCCGAGCATAAAAAGCAGCAAGCCGACCGACAGCACGATGGAGGCGATAAACTTGGGATGAAGATTCATTCCGAAATGCGTGGCGATAAAATCGGTAAACCACTCGACCATGTGATTCTCGACCGCATAATTGATAAAGAATGAGTTGATGGCGATCTCAGCAATCTCGTAACAGAACAGCGCAAAAAGACCGAAAAGAAACAGCGGTCGGGCACTCAGCCCTTTCGTCGGACGAGAGAGCGCAGCGGAATCTTCGTCTTCTATAACAAATTCAGGCAACCTCACCCGCGAAAACAAAACAGCGATCACTAACACAATCGCCCCGATACCTATGTACGGGATCGAGATGTTCGGGTTCTCGCCCGAAAAACAATAGATGCCGCCCAGCAACGACCCGCAGATACACCCCAGCCCGTTGAACGACTGCGCCCGGTTGATGCGTCCGGCAGCCGTCTCCTTATCGCCGAGCAATGTCACGTACGGATTAGCGGCCACCTCGAGACAGGCCAGTCCGCAACCGATGACGAACAACAGCAACAGATAGAATCGAAAGATGTATGGTCCGAAGAAACGACTCGCCACGAAAGCCAGCGCCGCTCCGCCGAAAGCCAGCAGCCCGACAACAACGCCCTTACGCGTACCGTACCGGCGAATCATCATCCCGGCGGGCACAGCCATCAGGAAGTATGCCAGATAGGTGACGAACTGAATCAGCGATGCCTGCGTCTTGTTGATTTGGAACGTCTCCTGAAAGAACGGGTTGAGTACATCGAGGATAGCCCGCGCGAACCCCCACAGGAAAAAGAAAAAAGTAATCAGCACAAATGGCAGCATATAGCCCTGCCCCACCAGTGAATGTCTGTGTTTCATGTTTTCGTCTGTTGTTGTTCTTGACTGCAAAGGAAACATTTTTTTGTCATACAGAAACGATGAAGAAGGGAAAAATGAAGAACAAGTCCCTGTGGGAGGTTTGTTACCCTGCGGGTGTTTGTTGTTGAATTGTTGCATCGTCTTTTGTCATTCAGAGCGAAGCGAAGAATCTCCTTTCCTCTTCCTCGCGAGATTCCTCACTGCGTTCGGAATGACAAAAGGGTGGTGCGTCCATTCGCGCCCATTTGCGAAATTTGCGTTCGGACACCACACAAAAAAAGGGCGAACACAAGGTTCGCCCCTACATTGACTACCTTAACTACAGCTGACTACTTTTCACTTTTCGTTTCTCACTTTATAAGAATTTTCGTTACCCGTTCTCCTACGCGCACTACATATACGCCTGACGGTAGCGGCTGTACATGATCGCCGGCGGAGAAGACGAGCGTTTTCACCATCGCGCCGCTCACATGATATATATGTACCTTCTCGGCCTTGGGCAGGGTGAGGTGCAGTGCGCCGTCGGCGGCGTAGACACGCAGGCCGTCGATTGTTTGATTGGCTGTAGTCTCATTGATCTTAAAGTCTTTCCAGACAGGCGCAGTCTGATACTTCGCCTTGGTGCCTTTGGGTACTCTCAGCGTTACGCCCGAGAGAGTAAACCTTTCAAAGACATTCGCATCAATGCTAAGCGGTACATCCCAGCCGACGATTACCTCCTGCAGCGCTTTGCAGCCCGAAAAAGCTGAATTCTCGATAGAGGTAACAGCGCTTGGAATACGGATGCTTTTCAGTGACGTGCAGTCGGT
>NZ_JBQNAZ010000036.1:0-25165 GCF_052170195.1 Tannerella sp. | reverse complement strand
ACATCCATTATTAATGGTAAACGCCGAACAGGGTATCGCGTAATTTGGGATAAAAACAAAATTTTTGTGTATGTTTGCAACATCAACCTCGGTATCAGAATATGTTATATTATATGAAGGGATTAACGAATGAAAAGGAAGAGAGTTTATATAGGAGATATCATTAAGAAAAAGATAGCGGAGCGTGGTATGTCTATTTCCGAGTTGGGGAGTTTAGAAAAAATCTTATTCGATTTTCGCAATATGCGGATGGAGGTGTTGGAATAAGAAGAGAGATTATATAGACTGTTAGTTGTTTGGTGTAAAGTATTTCGTCTAAAATTAATTGTTTATGAGAGATAAAATTTACCTTGTGCTTTTATGGGTTGGTTTGAGTCTTTCCTTGGGCTATGCGCAGCAGGATACACAAAAAGTTACGGAAGAAGAGTCGCATCGTATGGGGCAGGATTTGATAGATCTGCTTCAGACCGGGCGGTACTTCGAAGCGAAAAGCCTGTATGATACGATCCGTATCAAGGTTGACTCGATTCATCCGTTTATCGAAAATCTCTATCGGATGTATATCAGCTCGTTTGAAAATAAACCGGACAGTGCCGCTTTTTATATTGAAGAAATAATCAAGCATCATTTTGTTACCAACATAAATCCGTATCTTTCTTTATGGGAGGTATATGCCGAAGTATTACAGGATTATAAGAAGGCATATCAGACGCTTGACAGGATTCGAACTTACTTAGAGCAAAATCCTGACAGTCTTAGTAACGAGGAGCTAAAGCGTATTCAAGATTATCTTATCGATCTGGAGGACCGGACAAGACGCCTGGCTGCAGAGCCCACGATACGTATAGTGCGCGATGATACGGAAAACAGCACGCCGTTATTGACAGATACGGTTTTAAAACAAGGTTATTTGTTCTTTCATGCTTCCTATAATGGTCATCAACCTATCAGTACGCTTTTTGATACCGGTGCATCAGAATATGTGTTTATGGATAAGGTTATTGCCGAACAGATGGGTGTCAGGAAATATCCTGTTTATGAGAATGACACTACCAGTACGATCAATGGAATAAATGTTTCCGGATACTTGGGGATTCTTGATTCTTTACAAATGGCCAATATCACACTTTATCATATTCCGGTAGGGGTATTTGATATGAAATCGACAATTCATATACCGGACACGTTTGAAGTTGACTCTCTGAAACGGGAAGAGGTGATAAGCAGATTTTACCAAGCAAGTCGTGTTGTACTGGGCTTAAAAGCGATGAGATGGATTGAGAAAATTATTATTGACCAAGAAAATAATCGATTGTGTTTTCCTTCGGTTGTCAAAGAACCGGAAAAAGTAAAAGATAGAAATATGTTTTGGTCTTATAATCGATTGTTTACGAGTGTTGAGGTCAATAATTGTGCTATGATGACTTTAATCGATTCCGGAATAAATGATTATATTCGTATTGATACGTGCTTTTATGAAAAACATAAATCCTTTATTCCTGTCGACACATTAAAAGGAAAAAAGTATAATAATAAAACCATGATAGGTAGAACACAGCCTATTCCTTTCGAAATTATTGCCAAAGACCCGGTTGTAACATTCGATTCTCTGGTTATACATCCTGAGAAAGGGGATGATGTATGTGTTTCTTCTTTTTCTCAATGGGGAGAGATTTATTCGCAGATGGTTGAGGCTACAGTTGGCTTTCCTTTTCTAAAGCGTTTGGGCAAGAAAATCTTATTCGATTTTCGCAATATGCGGATGGAGGTGCTGGAATAAAAGGAATTATGGGAGGATTGATTGCATGAAAAAGAAAGTTTTGATTAAAATTGTTTGCTCGTGAGAAACAAAATCTACCTTGTGTTTTTATTGGTTGGTTTGAGTCTTTCTTTTGGTTATGCGCAGCAAGATACACAAAAAGTCACGGAAGAAGAGTCGCATCGTATGGGGCAGGATCTGATAGACCTGCTTCAGGCCGGGCGGTACTTCGAAGCGAAAAGTTTGTATGATACGATCCGTATCAAGGTTGACTCGATTCATCCGTTTATCGAATGTTTCTATAAGGGATATATGTCCGGATACGAGAATAAGCCCGACAGTGTTGCTTTTTATCTCGAAGAGATGATAAAGAAGCGTTTTTTTCCCGATATCCTTTATATGAAGGTGTACGGGATTTATGTTGAACAATTACAGGATTATAAAAAAGCGGAGCAAACGCTGGATCGAGTCCGATCTTATTTAGAACACAATCCGGACAGTATTAATGCCGAAGAGATGAAAATCGTTCGTGATCATCTTGCTGATTCGGAAAGCCGCACAAAGCGCCGGGCAGCTGAGCCCACGATTCGCATTGCTCGCGATGAAGCGGACAGCAGCACACCTTTATTGGCGGATAAGATTTTAAATGACAATTATTTATTTTGTAATGTTTCGTATAATGGTCATCAACCGATCAGAACGCTTTTTGATACCGGTGTGTCAGAATATCTGATAATGGATAAGGCGATAGCCGAACAGGTAGGGGTTCGGAAATATCCTGTTTATGAGAATGACACGACCTGCACGGTGAACGGAATGAAAGTTCCCGGTTACTTGGGTATCCTTGATTCCTTACAAATCGGAGATATTAAATTATACCATATTCCGGTAGAAGTAATCGATGCAAAATCAATTATCCATTTATCGGACACATTGGCCATGACTTCCTGTGAGAAAGAGGATATAACCCATAGCTTTTATGAATTGATGAAGGTGTCATTGGGCTTAAATACAATGAGCTTAATCGGGCAAATAGTGGTTGATCCGACGAATAATCGGTTGTCTTTTCCCAAGGAGTCCGAAATACAGGAAGAGGCGAGAAATAAAAACATGTTCCGATGTGAAGGAAGACTGTTTACACAATGTAAGTTGAACGATATTTTTGTGACGACTGCGATCGATACCAAATCGAACGATTATATTCGTATCGATCGTTGTTTGTATGAAAAGCACGAACCTTTTATTCCTGTCGACACATTAAAAGAGAGAAAGTGTAATTATCAAACGGTTATATGCGGTGCGCCCTTGGATACTTTTAAGGTGATTGCCCGAGATCCGGTTGTGACATTTCATAATCAGATTATCCATCTTGAGAAAGACGATCATGTACACATCTCTTCTTTGGCTCAATGGGGAGAGGCTTATCCGGAAATGGTTGAAAGTGTAATCGGTTTTCCTTTTCTAAAGCGTTTAGGCAAGAAAATTTTATTCGATTTTCGCAATATGCGGATGGAGGTGTTGGAATAAGATGAGAGATTATATAGACTGTTAGTTGTTTGGTGTAAAGTATTTCGTTTAAAATTAATTGTTTATGAGAGATGAAATTTACCTTGTGCTTTTATGGGTTGGTCTGAATCTTTCCTTTGGTTATGCACAGCAAGATACACAAAAAGTCACGGAAGAAGAGTCGTATCGTATAGGACACGATATGATTAGATTGCTTGATGCAAATAGATATTTCGAAGCAAAAAGCTTGTATGATACGCTCTGTGTCAAGATGGACACCATTCCTCCGTTTTTCGAATATTACTATCGGATGAAGATCGGTGAGTTTGAAAATAAACCGGACAGTGCCGCTTTTTATCTCGATGAGATGATGAAGATTAATCTTATCAATAATCCGGAGGAGGCATATGTTGTTTTATGGGAGATATACGCCGAAATATTACAGGATTATAAGAAGGCATATCAGACGCTTCAGCGGGCTGACTCTTACTTAGAACAGAATCCAGATAGTCTGAATCCGGAAAAAGTGAAGGAACATAAAGAATATTTGAGCGACTTGAAGGGACAAACCGAGCGCCGTTCTGCAGAGCCCACGATACGTATAGTCCGCGAAAATACGGAAAATTGCACTCCGTTATTGGAAGATACGGTTTTACAACAAGGCTATTTGTTTTTTAATGTTTCCTATAATGGTCTTCAACCGATTAGAACACTTTTTGATACCGGTGTGTCAGAATATGTGATAATGGATAAGGCAATTGCCGACCAAATGGAGGTCAGGAAATATCCTGTTTATGAGCACGAAACAACCTGTACGGTGAACGGAATAAAAGCTCCCGGATATTTGGGGATTCTTGATTCTTTACAAATGGCCAATATCACACTTTATCATATTCCGGTAGGGGTATTAGATGTGAGAGCAATGATAAACATTCAGGATAGAGTTGAAACAGATTCTATCAGAAATGAACCTATAACGAATGGGTTTTATGATGCTGGCAAAGTGATCTTAGGACTCAAGACGATGTCTTTACTCAGAAACATTGTTCTCGATTTTGAGAATCATCAATTGTGCTTCCCGGTTGATAATGAAGAGTTCTTGGGAGGGAAGGGTAAAAATATGTTTTGGTTTCAGAATAGATTGTTTGCAAGGCTTGGATTAAATCATCTTCCGATAATGACTTTTATCGATTCCGGATCGAATGATTATATTCGTATCGATACTTCCTTGTATGAAAAGTATAAAGCCTTTATTCCAGTCGACACATTAAAAGAAAAAGAGTATAAACATCAAATGATGATCTCTGGAATACAGGCTATTCCTTTCGAGATTATTGCCAAAGACCCGGTTGTGATATTCAATTCTCAGGTTATACATCCTGAGGAAGAGGATGATGTATGCATATCTTCTTTGGCTCAATGGGGAGAGGCTTATCCGGAGATGGTTGAGGCTATAGTTGGCTTTCCTTTTCTAAAGCGTTTGGGCAAGAAAATCTTATTCGATTTCCGCAATATGCGGATGGAGGTGCTGGAATAAAAGGACTGATCTGAAGATTTTTTATTATATTCCAACTTTTTTTACATCAAACTCACGTTGTTTGTTCTTTTAAAATTTCCCTCCAAGATGGTTAAATTGTGACTAAGAGCACGCAGGTGAGAATAGGAAACGGGGGTCAGCCTTGTTCTTTTATCCTGCCGGTGTGAAATTTCGGAGATTTTATCTAAATTTGCAGGAAAACAGGTTCAAACAAAGTGACAACATGAAGAAGACGGAGCAGCACATCGGGAAAGTCGGGACGTATGTGTACCAAACAGAAGTGTATTCGCTCGATTTTAGGGGTAGGCTGACCATTCCGACCTTGGGCGACTATCTGTTACATGCGGCTACATGCCATGCGGCTGAGCGCGGCTACGGTTACGAAGATATGGAGGCTCGGAATACGGCATGGGTGCTTTCGCGGTTAGCCATCGAAATCTCTGATGAGATACGTCTGTCCGAACCGATACGGATCATGACATGGGTCGAACGAGTGGAGCGAATTTTTACGTATCGATGTTTCGAAATTACGACACCGGCAGGTGAGACGCTCGGTTATGCGCGCTCGGTATGGGCAGCGATCGATAAAACGACGCGCCGCCCCGTATCACTTGTCGAAACAGGATTGTCGGACTATCTGACGTTGCGGCCGTGTCCCGTCTCGTTATCAGGCAAGCCGGCGGCAGCTGAACAGTCGCCCGATGCCGAAGCCATGAGCTATACCGTGAAATACAGTGATCTCGATATCAACGGACATCTCAACAGTATCAAATATATGGAGGTGATGCTCGACCTGTTCGATATCGAAACGTATCGTACGCGGTCGATCGCACGGTTTGAAATCGCTTTTCTGGCCGAGGGGCGCTATGGCATGAGGCTTGACCTGTATCGAAGAAGCCTCGGAGACGCACGTTATGCCACCGCCATCTGTCACGAGGGCAAAGCGGTCTGCCGTGCTGAAGTGGAATTTTGTTAATTTATTAAGTTACATAAAAATCAAAACATCATGAGAAAAATATTCGGATTATTATTGTTGCCGTTGCTGCTCTCTTTTTCGGAGAAGCCGGCCGAGTTGTATGTGATGACGTTCAATATCCGTTACGATCATGCGGGAGACGGCGAAAACGCCTGGCCCCATCGCAAGGGAGTGGCGGCTGAGGTGATTCGTGCGCGTGGGGTCGATCTGCTCGGTATGCAGGAAGTCCTCGCGCATCAGTTGAATGATTTGAAGGAACGGCTGCCGGAATACCGGGCGATCGGTGCCGGACGCGAAGACGGAAAGGAAAAAGGGGAATACAGCGCGATTATGTACCGTGCCGATCGGTTCGAAGCCATCGACTCCGGGTGGTTCTGGCTGAGCGAAACGCCTGAGGTGGCCGGTTCGAAAGGTTGGGACGGCGCCTGCGAGCGCATGGCTACGTGGGCGATATTGAAGGAGAAAAAGACGGGGCGCGAGCTGTTTTTCATCAATACGCATCTCGATCATGTCGGGAAAGTAGCCCGTCGCGAAGGCGTTGCGCTGCTGCTCCGCCGCGCCGAGACCTTGAGGCGCGGGCTGCCGGTGATCCTTACGGGCGACTTCAACGCCACGCCCGACACGGAGGTGTTTACCCATGTGACCCGGACCTTGCGCGACAGCCGTTCCATCGCACAAAACGTGACCGGCCTGCGGGGTACGTTTCATAACTTCGGGAAGATTGCCCAAACAGAACGCCCGCTGATCGATTACGTTTTTCTAACCGAGGACTTCACCGTACAGACCTATGAAACGCTACCCGAAAAAAAAGACGGTATCTATCTTTCGGATCATGCTCCTGTAGTCGCTAAACTTGCATGGAAATAAAACGTTTTTGTCATGAGAAAGTTGTTCTTCTTCCTTGTGCTCTTATGCGTGTATGCTTGGGCATTGCCAGCGAAAGACTCCGCTGTTACGCTCCGTTTCGATGAGGCGGGGCGCTTCCGTATCGCACAGTTTACAGACCTGCACTGGAGCCATCGCTCTCCGAACTGTGCAACGACCGTCGCGACCATCAAGCATATACTCGATACCGAAAAGCCTCATCTGGCCATTCTTACCGGCGATGTCGTGACCGATGCGCCGGCACGTGAGGCCTGGCAGGCTATCGCCGCCATTTTTGCAGAGACGAAGATCCCTTTTGCCGTCACAATGGGAAATCACGATGCTGAAGCCGGAATATCACGGAAAGAGATTTTCGCTCTGTTAAAGGATCGCCCGTATTTCGTCGGGGAGGAGGGACCGGCAGATATTTACGGCACAGGAAACTATGTATTACCCGTTATGCGTGCGCAATCGGCTGATGTTGCCGCGCTGCTCTACTGCTTCGATTCGAACGACTATCCCGCACAAACGAAATACGGGCATTACGATTGGATTCGTTTCGATCAGATCGAATGGTACAGGAAGATGAGCCGGCATTATACGCAAGGGAACGGAGGCGTGCCGTTGCCCGCGCTCTCCTTCTTTCATATCCCCCTCCCGGAGTACGATCACGTGGAGGGACGCCATACGACGCTCGGGACGAAAGGAGAAGGGAATGCTTCTCCCAAAATCAACTCGGGACTTTTTGCCTCGCTGGTTGAGATGGGAGACGTCATGGGGATATTTGCCGGGCATGATCATGACAACGATTTTATCGGGATCGAGTACGACATCGCATTGGCTTTCGGACGGGTCACGGGGACGGATGCGTACGGCAAACTCGAACGCGGTGCGCGGATTATCGAGTTGTATCAGGACAAGTTCCGGTTCGATACGTGGATTCGTACCCCATCGGGGAAAGAGCAGCTTTATTACTTCCCTTCAGGACTTTCGGCAGCCGACGAAACAGGTATGCAGTACCTGCCGGCGCTCGAGGGTGCTCCTTCCAAACAGGGTGTGAGCTATATATACTATGAAGGCGATTTCCAATCGACGAGCCAGATGACGCAGAGTGAACCGGTCGGGAAAGGAACGATGCCTGCACTCTCGATTCGTGAAGCCCCGCGCGAAGATCACTTCGGCTACGAGTTCCGGACATGGATTAACATTCCCGAACGAGGCGTCTATCGTTTTTATACGTTCTCCGACGACGGTTCGCGCCTGCTGATCGACGGACATGAGGTAGTCGATAACGACGGTTCCGGCAGCCCACGGCGGAAGGACGGCAAGATCGCACTGGAGGCGGGATGGCATGAACTGAAAGTGCTCTATTTCGAAAGTTATATGGGGCAGGTGCTGGAAGTCGGCTTTTCGAGCAAAGAGATCCGGGAAACGACTTTATCCGAAAGCATGCTTTTTGTGCCTCAGTAACGCCTTGTGTTCCTTCTGTACGAGTGTGGAATCCGGGCATGTATTACGGAAATTGAAGATTATCGTGTAAATTTGCGCCCTTATTTTTGGAAAGGAAAGAATGGAGATAGAAACAAAAAGACATACGGGCGATCGCCGGTTATATATTGAAACATACGGATGCCAGATGAATGTGGCGGATAGCGAGGTCGTGGCTTCGGTCATGCAGACCGACGGATACGAACTGACGAACGATATCCGTGAGGCGGACGCGATCTTCGTCAATACCTGTTCGGTGCGCGACAATGCCGAACAGCGTGTCGTCGGGCGATTGCAATACTTTCAGTCGTTGCGCAAGCAAAAGAAACATCTGATTATCGGGGTACTCGGTTGTATGGCCGAGCGCGTCAAAGAGGAGCTGGTAAATCAGCATGGTGCCGATCTGGTGGCCGGTCCCGATTCGTACATGGATTTGCCGAACCTCGTCGGAGCCGTCGAGCGGGGCGAGAAGGCGATCAATGTCGAACTGTCGACGCAGGAAACATATCGCGACGTGATCCCGCTCAAGATGGCGGGTGTGCACGTGACCGGCTTCGTCTCCATCATGCGCGGCTGCAATAACTTCTGCTCCTACTGCATCGTGCCTTACACACGCGGACGGGAGCGAAGCCGCGACATCGACAGCATTCTGAACGAGATACGCGACATGCGGCAGAAAGGTTACAAAGACGTGACGCTGCTCGGGCAAAACGTTAACTCGTACCGTTACGAGACGCTCGACGGCGAAATCGTCGGTTTCCCGCAACTCCTCGACCGTGTGGCGGCGGCCGTGCCCGAGATGCGTATCCGTTTTATGACTTCGCACCCGAAAGATATGAGCGACGAGATGCTACACGTCATGGCCGCACACAAAAACATCTGCAAGTTTATTCATCTGCCGGCACAGTCGGGCAGTTCGCGTATGCTGGCCGTGATGAATCGTAAATACACACGCGAGTGGTACCTCGACCGCATCGCTGCCATACGCCGCATTCTGCCGGAGTGCGCCATCTCGACCGATCTCTTCTGCGGCTATCATTCCGAAACGGAAGAAGATTACGAAGAGACCTTGTCGCTGATGCGCGAAGTGGGCTATGACTCGGCCTTTATGTTCAAATATTCCGAGCGGCCGGGCACCTATGCCGCCAAGCATCTCCCCGACGATGTGCCGGAAGAAGTTAAGGTCAGACGCCTGCAGGGGATGATCGACTTGCAGAATCAACTCTCGGAAGCAAGCAATCGCCGCGACATCGGGAAAACGTTCGAGGTGCTTGTGGAAGGGTTTTCCAAACGGTCGCGCGACCGCCTGTTCGGACATACGGAACACAACAAAGTCGTGATCTTCGATAAGGGCACGCACCGCATCGGACAGTATGTGAACGTGCGTATCGAAGACGCTACCTCGGCTACGCTCTTGGGGCAGGCTGTCGGCGACTGACGACTCTCTTCCGTGACGCATCGGGAGATAAAAAAGTCCCGGAGCCGCCAACACGGGCCCCGGGACGAATGATTATGCCTGAAAAGCATTGTCTCGTTAATTCTGCTTCTTTACAGACGATGATCCGCCTTTGCTTCCGTAAGTCATCCGGCTTTTTGCCTGCGCTTCCGATGCACTGCCGACAGGAACGAAAGTGAATCCCCACCGGTAATTGCGGTTAGCCGGTAAAGAATGTTCCGGCAACGGACGGTCGCCCCAACTGTCGTATCCGGCTACGCCCTGCTGCTTGAGATCGATACATACCTCAACGAAATCGCGAGGCGTAATGTCGCTGATATGATGCTGCCGGCGAAGGCGATTCTTTGCTTTCTCCTCATCGCGATCGGCGATCATTTCAGGAGTAAAGTTGTTCCACTGGCGCGGGAGATGCGTCTTCTCTTCGTCGTCGAAATCTTCGATCGCATTGTGTAAAGCATTGAACTCAATCAGGCTGTCGGCTACGATGAGTAGCCCTCCACCGTTACCGGCGGTGAGAGAGAGCCAGCGCGTATCGCAGTGATGTCCGTTCTCTTGCGGTCTGACGTATGGGAAATACAGCCGATCGGCCGTCGATTGATAGAGCCCGACAGGCGTACCCGCTTTCCGGTCCCAGTAATTCTCTTCCGGCCCACGCCCGAAATACCGAACCGTATTCATCGATGCGGGCAGGCGGAAGCGTACACCGATGCGCGGCACGTTCAGTTTCGAAGCATCTTTGCGGGCTGCCTCTTTGCCGGGAGTGAACGTCGCCGTGCGAGTCGCTTCAGACACCTCTACCTCGGTGGCGCTCATATCGGTCGATGTAAAACGTGCCGATACGTTCATTACACCGCTCGGAGAAATCGTATAATCCACGATATACAGATTTCCGGCAGGCAGCAGGAACGTCGTGCTGACGATCGCCTGATTCCCTTCGATGCGCGCCGTTGCGTCGGTGACGTTAAAATGACGGCTGCTCTGCTTCCAGATCTGTTCGCGTTCGGGAGCGCCGTTGCCGTAGTCGTTATCGGTCGGGGCACGCCAGAAGTTGGGTTGTATGCCGAAACCGTCATGGAAATATTCCTTGCCGCCAACCTTGTAGGAGGTGACGATGCCACTCTTTTTATCGAAGACGAATTGCACCTTCGGCGACGAAACGACGATCCGCTCACCTTCGGTCGTGATCTGCGGTTTAGCTCCACCGGCCTTATATTGCGGTCGGTTCGTCTGTTCCGAAAGGCGGAACTGATCGTGAGCGATCACATGTCCGGCGGGGATCAAGCCGTCTTTCTCTTTCGTTACGACAGACAGATTGACGAAACATTCCGACGATCCTTTGGGCGCAAACGTTCGGACGGTTGTCGACTCCTGCGGTTTGAGGGTAACAGGCAGCACTTTTTCCTGCAAGATTTTTCCCTCGGCCATGAGGCGGCAGACCATGTTGTACCGGTGATCGATGGGGATGAAGTAGAAACGGTTCGTGATACGCACTTCGCCCGTTTGGGGGTCGACGAGTTCGAAGCCTACATTTTGATGAGCGTACTTCACTTCGGCCATCGCCGGGTGAGGGGTACGGTCGGGATTGACGATGCCGTTACAGAGAAAATTGCCGTCGCTCGGAGCATTGACGCCGTAATCGCCTCCGTAAGCCCAGTATGTGCGTCCGTTTTTATCGGTCTCCCGAATGCCCTGATCGACCCAGTCCCAGATGAATCCGCCTTGCAGGTTCGGATACCGGTAAATTGCTTGCCACTGCTTCCAGAGATTCCCGTTTGAATTTCCCATGGCATGCGAGTATTCCGACGGCACGACGGGACGGTCGCTCCCTTCACGACCGATTTTCTCTAACCAGTCGGCGCTCGGATATTGCGGCACATACATGTCCGTGTTCCATTCCCACAGAGCACGCTCGTAGTTCACGGGGCGGTCTGCTCCGTTCTTCTCCTTATTCTTGATGTACAGATATGTCTGGTAAAAGTTGTATCCGTTGCCGGCCTCGTTGCCGAGCGACCAGAACGTGATGCTCGGAAAATTCTTGTTGCGTTCGTACATGTTGATGGTTCGATCCGTATGCGGGAGAAGCCATTCGGGGTTATTGCCGAGCGTACCTCCTTTGCGCAGGTTGTAATACATTCCGTGCGATTCGATATTGGCCTCGTCGTACACATAAAGCCCGTATTCGTCACATAATTCGTAAAAACGACGGCTCTGCGGATAATGACACAGGCGCACGGCGTTCAGGTTATGAAGTTTCATCAGTTCAAAATCGCGACGCATCAACGCTTCGGTCACGTAATGCCCCGTCTCGGGATTATGTTCGTGGATGTTTACCCCTTTAAACTTAATCGGCTGACCATTGAAAAGCATGACGGTGTAAGGCTTTCCGTTGGCAGCAAGCGCCTCGGTCTGCTTCATTTCAAAACGGCGGAAGCCGACGCGATAAGGTACGGCCTCGCACACATTGCCGTTCGCCTCGACGGTTAGGACGATGCGGTACAGGTTGGGCTGTTCGGCGCTCCATCGTGCCACATTTTCCAACATCCGGTCAAACGGGAAAGTCTGCGTCGTGCCGGGCTCTACCGGCAACGTATGGTTGCCGGTCGCAACTTCGTTCCTGTTTTTGTCGGTCAACCGATACGATACGGTTACGTTTTCGGCTTTCGACGAATGGTTTTTCACATCGACGGCGAGACGGAAAATGCCGTTCGTGTACGAATCGTCGAGCGTAGAAACGATACGGAAATCGTTCACGGCGATTTTCGGCTGTGACCAGAGGTAGACGTCACGCTCGATACCGCTGATGCGCCAAAAGTCTTGACATTCGAGGTACGACCCGGTGCTCCACCGAAATATTTTCAGGGTCACGATATTCTTTCCCTGCTTCAAATATGGATTGATCAGAAACTCGGCCGGATTTTTGGAATCCTCGCTGTACCCTACCTCCCGGCCGTTGATGTAGACGTATAGCCCCGATTTGGCTCCACCGATATGCAGATACACATCTCGTCCGTCCCAGCCTGCGGGGATTTCGAAATCACGACGGTAGACGCCCACCGGATTGTCTTCGGGCAATGCGGGAGGCTGCGGATTGCGTGGTTTGAACTCGTAGCCGTGATTCGTGTAAATGGCCGTGCCGAAGCCTTGCACTTCCCAGTTGCCGGGCACCTTGATGTCACTCCACGATGCGGTATGAACATCAGCCGACGTAGCATCGGCCGGAAGTTTTTTATAGCTGTCGACATACAGAAACTTCCATGTGCCGTTAAGCGACAGATAATACTTGCTCTGTTCAAAAGGCGTACTCCATGCTGTCCGCGCATCGTCGTAACTCATGAACTCGGTACGCGGTTTTTCTTTGTTCACCGCTACGGTTTGTATGTCCTGCCAATACGGCAGACCGGACGATTGCGCGCACAAAGATCCGGCAAGAGAAAGGCAGAGCATGCCCGTCAAGAAATAGTTCTTCATAGAAAATAAAATAGGAACGTTAAATTAATTAGCTGCAAAATAAGTCTGTTTCTCTACGGCTTGACGGAATGCCAAGGTTCCGGCGCGACTTAGCTCGACGTTCATTTCTCTGCCGTCGGGCAGGTACATCACCACTTCATCACGTTTATCGGTGAATCGGAAAAGCTGGTGCGACTGATCGCCGCTCACCACGCTCCATGTACGGTTAGCCTTGTCGAACACAAGATCGATGCCTTCGGTTTCACCTTCTTTCCGGATGTGGTAGCCATTGGGTTGGGTGCGAATGGTGTATCGTCCGTTTTCGGATTCGACAGTTTGTGTTTCGGGCATCGAGGCTATCGGGTTGTCTCCGCTCCAAAATTCGATGGTGTTCAATACCAGTGCATCGGCAAGAATGGAAACCCCGTATACGGGGACGATGCAGAAAGCAACGAAAACAAGTTCGTTTACAAATTTATTGTCGAGGCTTCGGTTCCAGCTCAACAATCCGTTTGTCAGCTTAAAGGAACCGATACACGAAGAGAATAAAAGGCTTCCGGCCAACCATACTGCGACGGTCATGCTTACGTTTTTTCTGTTCATAATGTTTCTCTGTTTTTTTGTTTGGGCAAAGATAGGCGAACTCCGGCAGAATGCCAAACGAAGAGAAGGTATCCTGCTCCCCCCGACAGGAACAGCCGTGAAAAGTCCTGAGCATACGCCGAAGATTTCTCTTTCTATGGCCCCGTATTTTTTCTTTTTCTTGTTACCTTTGTCGCCATGAACATAAAAAACATCTATCTATGTCAATCAATCGACGTGAGTTTATCAAAGCGGGAGGATGGGCGATGCTGAGTTCAATTGCCGCTCCTTCCCTGTTAGCCGGTTGCGACCTGAACGCTTCAACGGCAAAAGGCTCAAGCACCTTGTCATTCGCCATGCAGCTCTTCGGCGTTACGGAGAGCCAGCTCCGGCAGGTCCTTGCGGCAGCTCTGGAGAAAGGAGGCGATTATGCCGACCTGTTTTTCGAGCATTCGTATTCCAGTAATATCGGTCTCCAAGACGGTGCCGTCAACCGCGCCTCCTCGAATATCGACTTCGGGATGGGCGTGCGCGTACTGTCTGGTGATCAGACCGGTTATGCCTACGTAGAGCAGATCACTCTCGAGGAGATGCTTAAAGCCGCCCGCACGGCTGCGCGCATTGCCGAAAGCGCCACCCCGAAAGCGCCCGCAGGTTTGACGGACGTCTCACTCAAACACAATTATTATGCGGTGGAGAAGTCGTGGGACGAGATGATTGTCAAGGACAAGATGCCTTACATTCAAAAGCTCAACGATCGCATCTTCGCGCTCGATTCGCGCGTCACGAAGGTATCGGCCGGACTGGGTGATACGACTTCACACATCCTGTTCTGCAACTCGGAAGGACAGATGTATTACGACTATCGCCCGATGGTCAGTCTCTCGGCATTGTGCATCATGCAGGAAGGCGACAAGATCGAAAGCAATTACACCTCGCGGTCGTTCCGCATGGGTGCCGAGTTTCTGACGGACAATATCGTCGAGACACTTGCAAAAGAAGCCATCGAGCGTACCTCGATCCTGTTTCAGGCCATCAAACCCAAAGGGGGCGAGATGCCGGTCGTGATGGGAGCCGGAGGTTCGGGCATTCTGCTGCACGAAGCCATCGGCCATACGTTCGAAGCCGATTTCAACCGGAAGAAAACATCGATCTTCTCCGATAAACTGAATCAAAAGGTTTGTAACGAGAACATCAATATTGTAGACGACGGCACACTGCCGTTTAACCGCGGGGCCGTCAACATCGACGATGAGGGGACGGAAGGACAAAAGACATACATCGTGCGCAACGGCGTACTGACAAGCTACCTGCACGACCGCATCAGTGCGAAACATTATCAGGTAACCCCGACGGGCAACGGACGGCGTGAATCGTTCCGTAATGTTCCGCTTCCGCGCATGCGATCCACTTACATGGAGGCGGGCAACCATAGCGAAGAAGAAATCATTGCAGCCGTGAAGAAGGGCGTGTACGTGTCGAACTTCACGAACGGACAGGTACAGATCGGCGCCGGCGATTTCACATTCTTCGTCAAGAGCGGCTACCTGATCGAAGACGGAAAACTGACACAGCCGATCAAAGACATCAACATCATCGGCAACGGCCCTCAGGCGCTGGCCGATATCACGATGGTAGGGTCTAACTTCAAGACGGACGACGGCACGTGGACGTGCGGTAAGGACGGGCAGTCGTGCCCCGTGACGGTCGGTATGCCGTCGGCATTAGTAAGTAAATTAACGGTAGGAGGAGAGAGCTGATATGATTACGAACACTCAGAAAGAACTGGCGCGATGGGCGATGGAGTACGCATTGAAGAACGGCTGTCAGGCTGCCCGCGTTGCGCTTTACAACAATTCGAATACTTCGTTCGAGATTCGCGACATGAAAATCGACCGGCTACAACAGGCATCGGAAAACGGCATGTCGATCCATCTTTTCACAGACGGCCGCTACGGTTCGTTCTCGACGAACCGGTTAGACCGGAAGGAACTGGAATCGTTTATTCGTAACGGCATCGATTCGACGCGCTATCTGGCCGAAGACAAAGCGCGCGCCTTGCCCGACCCAGCCCTGTATTATAAGGGCGGCGGAGCAGACCTGCAACTCTATGATGCAGCGTTCGAATCCGTACATCTGGACGACAAGGTAGGGCTGGCCATGAAGGTCTGTGACGAAATCATGGGAAAGGATGAACGCATCATCTCCGCCGGCTCGTCGTATAACGACGGAGATAGCTTCCGCTATATGGTAGCCAGCAACGGCTTCGAGGGCGAAGCGTCGAATACCTTCTTCTCGCTCGTCGGTACGGTCAGCATCAGAGGCGAAGGCGATGCGCGTCCGGAATCGTACTGGTTCGACTCATCGCTCTACTACGACACCCTGATAAAGGAAGGCATCGGTACGAAGGCGCTCGAACGCGTGCGCCGCAAACTCGGACAACGCAAAATCGCATCGGCACGCATGCCGATGGTCGTGGATTTTTTAAGTTCCGCCCGGCTGCTTTCGCCGGTCATCAACGCACTCTACGGATCATCCATCCAACAGAAAAATTCGTTCTTGTTAGACAAACTTAACCAAAAGACGCTCGGCGAAAAGATGACACTCACGGATGAGCCGCACCTGCTGCGATCTTCCGGCGCACGTTACTTCGACAGCGAAGGCATCGCCACGCAGCAACGGAAAGTCTTCGATCAGGGAATCCTGCAAACATACTACATCGATACGTACTATGCCAATAAGCTGGGTACACAGCCCACCGTCAGCTCTCCCTCGATTCTGACCATGCCGCTCGGCACGAAGGATATGAACGGACTCGTTACGTCGGTCGACAAAGGCGTACTCGTTACCGGTTTCAACGGTGGCAACTGCAACACGACAACGGGCGACTTCTCGTATGGCATCGAAGGGTTTCTGATCGAGAAAGGGCAGCTCACGCAGCCGGTCAACGAGATGAACGTCACGGGCAACATGCTCACGCTCTGGTCAAGTCTGGCCGAAACAGGCAACGACCCGCGTTTCTCGTCAAGCTGGCGTATCCCCTCGCTGCTCTTCGACGGGGTGGATTTCAGCGGAATCTGACCTTCAGGTAAAATAAACTGCTTCGGGCCGCGCATGCTTGAGGCAGTTTGTTTTTTCAGACACATTGTAAAACGGCAACACCTTTTCAACAGCCGCTTTAAAATCATTTGTGGCTATTTTGCATTTATTCGTATAACAAAAAAACGTTCCGGCAGTTATTAATAACGGAAAACGACGCCGGACGAAAGCACTCGCATGCTCTCGCCCGGCCATCTGAAAACAGATATATGATGATAGTAGATTCTTTACAGAACTCGAAACATGTCGAGTCTTTACACCCTTTGTTCAAGAAAGCCTTCGATTATCTTAAAGAGACGGATTTCTCGCAGATAGAAGACGGTAAAATCGAAACGGACGATCCGCGCCTGTTTTTCTCCGTTTCCACGCTTCGCGGCAAAGACCCGCAGGATGCCGTGATGGAAACGCACGAGAAATACATCGATATCCAAACCCCCATCGTCGGGGTGGAAAGCATCGGATGGAAAGCAGGCGACGAGCTGATGATCATCTCCCAGCCCTACGACGTCGAAAAAGACCTCACGCTCTATTACGATTTCCCGACTACCTACACCAAACTGTATCCCGGACAGTTCGCCGTCTATTTTCCCGAAGACGGACACGCGCCGGGCATCGGACAGGGGAACATCCGCAAGGTTGTGGCCAAAGTAGCGGTCGAGTAAGGGAGTAATCCGTCCGTCGCCACTTATCTTCTTCGAAGAGGATTGTTTATGCAGTTTTGTGTGATGGCAGAAACGCATGTTTTTTATGCCGACCGATTTTTATGCTACCTTTGCCGGTCGAATGGAACGACTGAAGATTATTGCCGACGATAAAATCCCTTTCCTCAAAGGGGTGATGGAACCTTATGCCGACATCGTTTACCTGCCCGGGGCAGCCATCACGGCTTCCGATGTGAAAGATGCCGACGCCGTGTTTACCCGCACGCGCACCTTGTGTAACGAAGCGCTGCTGAAGGGCAGCCGTGTCCGGCTGATTGCCACGGCAACCATCGGGTACGATCATATCGACACGGACTATTGCGATGCGGCAGGCATCCGATGGATCAATGCGCCGGGGTGTAACGCATCGTCCGTACAGCAATATATTGCGGCGGCATGCGTCATGCTGGCGCATGAACGGGCATTGCGACTGGCCGACACGACGATCGGAGTGATCGGCGTGGGAAACGTCGGCCGCAGAGTGGCGGCAGCCGCCGAAGCGCTCGGCATGCGTGTCCTCCTGAATGACCCGCCGCGCGCCGAACGCGAAGGAGATGCGGCTTTCGTTCCGTTGGAACATTTGTTGAATGAAAGCGATATCGTTACGTGTCATACGCCGCTGACGCGCGAAGGGGCGTACCCGACATACCATCTGGCTTCGGACGATTTCTTCGGCCGGATGAAAGACGGCGCGGTATTTATCAACTCGTCGCGAGGAGCGGTGGCCGACTCCGGCGCGCTTAAAAGGGCTTCGCGAGGAAAACTGTCCGCCTTCATCCTCGATACGTGGGAAAACGAACCGGCCATCGACCTCGATCTGCTGCGCGACGCTTTCATCGGTACTCCTCACATTGCCGGGTATTCGTCGGACGGAAAAGCGAACGGAACGGCCGCCTGCGTGCATGAATTTTGTCGCTTCTTCGGTCTCGATGCCCTGCGCAACTGGTATCCCGCCGATATTCCGCCTCCTCCCATGTCTGCAACGCTCGCCATCGACGGCGCCGGTAAAACAGCCGAGGCGATTTTTTACGAAGCCGTGACGCATACCTATCCCATCGCGCAGGACAGCGAACGGCTGAAACAGTCGCCCGCCATGTTCGAGAAACTGCGCGGAGACTATTGGATACGGCGCGAATGTAAGCACTTCAGCCTGCACCTTACCCGCGTCGCCGAAGAAACACGAAACGGACTGGCCGGGTTGGGGTTTACTCTACGATGAGAGGAAGATGGCTCTGAAATACACCGATACCGACCGTCATATTCTTCGTCTGGCCGTTCCGAACGTTATTTCCAACATTTCCGTGCCGCTGCTCGGTATGGCCGATACGGCTATCGCCGGCCGGTTGGGCGACGACGCGAATATCGCGGCCTTGTCGATCGGGACTACCATTTTCAACTTTATCTACTGGAACTGCGCCTTTCTGCGCATGGGTACGAGCGGCATCACGGCGCAAGCCTGCGGCGCGGGACGCCACGCCGAATGTGCCAACATGCTCGTGCGAGCTGTTTGGTTAGCCTTGGTCCTTGCGGTGCTGATCCTCGTCTTCCAACAGCCGATAGGGACGTATTCGCTGGCGCTCATGCAGGGCAGCGACAAGGTGCAGGCGCTGGCTGCCGAATATATTTTCGCGCGTATCTGGGCTGTGCCCGCGTCGGTTCTTCTCTTCGCCATTCAAGGCTGGTACATCGGGATGCAGGACGCACGCACGCCGATGTACATCGCCATCCTCTCGAACGTAGCCAACATCGTGTTCAGTGTCGGATTCGTTTTCGGTCTGGGGATGGGCATTTCGGGGGTAGCTTGGGGCACCGTCGGGGCACAATATGCGGGGCTGATCGTGGCGGTGGTGTTCTGGCTTGTGAAGTATCGTCCGTACAGCGCTTATTTCAACCTCCGTGATTCGCTCAAGCTGGCTCCCCTCGTTCATTTCCTGCATATCAACAAAGATATCTTTCTGCGTACATTCTGCATCGTGATTGCCTACACGTTTTTTACGGCCGCTTCGGCACGCTTCGGCGACGTGATACTGACGACGAATGCCTTGCTGATGCAGCTCTTCACGCTCTTCTCTTATCTGGCCGACGGATTCGCCTACTCGGCCGAAGCACTTTCCGGCCGTTTCGTGGGCGAACGCAACACTGAGACCCTGCATCGGTTTATCCGCCGGCTGATGGGCTGGGCATTCCTCATCGCCGTGCTGTTTGTCGGCTTATACCTCGTCGGATGGAAAGATATCTTAGGGGTTTTCTCCCCTTCGGACGAGATTATTGCCTGCGCCGGACAATACATCGGGTGGGTTATTGCCGTGCCGCTCATCGGGGCTGTACCGTTTATGATCGACGGCATCATGATCGGCGCCACACGGACGAAGATTTTACGCAACACCGTTTTCCTCTCTACCGTCCTCTATCTGGCAAGTTTTTATGCTTTGTCGCCGTGGCTCGGTAATACGGCGCTCTGGATCGCTTTTCTGATTTTCCTCTCCGCACGCGGACTGTTGCTCTATTTCGGCTCCGACCGGCTGAACGTCGAAAAAATAATCCGCGACCGCTTTTGATATTCCAACTGTTTTTCACTACTTTTGCGGGTATCTCGTAAAGAGAGAAGGCGTGAAAAACGGTCTCGAACAGAAAAGAATCAGACCTTTTTACCCGGAATGTAATAAGAATAACAAATGATTAAACTGACATGAATCGATTAGCAGATATCGGACTGATAGGTCTCGCTGTGATGGGCGAAAACCTCGTACTCAATATGGAGAGTAAAGGCTTTACGGTAGCCGTTTTCAACCGTACAGTGGCGAAGGTCGACAAATTCGTCGACGGACGCGGCAAGGGCAAGAATTTCATTGCGGCACATTCGATCGAAGAACTTTGCCGATCGCTCAAACGTCCGCGCAAGGTGATGCTCCTCGTCAAAGCGGGGCAGGCGGTCGACGACTTTATCGAACAACTGATCTCCTTCCTCGAACCGGGCGATGTGATTATCGACGGGGGGAATACGCATTTCCCCGATACCGTTCGCCGCACGAAATACGTCGAAAGCAAAGGACTGTTATATATCGGCACCGGAGTCTCGGGGGGCGAAGAGGGCGCGCTGAACGGCCCGTCGATGATGCCCGGAGGGTCGAAAGCCGCCTGGGAACTTGTCAAACCGATCTTCCAATCCGTCTGTGCGCAGGCCGACGGAATGCCTTGCTGCGACTGGGTAGGCGAAGACGGTGCCGGGCACTTCGTCAAGATGGTACACAACGGCATCGAGTATGGCGACATGCAACTTATTTGTGAAACATATCAGATGATGAAAGAATTGCTTGGCCTGTCGAACCTCGAGATGCACGAAGTTTTCAAGGAATGGAACAAGGGCGAGCTGGACAGCTACCTGATCGAGATTACCCGCGACATCCTTGCCTGTCGCGACGAGGAGGGCGAGTTCGTCATCGACCGGATACTCGACACCGCCGGTCAGAAAGGCACCGGAAAATGGACGGCTGTCGTAGCTCTCGACGAAGGGGTGCCTCTGACCCTGATTGCCGAGGCCGTGTTCGCCCGTTGTTTGTCTGCACAAAAAGACGAGCGTGTGGCAGCCTCGCACGAATTGTGTTGCCCCGCACCCTCTTTCTCCGGAGATAAAAAAGCGTTTATCGAAGATCTTCGGCAAGCCCTGTATGCCTCCAAGATCGTATCCTATGCTCAAGGCTATGCCTTGATGCGCGAAGCTGCCAAAACATACGGATGGGAACTGAACAATGGCGGCATCGCCCTGATGTGGCGCGGCGGATGTATCATCCGCTCGGCTTTCCTCGGAAAAATCAAAGAAGCGTTCGACAGGAATCCCGGCCTCACCAACCTGCTGCTCGACCCGTTCTTCAAAGAAAAGGTACTGGCGGCGCAGGCAAGCTGGCGACGCGTCGTAGCCGCCGCTGCAATGAACGGCATCCCCGTACCGTCAATGAGCGCCGCGCTCAACTACTTCGACGGCTATCGTACCGAACGTTTGCCGGCCAATCTGCTGCAAGCGCAACGCGACTATTTCGGCGCACATACCTACGAACGCACCGACCGGCCGCGCGGCGAATTTTTCCATACGAACTGGACCGGTAAGGGAGGAGATACATCCGCATCGACGTATACGGCGTAAAATTATCTGTTATTGTAAATTATAGATAAAAACAACATGAAAAAGATACTTATTTTTTGCACGGTAGCACTGCTGGCAGTCTCATGCAGTACCGTGCCGCTGACGGGCAGAAGACAGATGCTGTTAGTCTCCGACTCGGAGTTGCTCACAGCCAGTCTGACGCAGTATGACCAATATATGAAGACGGCAAAGAAATCGACCGATAAGGACAAAACGGCTACCGTAGTGCGTGTCGGCAAAAAAATTGCCGAAGCCACCGAAACTTATCTGAGGCAAAACGGTCTGGAGAATGAACTGAAGCATTTCAGTTGGGAGTTTAATCTGATTAATGACAAGCAAGTGAATGCTTTCTGTATGCCCGGCGGCAAAATCGTGGTCTACGAAGGATTGCTTCGGTTGACAGCTTCAGACGACGAGCTGGCGGTCGTTGTCGGTCACGAGGTGGCGCATGCCGTGGCCAAGCACAGTAACGAGCGTATGAGCCAGGGATTAGTGACCCAGTTTGGCGCTTCTATCGTCAATGCGGCGTTGAGTGAAAGATCGATGGCCATGCGACAGTTGGGGGCAACCGTTTTCGGACTGGGTGCACAGTTGGGCGTCATTCTTCCCTACTCCCGTAAACATGAGTCGGAAGCTGATTATATGGGCTTGGTGTTTATGACCATGGCCGGATATAATCCGGATGTGGCCGTTACATTCTGGCAAAAAATGTCGGCAGCCGGAAACGGAGGTACGCCCGAAGTGCTGAGTACACACCCCAGCGATGCGACACGCATTGCCGCCATCAAAAGGTATCTGCCCGAGATGGAAAAATATAAAAAGAAATAGATCTGTTTTGAATGTATAGAGTGAGCTTCTCCCGATTCCGTCTATAAATGAGCGAGACCGGGAGAGGCTTTTTTTTATGCCTGTTTCTCTGCGGGAAGATTGGCTTGTTTATTCTTCTTCACTTTGAGATGGTCGAAACCTTCTCCATAGACCCCGATCACGGCGCTCTGTGAAATGAAAGCGCGAGGATCAATATCGTTGATGATGCGGAAAATAGTTGTCGATTGACGTTTCTTGGCCAGCACGAACATCATCTTTTGAGGCTGTCCGGTGTACATCCCCACGGTATCGATCACCGTCACCCCGCGGTGCATGGCGTTGATCGCGCGGCCGATTTCTTCGTATCGTTTGGATATGATAAAAAACTGCACCGACTGACGGGCGCTGTTGACGATTTGATCAAGCATAAAGCTGCATACGTATAACGTTACGAAGCCGTAAACCACCTTTTCCCAGTCTTTGAGTACCATATAACTGGATGTGATAATGATCGTGTCGCAGATCATCATCACCCGCCCCAGTGTGATGTCTCTGTATTTGTTGATGATGGCGGCTACGATATCCGTTCCTCCCGCGCTGCCGTTCGCCGAGAAAGCGATACCCAACCCGCATCCGCAGAACGAAGCTCCCAGTACGCAGGCCATAAAAGGCTGATTTTGTAACAGTCTCATGCCCTGAGTCAATTCCTGTACGACGGTCAAAGCTGACGTCAGCATAAAAACACCGTAAATCGTCTTGATACTGAACTTCCATCCCAGAATTTTAATCGAAAGCAACAATAAAAAGATGTTTACTCCGAAATACACATACTGTACTTTCAGTCCGGTAGCGAAATAGACAATGGAGGCAATACCGGGCACACCGCCTGTCATAATATCGTTCGGGAGCAGGAATACCGTCCATCCGATACTGTAAAGCGCCATCCCCAAAGCAATCATTAGATAGTCTCGCATTTCTCTGGCTATCATCTGATTCGATGTTATCGACGTAATAGGATTCATGTTGATGTTTTTCTTAAATGGCTGCAAAATTAGCAAAGATTCGGAAACTACCTGCGAAAAGTGAAAAGTTTACCCTCAGTGCGGTATGCACCGCACCGTATAATAATGATCTGTTCCTTTGTTCCGGCATCGAACCCTTTTGCTTCGATATCCGCCCTTTTAGTTTCGATATCGGATATTTTTACTCCCACTCAATAGTTGCGGGCGGTTTGGAACTGATGTCATAGACTACTCGGTTCACGCCTTTCACCTTGTTGATGATTTCGTTCGACACTTTCGCCAGAAACTCGTAGGGTAGCTGTGCCCAGTCGGCCGTCATAGCGTCGGTCGAGGTCACCGCGCGCAGGGCGATCGTGTTTTCATATGTGCGTTCGTCGCCCATCACGCCCACCGACCGTATGGGTAGCAGAATGGCACCGGCCTGCCATACCTTATCATACAGTCCCCATTCGCGCAGCAGGGAAATATACACGTAGTCGGCTTCTTGCAAGATGTGCACTTTTTCGGGAGTGATGTCTCCAAGGATGCGTATGCCCAAGCCGGGACCCGGGAACGGATGGCGTTTGAGCAGGTGCGGCATCATACCTAATTCGGCGCCGACGCTGCGCACTTCGTCTTTAAAGAGCAGGCGCAGAGGCTCAACGAGTTTCAGTCGCATCTTTTCGGGAAGCCCGCCCACATTGTGATGGCTCTTGATGACCGTTCCGGTGATGGAGAGCGATTCGATCACGTCGGGATAAATCGTTCCCTGACCGAGCCATCGAATGCCTTCAAGTTTATGCGCTTCTTCATCAAACACCTCGATAAAATTCTTACCGATAATCTTCCGCTTCTTTTCCGGATCGCTCACGCCGGCCAGTTCCTTGTAGAACTTTTCTTTGGCGTCGATCCCGATCACGTTCAGTCCCAAGTGTTCGTAATCTTTCAATACGGTCTCGAATTCATTTTTGCGAAGCAGGCCGTGATCGACGAAAATGCACGTCAGGTTTTTGCCGATGGCTTTGTGAAGCAGTACGGCTGTTACGGACGAGTCTACGCCGCCCGAAAGAGCCAGAATCACTTTGTCGTTGCCGAGCATGTCTTTCAACTCCTGTACGGTCGATTCGATGAACGAAGCCGGTGTCCAGTTCTTTTTGCATCCGCAGATTTTCAGGAAGTTATCTAGTAGCTTCGTGCCGTCGGTCGAATGAAACACTTCGGGATGAAACTGTACGCCCCACGTCTGTTCGCCTTCGATGTGAAAAGCGGCTACTTCCACATCATCCGTACCGGCAATCACCCGAAACGTTTCCGGCAGGCAGGTGATCGTATCGCCGTGCGACATCCAGACTTGTGTCCCTGTAGTAATGCCTGTCAGCAACGGATCGTTGGTGTCGAGCGACGAAAGATGCGCCCGACCGTACTCACGCGAACCGGCCGATTCGACACGCCCTCCGCTTGTGGCCGAGAGCAGTTGCGCTCCGTAACAGATACCCAGCAAAGGGTATTGACCGCGGATAGCGCTCAGGTCGGCCTTAAAAGCTTCGGGACTATTCACCGAGTAGGGACTTCCGGAAAGAATCACCCCTTTGATGCCCGAAGCATCAGACGGAAATTTATTATAAGGCACGATCTCGCAATACGTGTTAAGTTCTCTGACCCGACGACCGATAAGCTGCGTAGTCTGCGAACCGAAATCCAGAATGATAATTTTTTCGTACATAATCGTCTAAAGCTGATTTTAGGTCGCAAATTTAGATAAAATCCTCGAGATTTTACACCGGGCAGATAAAAACACAAG